>NZ_MVHH01000036.1 GCF_002086515.1 Mycolicibacter arupensis
CCATCGGAGGCCAACCACCGGTCACCCGACTGACCAACCTCCCTGGACATCACAGCTAGCGACGGCTTCGGGAACGTTCTCCCGCCAGTTTTCGTTATGTAAACTAATTACTTGATAGGCTAAGCAAATCGCCTTGTCCATCCTCCCCAAGGAGCACCCATGGCACGCACCGACAACGACACCTGGGACCTGGCCACCAGCGTGGGAGCCACGGCCACCATGGTCGCCGCCGCCCGAGCGATCGCCACCAGGGCCGACAATCCACTGATCGACGACAGCTTCGCCGAACCGCTGGTGCGGGCCGTCGGCGTCGACTTCCTGACCAAGTGGGCCACGGGCGAACTGGCCAGCACCGACCTCGATGACCCTGAATCCCACTGGAAGCTCGGGCAGATGCCCGACGCCATGGCCGCACGCACCCGATTCTTTGACGCGTTCTTCGCCGAGGCCACCGCCGCCGGAATCCGACAGGCCGTGATCCTGGCCTCGGGTCTGGATGCGCGCGCCTACCGGCTGAGCTGGCCCGCCGGCATGACGGTCTTCGAAATCGACCAGCCGGCGGTACTGGCCTTCAAGACCGCGACGCTGGCCGAGTTGGGGGCAGAGCCGACCGCCGATCGCCGCGAGGTGGCCGTCGACCTGCGCGACGACTGGCCGGCGGCGTTGACCCAGGCGGGTTTCGACAGCACCGCGCCCACCGCATGGATCGCCGAAGGTCTGCTCGGTTACCTTCCACCGGAAGCGCAGGACCGGCTGCTGGACAACATCACCGCGCTCAGCGCCGACGGCAGCCGACTGGCCACCGAGGCGATCCCCAACATCTCGGCGGCGCAGCACGAGCAGGCGCGAGAGATGATGCGCGGGGCCACCGAGAAGTGGCGCGAGCACGGCTTCGACCTGGAGTTCTCCGACCTGGGCTACGAGGGCGCCCGCAACGAGGTCGCGGCCTACCTCGACTCGTTGGACTGGGTCTCCACCAGCAGGACCATGACCGAACTCCTGACGGAGTACGGCCGTCCGACTCCCCCGGCCAGCGCCGACGCGGTGTCGATGGCTGATACCACCTACCACGCATCGATCAAACGGAGCTAGCCGCCGCCGATCAGGCGGAGACGCGCTCGCGCGCCTTGGCCTTCTCTTCGTAGTAGGTGGCCCGCTCGTCGACCATCTTCATGAAGCCGATGACCTGCTCCCGGGCTTCCTCGCCTGCCGCGCCGAAGTCGTTGCGCTCGCTGATCTTCCAGAACCGCAACACCGGCTGGACGACGTCGTCGTGGTGGATGCGCAGGTCGTAGATCCCGGCCTTGGCGATCAGCAGGGCGTTCTCCTGGAAGCCGGGCATACCCATGCCGGGCATCGCGAAGCCGAGCACCTCGTCACGGATCGCACACATGGCCTCGTCCGGGGCGATGTCCAGGGCCGCCTGCATCAGGTTGCGGTAGAACACCATGTGCAGGTTCTCGTCGAGCGCGACGCGCGCCAGCAATTGGTCGGCGATCGGGCAGCCCGACGCCTTACCGGTGTTGCGGTGCGACACCCGGGTGGCCAGCTCCTGGAACGACACGTAGGCCAGCACCTGCAGTGCCGACTTGCCGCCGGCGTCGTAGCCGGCGACGGTGTGCTGCATCCGCATGTTCTCGAGGTTCACCGGGTCGATACCGCGGGTCACGATGAGGTAGTCACGCAGTGCGATGCTGTGGCGGCCCTCCTCGGCGGTCCACTGACCCACCCAGGTACCCCACGCGCCGTCCCGGCTGAAGGTGGTGGCGATCTCGCGGTGATACGACGGCAGGTTGTCCTCGGTCAGCAGGTTGACCAGCAGGGCGGCCTTGGCGACCGGGTCCAGCGGCGAGTCTTCCGGAACCCAGTCCTCGCCGCCGAGGAACGCGAAGTCACGCCCCCTGCTCCACGGCACGTAGTCGTGCGGCAACCACGGCTTGGCGGCCTTGAGATGGCGATTGAGGTTCTGCTCGACTATCGGCTCCAGCTCGTGAAGCAGCGCCGTCTGCACGTTCACCATAGTTTTTCTCCCCCTCCCGGAATCGACAAGCGGGCTGTCGATTGGCCCCCCAGCCGAACCTACGGTGCCGTAGGTTTGCTCCACGGTAAGCACGCACCCCACCGCGTGTCAACCGTTAACTTAGCTGTGAAGGACCATGGAGAAGGCTGCATCCAGGGTCGTGAGGACGGCGGAATTACCGCCGTAGACGCAATCTCAGCTGCGTTCGGCGGCCACCCGCGCCCGTTCTCGCATGGATGCGACCACTCCCCCATCGGCCAGCAGGTCGGTTCCGGTGAGGTAGCCACACTTGTCGCCGGCGCAGAAGGCGAACAGCTCCGCCATCTCCTCGGCGGTGCCCCACCGCGGGATCCGCGCATCGGGCATCATCATGCCGACCCCGGACTTTTCCTCGCGCCGGCCCATCTCGGTGTCGATGTTGCCCGGCGACACCGAGACGATCCGCAGCCCCCGACCGCCGAACCGTTCGGCCTGCGACGCGCAGTACCACTTCACGAAGGCCTTGCTGACGGTGTAGGAGAAGCCCGAACGCGCCTGCTCGGGCGCGTTGTTGCAGTAGGCCGTCATCGCCGACACGAAGGCATCGCCGTCGCGCAGTGCCAGCGGGAACTGGCCCGTCGGGTAGAGCTTGTCGGGCAGCAACTGGGCGGCCATGGAGGCCACGTTGACGATCACCGCCCCTTCCGGCGGGGCGAGGTCATAGAACGCCTCGTTGACCACGACGGTGCCCCACGCGTTGACCCGCATGACGAACTCGGCGTCGCCCATGCTCGGGCTCACCCCGGCGGTGTGGATCACCGACGCCAGCGGTCCCACGCTCGCGGCGGTGTCGAACAGCTCACCGACGGCGTCGCGATCGGTGACGTCGCAGTGGACGATGGTCGCGGTGACGCCGAGTTCGGTGAGCGCCGCGTGCGCCTCATCGAGCCGGTCCTGGCGAACATCGGCCAGCACCACCGCGTGATCGCGGCCGAGAATCTTGGCCGTCGCCAGACCCATACCGCCCGCACCGCCGGTGATCACTGATACTGAAGCCATAACTGGACGGTAGACGGCTGCGCCCCAGTGCCGGTCGATTGGGTGATGCGGAGAGTCGAAATGACCGATCTGTCAGGCAAAGTGGCCTTGGTGACCGGCGCCTCGTCGGGGCTGGGCGCGGCGACAGCACAGCTGTTCGCCCGGCGCGGGGCATCGGTGTTCGGCCTGGCACGCGACGCCGAGCGGCTGGCCACGGTGTTCGCCGACGTACCCGGCGGGCAGTACGCACCCACCGACATCAGCACTGCGGCGGCCTGCGCAGCGGCGGTCGACCAGTGCGTTGCCCAGTTCGGCCGACTCGATGTTCTGGTCAATGTCGCCGGAGCACACCAGATGCGCCACACGTCCGCGGTCACCGACGACGAGTGGGCGCATGACCTCGCGGTCAACCTCAACGGGCCGTTCTTCCTGTGCCGCGCGGCGCTGCCGCATCTGCTGGAGACCGGCGGCAACATCGTCAACGTCGCCTCGATCGCCGGGGTCGAGGGTCAGGCGTACTCGGCGGGCTACTGCGCGGCCAAGCACGGCTTGGTCGGGCTCACCCGCGCGTTGGCCGTGGAGTTCACCGCCGAGAAGCTGCGGGTGAACGCCGTGTGCCCGGGCGGGATGCTGACCCCGCAGGTGACCAACTTCCAGCTTCCCGAGGGCGCTGACGTGAACCTGATCATGCGGGTGGCCTCGCCGCGGGGCTTGAGCGCCCCGAGTGACGTCGCCGAGGTGATCGCCTTTTTGGCCAGCGATGCCGCCGCCGCCGTACACGGGGCGGTGTACATGACCGATAACGGCAAGACGGCCGGGTAGACGGCCACTAGCCTGCCCACCATGGAACCGACTCCCGGCCCCGCGGCGCAACGTCCCGTCCTGCCGGCGGGTTACGGGTTGCCGGATTCGGCAGTGGGCCTATTGAGCTGGTCCGACGTCGAACAGCGACTGACCGCCTCACAGCACTACTGGTTGAGCACGGTGCGCCCGGACGGCACGCCGCACTCCGTGCCGCGGTGGGGGGTGTGGCTGGAAGGCCGGTTCTACTACGACGGCGCACCCACCACGCGTCACGCGCGCAACGCGCAGCACAACCCGGCCTGCACCCTGACACTCGAAAGCGGCACGCAGGTAGTCATTGTCGAGGGAATCTCGGTGGCCACCTCCGCCGACCCCGACGGCCTCGGAGCCCGGTTGGCGATCGCCTTTACGAAGTATCACCCGCAGTACGCTCCCGGCGCCGACTCCTGGGCGGGACCCGATGGCGGTGGGCTGCGCATGATCATTCCCCGCCGGGCGCTGGCCTGGTTCGCGTTCCCCACCGACTGCACCCGCTTCGTGTTCTCCGATGGGGCGCCGCTGGAATCTGACCCGAACTGATCAGCGCAGCGCCAGCCCGGTCAGCGCCCGGGCGATGACCAGCCGCTGAATCTCACTGGTGCCTTCGAAGATGGTGAAGATCTTGGCGTCGCGGTGCATCCGCTCGACCGGGTAGTCACGGGTGTAGCCGTTACCGCCCAGAATCTGGATGGCCTCGTCGGTGACGTAGACCGCGGTCTCGCTGGCGAACAGCTTGGCCATCGAGCCCTCGGCGTTGTCGAAGGCCTTGTTGTTGCGGGCCATCCAGCCGGCCCGCCAGACCATCAGCCGAGCAGCATCGATGCGGCTCTTCATGTCGGCCAGCTTGAAGGAGACCGCCTGAAACTCACCGATCTTGCGGCCGAACTGCTCGCGCTGGCAGGCGTATTCGAGGGCGTACTCGTAGGCGGCGCGGGCCACTCCGACGGCCATAGCGCCGACTGACGGCCGGGTGCGCTCGAAGGTCTTCATGGCGGCCTGGCCGCCGGCCGACGCGCCGGACTTGACCCGGGCGACGCGAGCCTCGAACTTCTCCCGCCCCCCGAGGATCATGTCCTCGGGCAGCCGGACGTTGTCGAGCACGATCTCGGCGGTGTGCGACGCCCGGATGCCGTGCTTCTTGAACTTCTGGCCCTGAGCCAGCCCGGTGGTGCCGGGCGGGATGATGAACGTGGCCTGCCCACGTGAGCCCAATTCGGGATAGACCGAGGCGACCACGATGTGCACGTTGGCGATGCCGCCGTTGGTGGCCCAGGTCTTGGTGCCGTTGAGCACCCATTCGCGGGCCGCTTCGTCATAGCGGGCGCGCGTCCGGATCGCGCCGACATCGGAACCGGCGTCGGGTTCTGAGGAGCAGAAGGCCGCGACTTTGGGGTCATCGGCGGTGCCGAACATCTCGGGCAGCCACAGACCCAGCTGCTCGGGGGTTCCGTTGCCCGCCAACGCCGCTGCGGCAAGTCCGGTTCCCAGGATCGACAGGGCGATCCCGGCGTCGCCCCAGAAGAGTTCCTCGAAGACCGCCAGCATGCCGATTCCGCTGGGTTCGGCCGCCTGGGTGGCGAACAACTCCGGCGAGTACAGGCCGATCTTGGCCGCCTCCTGGATGACCGGCCACGGCGTCTCTTCGCGCTCATCCCATTCGGCGGCGGCGGGGCGCACGACCTCGGCGGCGAACTGGTGCACCCAGTCACGCACCTCGATCACGTCATCGCTGAGCTCTACCGAGAACGACATGGCAACTCCTGAAAAGGATTGGGCGGTCACCCGGGACACTGTCGGGCTCGATTGTGACACCCGGAGCTGGGCGCGGTTGCGCTGCGTCGGCTTACCCCAGGATCGATCAGGCCCACACCGCCTGTGCCACGACATGGCCGGCGTAGAACGCCCCCAGCCCGCAGGTCAGGGTGAGGACCAGATTGGCCAGCGCGTACAGCCGCGCACCGACACTGGCCAACTGCAGCGTTTCGTAGGAGAAAGTCGAGTAAGTGGTCAGCGCCCCGCACAGGCCGGTGCCGATCAACAGGTGCAGCCGCTGATCGCCGACGCTCGCCGCCCCGGCGAGCACCCCCAGCAGCAGGCTGCCCACCACGTTGGCAGTCAGGGTGCCCCACGGGAATGCGGTGTCGTGGCGGGCTTGGACGAAGCGATCGGTCAGATAGCGCAGCGGGGCTCCCACCGCTGCGCCGGCGATGACCAGCAGCCAGGTCACTGGTCGGCGGGGGTGCGTCCGATGTGCCGGACCACCTCGACTTCGTCCACCAGGATCAGCCCCTCGGTGACCAGCTCGTCGAGCTCGGGCAGAAATGCCCGGACGCGCTCAGGGGCATCGACGATGACCACCGAGACCGGCAGGTCCTCCGACATCGACAGCAGGCGGGTGGTGTGGATGGCCGAGGACGCTCCGAAGCCCTCGATACCGCGGAACACCGACGCGCCGGCCAGGCCGGCCCGCCGCGCTCGGTGCACGATCTCGCTGAACACCGGCTTGTGGTGCCAGGTGTCGCTCTCGCCGAGAAATACCGTCAGGCGCAGGGCGCGTCCGGTGAGCTGGTTCATGCGATCCTCCTGATGATCAGACGACGGGCGAGGGACGCGGCGGTCCAGGTCGCGATCAGCGCCGCGACCGGTGTGCTGAGCAGATAGAGCAGCGCCCGGGCGAGCTGGCCGGCGGCGATCAGGGTGTCGACGTCGCCGGCGAAGGTGGAGAACGTGGTGTAGCCGCCGAGCACACCGGTGCCCAACAGGGGGCGCAACAGCCGATGCCCGACCCACACTTCGGTGATCGCCACCATGAGCACCCCCATCAGTGCACAGCCGGTGACGTTGGTGATCAAAGTGGCCCAAGGGAATCCGTCGGCCGGGGTGGGCAGGGCCAACGCGACGGCGTAGCGCGCGCAGGCGCCGATGGCGCCGCCGACCGCGACGGCCGCGACTACTGGCGCCTGATCACGCACCGCCGAGCCCCGCTCAACCGCCGTGCGCGGCGGCCTCACGGGTGATCTGGTCGAACTGCGCCGCCATGGCCTCGGCCAGCGCGGTGGCCGCCGACAGCGGCCGCACCATCACCACGAAGTCGTCGATCTTGCCGTCGTCGTCGGTATGCAGGAAGTCGCATCCAGTGATCCGCTTGCCGTCGACCGACGCCTCGAAGATCAGGGCGTGGTCGCGTCCCGACGCGTCGGTGATCTCGCGGACGTAGTGGAAGTCGGAGAAAACGCGCATCACCGCGCGCAGGATCGCCGCGGTGATCGGCTTGCCCGGGTAGGGCTTGAACGCCACCGGGGAGGTGAACACGACATCGTCGGACAGCAGCTCCTCGATGGCCGCGGCATCGCGGGCCTCCACAGCTTGCCGGAATGGGTGCACCGGAACACCTCCACTGGTCAACATGTTGCAAAGTCCTACGGTAGACCCAGGGACTGTCCGATGCTGCGGGTTCCTTGCCGCGGCGGGATCCACCGAGGCCTATCACCGGAATCGTCGGTCGATGACCTCACGCGGAAGCTGGTGCGGAGTCGGGTAGGTGACCAGGACCCGAATACCATCTGGATCGCCACCGTCGACGAAACTGATATCACCCAAGGTGTTCGAGTACACACTCGGATCGTGGACGCGCATGCGTTGTTCAATCTGCTTCAGCTCCGCCTCGCTGCCGACAGACCAGATGATCTGCTCGACACCGACGCCGGTGATGCCACCAGCCCTGGACGCCTCGTGCGTGCGCAGATAGATCTCGAAGCCGTCCGGCGTCAGGAGAAGTGCCGCATCCCTCTCACGAATGGCGACATCGCACTGGAACACCTCACAGTAGAACTTCACCGAGCGGTCCAGATGCGATACCCGCATCAAACACGAGGCAACCCTCGCCGTACTCATCGGTGTCCTCTCCGGGATCAGTTCATCCCGCTAAGAAATCGGCGGGATTGATCGGTTGCCGGGGGTCGGACGACGCCAGGGTCGTCATGTTCCCCCTTCCGATTCCCAGCGATCAAGAGCGGTGGCCGCCAGATTGCGTCGTTCCCGTTCGCGTGGGCTGGCCGTCAGCAGATCACTCACCGAGACAGCGCCTTTCGACTGCGCCGCGGACATCATGGCGTCATGTGCATCGCTCGGGCCGGTGCGCGTGGGAACCACCATCAAAGTGAGACGGTCACCATCGAGCCCGAGAATTTCAATCGTGTCGATCGGCTGGATCCGGTATCCATCCAACCGTACCGGCCGCCCGTCGATGACGAGTTTCTTTGGCGCACTATCCCATTCGCTCAGGTTGTACAAGACCCGGCTTATGCGACCCAATCGAACGGACAGCACAGCCAGCAGGTCGGGAAGCTCCACGACCAGATCCTCGGTATGTGGCCACCATGCCCCGTCGACGTATCCGCTCGGGGACGCTTTGCGCTTCAACCGTAACCGGGGCGTGTGCAGCGGTGACGCGGAGTTGTCAGGGCTTCTACGTGTTGTCTGCTGTCGCGTCATGACGACGCTCCCATCTCAGCCCTAGCGGCCAAATTTCCCGGCGATGACAGGACTTGAAAACACCGCCTGTACGAAGGACCGCCGCTGCCAACAACCCTACGCCGGTTCGGCCCCAGCGCCCGAAAGCACTGCGCAGCACCTTGGCCAATGGGGGCCGCGGGCGTCCACCGGCCGGCCCGAAAAGGAGTAGTGTTGCGGGTGTTGAGCCCCTCAGCCGGTGCAGAAGCGAGTTCGGCTGTACGCCGCCGAATTCGATGAACTTTCATTCGGGCCGCACACTCCGACGTCTAAGCCGCACATTCCGACGTCTGTGCGACGCTCACAACCCCTAACCAGAAATCGGGAAGCACCATGATCACCCTCGGGATCATTCTCATTGTCCTTGGGCTCCTTTTGCCGGCTTTGGTCCCCACCTTTGCCTACGCCCATCTCTGCGTAGTCATTGGCGTCATCCTTCTGGTCGTCGGGCTGCTCTTGGCCCTGATGGGACGGCTGGGCCACGCGGTCGGCGGGCGCAGTCACTACTACTGATCCGCCCTATACCCACGAGGTATTCAGCGACTGTCCGCTCGACCGGCCGCAGGCCAACGAAAGGGAAACATGTGGCGATCGATGAGATTTCGGCCTTCGCTCACCTGACAGACGCCGACATCGACTCGTTGGCCGATGACCTGGACGCCATCCGGCTGCACATCGAAGGTTGCCTTGGCGAGCGCGATGCGCGCTACATCCGCCGTGCCATCGCCGCCCAACGCACCCTCGAAATGGTCGGCCGGCTTATGTTGGCCGCTGATTCGAGGCGGCTGGCCTGGTGGGCGGGAACGCTGACCGTCGCTGCTGCCAAGATCATCGAGAACATGGAAATCGGGCACAACGTCATGCACGGCCAGTGGAATTGGATGAATGACCCCGAGATCCACTCCTCGACGTGGGAGTGGGACATGGCCGGAGTGTCGAAGCACTGGCAGTTCGACCACAACCTTCGCCACCACAAGTACACGAACATCGTCGGTATGGACGACGACGTCGGCTACAGCACTTTGCGGGTCACTCGCGACCAGCCTTGGCATCCGAGCAACATCGGGAACCCGCTGTACAACGTCATCCTGGCGCTCGGGTTCGAGTGGGGAATCGGCTTGCAACCCATCGAATTCGGAAACATCGCCAAGGGCGGCGCAGAGCGCAGGAACGCTCTCGGCAAGGCGGGCCGGTTCGCGGTGAAGGCCGGCAAGCAGGTGTTCAAAGACTACGCGGCGTTCCCCGCACTCACCGCACTGTCACCGAGGGCTACCTACCTATCGACTGTGAAGGCCAATCTGTTGGCCAACGTGATCCGGAATGTCTGGGCAAACGCAGTGATCTTCTGCGGGCATTTTCCCGATGGCGCTGAGAAATTCAGCAAGTCCGACATGCTGGGCGAATCCCGGGGTCAGTGGTATCTGCGTCAGCTGCTGGGCAGCGCCAACTTCGACGCCGGTCCGGCGATGCGGTTTATGAGCGGCCACCTATGCCACCAAATCGAACATCACCTCTACCCCGACCTGCCGAGCAATCGGTTACACCAGATCTCGGCGCGGGTGCGCCAGATCTGCGAACACTACGACCTGCCCTACACCACGGGTTCGTTCCTGACTCAGTACGGCAAGACGTGGCGCACCATCGCCAAGCTGTCGCTGCCGGATCGCTACCTGCGCGATCTCGCCGACGACGCCCCCGAGACGCGCAGCGAGCGAATGTTCGCCGTACTGGCCACCGACTTCGTCGACATCGACCCGGCGACCGGGCGCCACCGCGGGCTCAAGACAGCGATCGCGGCGGTGCACCGCCGTCGACGTGCCTCCGCGAGTAAGACGAGACATGGATTACTCCGACACGCGGCACTAGCATGTCAACGTGCGTTCCCCGCGATTCGGCAGATGACGGGGTAGTCGTGACCGACAAGCCCGCCCCTGGTAACGAGCTGGATTCGACTGCAGAAGGCGTCGACACGGACGTCGATGACCTGCGATCCGGTCTGGCCGATCTCGCTAATCTGGTAGCCGATTCGCTCGGACTTGAGGAGCTCCTGGCCCGAGTGGCCACCTACGCGGTGCAGGCCATTCCCGCCGCGGACGGCGCAGGGCTGACGTTGCTGCGTAGTGACAACCGGGTCGAGGTTCTGGCCGCCAGCGCCCCCTTCGTGCAGCAGATCGATGAGATCCAATACGTCGAGGTCAACGAGGGGCCCTGCATCACCGCGGCGTTGGAGCGACGCACCGTGCGGTCCGGGTCCTTGGGCGGCGAGAAGCTCTGGCCGCGCTTTGGCCCGCGGGTGGGACGTCTCGGCGTGCACAGCGTGTTGTCGCTACCGCTGCTGCTGCCCGGCCAGGTGGTCGGGGCCATCAACGTCTATGCGCACCGCAAGGATGCCTTCACCGAACGCGCCGCCGAACTCGGCGAACTGTTCGCCGTTCCCGCCGCCGTCGCGGTGCACAACGCGCACGTGCTGACCCAAGCCCGGGCGCTGACCACGCAGCTGCAGACAGCACTGTCCACCCGTCCGGTCATCGACCAGGCCATCGGTATTCTGCGTGCCCGTTCCGGAGGAACCGCCGAAGATGCGTTCGACCGGCTGCGCCGGATCAGCCAGGCCGAGAACGTCAAACTTGCGGTGGTCGCACGAAGCATCGTCGACGAAGCGGTGCGCCGCGCGCACGCCCGCCGCACCGCGCCATAACCCCGCGTAGCGTTAGGTATAGGCACTGTTAGACCCCGATCCCTGATCCGTGGTCAGATATTGCGCCCGGGCAGTCGCGACCTGCGGCACTCGGCTTAGGACGAAAAGAGCGGCGTTCGGGGCGTCAATGGGGAGCTCTACCCCTTGTGGACATCACCGCGGCGCTGGCTGCCGATCTCGCGGCCCTGACCGAAATCCTGGACGACCCCGACTTCGACCTCACCGACACGCTGCGCCAGTTGGCGGGCAACACCAAACTCGCGGTGGGGTCGTATCTGGGTCTGACGGTGATGATCACTGCCTCCGGTCGTCAATCCAGCTTCACCGTGCTCGAATCGGGGACCGAGCTCGGCGACATCGTCACCTCGATGCGCTTACCGATGACTCGGGCGGTTTCCGACGCCATCGCAGGGCCGTTTGCGGTGCTGATCCTCTACGCCGGCAACCCAGGCGCTTTCGTCGACCTGGCCGCCGACCTTGCCTGGCTGACCGGCCTCGCCTTGACTGAGTTCGTGCTGGATCAGCACCGCGTACCGCCCCAGCCTTCACCCGGCGGGCTCGCAGCAGCCTCGCTGATCGATCAGGCGATCGGAGTGTTGATCGCCGGCGGCTACACCCTCGAACATGCCCACCGCGAGCTGGATGCCCGGGCCCGGCGACTGGGCGTGGGCCGCAACGGCAGCGCGAACGACATCCTTGGCGAGTTGAACCAGCCGGTCTCCGAAGACGATTGAACCACCGTAGGGGGCCGTCAGCCGGCCGAAGACCCCTCCAGCTGTGCCGAATGGCGTTTGAAGCCCGCGCCGGCCGCGGTGCGGCGCTGCCGGCCGTCGGCAATCCCGCTCAGCGCTTGCACGGTGGCCAACGGCCCGGACCCGGTATCGGTACGGCTCGGCGTCGACTCCCGCCGGCCGGCCGGCAGCACGTGCGGGGCCGCGGCGATCGCCAGGACTGCGGCGCCGGTGGCGCCCAGGGCCTGCGACCAGCCCAGCGGTCCCACCGGTACGCATCCCAGGAGCTGGCTGATCCCGGGCAGGCTGATCATGGCCGCGAACGCCGCGAATGAGCCTGCGGCGGTGAGCAACACCAACGGCGCGTGCGAGTCGACCAGGGTCTGGGCGAGCTCGGTGGTGACCAGCGTGATCAACGCGACCGTGGCGGCGCGCTGACGCCGTCCAGTCAGTGCCGCCATCCCCCATGCGGCACTGGCCGCGGCACCGGTGATCGCACCGCGGACGGCGACGGCGCGCATCAACCTGCGCTCGTCGATGCCGTGCACCACCCGATGCGAGGCGCCGGCGGGCGTACTGACGGCGACCGCGGTAGCCGGCAGCGCGTCGGTCAGCATGTTCATCAGCAGCAGCTGGCGGTTGTTCAGCGGCGAGGTACCCGACAGCGCGGTACCGACGACGCCGAAGATCACCTCGCCGACGTTTCCGCCGAGCAGACCTGTCACCGCCAATTGGACTCCGCGCCACAATCGCTGGCCCTCGTCGATGGCATCGGTCAGGGCGCCGATGCGCCCGTCGGTCAACACGATGTCGGCGGTGAGGTGCGCCGAGTCGCTGCCCCGCGCGACCACGCCGAGGCCGACGCTGGCAGCCCGGATCGCGGCGGCATCGTTGGCGCCGTCGCCGACCATCGCGCAGACCCGACCGCTGCGTTCGAGGGTCTGCACCACCTGCACCTTGTTCTCCGGGGACATCCGGGCGAAGATCACCCGCTGCGCCGCCGCCCGTTCCTGCTCCTTGCGCGACAGCGCATTCCACTGGGCTCCGGTGATGACCTGATCGGCGGTGACGGGCACGCCCAGTTCCGCGGCGATCGCGGTGGCGGTGACGGGGTGATCGCCGGTGATCAGCCGGATCCCGATCCCGCGCTCCGCCAGGTCAGCAAGCAATTGGGGCGCCTCGGCGCGGGGGGTGTCGGAGATGCCGAGGAATCCGACCAGTGTCAGACCGGCCTGGCACAGCCCGGCGAGGGCGTCCGGGTCGCCTGTCAGCGATTTCACCTGGGTGGCAGTGAGCCGGCGCCGCGCCACCGCGATCACCCGCAGGCCGCCGGCCGCCAGCTCGCTCACCGGCGCGTCACTGTCGGGGCCCAGTCCGGTGCAGGCGGCCAGCACCACTTCGGGCGCACCCTTGATCATCAGGTCGGCGCCCACCACCGACGCGGAGAACGCTCGGCCGGAGCGGAACGGCAGGTGGGCGTCCGGGGTGATCCACAGCGGTTCCCCACCATCGGAAATTCCGGCGGCCGCTTCGGTGACGGCCTGGTCGGTGGCGTGCGTATGGGGGTCACCCTCGGGAGCCGGCGCGGCGTTGGCGGCGCACCGCAGCACGTCGTCATGGGCGTGGCCGGCCACCGGATGGACGCGGGTGACCCGCAGCCGGTTCTCGCTCAGCGTTCCGGTCTTGTCGAAGCAGACCACCTCGACCCGGCCCAGCGCCTCCACGGAGCGGGGAATGCGCACCAGCGCACCGGAATCGGTCAGCCGTTGGGCGGAGGCGTGTTGGGCCAGGGTGGCCATCAGCGGCATGCCCTCGGGCACCGCGGCCACTGCAACGGCAATCGCGTTGCCCAGGGCCAGGCGCAGTCCGCCGCCGCGCAGCATCCCCAGCAGTCCCACCATCAGGCCGCCGCCGGCGCTGGCCGGGAAGGCCCGGCTCATCAGCTGACTGAGCTGGTGCTGCAGGCCGACCACCGGAAGATCACCGGCGGCCAGCTCGGCGGCGCGGCGGGCCTGGGTGTCGGCGCCGACGGCGGTGACGACGGCCAGCGCGGTGCCGGCGACGACCGTCGTTCCGGCGTAGAGCATGCAGCGCCGGTCGGCGAGTTCGGCGCCGGGTGTCGCAGCGGTGTGCTTGTCCACCGATAGGGACTCGCCGGTCAGTGAGGATTCGTCGACCTCGAGATCGGTGGCCTCGATCAGCCGCGCATCGGCGGGCACCACCTCGTTGCTGCGCACTTCGATCACGGTCCCGGGGATCAGCCGGTCAGCAACGATCTCGGCATAGGTGTGGGTGCCCGGCTCGACGATGCGCGCCGGTGGTGTCTGTTGAGCCAGCAGCCGGTTCAGCCGGTTCTCGGCCTGCAACTGTTGGGCCGCGGCCAGCATGCAGTTGCCGATCAACACCGTGCTGACCATCAGCGCGTCCACCGGCGACCCCAGCATCGCGGTTGCCGCCGAGCTCAGCGCCAGAACCGGCATCAGCGGATCCGAGAGTTCGGCGCGCACCGCTTTCACGAACTGCCAGGCCATGTGCGGCGGCGCGACGTCGAGTTCGGCGGCCGCACCGGCCAGGTCGGGTTCCGGCAGGATCGCACGGACCTCGTCGAGCGACATCGCATGCCATTGATAGGCCGGTGCCGGTCGCGGCGCCGGAGTGCGCGCCACCCCGCGTGCCAGCAGGTAGCCCGAGAGCAATCCGGTGGCCGCCCCGGCGGTGACCGGGCCGGGGCCAAGCCCGCCCCGCACGCCGGGAACCATCAGCAGGGCGCCAAGCGTCGAGGCCCCGGTGGACAACGCGATACCGCGCTGGGCAGCCGCGCGCGCCGCCGGTAGCGCGTGCAGCACCCGCCACGCCCCGGTCAGGTCGGCCAGCAGCAGGTCCGCTTCCCACGGCGGGGCGATCGCCGCGTCTGCAGGCACGATTCCCAGGGCCACGTCCGCGCAGGCCAGTGCCCGCGCCCCCCGTGATGTCAGCACCGCCACGGTGCGGCCGGCGGCCTGACGCGCCGTCAGCGCGGCGGCCAGCGCCGCATCGAGGTGGTCGTCGTCGGCGCTGTGGCCGACCGGCTCCAGTTCGTCGAATGCCGGGCGCAGTTCACCCAGGGCTTCGACATCCAGGGTGACCAACTCCGCGCCGGAGGCCCGCGCCTCGGCCAGCACCGCCGAGGCCAGCGGATCGCGGGTGTCTGCGGTGCACAGCAGCCGCGGGTCGATGAGGACGGCGTCGACGCGATCGAGTCGGCGCAGGCCTTCCGGGCGCAACGGCAACGCCGCGTGCTGCTCGACCAAGGACCGGCTCAGGGTGGCCGCGAACGCTTCCGTCGTGGTGCGCATGGCCTTGGGACCGGCGACCACGGCGGCGGTGGCCGCCGTGGTGACGTTGCGGGTGAGCGCTCCCACCAGGCCGGCTCCGAACAACTGCACGTAGCCGGCCCGCCTGCCGTGTCGGTCGACCGCGCCCTCCGGCAGGGGCACCGGCCGCGTCGGCACGTGGACCTGTTCGTGGTCGGCGTGCCGGGCCAGGTGGGGTTCGTGGCGCGTCCAGGCCCGGGCCGCGGCCTGGGCTTCGGCGGCTTTGACGCCCTGCAGCGCCAGGTCTACCGCCAGGGTCGCCGGCGACAAGGTGGCGATCCTGGCTCCGGTCGAGATCAGCGACAGCACCGTGTCGGCGGGGCCCCGGCCGATCCGCCCGGCAAGCTGACTGCGCAGCCAGGGCTGGTAGTTCGCCAGCGCGGCGACGGCGTCGACGGTGATCGGTGCCTGCGGCAGTCGCAGCGCGCGGCCGGCCACCGCGATGGCCAGCCCCGCGGCGTTGACGCCCACCATGACGCCGCGGGCCATCAGCAACAGCCCGTCGCCGGGCAGCACGGTGGCGGGCTCGGAACCGGTAGGCGCCGCGGCTTCGGCACACCGGCGGTGGTCGCGCTCGACCCGAGCGATCAGGCGGCACAGGTCATTCAGTGAGGCCGGCTCGCCCTCGTCGGCGAGTTCCACCACGACCCGCGACAACGGAAGATTCAGCCGCACCGACGCCACGCCGGGATCGGCCAGGAGCGCGTCGAGTACCTGCTGCCCGAGCGCGGGAGTTTCGGTCAAGCCACGCACCTCGATCCAGGCGCGGTCCTCGCCACGCCAGCACCTGCGGGTCAGCGTCGCCGACGTGGATTCACCCGACAACACCCGGCCGGCTTCGCGCAGCGGCAGCGCGGCGACCTGCAGTCCGGCCGCGGCGATAGCTCCCATCGCCGCGGTGGTGGCCGACGCTCCGCGCGCCGTCGCCCCCGCCAGGGCGGAGGCCGCTCGGATTCCCAACGTGGCAGGGCGCAGTAGCGAGGTCGGCATCAATTCGGCAGAACCAATCATGTGTCTGGCGGGGCGGTGGTGGCGCGCGGGCGGCGTCGCGCCGCACGAACTGCCCAATTCTGGGCGACACTTTGGCGTTTGCGCAACTATGCGAATGTGTTGTTCGACGAATCTCCCAATGGGAGGTGAGACAAAATGGATGCCGCCATGGCAAAAGATGAAGAACGGCCGCCCGAAGAATTCGATTCAGCGGCCCGGCCCGATGAGCCGACCCAGCCCCAGCTGGCCTCCGCCGCAAGCACGTTCGCGCTGCTCAGCAGCCCGGCTCGCTTGCATGTGATGTGGCTGGCCGCCCAGGACGCCTATGACGTGACCACCCTGGCGGGGCGGGCCGGGATCAACGTCGCGACCATGAGCCAGCACCTGACCAAGCTGCGGCTGGCCGGGTTGATCAACGCCCGGCGGGACGGGCGCCACCACATCTACACGGTCGATGACCCCCACATCCTGACCCTGCTGCAGCAGATTTTCGCCCACATCGCCCCCGACGGCGGTCTCGCACCCGACCCGCCGAGAGGGCCGTAACCGCCAGGGCGCCCCGCCCGGCTTATTGAAAATCATTGTCGACAAGCGGCGAACCGGCCGCTAGCCTAGACATGGCCTTATTGACAATGATTTTCATTAGGAGGGCGATGCGGACCCCCGTGATCCTGGTGGCCGGGCAATTCGGCACCGACGCAGCCACCCGTGCCCTGCAGTCCCAGGCGGGGACGGCGAATGTCGCCTACCGGCTGGATGGCCACGTGGTGGTTCGCGAAACCACCCGCCCGACGACGGCGGCCACGACCTCAGCACTGGAGTTGGCGCACGGCTGCGTGTCGTGCACGCTGCGCAATGACCTGCTGGTGCTGTTACGCCGGTTGCACCGGTGCGCCGGCGTGGCGCGCATAGTCGTCCAGCTGCCGGATTGGCTTGAGCCACAGCCCATCTGTTGGGCGATCCGCAATGTGCGGGTGTGCGTCGGACCGGGCTACATCGACGGACCGGCCGGTCGCGATGTGACCGTGGAAGCTGTCGTCACCTGCCTGGATGCCTCCCTATGGCTGACGCAGGCTCTTGGCGACGAGGAACTCGACGACGGCCGCACCGTCGCCCAGGTGGTGGTGGGCCAAGCCGAATCCGCCGACGCCCTGGTGATCTTCGAGCCGGAGCCGACTGCTTTGGCGGCGCTGCGCCGCCTGGCTCCGTTGGCACGCATCACCGCGGGCACCGATCGTCTGGAGCAAGCGCTGACGCATCTGGACGCCAACGCCCGGCGCGGTCGCGATGACGATCCGCATGCCCCCCTGCTGGCCGGTCAGCCGCCACTGCGCCCGGAGGGCCCGGTCGAACTGGTCGAATTCCACGCTCGCCGCCCCTTTCACCCGCAACGCCTGCACGGGGCCCTTGACGCCCTGCTCGACGGAGTGATCCGGGCGCGCGGGCGGTTGTGGCTGGCCAACCGCGGCGAGCGGGCGATCTGGCTGGAGTCGGCGGGCGGGGGTTTGCACACCGCTGCGGTGGGCAAGTGGCTGGCCGCGATGACGGCGGCAGAAGCCGGCCGCGTATCCCCCGAACGCCATGCGTTCGCCGACCTGATCTGGGACCACCGCCACGGCGATCGTCATACCTCGCTGGTGATCCTGGTCTGCGGCGCCCACCCCGAGCGGATCCGCGAGGCCCTGTCGGAGGCGCTGCTCACCGACCGCGAGTGGCGTCGGCCCAACCAGTGGGCGGGCTACCCCGATCCGTTCGGCGAACACCACCAGGAGCCCTGCGAGGACTCCCCCGCCACCGCCGACATATCCCTGTTCCGAAGCCGAGACGGAGACCAACGATGAAGCCCGGCATCCACCCCGACTACCGCCCCGTCGTCTTCCAGGACGCCACCACCGGGCAGGCGTTCCTGACCCGTTCCACCGTGACCAGCGATCGCACCATCGACTGGCCCACACCGGCGGGCACGCGGAGCTACCCGCTGATCATCGTGGAGATCAGTTCGGCGTCGCATCCGTTCTGGACCGGCACGAGCCGGATCGTCGACGCCGCCGGACAGGTCGAGAAGTTCCGCCGCCGCTACGGCCAACGCCGGGCCTGAGCGCGCTCGGCGTCATCGGGAGGCGGCCAGCACCTCGACCACCTCGCGCGCCACGCGGGTGCCCGATTCTATGGCGCCTTCGAGGTAGCCGGGGTGGTCGCGCGCCGTCTCGGTGCCCGCCCAATGAATGTCGCCGACCGGAGCGCTCTCGACGGGCGGGATCCCGGAACTGGTCCCCGGAAGGGCAAGGGCGACGTAGCCACCGCCGACGAATTCATCTAGGTGCCAAGATTTTTCGTGCCAGCTCGCCGGTTCCAGGACCTCAGGACCCAGATAGTCGGCCAACACCCCGAGCACCGCGGTACGCCGGCCCGCCGCATCGAGGCGGTCGAGCTCGCGCGCCTCGGGCCCGCCCACAAGCACGCACAGGTGGCCCGGACCACCCGGTGCGCCCGTGTCGTACACCACCCGGCCGGGTTCATCGAGGATCAGGAACTCGCCACTGATTCGTTCTCTCCAGAAGGGGCGCGGATACACCGCCACACCCTTATAGACCGAGCCCATATAGGTCTCGGAGGCCAACGCCGCTCGGCCGGGTGGGAGCGGTGGATCGAAGGTGATTCGTCCGATAAGCGGCGGCGGAACGGTCACGATGACTTTCGCGGCGCGGATTTCACCCGCGGCTGTCTGGACGGTGACGCCATCGCTGCCAAGCAAGATCGAGGCGACCCGGCGGCCCGGCAACACCCGCGAACCGAGTTCGGCGGCAAGGCCCTCGATCAGCGAGCCCATCCCTTCGGCGAGCAGGGACTCCTGGGCGCCACCGGCCGTGGCCAGCATGGTCCGCAAGCCGCCCTGCTGGCGGATGCTCCGCGCCATGGCGTGAATGGAACACCGATCCAAGTCGGCCGTCCACGAGATGTACGCCATGACTCCGAGCAGCCGTCGAGCCCGCCCGGGGACTCGGCGTAGCCAGTCTTCGACCGTGGTGGCATTCCACCGTTGCGTCTTGGCGATACGCGAGAGAGCTTCAACGCCGACGAGCACGAGAAGGGTCATCAGCATCGAGGGCGCCCAGGTCCGCACTCGCCGTGATCGGTCGACCACGATGGGCATCGGCGCGGTGTGCATCCGAAACTGCGTGGCGCCCAGCTCGGAAGCCAGCGCCTTGAGCCGGTGGTGGTCGTGGCCGATCCACTGCCCGCCGAGGTCCACTCGAGAGCCCAAGGAGCTGGTCTCGGTCATCGCCCGTCCGCCGAGCCGGTCCGCGGCCTCAAGAACAAGCACCTCGACGCCGGCTCGGTGCAGCTCACGAGCGGCGGTCAACCCGGACAGTCCCGCGCCCACCACCACCACGGTTGTGGCCGCCGGTGCATCTTGGTGCGTCACAACCGCCAATCTACGTCGGTCAATCGCCGAAGAGCACCGCCGCCATCAGGGCATGGATCCGGGCCCGCTGCTCTTCCCGGTTGTCGAAGTTAACCAGGCGTCCTATATCGACCACGAGAGCGAGGGCGGCGTGGACGCGGAAGACCGCTTCGGTCTCGCCCGCACCGACCTGGTGCACCAGGTGCGCCCACTCGTCGACGTTCTGCCGCTGCAATGCGCGCAGCGCGACGCGGTCGGCTTCGGGCAGATTGGCGAACTCGGCGTAGTAGATGTTGATCAGGTCGGGCGCGGCGAACGCCAGTGCGCTATAGCGTCGCGCGATACCCAAGGCCGCCTGGCGCGGGGTGCTCGATTCGGCCAGGGAATCGGTGATGGCCATCAGGACACGGTCGCTGGCGCGGTGGAAGGCGACGGCCAGCAACGCCGCCTTGCTCGGAAAGTAGCGATAGGCGCTGGAGCCGTTCACTCCGGCGGCGGCGCCGATCTCCTCGATGCTGACCTCGTAGAAGCCGCGCTGGCCGAACATGCGGATGGCCTCGGCCAGCAGCCGCTCGCGTTTGGAGGTGCTCGGCAGCCCGCGTTCCAGGCGTCGCGCGGCAGGACCCGGCGGCGCCGGGGGCAACTCGGCGTTCAGCACCGACCAGCACAGATCGCCGAGGAGCTGCTGAAGTGCGGCGGACGACAATCGGGTGCGGTGCGCGGAGATGCTGCCGATGACACTGAGCGCCGCGGCGGCCAGGATCGCAAGGTCGGCCTCGGGCAGACCCGGGCGCATCACCGCCAGCGGCTCGGCGAGGGCGGCGTTGAGCGCGTCGTAGCTGGCCCGGATGTCTTTGCGGTCCGCCGGTTGCAGGTAGCGCCGCTCCCACCGATAGAACGCGCCCTCACGCCGCGTCGCGATGGTGGTCTCGATCAGCGCGGCGGTGACTGCGCGCAGCCTCTCGGGCGCGGGCCGGCTCGGATCGTCGACGGAGCGCGCGGCGGCCACCAGCGCACTCGCCGTGTAGTGGGCGGTGGCGACCAGCAGGGCGTATTTGTTGGCGAAGTGCCGATACAGCGCGGGGCCGGAGATGCCGACCTCGGCGGCGATCTCGTCGACCCCCACGGCGTGATAGCCCCGCTCGCTGAAGGCGCGGGCGGCGGCGCGGACGATCTGGGCCTTGCGGTCCTTGGGGCGGCGCTGCACCGCGGTCGCCGATCCGCCAGGGAGGGAAGCAGCCATTTTCACCCCCGTGTTGACTGTTGGACCCGGCGCCCATACGTTAACCACAATTTACATTTTCATCCACGGAGGAAGTGACGTGCTGCAATCCCGGTTCATCGAAGGGTGGGTCTGACCGTGTCCGAGAACGCCAGCTCCGCCAAACTCACCGCGACCCGCGACGGCCGGGTGCTGCGGGTGACGATCACCAATCCCGCCCGGCTCAACGCGATCGACTACGCCACCATGGCCGGCCTGGGTGACGTCTTCGCCGGCGCGGCCGACGACCCGAGTGTGCGGGCCATCGTCATCACCGGCGAAGGCAAGGCCTTCTGCACCGGCGCCGACCTGTCGGCCACGGCCGGCGGTGTCAGCCCCGAAGAGGTGATGGACTGTGCCTCCCGACTGGTGACCTCGGTGGCCGAGAGCCCGATCCCGGTGATCGCACGAATCAACGGTCCGGCCGCCGGTGTCGGGGTGGGGCTGGCGCTGGCCGCGGATCTGATCTACGCCGCCGAGAGTGCGTACTTCCTGCTGTCGTTCACCAACATCGGTTTGATGCCCGACGGCGGCACCACGGCCCTGGTCGCCGCTGCCGCCGGCCGGGCCGTGGCCAACGAGATGGCGCTGCTGGGTGAGCGCCTGCCTGCGACCGCTGCTCGCGACGCCGGCCTGATCAACGCCGTGCTCACCGAGGCGGAGCTGGATGCCCGGGTCGAGGCGGCCGCCCAGAAGTTGGCCCACGGACCGCGCCGCGCCATCGAATTGACCAAACGCGCCCTCAACGCCACCAACCTCGCCTCGCTCGATGCCGCCCTGGCCCGGGAGAAGACCGGTCAGGTCGAGTTGCTCGGTTCCGCCGACTTCTTCGAGGGCGCAGCGGCGATGCTGCAGAAGCGTCAGGCGGTGTTCGGCGAATGACCGCGCAGCCGCTGAGCTCTCGCCGCAATCACTGGATGAACCAGGTGGCGATCCACGCCGAGATGCGTCCCGACGACGTCGCCTTCCGCTGTCGCGGCAACGACACCACCTGGCAGCAACTGCACGATCGTTCGCAACGCCTGGCCGGGGCGCTGTTCCGGCGGGGCATCTCCTTCGGTGACCGCGTCCTGATCGTGATGCTCAACCACACCGAGTACGTCGAGGCGACCTTGGCGATCAACGCCCTGGGAGCCATCGCGGTTCCGGTCAACTTTCGCCTGACCGACCCCGAGATCAGCTACATCGTCTCCGACAGCGGGGCCAAGGGCGTCATCACCGATGAACTGCTCGCGCCGCTCATCCAGGCGGTCCGCAAGAACACCAGCGGCCTGGACGTGGCCGTCGTGCTCGGCGACGACTACGAGTCCCTGATCGCCGAGACCGGCGACCCGCATCCCGGTGCCGACGTTCCCGAAGACACCCCGGCGCTGATCATGTACACCTCGGGAACCACGGGAAGTCCCAAGGGCGCCATCCTGTCTCACTCGAATCTGCTGGCCCAGTCACTGACCTGCATCCAGGCACTGCAGATCAGCCCGGACAGCGTGTACTTCTGCGCGGCGCCGATGTTCCACATCGCCGGCCTGGGCAGCATCGCACCCAATCTGATGGTGGGCACCAAGACGGTGATCCACCCGTTGGGTGCATTCAACGCCACGGACACCCTGGACGCCTGGGAGCGCGAGCGGGCCACCTCGGTGTTCCTGGTACCTGCGCAGTGGCAGGTCATCTGCGCGGATCCGACTGTGGCGCAGCGAGATCTGGCACTGGAGGTGATCAGCTGGGGCGCGGCGCCGGCCTCGGACACGGTGCTGCGTGCCATGGCCGAGACCTTCCCGAACGCGCTCAACGTCGCGGTGTTCGGCCAGACCGAGATGTCGCCGATCACCTGCGTGCTCAACGGCACGGACGCGATCCGCAAGCTGGGCTCGGTGGGCAAGGTGATCCCGACGATCGCCGCCCGCGTCGTCGACGAGCAGATGAACGACGTGGCGCCCGGCGAGATCGGGGAGATCGTCTACCGCGGGCCCACCATGATGCAGGGCTACTGGAACAAGCCGGAGGCCACTGCCGAGGCGTTCGCCGGTGGCTGGTTCCACTCCGGCGACCTGGTTCGCGTCGACGACGAGGGCTTCGTCTACGTCGTCGACCGCAAGAAGGACATGATCATCTCCGGCGGAGAGAACATCTACTGCGCCGAGGTGGAGAACGTGCTGTTTGAGCACCCGTTGATTCGGGAGGCAGCCGTGATCGGGCGCGCCCACGACAAGTGGGGCGAGGTCCCGGTGGCGATCGTCGCCGCGGTAGACGCGGCGACGATCACGCTGGAGTCCCTCGAGCCCTTCCTCAATGAGCGCCTGGCCCGCTACAAGCACCCGAAGGAACTGGTGGTGGTGGACGACCTGCCGCGCAACGCCAGCGGCAAGGTGGTCAAACCGCAGCTGCGCAAACAGTACGGCGGATAGGCGCGGCGCTCCGGCCCGCTCAGCTGTCGTGCAGGCCGATCGCCTGCTTGCAGTACGCCCAGATGCGTGCCCGGTCCGCGCCGCTGTCGTGGGTGAACGGCAGATAGTGCTCGGGGCGCTGTCGCCGGTCGTGCCAGAACCGGCCGGTTGGCGGCGCGGGCTGCGTTGCGGCCAGCCAGATCGCGGTGTCGGCTCCCTGTTCTGCTGTGCGCAGCAGCGGTTTGGTGAGTTTGCGGAACGTCGGCAGCGAGGTGACCACACCCGGCGTGTCCGACCAGCCCGGGTGCATGCAGTAGACCGAGATCCCCTCCGGTTTCCAGCGTTCGGCCAGCACCGGGGTCAGCGCCACCTGCATCCGCTTCGTGCGGGCATAGGCCGTCGCGCCGCGGTAGGGACCGATCCGGTATTCGGGGTCATCGACGGGCAGTGCCTGGGTGTACATGCCGCCCGAGGACATCAGGATGACCCGCGGGTCGGCGGAGCCGGCCAGGGTGGGGACCAGCAGTTCGGTCATCAGCACCGGGCCGAGCACATGCGTGGCCAGGGTGATCTCGTGCCCGTCGGCGGTTTCGGTCCGCTCGGCCGGCAGCAACCCGGCGTTATGGATCACCACGTCGAGGCTGGGCAGGCGAGTACCGAGATCGGCGACGAATCGTCGCACCGCGGAGAGGTCGGCCACATCGCAGACCTCCGCACGCAGCTCGGCATCCGGGTGCTCGGCAGCCAGCTCGGTGCGGGCGTCTTCGATGCGCTCGCGGTTTCGGCTCACCATCACGACCGTGGCACCCAGCTCCGCCAGGCCCCCGGCGATCGCCTTACCGATGCCACTGTTGGCTCCGGTCACCATCGCGGTCTTGCCGCGCAAGGCCTGCGGCGCCGGGTCACCGGTCCAGGAGTGTGCTCGGATCCGGTATCCGAGGCGGCTGTAGCCGGGAACCACGGCACGGTCCAGCACTGAATCGACTACCGCCCCCAGATCCATCGGCTCCCCCTCGTCTCAGCGCAGTGGTATCTCGACGATCATCTGCCCGGTGGGCTCACGCGAGCCCGGATCGGGCTCCACGGTGAACCCGAGCGCGGTGGAGTCCCCCAGTGAGGGGATCTCCGCGGTGGTCGACGGTGCCACGGCGGCGGCGTCCATCGTGCCGGCCAGCGTCGCACCGCGGGGGCTGAGCAGCCACATCTGGTACACCGTGCCGGGTTCGGGCGGGGGCACATTGTTCATCACCAGGACGCCGGCACTGCGTTCCCGGGAGAACAGCACCGTGGCAGTACCGGTGGCCAGCGGAGTCGACACGCTCTCGACGTCGGGCGCCGCGAGCACGCGGTCCGAGACCGACTGTGGGGCAGTCGGTCTGAGTTGGTTTCCGACACCGAACGCCGCTAGGCCCACCACCAGCGCGGCTGCCGCGGCAATGCCCGCGGTACGCCAGCGAGAACGCGTGGCGGACAGCTTCGCGGCTCGGCCCAGAACCGATTCACGCAACGCCGGCGAAGGTTGCGCCGCGGTGGTCGCCGCAACGGCGGCCATCGTCTCCTGCACCGCCGACACCTCAGCGCCGAAGGCCCGCGCAACAGCCGCCGGGGCGTCGGCGACCCCCCGCTCGATCTCGCGCCGTTCGGCGTCGGAGACGGCGTCGAGCGCATACGGCGTCGCCAGTGCAAGCAGGTCGAAGCTGTTCGGCTCGGTCATGGCATGCCCAAACATTCACGCAGGCGGCGTAACGCGTCTTGCATCCGCGTCTTGATCGTGGACGTGGCGACCGAAAGCCGTTCCGAAACCTCGCGATAGGTCAGCCCGGTGTAGTACGTCAGCTCGACGCATTCCCGGTGCTTCTCGGGCAGCCCGCCCAGGCACTCGACGACGCGCTGCTGTTCGTCGCCGACGATCACAGCGTCGACGACGACGTCGGCGGCCGGTTCGGCGCTGGCGGCACCGTAACGCGATTCCCGCAGTCCGGCAGCCTGTTCGGAGCGAACCCGGTCCACCGCGCGGCGATGCGCCATGGCCAGCAGCCAGGCGAGGGCCGAGCCCTTGGCCGGGTCATATTTGCCGGCGTTGCGCCACACCTCCAGGTAGACCTCTTGCGTGGTCTCTTCGCTGTAGCCGGTGTCACGCAGGACCCGCAGCACCAACCCGTACACGCGCGAGGCCGTGCGGTCATAGAGGGTCGCGAAGTCGGCAAGACTTCCCCCCGCCACCCGGTGGAGCACCGCATCCAGCTCAGAGGCATCCGCGATCTGATTCATCGGACGACAGCCTAGCCGCCCCGTCGCCCCAGGTGGGACGGTTGGGAACCATTCCTGCAGGGACTCGGAGGCGGCGGGAATCCGCATCTGTTCACCGCTGCCGTGGGTCCGACGTGGCGAACGTCCACTGGTAGACATCCAGATATCCCGAGCGGAAGCCCGCTTCGGAGTACGCCAGATAGAAGTTCCACATCCGGGAGAACACCTCATCGAAGCCCAGGGCCGCGACGGCGGCACCGTTGTCCTGGAAGCGTTCCCGCCACAGCTGCAGGGTGTCGGCATAGTGCGGGCGCAAAGAGCGCATGTCGACGGTACGCAGGCCCGTGTGATAGCCCGTGATGTCCATGATCGCCTGGGTGGAAGGCAGCAGACCGCCGGGAAAGATGTACTTCTGGATCCAGGTCAGCGTGTTTCGGCTGGCCAGCATCCGGTCATGCGGCATCGTGATCGCCTGAATCGCGACCCGGCCGCCCGGGGCGGTCAGGCGTTCCAGCGCCCGGAAGTACCCTGGCCAACCCCGATAGCCGACCGCCTCGATCATCTCCACCGAGAGCACGGCGTCGTAGCTGCCGGTGACCTCGCGGTAGTCCCGCAGCTCGATCTCGACCCGGTCGGCGAAGCCCGCGGCGGCCACCCGCTGCCGGGCGAGCAGCTGTTGCTGCCGTGACAGGGTCAGCGAACGCACGGATGCGCCGCGGGCCGCCGCGCGCAGGCAGAGCTCGCCCCACCCCGTGCCGATTTCCAGCACCCGGCTGCCCGGACCGACGGCCGCCGTGTCGAGCAGACGATCGATCTTGCGGCGCTGGGCGTCCGCGACGTCGTGCCAGGTTCCGGGGAGCTGATCGAACAGCGCGCTGGAGTACGTCATGGTCTCATCGAGGAACAACGCGAACAGCTCGTTGGACAGGTCGTAATGTGCCGACACGTTGCGGCGGGCGCGAGTGAGGGTGTTGCGTGACCGCGGTTGCCGGGCCAGCACCAGCGGCCGTAACCGCTGCAGAAACGCCGGGACCAGCTCGCCCATCGAGCCGGCCAAGACACTGAGCAGCGCCACCAAGTCGGGCGAGTCCCACTCGCCGGCCATGTACGCCTCGCCGAAACCGATCAGTCCGGAGCCTCCGATGCGTCTGGCCATGCGATCTGGATCACGGATCACCAGCTCCGGGGCCGCAGCGTCGAGCGCCCCGTAGCTTTCGCCACCGGGATAGACCAGTCGGACCGGCAGGCGCCCCGCGGTACGTCGCAGCAACGCATGCACCACCGCGGCGGATACGGCTGCCCGCGGCCCCGAGGGCACGCGCGCCAACTGCGGCCACCGGTTCGGATCGACCCCGATCACCGGATGCAGGTCTGATGCGGTAGTCATCGCTTCACCACCGGAAGCCCGCGCATCCACAACGTGATGCCTTGCAGGCGAATCCGCGCCGCAACCACGAGCGGCGCCAACGGCGCGACCAGTTGCATGCGGGCGACGCGACGGGGTGTGGCCGGGTATCCCGTACCGCGCATGCTCGCGTCGAACACCGGCTCCTCGGCGCGGTATAACGCGATGCTGATGTCCACGTCGGCACCGGGGCGCGGAGCCCGGACCCGATAGTGGCCGTCCACCGGATTGAACGGCGAGACATAGAACTGCTTGGCCACCTGGACCGGCGTCTCGGCCGGCGGCAAGAGGTAGGCGTGGCGTTCACCGTAGGTGTTGTGCACTTCGGCGATCACGTGCTGCAGCTGCTCGTCACGGTCGTGGCACCAGAACAGGCTGATCGGATTGAACACGTAGCCCGCGACTCGCGCCTGCAGCAGGGCGTAGATGCGGCCCGCGGGCGCGGGGGCGCCGCGTTGGGCGAGAAATCGCTCCACGCGCTGGCGCAGCGTGTCACCGCTGCTGCCCGCCAGGTGATCACTCGCGTCGAACACCGCGAACGGCCGCAACCACCGGGGCAACCGGGGTGGCTCATCGATGTCGACGTACCAGCTGTAGCTGGGGTAGGTGAACTGATGGAACACCGGAGTCCTTCTCCGGTGCGTGACCGTGGTGCGGTAGATCGCGGGGGTCAGCATGCGCGCGCCTGGTCGCACGCGGTCGCCGGTGTCCAGTCCGCGCCCAGCCGCCACGCGGCCCGCACCCCGGAGGCGGCGCCGTCTTCGTGAAAGCCCCAGCCGTGGTAGGCGCCGGCAAACGCGATCCGGTCATCTCCGAGTTCGGGAAGCCGCCGTTGGGCAGCGACCGACTCCGCAGTGAACAGCGGGTGGTGGTACGTCATCTCGGACAGCACCGAGCGCGGGTCGATCAGGTCTGATCCGCCCAGGGTGACCAGGAAGCGCCGACGGGACTCGATCCGCATCAGCCGGCTCACGTCGTAGGTCACCAGCACCCCCGGGCGGTCCGGGGCGACTCGGTAGTTCCACGACGCCCGGGCCCGCCGGTGGCGGGGCAGCATCGATTCGTCCGTATGCAGTTGGGCGTGGTTCGTCGAATAGGGCATGGCCCCGAGCACGGCACGTTCGCGGGCGGTGGGCCGATCGAGTAGGCGCAGGGCCTGGTCGGGGTGGACGGCCACCACCGCGGCGTCGAAATGCCGCTGCTGCGATCCCCGCGCGTCCACCAGCACCCCGTCGGAGACGCGGCGCAGGGAGTGCACGGCAGCGTTGGTCAGAACCTCGTCAAGCCTCGCCGCGATGCGCTGCACGTAGTTGATCGAGCCACCGGTCACAGTGCGCCATTTCGGTGATCCGAACACCGACAGCATCCCGTGGTGCTCCAGAAACGTGAACAGGTAACGGGCGGGGTAGCTCAGCGCCTCGCCGGCGTGGCAGGACCACACGGCCGCCACCAGCGGTGCCATGAAGTTGGTCCTGAAGTGGGCGGAGAAGTTGTGCCGCCGCAGGAAGGCTTCGAGGGTCTCCAGGTCGTCGTTGTCCGGCTGCTGCAGCACCGCGTTGGCCGCGGAGTGGAAACGCCGGATCTCGCCCAGCATCAGCAGGTTGCGGGGATGCAGCGTCCGCGGCGAGGCGAACAGGCCGCCCAGCCCTCGTGCACCGGCGTATTCCAGGCCGGTGGCGTCGTTGCGCACCGACAGGGACATCTCGGTTTCGGTGCCGTGCACTCCGAGTTCTCCGAACAGCCGACACAGCGTCGGGTAGGTCCGATCGTTGTAGACCAGGAAAGCCGAGTCGACGGCGAGCCGCTGACCGTCGTCGCCCTCGACCAGGTGGGTGTGGGCATGACCGCCCAAACGAGAGTCGGCCTCAAAGAGCGTGACCCGGTTGCGGCGAGACAAGACGTAGGCCGCCGTCAGCCCGGCTATGCCGCTGCCGACTACGGCGATCGACCGCTGTTCCTGCGGTGCACTGTGCATGGAAGTTATTCGGAGCCGCGCGGGTTGTGGTCGGGATGAGGCGACGGGCCGGTCGAAACCGGTTGCGCCGCCTGGTTCTGCCGGTAGCGTCGAGAGCTCACCCGGTGTTGGCCCGGCGCGCCCGGCCGGCACCCTGTTCGAGATGAAGGCAGATGCATCCGCTGACACAGACAGACCGAAGCCGCGTGACCACATGGTGAGGCCGGCGATGGGTAAGGCGGCGTCCCTGTCGCTGATCGGCGCGGCCTACGTGGTCGCGATCGGCGTCGCCGCCGCGTGGCTGGTATGGGGTCCCGGCACCGGGCGGCTCTGGCTCGATACGTTGATCGCCGACGTGTTGGCCACCGTGGTGGTCTTCGTCTTCAGCAGGTGCTTCGGCAACTCCAGCTTCTACGACGCCTATTGGAGCGTCATTCCGCCGCTGTTGGTGGCCTATTGGTGGTTGCAGTCCCGCCCTGATGTCGACACCGCGCGTTGCGTGTTGATCGCTGTGGTGGTGCTGCTGTGGGCGGTGCGGCTCACCGGAAACTGGGTGTGGAGCTTTCCCGGTATGCACCATGAGGATTGGCGATATCCGCTGTTGCGCCAACGTGCGGGACGCTGGGAGTTCGCCGCGGACCTGTTCGCCATCCACCTGGTGCCCACTTTTCAGGTGTTCATCGGCCTGGTGCCGGTGTATGTCGCCGTGACACGGCCGGAACGGGGCCTGGTCTGGCTTTCGGTGCTGGCCTTCGCCATCGGCATCGCCGCCGTGCTGCTGGAACTGGTGGCGGACGTGCAATTGCACCGGTTCGTGCGCGATCGGGAGCCGGGCACTGCGATGGATCGCGGGATATGGGGGTGGTCGCGCCACCCCAATTACTTCGGTGAGATCAGTTTCTGGTTTGCGTGCGCGCTGTTCGGCGTTGCTGCCGCTCCGGCTGCGGCCTGGTTGATGTTCTTCGGTGTGCTGGCGATGGTGGCGATGTTCTTGGGTGCCAGCATTCCGATGATGGAGGAGCGCAGCCTGCAGCGCCGGCCCGAATACCAGGATGTGATCGACCGCGTGCCGAGGCTGGTCCCCCGCCCACCACGTCGGGGCAGCGAACTTTAGGTCATCGCGCTGAAGGCCTGGAACAACTCTCCAAAGTCCTCAACGAGTGCGGCCACCGATCGCCGGCGCCCTCAGGTCTCCTGGTCGCCGAGGCGCCGCAGCTCCTTCCGAAGTCCGCGGACGCCGTCGTCGAGCAGCCGGGTCACGGCTAGGCGCAGCGAGGGCTCGATCCATTTCAGCCACCCCTGAAAGGCGAACCGCACCCGATAGGTGATCAGGCAGCCGGTCTGCCGCGCGGTGACGGTGATGGTGTCGCAGACGACGACGGAGGAGTTCTCGCCGCGTAGGTCGATCGAATGGCCGGGCCGCAGCGCGGTGACGACATAGTCGATGGTGCTCACCCGCCCGGCGAAGCGGGACGTGTTCTGGTAGCGGGTTCCCACCCCGCCATCTCCCGAGACGCGCACCGTCGTGATGGTCCCTGGATCCCACTGCTCGGTGGTGGTGAAATCGGCGAGGTAGGCAAAAGCCACATCCTGCGCGACGTCACTGCTCACCTCACGCTGCATGGTGATCATGACTGCTCCTCCGGCCTGACGTCGTGGCTGTGACAGTGATTCGTAGCCGCGGGCGCGGTGGTCGGTTTTCGCGGGAAGCTCGCCGACGCCTCTTGCGCAACCGAATTCGCCAAGTAGCGTCGAGGCATGAGTGTGGACTTCTCCAGCACCGTTGCCGCTCCGCGCGCGGAGGTCTTCGCATGGCATGAGAGTCCGGGCGCGTTCACGCGGCTGAGTCCGCCGTGGCAGCCGATGCACCTGGTGAGCGAGGCCGATTCGCTGCGCGATGGGACAGCAGTACTGGCTCTTCCCGGTGGACTCCGGTGGGTCGCCGAACACCAGCCCGACGGCTACGACCCGCCCGCGCGATTCGTCGACGCGCTCGGCGGGCACGGGCTGGCATCACTTCCCACCCGCGCCACCCTCAGTTGGACGCACACCCACGAGTTCGAGGATCTGGGCGACGGTCGCACCCGGGTGATCGACCACGTGGACACCCCCATCCCTGGCGCCCTGCTGCGGCCGATGTTCGTCTACCGGCATCGCCAGCTCGCCGACGACTTGGCCGCGCATCAGCGTGCCGCCCAGGCAGGCCTGCAATCGCAGACCGTGGCGATCAGCGGCGCGACCGGGCTGGTCGGTTCGGCATTGGTGGCGTTCTTGAGCACCGGCGGTCACCGGGTGATCCGCCTGGTCCGCCATGCTGCACGCAATCCTGATGAGCGGCAGTGGAATCCCGATGACCCCGCCGACGACCTGTTGACCGGAGTCGACGCGGTGATTCATCTGGCCGGGGCCTCGATCGCTGGGCGGTTCACCGCCGAGCACCGCCGCCAGATCCGCGACAGCAGAATCGGGCCCACCCGCAAGCTCGCCGAGTTGGTCGCCGGCAACCCCGCGGGACCGCGCGTGCTGATCTGCGCGTCGGCGGTCGGCTATTACGGCTATGACCGCGGTGACGACGTGCTGACCGAAGACGCCGAGCGCGGCGACGGTTTTCTGGCCGACGTCGTTGCGGACTGGGAGGACGCCCTGGCGCCGGCGGAACAGTCCGGGGCCCGGGTGGTGCGGGTGCGCACCGGCATCGTGCAGTCCCCGCGCGGTGGGACGTTGCGCCTGATGCGGCCCCTGTTCGCGGCGGGGCTCGGCGGCCGGCTCGGCAGCGGCCGGCAGTGGCTTCCGTGGATCGGCATCGACGACCTGATCGACATCTACCACCGAGCACTGTGGGACACCGCCCTTTCCGGACCGGTGAACGCGGTCGCCCCGAACCCCGCACGCAACGCCGACTACACCAAGGCGCTCGGTCGCGTGCTGCACCGACCGACCGCACTGCCGGTACCGGGTCTGGGACCGCGACTTTTGCTCGGTGCGCAAGGGGCTCGTGAACTGGCCTGTGCCAGCCAGCGCGCACTGCCAGGCCGTCTCAACGACGCCGGTCACCCATTCCGGATGCCCGAGCTCGAGCCCCTGCTGCGCCACCTGCTGGGGCGGTCGGCCCCGCAGTGAGTCTCTAGCGGCGGCGATTCAGTACCGCGATGTGTCCGCACAGCACGGTGGCGAAGCTGACCCACAGCGGGTACAGCACCAGGGGCAGCGCCCGTGCGCCCCGAACGGCAACGGCCCGGCGCGCCAGATCGGCACTGCTGGTCGCCAGCGCAACGCTGACGGCAGTGGCGGGCCCCAGGCGGCGGCGATTGAAGAACAGCCACGACCAGCCCGCGTTCAGAACGAGGTTGAGCAGTAGCGCCGCGATGTAGGACCGTCGCTGCGCAACGTCTCCGCGTTCGGCGAGCTCATCGATGGTGTCTGCCGAGACCGCCGCGATGTCGGCGTAAAGCGCTGGCCACACGATCGGAAAGGCTTGTCGCGGTGGCTGATATGCGGGCTTGGCAAGGTCTTCGTACCAGTCGGATTGGACCGCTGGGGTAGTGGCGATGCTTCCCGTGACAGCCGCCGCGGTGACGGCGGCGCCGGTGCCGAGCAGGGTTGAGATGCGCACGTGACTCCTTGTTGATCAGTCGTTCTGCGTGACAGTTACCGCAATCTCGTTGCGGCGAAACATCGGGAGAGTCCAGGGCGGATCGTAGAACCACGCCTGCGGTATGCCGACGGGTTCGCAGTGCAGGTCTTTGAGGGCATTCAGCAGCGTCGCGGTGTGCCGCTCAACCGCACGACGACCACGGTCACCGGAGAAGGTGTGCACCGCGACGGTCTCCGCCGGTACCCGCACCAATTTCACTAGGGCGTTGTCGGGCTCGGGCAAAGACTCCAGGTCGACGCCGGTCGGCATGAAGAAGCGAATCACCCATTGGCCCGGGGCGCCGGATTGCTGGGCGACGGGCGCGGTCATCGAGATCTTCTCTCCCGTCGGAGCCGCGGGGTCCTGGGCGACGGGGGCCGTCATCGCGATCTTGGTCCGCGAGTGATTGCCGCCGAAGATGTAGCCGGCCAGGCGCCGAAAGCCCGTGCTGCGCGCCCTCTCCTCGTCGCCGTCGACCACGGTTTCCGCCGCGACGCGCTCGGCATAGCGGCGGATCTGCACATCGGGTGTGCGTCGTTGCACGGTGAAGGGAGGTTCTTCGGTTCCGTTGCGGACGCCGACCACCGATCCGACTCCCGCAAGGGCGGCACCTGCCGCCGAGAGGATTCCGCTCATGCTTGCCCTCCGCTTCTGCCATGGCGCACAGCGGCCAGCCGCGTGCGGTCGGTAGAACATCGACTGTAGTCCGACCGGGCAACTCTATTCAATTACTGAATCATTCAATTTATGAATTACTAAGGTTTTGGTACCGGCGCAGCGCCTCGGCACGCTCGTGCCCGTGGTCCACCATGGGTGGGGGGTATCCCTCCGGCGGTGCGGATCGTCGCAGGTGCGCGTCGGGAAGGTCGGCAAGTTCGGGAACCCAGCGGCGCACGTAGGCGCCGTCGGGGTCGAATTTGCTGCCCTGCAACGTCGGGTTGAAGACCCGGAAATAGGGCGCCGCATCGGTGCCGCAGCCCGCGCACCACTGCCAGCCGTGTTGGTTGTTGGCCACGTCGCCGTCGATCAGTTGATCCATGAACCAGCGGGCGCCCCACTGCCAGGGCAGATGCAGGTCTTTGACCAGGAACGATGCCACGATCATGCGAACCCGGTTGTGCATGAAGCCCGTTTCGCGCAGTTCCCGCATGCTCGCGTCCACGATCGGAAAACCTGTCTGCCCGGCCTTCCAGCGCTCGAAGCGACGGCGCGCCTGCGCATCGGTGTCGGTCTCGATGGCGTCGAAGTCCCGGTTCCAGTTGTGCCAGGCACTGCGGGGCCAGAAGTGCAGCACGGAGGCGTAGAAATCCCGAAAGGCCAGCTGCCGCAGATACGCCGCGGCACCCGGCTTCTTCAGGTCCAGGTCGGCAGCCATGGTGCGCGGATGGATGTTGCCGAATTTCAGGTAGATCGACATGCCGCTGCCACCCACGCGGTCGGGCCGGTCGCGATCCTGCTCGTAGTGCTGCAGCCCGCTGCTGACGAACGCCTGCCAGTGCTCGAGCGCCGCCGCTTCCCCGGCGGGAAAGTCCAGCCGGCCGCCGAAATCGGGGATCTCCACCGGTTGAGCGGACTCGCCGGGCAGGTCGAGCGGGTCGATCAGGTGGGCTGAGTCAGGTCGTGAGGTCGCCGGTCGGCGCCAGCCGTGCTCACGCCACCGGCGAAAGAACGGGGTGAAGACCCGGTAGGGAGTCCCGTCGTCTTTGACGACTCGTCCGGGGGAGGCCAGGTAGGGCGAGCCGGTGGTCACCAGTGGTATGCCGCCGAGTGCGGCGCGCACCCGCGCGTCGCGCCGGCGTCCGTAGGGTGCGAATTCCTCGGACACATGCACCGCCGACGCACCGATCTCGGCCGCGATCTGCGGGATCCGTTCCTGCGGGCGCCCGCGGGTGATCAGCAGCCGACCGTCGAGGTCATCGCGCAGGTGCCGCAAAGACTGGCCGAGGTACTGCAGTCGACGGTGCCCCGCCGAGTTCTCCAGCTGCGGATCCAGCACGAAGCAGGCCAACACCTCAGGGTCGTCGGCGAGCGCGGCCGACAGTGAGGGCAAGTCGTCGACGCGCAGATCTCGGCGGTACCACAGCAGGACCGGCACTACTTCCCCAGCTCGGAGTCGAACTGTCGCATGGCGGAGATGACGGCAGCCAAGACTCGGTGCGTGGTCTGCAGATCGGCGTCGGAGAACTCCATCAGCGCGCGCTGCGTGTGACCTTGCAGCGGGGTGAAAAACGCTCTCGCGGTGTTCAAGCCGAGTTCGGAGTAGCGCAATGCGACCTTGCGTCGATCCGAGGCGTGCGCTTCGCGCCGCACGTGGCCGGACTGGATGAGACGGTCGACCAGGTACGTGATGGCCGCACCCGACAGTCCCATGCGTTGGCGCAGCTCGCTGGGACCGATTGGGGTTCCGGCAGTCTCAGCGACCATGATGTGCAGCAGGGCGCGGAAGTCGGCCTGTCGAACGTGATGGGAACCGGCGAACCGCTGACCGATCTGTTCGGATTCGGCGGCGAGCTCCCGCATGTCAGCTGCGAGCAGCGACTCCAGCGCTTCTCGCGCAGCAGCGTCCTCATCCGGTTTCATGACGGTTGAAACGATATCGCTGCGATCAGCCCGGCGACAGCGGAAGCCGCAGCGCGCCCGGGGCGCTCTCGGGCACGGCCGGGTGCAGCGGCCGGACCGGTGCGATGCGCCGGTAGGGCTCCCCCAACGGCGGGCGGGAGTCCGGCTCTCCGTTGTTGGGCCACAACGCCATCGCCCGTTCCGCCTGGGCGGTGATGGTGAACGAGGGGTTCACGCCCAGATTGGCGGTGATCGCCGATCCGTCGACGACGTGCAGGCCGGGGTGCCCGTAGGCCCGCTGATAGGGATCGATGACGCCGGACTGCGCCGAGTCACCGATCGGGCAGCCGCCGATGAAGTGCGCCGTCAGGGGGATGTTGAGCGCATCGAGATAAGTACCTCCGGCGATGCCGCCAACCTTGTCGGCCATCCGGCGGGCAACATCGTGAGCGGTCGGGATCCAATCCGGATTGGGTTCGCCCACACCCTGCTTGGCGGTCATTCGGGTGCCGAACAGACCCCTTTTGCGGTAGGTGGTCAGCGAATTGTCCAGGGACTGCATCACCAGCACGATGATCGAGTGCGCCGAGGCGTTGCGCGGGAACATGCTGCGCAGCATCATCGCCGGGTGACGTGCGATGGTCAGCATGAGCCGCGCGAATCGCCACGGTCCGCCGTCGATCAGATGGGTGCCCATCATCGACAGCAGGTTCGAGCCCTTGCCGTAGCGGCATACCTCAATATGGGTGTTGGCCTCGGGATGGATCGAGGAGGTGATTGCCACGCCCTGGGCGAAGTCATCGCGATCGGGCGCGAACACCACGGGCACCTCCTCGGAGTTCGTGCGAGTGAGCTCGCCCAGCCGGTCCGAGAGGTGCGGCAGTGAGCCAGTGTCGCGCAGCTTGTGCAGTAGCCGCTGGGTGCCCAGCGACGCGGCGGCGAACACCACCTGTCCGGCGGTGAAGTCCTGCCTGCGCTTGCGCACCCAGCGGCCGGTGCGCACCGTGCTGACGACATAGCCGTCGCCGTTCGGGCGCACGTCGGTGACCATGGTCATCGGATGGATCTGCGCACCGGCGCGTTCGGCCAGGTACAGGTAGTTGGTCTCGGTGGTGTTCTTGGCCCCATGCGGGCAGCCGGTAAAACACTGCGCGCAACCGATGCACCCGGTGCGGCGCGGCCCTGCCCCACCGAAGAACGGATCGGCGACGGTCTTTCCAGGCTCGTCGCCGAAGAAGACCCCCACGTTGGTGGGGTGGTAGGTGTCCTCGACCCCGAGATCGCGGGCCACCGCACGCAAGACCTCGTCGGCCGGGGTGGTGTGCGGAGTGGGGGTCACCCCGAGCATCCTTCGGGCCTGGTCGTAGTACGGCGCGAGCTCATCTCTCCAGTCGGTGATGTGTGCCCACTGCGGGTCATCGAAGAACCGGTCCAGCGGCTCGTAGAGGGTGTTGCCGTAGATCAGCGAGCCGCCGCCGACTCCGACGGCGCTGGCGATGAACGTCTTGCCCAAGACAGTCAGCCGCTGCGGGCCGAAGCACCCGAGTTTGGGGGCCCACATGGCCTTACGGACGTGCCAGTTGTTGGGCGGGAAATCGGTGGGTTGCCACCGGCGCCCCATGTCCATGACGCCGACCCGGTATCCCTTCTCGGTCAGGCGCAGGGCGGACACGCTGCCCCCGAAACCGGAGCCGATCACCACGACGTCGTAGTCCTGTGTCATGTGAGTCCTCGGTGCCGTCGCCCGGAGCGGGGTGCGGTGGTGCACCACGTCACCGGAAATCTAACCTCCTGCGGGCCCGCGCGCTGGCACAAGCAGCACAAGCGATACCAGCAGCAGCAGGCTCAGCCCCACCGCGTTGAGGGCTGCGTCGCGCGGTCCGTACATGTGCAGCATGCCGAGGTGGTAGATCAGGTGCGACAGGTTGAAGATCGACCAGCTGACCCCGGTGATGACGACGACGGCACGGTTGCGCAGGTGGTACACGGCCAGCGCGCTGAGTACGCCCAGCGCCGAGAACATGCCGCCCACGTCCTTGACGAGGTGCTCGTTGTAGGGACCCAGTACCGGCAGCCAGGTCATGCCCATGCCGGGGAATGTGGTGTACCAGTGCAGCGGGGCGAAATACGCCCACAGCCCAAGGCTGAGCCCGAAGAGGGTCAACACGATCAGGCAGAGGCGGTGGACTGACGACATGCCGCTCACCGAACGGCCGGAACGTGTGCGTCCAGCCACTCGGCGAATGTCTGCTGGCCGCGCGGCCCCGGGTGCGTGGGCAGCAGCGCACCGCCGGCCATGCCCTTGCCCACCGCACCGGGCAGCCGTAGCGGGATCACCGGCCGGCGCTGCTTGAGGCGGCGCAGCAACCGCCGAGCCATGTCGACCATCGACTCCACCTGGGGGCCCGCGAGTTCTGGCGCCATCTGCTGGGGCTCGCCCACGGCAAGGGTGCACAGATGGGCGGCGACCTCACTGACGGCGATCGGTTGTGAGCGCATGGTCGGGATCACCGCGATCGGGCCGGGCACCTGCCCCAGGATCTGGTCGGCGAACTCGTGAAACTGGGTGGCACGCAGGATCGTCCACGGTACGGTGCCGGCCCGGATCAACTCCTCCTGGTGCTGCTTTCCCTGGTAGTAGCCGGAGGGCACGCGGTCGCTCCCGACGACCGACAAGGCGACGTGGTGGCGGACGCCGTTGCGCTGCGCGGCGGCCAGCAGATTCGCCGTCGCAGTACCGAAGGACGCCCGGGCCTTCTTGGCGTTCATGGTGGCGAAATCGGCGACATCGATGATGGTCTCGACACCCTCAAGCGCGGCGTCCAGACCGACGTTCTCCAACAGGTCCACTCCGTGTGCGCGGGCCAAAATCACTGGATCGTGCCCGTGACCGCGGAGACACTCGACAACGTTGCGTCCAGTTTTGCCCGTTCCACCGGCGACCGCGATTCTCATGAGTGCACCCTCGCATTTTCCGAGACCTCAGTCGACCAGGACCACCATTTTTCCCTCGGCTTCGCCCGATTCCATGACCCGATGCGCCTCGCGGATCTGATCGAAGGCGAAGACGCGAGCCGGCGTCGCCTCGAGCCGGCCCTGGCGAACCTTGTCGGCGATCTCCTGCAGCGGGACATCGGCCAGCGCAAAGCCGGGAGTGCCGAACACGAAGCTGCCGAAGAAGCTGAGGTTGACTCCGCTGGCCATCTGCAGCAGGGGGTTGAAATCGGTGAGGGGATCGAGCCCGCCGAGCCAGCCGGCCAAGCACGCCGTTCCGCCCCGGCGCAGCATGTTCAGGGAGTCGAGGATGGTGCTGTTGCCGACGAGATCGAGCACGGCGTCGATGCGCTTGGCCTCGGCGATGCGGCTGCCCAGGTCGGGCACTTCACGCTCGGCGCGCGCGGCCCCGAGCGACTCCAGCAGCCCGAACCGTTCCCGGCTGCGGGTGGTCGCGATCACCCGGGCGCCGGCTTCCACGGCCAGCTTCACCGCGGCTTGGCCGAAAGATGAGGTGGCGCCTCGGATCACGATCGTCTGCCCGGCAGTCAGGTTCAGGTTGCGAAACAAGCAGGTCCATGCGGTGGCGTAGGTCTCGGGCAGCGCGGCCAGGCGATCCCACGACAGGTCGCTCTCGATCAGGGCGACGTTGCCGACGCGCACCCGAGTGAACTGCGCGTAGCTGCCGTTGATGGTGCGGCCGAGCCCACCCATCAACGCGGCGACCTTGGCGCCCACCGGGAATTCACCACCGGGGCAGGAGTCGACGATCCCGATGCATTCGATACCGCTGATCTCGGCGGCCTCGGCCCACTCGCCGCGTCGCATGTGCATCTCGGCGTGGTTAATGCCGAATCCTTTGACCCGGATCACCACCTCCCCGTGCCGGGGCAGTGGTTTGGGGACGTCGGCGTAGGTCAGGGCGTCCAGTCCGCCGAAGCCGTCCAGAATGATCGCCTGCATGGTGGGACCACCCGGGGCTTCGCGCACCACCGCCGGTCCTGCGGGTTGCTCTGGCGTAGCCATGTTGCTCTTCTCCTCACATGTCGTTGATGTTCAGGCTGATTCGTCATCGGAAACGTCAGTGAATGACGCGCCCCAGGAAGGCGTTGATCAAGGCGGCTACCTCCTCGACGGCGGTCTCCAAAAGGAAGTGGCCCCCGTCAAGCAGGTGGATCTCGGCGTCGCGTGCGTCCCGGCCGAAGGCCACGGCGCCCTCCGGCCCGAAGATCGGGTCCCCACTCCCCCAGACGGCGAGCACCGGGACACCGCTGGTGCGCAGGTAGTCGTGCAGCGCGGGATACATCGGCGCGTTGGTGGCGTAGTCCCGGAACAACGCGAGCTGGATCTGGTCGTTGCCCGGCCGGGCCAGCAGCGCACCGTCGAGCGTCCAGGTGTCGGGGCTGACCAGCGACTCGTCCGGCGCGCCGGTCAGGTACTGCCATCTGATCGACTCGATGCCCAGCGCCGTGCGGATCGCCGCCTCCGTGCCCGCGGACTGCTCGCGCTGGTAGTCCCAGATAGTGTTCCAGAAGTCCTCGACGAAGCCCTCGTCGTAGCCGTTGCCGCTTTGGGTCACGATCGCGCTGATGGACTCGGGCCGGCCCAGCGCAAGCCGCCAGCCGATGGGCGCGCCGTAGTCCTGCACGTAGATCGCGTAGCGGGTCAGGCCGAGTTGATCGAGCAGTCCCTGCGTCAGCTGCGCCAGATTGTCGAAGGTGTAGTCGAACTCGGCGACCGTCGGCATCTCGGAGTATCCGAAGCCGAGGTGGTCGGGGGCGATCACGCGATAGTCGCCGGCCAGCCGGGTGATCAGATCGCGAAACATGTACGAGCTGGTGGGGAAGCCGTGCAGCAGCACGATCGCGGGCGCGTCGCTGCGCCCGGCCTCCCGGTAGAACAGCCGTCGCCCGTCGACGGTGGCGTAGCGGTATCGCACAACAGGAACCATGACTAACCCCTTAATCTATTTTTGATAGTTAGGAGTCAAACACTCGTGGTGTAACCTGTCAATGGCATTTTGGAGGTTATATGGAGATCGTTGCGGCCGGGCCCGCCGATGAGGCCCTGCTCTTGGACCTGCTCAACAGCACCCCGGTGATCGAGGGGGTTCCCCATGACGAGCTCGACGAACCGGCCACGGCGCGGGCGTGGCTGGCGGCGCACGACGTGGCGCTGACCGAAGAGGCGCTCCACGAACTCATCGAGGTCCGCGACGCTCTGCAGTCCGTGGTGCGCGGCGATCTGGCCCCGCAGGAGTTGCAGCCGTTCCTCAAGGGCGTGGGACTGTCCCCCGCGATCTCCGATGACGGGATCGCCTGGACGCTGTCCGCACATCAGGGCTGTGCAGCCGTGGCGCGCGTGATTCTGGCCTGGGATGCGTTACGGATCACCAGCCCCGGGCGGCTTCGGCCCTGCGCCAACACCGACTGCAGGCTCTTCCTGATCGACCGCAGCAAGCCCAACACCGCGCGCTGGTGCTCGATGGCCATCTGCGGCAACCGCATGAAAGCGCGCCGGCACTACCAGCGCAGCAAAACCCCCAACGGCCAGTAAGACCCCTCCGGCCACCAGCCCAGCTGCCATAGCCGGCGCATCGCCGACTAACATGAGACGGCCCCGCGGGTTCTCCCGCCCCCGGGGACCTGACGAAAATTGGTTGAGGCCTGGTCTCTTATGGTGACGTCCGATGGCC
>NZ_MVHH01000037.1 GCF_002086515.1 Mycolicibacter arupensis
TCCCTGTCACACAGGCTCACCGATACCGTGCGGGACAACCTCCCTGGACATCACAGCTAGCGCAGCATCAGATAGATCAGCGCCGCGTTGAGTGACCCGATCACCACGGTGACGGTCCAGCCCAGCGCCGAGGTCAGGGCCTTGTTGGCGTCGGCGCCCATCAGGGCGCGGTCGCTGGTCAACCGGATCAGCGGAACCAGGGCAAAGGGAATGCCGAAGGACAACACCACCTGCGAGATCACCAGTGCCCGCGTCGGCTCCACGCCGAGGGCCAAGATGGTCAGCGCCGGGCCCAGCGTGATCAGCCGGCGCCAGAGCAAGGGAACCGTCACCCGCAGCAGGCCCTGCATGATCATCGCGCCCGCATAGGCGCCCACCGAGGTCGAGGCCAAGCCCGACGCCAACAGCCCGATGGCGAACAGCAGCGCGACCGTGGGGCCCAGGGTGTGGCCGACGGCGGCGTGCGCCCCTTCGATGGAATCGGCGTGGTCCACGCCGCGCAGACTGTTGGCGGCCACCACCAGCATGGCCAGGTTCAACGTCCCGGCCACCAGCATCGCCAGGCCGACGTCCCAGCGGGTCACCCGCAGCAGTCGCCGTCGTGCCGGACCCGGTTCGGGCTGACCATGCCGGTCCCGGGCCAGCCCGGAGTGCAGGTACACCGCATGCGGCATGACGGTCGCGCCGAGGATCGCGGTGGCCAGCAGCACGCTTTCGGCGCCGTCGAAGCGGGGCAGCAGGCCGGCGGCGACCTCAGCCGGTGCCGGTGGCGCTACCACCAGGCTGGCCAGGAAGCCGATGGCGATGATGATGAGCAGTCCGCTGGTCACCTGCTCGAAGATCCGCGGACCGCGCCGGTCGCCCACCGCCAGCAGGGCCATCGACACGGCGCCGGTGATCAGGCCGCCGAGCAGCAGCGGCAACCCGAAGATCAGGTTCAGCGCAATCGCGCCGCCCACCACCTCGGCCAGATCGGTGGCCATCGCGACCAACTCCGCCTGCAGCCAGTAGGCGATCCGGGCCGGTCCGCGGCTGTGGGCGCCGATCACCTCCGGCAGCGAGCGCCCGGTGACCAAACCGAGCTTGGCCGAGAGGTACTGGACCAACCCGGCCATGACGTTGGCCGTCACGATGACCCAGACCAGCAGGAACCCGTATTTCGCCCCCGCGCTGACATTGGCGGCGACGTTGCCCGGGTCGACGTAGGCGATGGCGGCGACGAAAGCCGGGCCGAGCAACGCCCAGCCCGGCTTCAGCCCCACCGCGGCGTCCTGGGCCACCGGCACCCTTTCGATCCGGAGTGACGAATAGGAAAGTCAGGGTAGCCGGAGTTTCACCGTCGGGCCGTGGCCGCGACGTCGTGGCACTCAGCCGGCGTTGTACAGGCCACGCCCGGTGACCAGCGGAAGGTCCAGCGTGGTCCGAATCCCCGCCTCGGCCGCAACCACCGCCGGAATCGCGTTGACCACCCGCATGGCCGTGGCCACCAGGCCGGCGTGGTTGTGGTCTCCGTTGGGGCTCGACAGGCACAGGTCCAGCGCATACGACGGCTCGCCGGTCACCTCGACGCGGTAGGAGCCGCCCGGCTGGGCCGGCTGCGGCCACTCCGGGCAGAGGTCTTCGCGCAGGCGGGTGACGTGCTCAAGAACCACCGCGGCCTTGCCGTCGACCATGCCGCGCACCTCGAACCGCAACGCGGCGGCCGTGCCCTCGGCGATGTCACCGGAAGAGATCGAGAAGTCCTCGGGCGCGGGCACCCGAATGTGGGACTGCTCGACCGAGTCCAGTTCCAGTCCCAGGCCCGCGGCCAGCTGGCGCACAACCGAACCCCACGCCAGGCTCAGTACGCCCGGCTGCAGCAGCATCGGGGTCTCGTCCATCGGCCTGCCGAACCCCATCACGTCGAACATGACGGCGGCGCTGTCGTAGGTGGCGTAGTCGACGATCTCCATGCAGCGGATCTGCTGGATGCTCTGGCAGGTTCCGGCCAGGGCCAGCGGCAGCAGGTCGTTGGCGAAGCCCGGGTCGATGCCGTTGATGAACAGGCTGGCGTTGCCGGCCTTGGCCGCGTCCTCGATCGGGGTCAGCATCTCGGCGGGGATGACGTTCCACGGGTATTGCAGGAACACCGCGCTGCTGCCGACCACGTTGATACCGGCGGCCAGAATGCGCTGGAAATCCTGCAGTGCCTCGACGAGCCGGTTGTCGGCCAGCGCGGTGTAGACCACGCAGTCGGGCTTGGTGTCGAGCACCCGCTGCAGGTCGGTGGTCGCGGTCACGCCGGTGGGGGTGACCGCACCGTCGAGTCCGGCCAGTTCCGCCGCGTCTTTCCCGGCCTTGGCATCCGAAGACACCCACACGCCGGTCAGTTCATACTCGGGGTTGATGATCAGCGCCTTGAGCGCGTGGATGCCGACATTGCCGGTGCCGATCTGGGCAACACGAATAGCCATCGGTGAGTTCCTCACAGGTCCGGGACGGGAAGGTCAAGGTTCGGGAAGGTGATGCCGCCGTCGACTTCGAGCACCTTGCCGGTCAGGTAATTACCGGCCGGGGAGGCCAGGTACAGCGCGGCGGCGGCGATCTCCTCGGGGTCACCGAGTCGGCGCATGGGCGTCGCCTTCTCCATGGGGGTGCGCAGCTCCTCGTTGGCGGCCACCACGTTCAGCGCCGAGGTCATGATCGAGCCCGGGGCAATGGCGTTGACGCGGATCTTCGGGCACAGGTCCAACGCGGCCAGCCGGGTGTAGTGCGCCAGCGCGGCCTTGGCGGTGCCGTAGGCGGCGAACCCTCGCCCGGGCACCCGCCCCATGGTGGAGGTGATATTGATGAACGACCCGCCACCGGAGTGCTCCAACATCAGCGGCACCGCCGCGATCGTCAGCGCGTGCGCGGTGGCGACGTTGAACGTGAACGCGTCTCGCAGGTCCTTGGTCGAGGTGGTCAGCAACGTGTTGGGCATGGTCCCGCCGACGTTGTTGACGACGATGTCGAGCCTGCCGAACGCCTCGACGGCCTCGGCTGCCAGCTTCGCCGTCTCCTCCGGCTGGGCGAGATCGGCGACCACGACATGGGCGCGACGCCCCGCCGCCCGGACCTGATCAGCGACGGCCTCTAGTTCGGATTGGGTGCGCGAGGCGATCACCACGTCCGCGCCGGCCTCGGCGAACGCGACGGCGATGGCTGCCCCCAGGCCCCGGCCAGCACCGGTGATCACGGCGGTTTGATTATCGATTCGGAATTTGTCGAGTATCACTTCGACACGCTAACAAGGATCGACCACGAGCTGAACCCCTTTTTTGAAACACGTTCTAATTCGGTGTTGAGGGGCATCTGCGGGTGCGTCGGCAGCGCTGGATCACGACTTCCTGGCAGTGGCCTTCTTCGCGGTGGTCTTCTTCGCCGGCGCCTTCTTGGTGGCCGCCTTCGTGGACTCCGCGCGCTTCTTGACACTGGCCTCCAGCTTGGCCAGCAGATCCGAGACGTCCTCGGTGGCATCCAGGTCGGCGGGACGCTCCTCGGGCGTGAACGCCTCGTCACCTTCGAGCTTGGCCGCGATCAGCTCCTGCAACTGCTCCTGATAGGTGTCGTGGTAGCGGTCGGAGTCGAAATCGTCGGCCATGGATTCCACCACCTGGCCGGCCATCTTCAGCTCGGCCGGTTTGATCTCGACGTCCGCGTCCAGCGAGGGGAAGTCCGGGTCACGGATCTCGTCCGGCCACAGCAGTGTGTGCACCACCATCACCTCGCGCTTGGAGAAGTCCTTGACCCGCAGCGCCGCCAGCCTGGTCTTGTTGCGCAGGGTGAAGTGGACGATGGCCACCCGATCGGTATCCGCCAGCGTCTTGGCCAGCAGCACATAGGATTTGATCGATTTGGTGGCCGGCTCGAGAAAATAGCTCCGGTCAAAGAGCAGCGGGTCCAGGTCGCCGGCCGGGACGAACTCGAGCACCGCGATCTCATGATCGCGCTCCTCGGGGAGATTGGCGATGTCGTCGTCGGTGATCACCACCATCCGGCCGTCGTCGGACTCATACGCCCGCGCGATGTCGGCGTAGTCGACCACTTCGCCGCACTCTTCGCACACCCGCCGGTAGCGAATTCGCCCGTGGTCCTTGGCGTGCACCTGACGGAACTTGATGTCATGGTCCTCGGTGGCGCTGTAGACCTTGACCGGCACGTTGACCAGACCAAATGCGATCGAACCCTTCCAGATGGAACGCATAGGGCCAGTATGCCCACCCGGATGTGCCGATAACCTGCATTGGCGCGACGTAGGTTGGGTCTTATGGCCGCTGAGTCCGTGCAGACCCGGGTCACGCTGACCAACGCCGACAAGGTGCTCTACCCCGCCACGGGCACCACCAAAGCCGAGGTCTTCGACTACTACACCCGCATCGCCGAGGTGATGCTGCCGCACATCGCGGGCCGCCCGGTTACCCGCAAACGGTGGCCCAACGGCGTCGAACAGGGATCCTTCTTCGAAAAGCAGCTCGCGGCTTCGGCGCCGGGCTGGCTGCCCCGCGCAGACATTCAGCATCGCTCCGGTGTCACCACGTATCCGATCATCGACGACGTCGACGGCCTGGCCTGGATCGCCCAGCAGGCCGCGCTGGAAGTCCACGTCCCGCAGTGGCGATTCGAAACGCAATGGAGTCACGGCGGCAAGGTGCTCGCACCCGGACTGGCAACGCGCCTGGTGTTCGACCTCGACCCCGGCGAGGGCGTGTCGATGAGCCAGCTCGCCGACGTGGCGCGTGCCATCCGTGACCTGATCTCCGATCTGGGACTGGAGACCTTTCCGCTCACCAGCGGCAGTAAGGGACTGCACATCTATGCCGCGCTGGACCGTCCGGTGAGCAGTCCCGGCGCCGTCGCGGTGGCCAAACGCGTTGCCCAGCAGCTTGAGAGCACGCTACCCACACTGGTGACGGCCACCATGTCCAAGAAACTCCGGGTGGGCAAGGTCTTCCTCGACTGGAGCCAGAACAACGCGTCGAAGACCACCATCGCGCCGTATTCGCTGCGGGGCCGCGACCACCCCACCGTTGCCGCCCCACGCACCTGGGCCGAACTCGACGACCCGCAACTGCGACAGTTGCGCTTCGACGAAGTGCTGGAACGCGTCGCCCGAGATGGTGACCTGCTGGCCGCCCTGGACCCACCACCGCAGGCTCGGGACCGGCTGGCGGTGTACCGGGCCAAACGCGATGCCGGTCGGACTCCCGAACCCGTACCTGCCGCGGCCCCGGCACCCAGCGCCGGCAACAGCTTCGTCATCCACGAACACCACGCCCGCCGCCTGCACTACGACTTTCGGCTGGAACGGAACGGAGTGTTGATGAGCTGGGCGGTGCCCAAGAACCTTCCGACCACGACGTCGGTCAACCATCTCGCGGTGCGTACCGAGGACCATCCGCTGGAGTACGGCAGCTTCGAAGGCACCATCCCCAAGGGCGAGTACGGCGCCGGCACCGTAAGCATCTGGGATTCGGGCACGTATGTGACCGAGAAATTCGAGGACACCGCCGAAAAGGGCGAGGTGATAGTCGTGCTGTCCGGTCACCGGATCTCCGGGCGATACGCCCTGATCCGCACCGGGGGCGATCAATGGCTGGCGCACCGCATGAAAGATCAGCAGGCGTTCTCGTTCGCAGAGTTGACTCCGATGCTGGCCACGCACGGATCGGTGGCCCGGTTGGCGCCGAGCCAGTGGGCCTTCGAAGGCAAATGGGACGGGTATCGGCTGCTGGTGGAGGCCGATCACGGCCGGCTGCGGTTGCGGGCCCGCAGTGGCCGAGACGTCACCGGCGAGTATCCGCAGCTGCCGTTCCCCGCAGCCGACCTGGCCGAGCATCACCTCGTGCTCGACGGCGAACTGGTCGCGCTCGATGACGCCGGAGTGCCCAGCTTCGCCGCGATGCAGAACAGTGCCCGTGCGGCCCGGCTACAGTTCTGGGCTTTCGATCTGCTGTATCTCGACGGCCGGCCACTGCTGCGGGTGGCCTATCGGGATCGCCGAAAGCTCTTGGAAACCCTCGCGCGGGGAACCGATCTGGTGGTCCAGGACCTGCTCTACCCCGACGGTGCCAAGGCCATGGAGCAGTCCCTCGATCTGGGCTGGGAGGGCGTGGTCGCCAAGAAGTGGGACTCGGCCTACCAACCGGGGCGCCGGTCGTCGGCGTGGGTCAAGTCCAAGCACTGGCTGACGCAGGAGGTGGTGATCGGCGGCTGGCGCGAGGGGGAGGGAGCCAGGGGCGGTGGGATCGGATCACTGTTGATGGGTGTGCCCGCAGCCGGCGGCCTGCGCTTTGTCGGTCGGGTCGGAACGGGATTCACTGAGCGTCAACTGGCGGCCCTCAAAGAGCAGTTGTTGCCCCAGCGCACCGATGAATCACCCTTCAACACAGCACTTTCCGCCTCGGATGCCAAAGGGGTCACCTTCGTGAATCCGACGGTAGTGGGGGAGGTGCGCTACAGCGAACGCACCTCCGACGGCCGGCTGCGCCAGCCCAGCTGGCGCGGTCTGCGGCCCGACAAGACGCCCGGCGACGTTCAGTGGGAATGACTTTCGGCCATAAGAGTTAAGTGCGTGGGGAAGCGCGCTGAGGCGTCCGGATCAGTTCACTGCGGTGTGCCGCGCAACTCGCGTCGAGACGTCACCCCGAGCTTCGCGAAGATCCTGCGCAGGTGCCATTCGACTGTTCGGGGGCTGATGAAGAGGTGGCCGGCGATCTCAGCGTTGGTGTATCCGTCGCCAGCCAGTCGCGCGATATAGCTCTCCTGGTTGGTCAATGACACGGCCCGCCCGTCGCCCTTCGGTTTGGGTAGCGGCTCGCCCGCGGCGTGAAGTTCGCGAAGCGTCCGCTCGGCGAAGCCGGCGGTTCCCATCTGGGAAAACAGGGCATGGGCGATACGCAGCTCATCGCGCGCTTCCGCTCGGCGGTTCTCGCGGCGCAGCCATTCACCGAAGACCAGGTGCGTGCGGGCGCACATGACCTTAAGCGGTGAACGCTCCAGTTCTGCGATGGCCGTGCGGTAATCGCTTTCGGCGTCCGGAGAGGTGCTTACCAACGCTGTGACGCGTGCCGCATAGCCGCGTCCGGTCGCATTGCGCGCCATCTTCGCGCGCTGGACCAACTCTGCTGCTGCTGATTCGGCGATGTTGGTGTCTCCTGCGCGGACGGCCGCCTCGACCGTTTCGTTGAGAAGATGGCCAAACATTCCAACGTCGTCGTACTCCAGCGCCGTTGTACACGCCCTAAGCGCATCGTCGTACTTGCCCAGGCCATTGTTGAGGATGGCAAGTGAGAAGAGTGCGACGGTGATCTCGCTGCCTTCGCCACGAGCGGTCGCGTCGGCGATGGTGGATCTCGCGAGCTCGGCTGCGAGTTCTTGTTGTCCGCGACACGCGGCGAGATAGGTCTGGATGGACCGGTGCGGTGGTGCGCCGGTCGCGGCGGCGATCGCCTCGGACTGCTCAAGGAGGTTCGCGGCCTGTTCGAAGTCACCAGCGGTGACACAGCCCCCTCATGGGTCATCAATGCAGCAGGAAGCACAGTCAATTCTCCTGCGGTGCGCAATAACTCGACTTGACGCGCATTGAGAGCGTTATAGGTGTCCTGATCGAACAGGTCCAGTAGCACGCGCAGGGTGATGGCGTGCGCTCGCGGATCGGCAAGGCCGGCTCGGTCTTCACTCAAGTACTGGCTGATTGCTTGCCGCAGAACCGGCGCAGCGGTGGCATGTCCGTCGAGGAGGCGCAGGACCAGCCCTTCGAGGAACAGATCAGCGGCACTGGCCGGGCCGGATCGGGGTCCGAGCCGGCGGGCCGACGTGGCTATCGCCACCGCCGAGCTCTCCTCGTCAGCGGCGAGTCGGCCGACGATCATCGCCGCCATCAGTGCCTCGAGGTAGGCATCGCGGGCCAGGACCGGGTCCAAAGATTGCAGCTTTCGGGCGGCTGCCAGGAGCAAGGGGGGCGCATCCCGGCCTCGTCTGGTGGCAAGCGCGATCTTGGCGCGCAGCAGATCCGATCGAGCGCCGAGCAGCTCGTCCTCGCTGTTACTCGTGACTGCACCGAGGAGTTGCGTCGCCGCTTCGGGATCGCCTGCGTCCAGTTTGGCCTGGGCGGCGTCCAGTGCTCGCTCAGCGCGACGCGTGGGGTCCGGGGTCAGTTCGGCAGCGCATGCCAAAAATGCCGCGGCGGCAGCCGCGCCACCACGCCGGCGGGCTCGCTCGGCGGACTGTGCCAGTTCAACCGCGACGCTTTCATCAGGTGCGATCATGGAGTGGGCGTGATGCCAGGCCCGATGTTCCTGCTCTGCAAATCCCGAGATCACCTCTGCCAACACCCCGTGCACGTGCCGCCTCTCCGCGGGCGACGCGTCGCCGTAGACGGCCGAACGGACCAGTGGGTGCCGAAAGCGCAGGCGCCGTTCGACGGTGATCAAACCACTGCGTTCAGCGGGCACCGCTGCGTCAGCGCCGATGTTCAGCCGATCGGCGGCGCCCCAAAGCCACATCGGGTCACCGGTGGGCTCCGCGGCCGCGATGAGCAGAAGGGTTCGCGTGGCCGCCGGAAGTTCGGACAGACGCTGGCCGAACTCTCGCTCAATCCGCTTCGTGACCGCAGTTTCGGCCATCAGGGCGTAGCCGCCGGCGATGGCGGCAGGTCCCAGGGAACGCCGAAGCTCCAGTAATGCCAACGGGTTTCCGTCCGCCTCTGCCAGGAGGTTCTCTCGCACAGTCGCATCCAGCCGGCCTGGCAGGACCCTGGCCAGCAGCGCGTCGGCGTCGGCGTGGTTGAGGCGGCCCAGATTGAGCTCGGGTAGGCCCAGCAGTTCCTGCGGTGCGCAGGACGTCCGGGTAGTGAAGATCACGACCACCGCGTCGCTGAGCAGGCGACGAGCAGCGAACGTCAGGGCTTGAAGCGACGCGCGGTCCACCCAGTGTGCGTCGTCGATCGCACAGACCGTCGGACGCTCGGCTCCGGCCTGGGCGAGCAGCGTCAACACCGCCAAACTGATCAGCAGCGGGTCTGGTGCGCTCCCTACGCCCAGGCCGAGTGCCACGCGCAACGCATGCCTCTGTGGCTCCGGCAATCCGTTGATGTGGTGGTGGATCGGTCCACACAGCTGCTGCACCCCGGCGTAGGCAAGCTCGATCTCCGACTCCGCGCCGCTGATACGGATGACGCGAAGGTCATCTGCCTCCGCGATCGCTGCAGTCAGCAACGCGCTCTTGCCGATTCCGGGTTCGCCATTCACGACCAGCACGGCGCCTTTGCCGGCCCGGGCGTGGCCGAACAACTCCACGAGCCGCCGCTGTTCATGCTGACGCCCGACGAGCGGTGTGGTGCCCATGCCGGTGATAGTGACACGTGCGGGGCCGTCCAGCGCCCCGAACCGCTTGGGGGGCCGTAATGCGTGGCCGCACGGGTCTTGCACAACCCGTGGCTTTCACGGGGTGGTGGGGACGTGTCGCAGCGTGTGATGAGAGCAGTGAGTTGCTCGAAGCCGACCGATGAAGGGTGTGTGGCGGATGGCCAACGCCAAGACAGTCCACGAAGTCACCTATGACCTGCTCCGGTCACTGGGGCTGACCACGGTGTTCGGTAACCCCGGGTCGACCGAACAGACTTTCCTGCAGAACTTCCCGGAGGACTTCAGCTATGTGCTGGGCCTGCAGGAGGCTTCGGTGTTGGCCATGGCCGATGGCTTCGCCCAGGCCACGGGCGAACCTGCGCTGGTTAATCTTCACACCGCGGCCGGCACCGGCAACGCGATGGGAAGCCTCGTCGCGGCATACCGGGCCAATACCCCGCTGATCGTCACAGCCGGTCAGCAGACCCGCGAGATGTCCCTGTGCGACCCCTATTTGAACAATCCAGATGCGACACTGATGCCTCGGCCATGGGTCAAGTGGTCCTACGAGCCGGCGCGCGCCGAGGATGTGCCTGCTGCTTTCATGCAGGCTTACGCGGTGGCGACCCAGCCCCCAGCCGGCCCGGTGTTCCTGTCGATTCCGTTGGACGACTGGAACAAGCCGGCGCTGGGGCCTGCGGTGTTGCGGACGGTGAGCCGGCGGGTGCAGCCGGACGAGGATCGGATACGAGTCTTCGCGGACAGGATCAGCGCGGCCCAGCGCCCACTGCTGGTGCTGGGCCCCGAGGTGGATCGTGCTGGAGCCTGGGATGCCGGTATCGCCTTCGCGGAGAAACTTCGCGCACCGGTTCGCGGCGGTCCACTATCGGACCGGTGTTCGTTCCCCGAGGACCATCCGTTCTACGGCGGCCCGCTTCCGCTGACGATAGCCGGCATCAGCGAAGCGTTGTCCGGCCACGATCTGGTCATCGTGATCGGCGCCCAGGTGTTTCGTTACTACCCGTTTGTCGCCGGCGACTACCTGCCCGCGGGCACCGAACTGCTCCAGGTGACAGCCGACCCCCACCTTGCCGCGGCAGCGCCGGTGGGTGACAGCCTTATCGGCGACGTGGGGATAGTGCTCGACCAATTGCGCAGCCTTGTCGAGGTGCCGACCAACCGGCAGGCGCCCGCAGGTCTGACCAGACCAGCGCACGGCGATCTCCCGGTCTCCTCGGCGCCGCTGCTACCCGGAGACCTCTACGCGGCGCTCAGCTCGGTCAAGCCCGACGATGCTGCGGTGGTAATGGAGTCGACCTCCACGCTGGCGGAACTGATCACATGGTGGCCGACCCGACGGCCGGGCAGCTTCTTCGCCACGGGCAGCGGGGGCATCGGCTGGGGGGTGCCAGCGGCGGTGGGCATCGCGCTGGGGGACCGGGCCCGCGGGGTGAGACGGACGATCGTGGCCTCGATCGGCGACGGCTCTTTCCAGTACTCGATACAGGCCATCTGGACGGCCGCGCAGCACAAGTTGCCCATCGTGTTCGTGGTGCAGCGCAATGGCGAGTACGCGGTTCTCAAATCGTTCGCGCTTCTCGAAGAGACTCCTCAGGTACCCGGAATGGACCTGCCCGGCCTCGACATCGGTTCTTTGGCGCAAGGTTTCGGTTGCCGCACCGTCACTGTGGATGGCACCGAGGGACTGGTCTCGGAATTCAAAGCCGCTCTGGAGGCCGACGGGCCCACCGTCCTGGTGGTACCCACCCAGCCGCAACTGCCGTTCTTGGGGTGAGCTATGCCTGTTTACACGTGCACGACGGTCCAAGAGACACTCGGTGCCGACACCAAGGCTGAACTGGCCGCGGAGATCACCCGGGTCCACTCGATGATCAACCATGTTCCCGGCACCTACGTCAACGTCGTCTTCCATGAGCTGGCACCCGAGAACGCCTACACCGACGGACTTCCCGCGCACCCACTTCTGATCAACGGCTGGGTGCGTACCGGGCACCCTGCGGCCCAGAGCAGTCAACTGGTCGCGGAGGTGGCCGCGGCTGCGACGCGAGTGACGGGAATCCCAGCCAAGCGAGTCTTGGTCGTCATTCAGAACAGTCCGGCGCATTTCGCCATCGAAGGTGGCCGGGTGCTTCCCGAGCCGGGGGAGGAACAAGCGTGGCTACACGAGCAACAAGGCGCCGACTGAGATGACCACCCAAGCCTCCTCGCAGACACCGACACCGCACGGTGCCCTTGAGCGGTTCGCCGACGCGGTCGCCGCCTACGCTGCGGTGGACAGCGATGCGGACCTTCGCGCCGAACGGGGTTGCGACTACTGGGGCGCCGGGGCGGTACCAGGCTTGCTGCTGGTGCCGCACGGCCGAGACGACCTCGCACCGATCATGCGCCTGGCCGCCGAGCACCACGTACCGATCGTCCCGCGCGGTGGGGCGTCGAACTGTTCGGGGGGAATGATGCCCACCGGTGGCAGCGTCCTGATCGACCTGTCTGCACTCAACGAGATCCTCGATATCGATGTGGAGAACCGTAGAGCCCGAGTGGAGCCCGGAGTGATCAACTCGGCCCTACAAGCCGCCGTGGCGCCCCATGGGCTGTGCTTCTCACCTGATCCCGTATCGGCGCATATCGCCACCGTGGCCGGAAACATCATTGAAAACGCGGGCGGCCCGCACGCCTTGAAGTACGGCGTCACCTATAACCACATCCTCAGCGTCAGCGTCGCGCTACCCGACGGGGCCACTGCGACCTTGAGCGTCGAAGACGACGGGCCCGACCTGCTCGGCGTGCTCATCGGATCGGAGGGCACGCTGGGCATCATCACCGAGGCCACCGTTGCGTTGCGGCCGATCGCCGAGGTGACCCACAGCCTGATGGGCGCTTTTGCCTCTGCCAGAGACGCCGCGAACACCATCTCGGACATCATCGCGACCGGCGTGGTGCCCGCCGCAATAGAGTGGCTTGACCGAGCCGGCATCGCTGGTCTGCAGCAGTTCTACGACACCGGGTATCCGCTGGACGCCGAATCGATCGTGCTGATCGACGTCGACGGCCCCCCGGCAGAGGTGCTGCGTGAGCAGGCAGTCGTGGAAAGGGTACTGCGCGAGCGGGCGACCGAAGTGCGCATCGCCGACGACGAGAAGGGCCGTGAGGCACTGTGGTACGGCCGCCTCAACGCTCCCAACTCGGTCGTGCAGAGCGGCAAGGGCTTCTTCATCGGCGACGTCACCGTTCCCCGCGATCGCATCCCCGATATGCAGGCCGCGATTCAGGCTGCAGCCGAACGTCATTCGGACGGTCTGTTGTTCATCGCGGTCTGCGGCCACGCGGGGGATGGGGACCTGCATCCCACGACGTTCTACGACAAGGACAACCCGCTTGCGGCATCGGCGCTGGAAGCCGCGAACTGCGAGATCGTGCAAGCGGCATTGGATTTCGGCGGGACGCTAACCGGCGAACATGGTGTCGGAACCGAGAAGATCCCGTTCATGCGGAAACGCTTCACTGCCGTCGAGATCGCTGCGCAGCGTTCGATCAAGAAGGCATTCGATCCCGAAGGAATCCTCAATCCAGGGGTCATGCTGCCTGACAGGGTTCCCGAAGAACCTGACACCAGCAGATTCGGAGCCGCGGTTCACGCCGCCCTCAAGGGGACTCTGGTGCCCGATCCGGACCTTCCATTGACCGTTGGCGGCCACACGGATATCCGAGTCAACCTCGACAACCTCAGCCTCGTGGTCGGTGCCGACGCCACGCTCGAGTCGATCAACCGCCACCTCGATGAGCGTGGAGTCCTGTGCTCGGCCGTCCCGCGTACGGGCGGCCAAGACCGCGCCATCGGAGGGTTGGTCGCCACCGCAGAGGGCACTGAACGAGCTCAGATCAGGCACGCACTGCTCGGAGCCGACGTCACCGTGATCGATGGGAATGCTCCGGCCCGATTCGGCGGCGAGACCATGAAGGATGTCGCGGGTTACGACACCAAACGGCTCTACATCGGTGGGCGCGGCGCCTTCGGAGCCCTGACCGCACTGATCTTCAAGATCAAGGTGTCGACTTAGGCCGCCGCGGCGCGCGCCAAACGTCGCGTCAAACACCGCATCGTCACCGGCTGTGAGCGACGATTGATCGATGCGGTGGGTGACGTATCGAGGCGAAGACGGTGAGCGCACCGGTGTGCTGGACGGCGAGGTGATCCATGCTTGTGCACCCGGGGTGACCCTGCTGGAGTTGATCCGGCTCGGCCCGGACGGCCTGCGGGAAACCGGCGAGCGGGTGCTGAAGGCGCCATCGGCGACGGTGCGGGCCGACGAGGTGGTGCTGCGGGCGCCTATCCCTCGCCCGCCGTCGATCCGCGACAGCCTGGGCTTCCTGGAACATATGCGTAACTGCCTGGCCGCCACCGGTCGCAGCCGCACCCTCGATGACACCTGGTACCGGATACCGGCGTTCTATTTCGCCTGCCCGGCAACGGTTCTGGGCCCCTACGACGACGCACCCATGGCGCCGGGCAGCGTCTGTCAGGACTTTGAACTGGAGATCGCCGCGATCATCGGCACTGCCGCAGCGGATCTGTCGGTGGAACAGGCCGAACAAGCCATCATCGGCTACACGATCTTCAACGACTGGTCTGCGCGGGACCTGCAGGCGCAGGAGGGCGTGCTGGCGATCGGGCAGGCCAAGGGCAAGGACAGCGGCGTCACCCTGGGGCCCTATCTGGTCACCCCCGATGAGTTGGAGCCGTACCGCCGCGACGGCAGACTCAGCCTGCACGCCACCGCGATCGTCAATGACGTGATCATCGGGACCGGCTCGACCGAGGCCATGGACTGGAGCTTCGGCGAGATCATCAGCTACGCCTCGCGCGGCGTAATGCTGGAACCGGGGGATGTCTTCGGGTCCGGCACGGTGCCGACATGCACGCTGCTGGAACACCTCGACCCCGCACTGTCGCAACCGTTCCCGGGCTGGCTGAGTGACTCAGACGTGGTGACCCTGCAGGTGCAGGGGCTCGGCGAGGTACGCCAAACGGTGCGCGCCAGCGCTCCGCCGATACCTCTGGCGGAGCGCCCGCGGCCCCAGACCAGCTAGATCCGGATCACCCTGATGCTGATGCTGGAGGCGTCGCCGTTGGATCCGATGGTCAGCAGTGGCGAATTGGGTGCTGAGGTGACGGTTCCTCCGGTGACCTCCACCATGTAGCCGTTGGGGAAGTGGTTGGCGGGCACGGCGATGGTGGTTTCCGAGCCTGCGCCGAATATGCCGGAGCCGTCGGCGCGGTCGGTGGTGTAGCTGAAGGTGAACTCGCCGTTGTTGAAGGAGATGCCGGTCGGGATGCCCGAGATCGCCTGGGGGTAGGGCTGGGCCAGGAGGTCGAGTTTGTCCCAGTTGACGTTGTCGCCGACCGGGGGCAGGTTGGTGTCGTAGACCAGTGCCTGGTCCTCCGGCGACGCGCTGGTGATGTCCTTGCCGGTGTAGGCCCATGCCGCCCAACCGAGCAGGTTCTGGTTCGATCCGACCAGGCTGGCGTCGATGGCCCCGAGGTTGTTGGTGGCGCCGAACTCGCTCAGCCACCCCGGAACGTTGTTCTCCTCCATGTAGTCGTTGGCGTAGCCGAAGACGATGTCGGCGTTCCAGTCGCAGCCGAAGCTGGAGCCGGGGATCAGCGACGTGGTGACGCAGTAGTGGTGGAATGAGAACACCGAGTTCTCGTCGTTTACCGCTCCCAGGTGGGTGGGCACCGGCAGGCTGCCGAACAGCGTGTTGGGCTCGTAGAACACCGTCTTGTTCGGGTCGACCGAGCGGATGGCTGCGATGATCTGGTCGTAGAACGGGGTCAGCTGCTGCGAGTCGAAGTAGGGGTTGCCCAAGATGCTGCCCAGGGCCTGGGAGCCCGCCCACGGCTCGTTCATGATCTCGTAGCCGGCAACGTTCTCGTTGCCCTTGAAGTAGTTCGCCACCGCCTGCCACATGATCCCGTAGTGGTTCTGCAGACCGATCCCGTCGGGCGCCTTCTCGTTGCCCCAGAACGCGTCCCAGGCGTAGTTCTGCGCCGGGCTCACCGGGTACGTCCCCGGGAAGCCCACACCGATGTGCGGCAGCCCACCGGTCAGAACAGCCCAGTCGGGGGCACCCTCCCCGCCGAACTGCTCGCTGTAGAGGTCCTGGTGCATGTCGAGCACGACCTGGATGTTGTAGCGCCCCAGGATCTCGACGGTGTTCTCGATGGAGGCCAGGTAGTTGTAGTCGATGACGCCGGGTTGCGGTTGGACGCCGGCCCAGATGACGCCCAGGCGGACGACGTTGAAGCCGTTGGCGGCCAGGAAGGCGGCGTCCTTCTCGCCGAAGCCGTCGGCGGAGGGCTCATACGGGGGGATCTTGTAGACCTGGTTGAGTCCACGCAGCAGCACGACTTGGCCGTCACTGTTGGTGAGCCAGCCGTTGGACACCTCGACCGGTGCGGGGACGGTGCCGGTGTAGCCGTCAGGCAGCGAGCCGAATGCGCCTACGGCGCCGTGGGTTCCGTCGAGCAGTCCGGCGGTTCCGCCGACGCCGCCGAGGGCGGGCAGCCCAGCCGCGGTGGGGCCGTCACCGGCGTCACCGCCTGCGCCGCCGTTGCCGAAGAGCCAGCCGGCGGCTCCGCCGTCGCCGCCTGCGGCACCTGCGCCGCCGTCTCCGCCTGCGCCGCCGTTGCCGAGGATTCCCAGGGCGGCGCCGCCGGCGCCGCCGGCGACACCGTCGGTGGTGCTGTCCCAGCCTGCGCCGCCGTTGCCGAAGATCCAGCCGCCGGCGCCGCCGTTGGGGTTGTCTTCGGTGCCGTCGGCGCCGTTGCCGATCACGGTGGATCGGAAGATGGAGTTGATGACGCCGTTGACCTGGCTGCCGAATTCGCTGTCGATCCACTTCTCGGCCAGGCTGTAGAGCCCGGCGTAGGGGTCGAAGTCAAACGCCAAGGCAGTGCTCGGCTCGGCCAGCGCGGCGAACGCGCTGTCCCAGTGGGCCGGGGACAAGAAGGTGTCCCAGGCGGAAGTGTCCAGCACCGCTTCCGCGTCCAGGGCGCCCGCGGAGCTGACGAACGGCGCGAACAACACGTCCATCATGTCTTCGAGATCGGCGTGAGCCGGCGCGGTCATGGGAGCGATCGCCATGAACGCGGCGATACCGACAACCTTGCTGCCCACAACCTTGCTGCGGTGACGAGACATCTCGACAAACCTTCCGACCGAACCGATCACGTTTTCTTAAGTCTGTCTGAGAAGGTAAACGAGTTACTTAGCCTGTGCAAGGCGGCGGCCTAGGCGCCGCGGAGTGTCGGTCCCGTGCACGTTGGCAGCCCTGCCGGCTAGATCCGTATCAACCTGACGGTGATGCTGGAGGCGTCGCCGTTGGATCCGATGGTCAGCAGTGGGGAATTGGGTGCTGAGGTGACGGTTCCTCCGGTGATCTCCACCATGTAGCCGTTGGGGTAGTGGTTGGCGGGCACGGCGATGGTGGTTTCCGAGCCTGCGCCGAATATGCCGGAGCCGTCGGCGCGGTCGGTGGTGTAGCTGAAGGTGAACTCGCCGTTGTTGAAGGAGATGCCGGTCGGGATGCCGGAGATCGCCTGGGGGTAGGGCTGGGCCAGGAGGTCGAGTTTGTCCCAGTTGACGTTGTCGCCGACCGGGGGCAGGTTGGTGTCGTAGACCAGTGCCTGGTCCTCCGGTGACGTGCTGGTGATGTCCTTGCCGGTATAGGCCCACTCGGTCCAACCGAACAGATACCGGTTCGCCGCCTCCAGGCTGGCCCCGATGGTCGGAAGATTGTTGGTGGCGCCGAATTCGCTCAAGAACGCCGGGATGTTGTGCTCCTGCGCGTAGTCGTAGGCGAAGCCGAACACGGCGTCGGCGTTCCAGTCGCACCCGAAGCTCAGGCTGGAGATGATCGCGTTCACCATGCAGTAGTGATGGAAGGAGTAGGCGGTGTTCGGGTCCTCCACCTCGCCGAGGTGGGTTCGGACCGGCAGCGAGGCCTCCAAGGTGGTCGGTCCGAAGAAGACCGTCTTGTTCGGGTCGACCGAGCGGATGGAATCGGTGATCTGGTTGTAGAACGGGGTCAGCTGCTGGGCGTCGAAGTAGGGGTTGCCCAACAGGCTTCCCAGCCAGTGCGATCCGGCCCAGGGCTCGTTGATGATCTCGTAGCCGGCAACGGTCTCGTTGCCCTTGAAGTAGTTGGCGACTTCCTGCCACATCATTCCATAGTGGTTCTGGACGCCGATTCCATCGGAGGCCTGGGTGTTGGCCCAGAACGCATCCCAGGCGTAGTTCTGGGCCGGGCTGACGAAGTAGGTGCCCGGGAACCCCGCGTCGATGTTGGGTAGGCCGCCGGTGAACGTGGCCCAATCCGGTGCACCGTCACCGCCGAAATAGCCGCCGTAGAGGTCTTGGTGCATGTCGAGGATGACCATGATGTTGTGGCGGCCCAGCATGTCGACGGTGTTCTCGATGGAGGCCAGGTAGTTGTAGTCGATGACGCCGGGTTGCGGTTGGACGCCGGCCCAGATGACGCCCAGGCGGACGACGTTGAAGCCGTTGGCGGCCAGGAAGGCGGCGTCCTTCTCGCCGAAGCCGTCGGCGGAGGGCTCATACGGGGGGATCTTGTAGACCTGGTTGAGTCCACGCAACATCACGACCTGGCCGTCACTGTTGGTGAAATAGCCGTTGGAGACCTCGACCGGTGGGGCCACCGTTCCGGTGTAGCCGTCGGGAAGGGAGCCGAAGCTGCCGTTGTCGCCGTGAACGCCGTCGAGCAGTCCGGCGGTTCCGCCGACGCCGCCAAGGGCAGGCAGCCCGGCCGCGGTGGGGCCGTCACCGGCGTCACCGCCTGCGCCGCCGTTGCCGAAGAGCCAGCCGGCGGCTCCGCCGTCGCCGCCCGCGGCACCTGCGCCGCCGTCTCCGCCTGCGCCGCCGTTGCCGAGGATTCCCAGGGCGGCGCCGCCGGCGCCGCCGGCGACACCGTCGGTGGTGCTGTCCCAGCCTGCGCCGCCGTTGCCGAAGATCCAGCCGCCTGCGCCGCCGTTGGGGTTGTCTTCGGTGCCGTCGGCGCCGTTGCCGATCACGGTGGAGCCGAACAGCTGGTTGATGAAGCCGTTGACCTGGCCGCCGATTTCGCTGTCGATCCACTTCTCGGCCAGGCTGTAGAGCCCGGCGTAGGGGTCGAAGCTCAAGGAGAAGGCCGAGCCGGGCTCGGCCAGTGCGGTGAGCGCGGCGTTCCAGTGGTCGGCGGACAAGAAGGTGTCCCATGCCGAGCTGTCCACCACGGCTTGGCTGTCCAGTTCGCCGGCCGTGAACGGCGCGAACAGCGCCTCCATCATGTCTTCGAGATCGGCGTGAGCCGGCGCGGTCATGGGAGCGATCGCCATGAACGCGGCGATACCGACAATTTTGGTGCCCACAACCTTGCTGCGGTGACGAGACATCCCGGCAAACCCTTCTGCATGCCCCAATTCCTGAGGTGTAGCTAAGAAGGTAGACGGCGTGCTGAGCGGCGCGCAAGGTTCCCGTGCAACTGGGGACGCTTTACGGCCGCTAACGGATACCGATCAGCATTGGGTTGCCGCGCGAACCCACTGTCGGCGGGCGTCGGTCTGTGCGGCCTCGGCGGCCGCAGCACGCAACCGGCGGACAAGTCGCTGGCGGGCGATGTGGCCTGCCCTTATCTCGGTCGGTGGATACGTCGTTGTCTTCATGTGGTTACCCCCTGCAGGTCACGCAACGAGAACTGCAGTACCCGACCGCCACGCGGCGGTCAGTGCACACCAGGGTCAACGCCGACGGCCGCTAGTTGTATCCCGTTTCAGCCCGGATAAAACGTGACAGTGCGCACGGGCCACCCATTGCTGTGGTGGGCGTCACCCCGCCTTGGCGATCACGTGCTCGGCGAACCGTTCCAGGTTGCGGATCTTGGTGTCCAAGGGCTCGGTGTCGGGGCCGAGGATGTAGGGCACCCGGAAGCCCACGATGACATCGGTGACGCCCTTGTCTTCCAGGCGCTTGATGCCGTCGAGCGTGAACCCGTCAACCGAGATGACGTGGATCTCGAACGGGTCGCCGGCGCGGCCCTGTTCCTCGCGGAGCTGCTGGAGCCGGGCGATGAGCCCATCGAGTTCGGCCGGATCGCCACCGCCGTGCATCCAGCCGTCGTGACGCGCCGCGCGACGCAGGGCGGCATCGGCGTGGCCGCCGATCAGGATCGGGATCGGCTGTGACGGAGCGGGGGCCATCTTGGTTTTGGGGATGTCATAGAACTCGCCGTGGAACTCGAAGTAGTCGCCGGTGGTCAGGCCCTGGATGATCTCGATGCACTCGTCCATTCGCTTGCCGCGCCGGGCGAACGGCACGCCCATCAACTCGTAGTCCTCCGGCCACGGGCTGGTACCCACGCCCAGGGCAAGCCGGTTGTTGATCATCGCGGCCAGTGACCCGGCCTGCTTGGCCACCAGTGCCGGCGGGCGAATCGGCAGCTTGACCACGAACGGGGTGAACCGCAGGGTGCTGGTGACCGCTCCCAGGGCGGCGATCAACACAAAGGTCTCGATGAAGGCCTTGCCGTCGAGGAATTCCCGGTTGCCGTCGGGGGTGTAGGGGTATTTCGAGTCCGATTCGAACGGGTAGGCGATGCTGTCGGGGATCGTCATGCTGTGGTAGCCGGCAGCCTCGGCGGCCTTGGCGAGCGGAATGTAGTAGCTCGGGTCGGTCATCGCTTCGGCGTAGGTGAACCGCACGTGGTCTCCTCGGTCTCGGTTGGTGTAGGCGCTGTTCTCTGCATAGCAGACTCAACGGACCGAACCGTGCGGGGGACGGTGATCAGCTCCGAGGCGGCATGGCGACTTCGACGGTGTCCAGCGGGAACGGGGGGTAGCCGGCGGCGCCGATCACCGTCAGTGAGCCCCATGGCGTCCGCTCGGCGATGCGGCCCAAGGCGGTGTGCTCGCCGATCCGGATGCTGACCTTCGCCCCGGTCACACCGTTGCCCGGAAGGTCAGCGAAAAACATTCCTTGCCAATGGTATTGACCGTCGATGGGGTCGAAGTGTCCGGTCAGGCGTACGCGAGTCGGGTAGTCCTGGTCCTGGTGGGTGAGAACAGCCGGACCGTCGTAGGTCTCGTCCTCGACGGCGACCGAACCGGTGAGATAGAACCGTGAGATCCCCCGGGTCGGCAGCAGCGGGTGCACCCGCAGCCGGGGCGCGCGGGATTCGATGCGACTGGCTCCGCTGCGCCGCACGCCGTCCAGCAGCTTGGCCACGTAGCGAGCCTGCCGGCGGGTGTGCGGGCCGGGTATCTGGAACCGGTTGGGGATTCCGTGCCGGGCCACGACGGCGTCGGTGGAGTCCGCGGTGCTGATCAGCGTGCGGGCGGTCAATTGTTCGCCGTCGGCGGTGGTCACCGCCCAGGTATCGGTGCCGCTGTCGAAGCGGGCGGACGCCGTCGCCGGATCGACGGCGCGGGCGCCGGGGAACACGCCGTGCAAGCGCGCGGCATCGCCCAGTACCACGACCTCCAGGACGCCGGAGCCGCTCACAGGAACCCGGCCCGCCGCCACATTCTCCGGGCCAGTGTGCCCATCAGTCCGACTTCCTCGAAAAACGCTGCCAGCGGAGCGAACGAGGCACGTGATGCCGCGTGAAAGTGCGGGTTGGTGCGTGCCGCGCGACGTGCAGCGCGACCGTCCAGCCCGACCCGGTTGTAGACGACGGGCAAGGTGAACAGGTGGCGATAGAAGGGGCCGCCGACGCCCTGCAGGTTGGCCAACATGAGGCGGCGGTAGCGGGGCATCGCCGGGACGCTGCGCCGCAGCCCGTCGCGGGCGTATTGAATATGCCGGGCCTCTTCGGTGACATGAATGCGCATGACCCGCCGGACGATCGGCTGTAGGTCCTCCTCGTCGAGGATCTGACGCTGCAGCGCGTCGAAGATCTCCTCGCCGACCAGCGCAGCTCCCCACAGGATGGGGCCGCGGAACAGGAACGGCAGTGCATTGATGACCATGCGCTGGTGCAGTCGCGGGCGCACCGGGACCCCGCCGATTCGGTCGATGGTCTTGCCGAACATCAGCATGTGGCGGGTCTCGTCGCCCAATTCGGTCAAGGAGTAGTGGGTGGTGCGTGCGGTGGGGTTCTTGTGCATCATGTCGCGCAGCAGCGCCTGGTTGAGGATGTTCTCGAACCAGATACCGGCCGACAGGACGTTGACCAGCTCCTGGCGCGACATTTCGATCTGCTGTTCGCGGGTCATCGCCTCCCACAGGGGAGTGCCGTAGAGGGTGCACATGCGGGGCGGGAGGAAGAACATGTCCTGCTCCAGCGGTGCGCTCCAGTCGATGTCGACGACGGGTTCGTAAGACTTTTTCACCGAGCCCTTCAGCAGGCGCTCGGCGAATTCCTCGCGGGTCGGTTCGCTGCGTCGCACCGCAGTGGTCATGACGGAATCCCTTCTCCCTCGGACTTCACAAGTTAGAAGTCACGGAAAGACATGTCAATACCGTCGGTACCGGATACCGGCGGTTCGTATCATGGGCTGAGCCGGTGGGCCGCTGTCGGTCGAGTCGCGATCCGTATCGACCGGTGACCTGGGGAAACCATGACTGAACTGGGAATTCCTGCCACAATTGTGGCCATGCGACCGGGGGGGCTGGCGGACCGAAAGGCTGAGGCCGCAGCCGTGCGTGCCTTCCTAGAGACCGCCCTGACCGAGCCCGCGACCCTACTGGTCGAAGGTGAAGCCGGTATCGGCAAGTCCACGCTGCTGTGGGACGCGGCCGCGGCCGCCACCGATCGGGGGTACCGCGTGCTCTCGGCGGCGGGCGCTCCGACCGAGGTGCGCTACGCCTACGCCGCAGTGGCAGACCTGCTCGGTGGTGTCGATGCCGCCGTCCTGGCGGCGTTGCCCGACCAGCAGCGTGCGGCCATCGATCGGGTCCTGCTCGGCGGTGCCGACGGCCCGGCAAGCGACGAGCGCGTGCTTGCCACCGCATTCCTCGAAGTGATCCGGGGGATGAGTGCGGTTGCGCCGGTATTGCTCTGCGTCGACGATGCCCAGTGGTTGGACATGTCCAGCCAGATGGTCATCGGATTCGCCCAGCGACGGCTCACCGGCCGGGCGGGGATGATGCTCACCGTCCGGACCGGAACTTCCGCTGCGCCGGAACTGAACTGGCTTAAGCCCGCGCGGCCGGGATCGCTGACCAGGTTGCGGGTCACGCCACTGACTCTGGGTGGCGTGCACACGCTGATCTCGGCGCGGCTCGGACACACCCTGCCCCGGCCTTCGATCACCCGGATACATGAAACCAGCGGCGGGAACCCGTTTTACGCGCTGGAATTGGCGCGGTTCATCGATGAGGACCCCGCCCGAGCGGCGGTTGGTCTGCCCGACGCGTTGGTCGGGCTGGTGCGCGACCGGATCGGGCACGCCGATCCCGAGACCGGTGCCGTGCTGCTGGCCACCGCCTGTGCTGCGCAGCCGACCGTCGAACGGGTGAGCCAGGCGACCGGAATCAGCCCAGAGCGAGTAGTCGAATTGGCTGAAGCCGAGCCGGCACACGGGGTCATCGAATTGGACGGCAGCCGGCTGCAGTTCCGTCACCCGCTGTTCGCCACCGGCGTTTCCGCCTCGGCGGGCCCGGCAGCGCAGCGGGCGATGCATCGCCGGCTCGCCGACACCGTCGAGGAACCCGAGCTGGCCGCCCGCCACCTGGCCCTGGCGGCCACCACTGCTGACCCCGACGTGCTCCAGGCGCTGGATGGAGCAATCGCGGCCACCCGGGCACGAGGCGCTCCGGCGGTGGCCGCCGAATTGATCGAACTGGCCATGAACCTCGGCGACGACAACCCGGTCCGTCGAATTCAAGCCGCCGAGCAGCATTTCCGTTCCGGTGAGATGGCCCGAGCGCGCTCGCATCTGCGGCCCGTTCTCGATGATCTCCCGTCCGGAAACCCGTTGCGATGCATGGCGTTGATGCTCCTTGCTGCTGTCACCGGCTACGGCGAAAATCTGGTGAACGCCGCTGAACTTCTCACTCAGGCGGTAGATGAAGCCGCCGATCACCCCATTCTGCAGCTGCGAGCACGGCTGCTGCTCGTGCCGTTGGCTGGGTTGATCGGTGACCTCAAGAGGTCTGTCGATCTGGCGAATACCGCTGTGGAACAGGCCGAGAATTTGGATATCGCCGCGCTGCGCAGCCAAGCCCTGACGATTGCAGTGCATGTGCGCTACCTGTACGGCCTGGGAGTGGATCGCAAGACATTGCGCCAGGCGTCGGAGATCGAAGACCGAAGCAGTGGCGCGGCGGCCACCTTCCAGGCCAGTGCTGCCCTACCCGTAATGGCTGCGATGGCAGGCGAGGTGCAGCTGGGTCGTGACCAGATGCGTGTCATTCACCAGCGCTTCATTGCCCACGGGACTGAGATCGACACACTGTGGGCGGCCAATTACGTTGCCCTGTTCGATATGTGGCTGGGAGACCTGACAGCTGCGGCGGACCTCGCCGAAGACAGTGTCCAGCGAGCTGAACAAATGGGCGGAAAGCACCTGCTCGTCCATGCCTGGTGCACTCAGGCGTCGGTCGCGGCCCTGCGTGGCGACGACGGCACCGCACGTAGCATCGCGACTGCAGCACTCGAGGTGGCGTCTGATACCGGTGCCGCGTTTCTGGTGGGGTCGGCGGCTACGGCACTGGGATTTCTGGACGTGTCGCGGGGCGATTATGTGGCTGCCATCGCAGCTCTGGAGCCGTTGTTGTCCGGATTCGATCCCGACCATGACACCGAAATCATCACTGGCGGTTACCTCCCCGATGCTATCGAGGCGCTCACCGCGTTGGGACGTCTCGACGAGGCGGAACCGCTCATCATTGCGCTGGAGGCCAACGGTGCGCGGTTGGACCGACCGTGGATGCTGGCCGTGGGCGCTCGCGGCCGGAGTCATTGGCTGGTGGCGCGCGGTGAATTGGAGGCCGCCGAGCAGGCTGCCCTGGAAGCGCTGGTCCATCACGGGCGCCTGCCGATGCCGTTCGAGACCGCGCGCACGCAGCTGCTGCTGGGCCAGATCCAGCGTCGCCGTCGGCGCAAGCAGGCCGGCCAGGCCAGCGTGGGTGCCGCGCTGGCGACCTTCGAGCAGCTGGGGTCTGGGCTGTGGGCCCAGCGCGCCCGGGCCGAACTGGACCGGATGGCCGCGACGGGCCCTGGCTCTGGACTGACCACCGCCGAGCGGCGAGTCGCCGAACATGCGGCAGCGGGCTTGTCCAACAAACAGATCGCCGCGGAGTTGTTCATCGCCCCGAAAACCGTGGAGATGACGCTGAGCACCGTGTACCGCAAGTTGGGGATCCGGTCCCGCGCCGGGCTGTTTGCTGCCCTCAAAGCCGCAGATGTCCAGGGAAAACCCTGATTCGCGCAGGGTGCGCAACCGGCTAGCGTCCAGGAATGGGTGACGGTGAATCTGCGCGCCAATGCTTTCTGGTGGAGTGGTACCAACCCGGCCTGGCCGAATCAACCGTCGACGCAGCCATCGATCGGTTGGCTGCTGCGGCGGTCGGGCTCTGCGCAACCTTGATCGTGGCGGTGGCTGCGCCCGCCGACGAGACGCTCTTCGGCATCGTCGCCGCGGACTCCTCAGACATCGTGGTGGCGGCATGCCGCGAAGCTGGTTGGCACGTCGATCGGATCACTGCGGGAGTACGGGCCCATATCGGATGAGCACGTGATCTCTGAAGTCGACTCGTCATCGCCGCGAGGGTGGCACGATCTGCCCATGACACCGTTTTTGCTCCGCGCAGCGCTGACCGGACTCGCCCTGTGGGTCGTCACCAAAATCGTTCCCGGCGTCCAATTCGTCGGGGGCGACAGCACGGCTCAGCGGGTAGGCATCATCTTTGTGGTGGCGCTGATCTTCGGTTTGGTCAACGCGTTCATCAAACCAGTGGTGCAGTTGCTGTCGATTCCGCTCTACATCCTCACCCTGGGCTTGTTCCACATCGTGGTCAACGCGTTGATGCTGTGGATCACCGCGTGGATCACCGACAACACCACGCACTGGGGCCTGTACATCGCCGACTTCTGGTGGGACGCGATCTGGGCCGCGATCGTCCTGTCGCTGGTCGGCTGGGTGTTGTCGCTGGTTCTGCGCGACGCCGGGCGTATCTCCCGGTAAGCGGGCAGACTCGAGGGCATGCCGGAGTTGCCCGAAGTCGAAGCACTCGCTGATCATCTGCGGCGGCACGCCGTCGGTCACACCATCGGGCGGGTCGACGTGGCGGCGCTGTCGGTGCTCAAGACCTTCGATCCCCCGCCAACGGTGTTGCATGATCAGGCGGTGACCGGCGCCCAGCGGTGGGGCAAATATCTGGGGCTCAAGGCCGGTGAGCTGTTCTTGATCGCGCACCTGTCCCGCGCGGGGTGGCTGCGCTGGTCCGAACGGCTGGCACCCGCGCCGCTGCGTCCGGGCAAGGGGCCGATAGCGCTGCGGGTGCATCTGGGCGTTCCAGGGCAGGCCCCCGGATTCGACCTGACCGAAGCGGGCACCCAGAAGCGGTTGGCGGTCTGGTTGGTCGACGATCCGGTGAAGGTTCCAGGCATAGCCACTCTGGGCCCCGACGCGCTCGCGGTCGACGCCGACGAGCTCGCCCGGCTGCTGGCCGGTCACACCGGTCGCATCAAGACCGTCCTCACCGATCAGAAGGTGATCGCCGGAATCGGAAACGCCTACAGTGACGAGATTCTGCATACCGCGCGGATCTCACCCTTCGCCACCGCCGCAAAGCTGTCGGCAGAGCAGGTGACCGCACTGCATGAGGCCCTGCGCACCGTGCTCACCGATGCCGTGGCGCGCTCGGTCGGTCAGCAGGCCGCGACGTTGAAGGGGGAGAAGCGTTCTGGCATGCGGGTGCATGCCCGGACCGGGCTGCCGTGCCCCGTGTGTGCCGACACGGTGCGGGAGATCTCGTTCGCCGATAAGTCATTTCAGTACTGCCCGACGTGCCAGACCGGAGGCAAGGTACTGGCGGATCGACGGATGTCGCGGCTGCTCAAGTAGTTAAGCTGCCTGGATGACACGTCAGAGGATCCTCATCACCGGCGCCAGTTCAGGGCTGGGAGCCGGTATGGCCCGTGCGTTCGCCGCGCGAGGGCGCGACCTGGCGCTGTGCGCACGCCGAACCGAGCGGCTTGATGAACTGAAAGCCGAACTGACGGCGCAGTTTCCCGGTATCACCGTGGCGGTTGCCGCGCTCGACGTGAATGACCACGACGAAGTTCCCAAGGTGTTCCAGCGCTTCGCCGCCGAGTTGGGCGGGATCGACCGAGTGATCGTCAATGCCGGCGTCGGCAAGGGAGCCCCGCTCGGTTCCGGCAAGCTGTGGGCCAATAAGGCCACCGTCGAGACCAACCTGGTCGCGGCTCTGGTGCAGATCGAGACCGCGCTGGAACTGTTCACGTCGGCCGGGCATGGCCATTTGGTGCTGATCTCGTCGGTGTTGGGCAACAGGGGCGTGCCAGGTGTCAAGGCGGCATATGCCGCCAGCAAGGCCGGAGTGTCGTCATTGGGCCAGTCACTGCGCGCCGAGTATGCCGGCGGTCCGATCAAGATCACGGTGCTGGAGCCGGGCTATATCGAATCGGAGATGACCGCCAAGACCGCGTCCACCCCGTTGATGGTGGACAACGAGTCCGGCGTCAACGCGATGGTGCGGGCCATTGAGCGGGAGACCGGCCGGGCCGTGGTCCCACCCTGGCCGTGGGTGCCGCTGGTGTGGCTGTTGCGCTGCTTGCCGCCACGGCTGGCCAAGACCTTCGCCTGATCCGCAGGTTTCTCCGGTCAGCGGGTTGCCCAGTCCAGGGCCTTGGCCCGCCTGCGGTACAGCAACAGTGCCGCCTTGGCGATCAGGAACGCGACGGCCACTGCCATCAACAAGGTGGACACCGCGTAGGCGCCGTACTCGGCCCCGCGGTGGTAGCGGTCGTTGACCAACAGAGTCAGGGTCTGTGACTGCCCGGGCAGGTTCGAGGACACCATGATGACCGCGCCGAACTCACCCAGGGTGCGTGCTGTGGTCAACACGATGCCGTAGGTCAGGCCCCACCGGATCGACGGCATGGTGATCCGCCATAGCGTCTGCCAGGCATTGGAACCCAGGGTCGCCGCAGCCTGTTCCTGCTCGATCCCGATCTCGACGAGCACCGGTTGGACCTCGCGCACCACGAACGGCAGCGTGACGAAGATGCTGGCCAGCACCATGCCGGGCAGTCCGAAGATGATTTTGAATCCGAGACTGTTCTCGACGAAGCCCAGCGCCCCCGAGGATCCCCACAGTGCGATCAACGCGACGCCGACGATGATCGGCGAGACCGCGAAGGGCAGATCGAGGATGGCCTGGAGGATCGATCTCCCGCGGAATCTGTTGCGTACCAGAAGGATCGATGTCGAAACGCCGAACAGTGCGTTCAGTGGTACCACGATGATCACCAGCAGTAGGGACAGTTTCAGGGCCGAGACGGCCGCGGGTGTGCTTATCCAAGCCCAGAAGTGGCTCAGGCCTGGCTCAAAAGTGCGGTACAGAATCACCGACACCGGCGCGATCAGCATCACCCCGATATAGGCCAAGACGGTCAGCCGGAGCACGTGGCGGCCGCCTACGGGCGACGTCACTCGTCCTCCTCCTCGCGTTTGGCGGCGCGTCCACCCACGGTTCGCAGGACCACTAACACAGCGAACGAGATCGCCAACAACACCATCGATATCGCTGCCGCACTGGTGTGGTCGTCGTTTTCGACCAGCGCGCGGATCCACTGAGAAGACACCTCGGTCTTGCCTGGAACCGCGCCGCCGATGGTCACGACCGAACCGAATTCGGCCACGCAGCGCGAAAACGCCAGCCCGGCGCCGGTCAAGATCGCCGGCTGCAGCGAGGGCAGTACAACCGTGGTGAACGTGGTGAGGCGTGTAGCGCCCAGTGCCGCGGCCGCCTCCTCGACGTCCCGGTCGATCTCCATCAGCACCGGCTGGACGGCGCGCACCACCAAGGGCAACGTGACGAATGCCAGGGCCATCGCCACCCCGGGCGGAGTGTGCTGCAGGTGAATGCCGATGGGGCTGGCGCTGCCGTACAGGGCAAGCATCACCAAACTGGTGACGATCGTCGGCAGGGCGAACGGCAGATCGATCAGCGCATCGATCACCCCCTTTCCGGCGAAGTCGTCACGAACCAGTACCCAGGCGGTCGCGAGGCCGAACACCACGTCGAGCACGGTGACCAGCACGGAGATGGTCAGGGTCACCCGAAACGACTCCAGCGCTGCGTGGGAGGTGACGGCCAACCGGAAGCCTTGCCAGCCCCTACCGCCGGATTGCCAGGCGATGGCGGCAAGGGGCAGGAGCACGATCACCGACAGCCACAGGGTGGTTATCCCGACGCGGAGCGGTGTGACGACAGAACGGACCGCAACGGTGGTCGGGTGCGGTGTGGCGTCCGCGGCGTCCGCGGCGTCCGCGCCGGGCTCGCGGCGCATAACCTGCGGAAATTCGGTAGTGACGGTCATCGGCTGGATCCGAGAGAAGAGTGCATGCTGGCTTTCCAATACCCGGGAGTTTCGGCGTGGGTCACCGACGCGGTGACTGCCGAGGATGAGCTACTGGCGGGGGAGCCGGCGACAACAGAGCGCAACACGCACCACGCCACTTCGCTCAGCACGAGTGGGTACCTGCATGCCGCGAAGCTTAGAGAAACCTGGATGCCGAATCTTGCTCGTGTTGCGAGGTTTTCTTGAGTGGGACCGGGTATTCGGCCGCCGATCGTGCGTTGTGGGCAGCGGTGCCGGTCCAACGCATGGCCTGAAGTCAGAACCGTGAGAACCACGATCGGGGGGGCGCGCCGCAGCCGCGAAACCTGTTAGCAGCAGGTCAAATTCAGCCCACAGTTCACCTGTGCCCGGTCGGCTCCAGATTGTCTCGCGGCGTGTTGGCGCCGGCCGGCCCGGCCGGTGTGCGCCGTGGCGCGATGACCAGTCGGACCGCCGCCTATTGGCGCACCGAGGTGGCGGCTGCCGGAAAAAGTCAGGGTGCGAGAAAAAGCCGACCCCGCCGACCCCGCGGTCAGGTAGCCCGGCCCCGCTCGGCCCGATAGCGGCGCACCAGCGCGTCGGTGGAGCTGTCCGTTTGGCGCGGTGGCGGGGCGTCGTCGGTGAGCACCGGCAACAGCGCCTTGGCCTGTGTCTTGCCCAACTCCACGCCCCATTGGTCGAAGGAGTCGATGCCCCACACCACGCCCTCGGTGAACACCTGATGTTCGTAGAGAGCGATCAGCTGTCCCAGCACCGACGGGCTGAGCCGGCTGGCCAGAATCGAGGTGGTCGGACGGTTGCCGGGCATGACCTTGTGCGGCACCACCTCGGCGGGAGTTCCCTCCGCCGCGATCTCCTCGGCGGTTTTGCCGAACGCCAGCACCTGGGTCTGTGCGAAGAAGTTACTCATCAGCAGGTCGTGCATGCTGCCGGTGCCGTCCGCGGTGGGCAGGTCGTCGATGGGTTGTGAGAAGCCGAGGAAATCGGCCGGAACCAGCCGGGTGCCTTGGTGCAGCAGCTGATAGAAGGCGTGCTGACCATTGGTTCCCGGTTCGCCCCAGAAGATCTCGCCGGTATCGGTGTTGACCGGAGAGCCGTCGGCGCGGGTCGACTTGCCGTTGGATTCCATGGTGAGCTGCTGGAGATAGGCGGCGAACCGGTCCAGGTCATTCGAGTAGGGCAGCACCGCGCGGGTCTGGGCGTCGAAGAAATTCGAATACCACAGTCCGATCAGGCCCAGCAGCGCCGGTGCGTTGGATTCCAGTGGCGCGGTGCGAAAGTGTTCGTCGACGAGGTGAAAGCCGGACAGGAACTCCGCGAAGCTCTCTCGCCCTATCACCGCCATGACCGACAGCCCGATCGCGGAGTCCACGGAGTACCGCCCGCCGACCCAGTCCCAGAAGCCAAACATGTTCGCGGTGTCGATACCGAACTCCTCGACCAACTGTGCGTTGGTGGACACCGCCACGAAGTGCTTCGAGACGGCGCCATCGCCCAGCGCGCCGGTGAGCCAGCGTCGAGCCGCGGTGGCGTTGGTCAATGTCTCCAGCGTCGAGAACGTCTTGGACGCCACGATGAATAGCGTGGTGGCCGGATCCAGACCGGCCAGCTTGGCGGTCAGATCGGCGGGATCGACGTTGGAGACGAAGCGCGCTGCGATCCCGGCGTCGGCGTAGTGGCGCAGTGCCCGGTCCACCATCACCGGACCCAGATCCGAGCCGCCGATGCCGATGTTGACCACGGTCTCGATGCGCTTGCCGGTGGCGCCGGTCCAGTCCCCGCTGCGCAGCCGGTCGGTGAAGTCGCCCATGGCGTCGAGTACCGCGTGGACATCGGCGACGACGTCGTGTCCCTCGATGCTCAGTTCGGCGTGACGCGGCAACCGCAACGCGGTGTGCAGAACCGCGCGATCCTCGGAGGTGTTGATGTGCACGCCGGCGAACATCGCGTCGCGCCGATCCTCCAGGCCGGCGGTGCGCGCCAGATCCAGCAGCAGGCCCACGGTCTCGGTGGTGATTCGGTGCTTGCTGTAGTCGATGTAGAGGTCGCCGACGGTGACCGTGAAGCGCTCACCGCGGTCGGGATCGTCGGCAAAGAACTGCCGCAGGTGGGTGTCGCCGATCCGCTCGTGATGCTGGCGCAACGCTTTCCAGGCCGGGGTGGTGGAGATGTCCGGAATCTGGGGAACGGAGCTCATACTCCGACATTAGCGGCGGGTCGCTGTCGGCGGTGCGGCGCCGGACGTTACCGCGCCGGACGCCGGGGCTAGTGGCCCAGCCGGCCGCGCCCCAGTCGCAGCAGCAGCATGGCCAGGTCCTTGCCGTCCTCGCCGAGCTCGCTGTAACGCTCGAGCACCTTCATCTCACGGCTGTGCACCAGGCGGGTGCCGCCGGAGGCCATCCGGGCCCGGCCGATCTCTTGAGACACCTCGGTGCGGCGCTTGACTGCTGCCAGGATCTCGGCGTCGAGCCGGTCGATCTCTTGGCGCAGCTCGTCGATGTCGGGCAGCTGTTGGGGTTGGGCAGACATGATCAAAACTCCAGGTTCTCGCTGTTGGTGGTTTCTGGTCTCATCAGCGATCCGGCCTCACACAACAGACGAGCCCCGGGTCGGCGATGCGGACCGCGGGGCTTGGCGTTGCAGCTAAACCACGGGCACCGCTGATCGGTACCCGTAGAAAAATCGACGCTGCATGTCGAGCACGCACCGAGTCTGCCACTAAGGGCCGTGCCAGCGCAAAGACTGTCCCCGGGCGGCGGTACGTTGGGGGCGCTATGACCTTGCACGCCAGTACGCAGACCGACCACCTCCTCGAGGGGCTCAACCCGCAGCAGCGCCGGGCGGTGCTGCACGAGGGCACTCCGTTGCTGATCGTGGCCGGGGCCGGCTCGGGGAAAACCGCCGTGCTCACCCGGCGAATCGCCTATCTCTTGGCCGCCCGTGACGTAGGGGTGGGCCAGGTGCTGGCGATCACCTTCACCAACAAGGCCGCGGCAGAGATGCGCGAGCGGGTGTCGAGCCTGGTCGGCCCCCGCGCCCGGGCGATGTGGGTGTCGACCTTTCACTCCACGTGCGTACGGATCCTGCGCAACCAGGCCTCGGTGGTACCTGGCCTGAATTCCAACTTCTCGATCTATGACGCCGACGACTCGCGGCGCCTGCTGCTGATGATCGGCCGTGACATGGGGCTCGACGTCAAGCGGCACTCGCCGCGACTGCTGGCCAATGCCATCTCCAACCTGAAGAACGAACTGATTGACGCCGACCGGGCCCTGGCCGAGCTCACCGAGGATTCCGACGACCTCAGTCGGGTGGTGGCTGCGGTCTACACGGAGTATCAGCGGCGGCTGCGCTCGGCCAACGCACTGGACTTCGATGACCTGATCGGGGAGACGGTCGCGATTCTGCAGGCCTTCCCGGAGATCGCCCAGCACTATCGGCGCCGGTTCCGGCACATCCTGGTCGACGAGTATCAGGACACCAACCACGCCCAATACATGCTGGTGCGCGAACTGGCGGGCCACTCCGCCCAGGGCGATCCCGCCGACGACCTGCCGCCGGCGGAGCTGTGTGTGGTCGGCGACGCCGACCAGTCGATCTATGCCTTCCGGGGCGCCACGATCCGCAACATCGAGGATTTCGAACGCGACTACCCCGACGCGACCACCATCCTGCTGGAGCAGAACTACCGCTCCACCCAGAACATCCTCTCGGCCGCCAATGCGGTGATCGCCTTCAACTCGGGGCGCCGGGAGAAGCGGCTGTGGACCGACGCCGGGGACGGTGAACTGATCGTCGGCTACGTCGCCGACAACGAGCACGACGAGGCTCGTTTCGTCGCCAACGAGATCGACGCCCTGACCGACTCCGGTGGGGTCAACTACAGCGATGTCGCGGTCTTCTATCGCACGAACAATGCGTCGCGGTCACTGGAAGAGGTGTTCATCCGCAGCGGCATCCCGTACAAAGTCGTTGGCGGGGTGCGCTTCTACGAACGCAAAGAGATCCGCGACATCATCGCCTACCTGCGGGTGCTGGACAATCCCGGAGACGCCGTGAGCTTGCGGCGGATCCTCAACACGCCGCGCCGGGGAATCGGCGACCGCGCTGAGGCGTGCGTGTCGGTGCACGCCGAGAACACCGGCACCGGATTCGCCGCCGCCCTGGCGGCCGCCGCTGACGGCGGCGTCCCGATGCTCAACAGTCGCTCGCAGAACGCGATCGCCGCGTTCGTGGCGATGCTCGAGGAGCTGCGGGCGCACCTCAACACATGCGGTGACGACCTGGGCGGTCTGGTGGAGATGGTGCTGGACCGGACCGGCTACCGCGCCGAGCTGGAGGCATCGACCGATCCGCAGGACCTGGCCCGGCTGGACAACATCAACGAACTCGTCAGCGTCGCACACGAATTCAGCATCGACCGGGCCAATGCACTCGCCGATCAGGACGGCTCCGCCGACGAGGAGGACGTGCCGGACGTCGGCGTTCTGGCGGCGTTCTTGGAGCGGGTCTCGCTGATCGCCGACACCGACGAGATTCCCGAGCATGGTTCCGGGATGGTCACGCTGATGACGCTGCACACCGCCAAGGGGCTGGAATTCCCGGTGGTGTTCGTCGTCGGCTGGGAGGACGGCATGTTCCCGCACATGCGCTCGCTGGGGGACGCCCGCGAGCTGTCCGAGGAACGTCGGCTGGCCTATGTCGGCCTGACCCGGGCCCGTCAACGGCTGTACCTGAGCCGGGCCAAGGTCCGCTCCTCGTGGGGCCAGCCGATGCTGAACCCGGAATCACGGTTCCTGCGAGAGATCCCGCAGCACCTCATCGACTGGCGCCGCACCGAGGTGACCGCGTCCCCGAGCGCTCCGGTCAGCGGTGCCGGCCGGTTCGGTACGCCGCGTCCGGCTCCGAGCCGCGCAGGCAACCGGCCGCTGCTGGTGCTGGCGCCCGGGGATCGGGTGACCCATGACAAGTACGGCCTCGGCAGGGTGGAGGAAGTCTCCGGTGCGGGGGAGTCGGCGATGTCGCTGATCGACTTCGGCAGTTCCGGACGGGTCAAGCTGATGCACAACCACGCGCCGGTGAGCAAGCTCTAGCGGGTCGCCGGCCGATTCAGCGGCCGAACAGCCAGCGTCTGGTGGCCGGATGCAGGGCCGCGGCGACCGTGGCGACCTGGATGACCGGGATGGCGTGCACGATGCCCGGCACGCGGGCGCCCGCCAGGAACAGACTGCCGTACGTCAGCAGGGCGACCACCGCTCCGACTGCGATCAGGTAGTGACCGGGCGGCCGGCGCAGCAGCAGCATGATCACCCCGGTCAGTGTCGTCCCGGCGAAGACCAGGCTCAAGAAGCCGACCGCGACACAGAACAGCCGGTCGGTGTGCCACCAGCTGGCGATCAGATCGGTGGACACCACAGAGGTGGCCCAGCAGCCGAGCAGGGCCAGCACACAGGCGCTGATCGCGACGCCGGCGGACGGGTCTGACGCGGGTACTGGTGCAAGGCCGGAGTGGCTCACCGGCGGGATGTGTGCTGCCCCGGTGACGATGGGGATGGCGCCGGTGGGTGCCCGGCGGATGATGCGGCCGGGGGAGTTCGCCGGAGCGGACCCCGATGGGCCGGAGGAACCAGCACCGGCAGGTGGTGGGTGACGGTCGCTCACCACTTCAGGCTAGCGGCGAAGACAAAAAGGACGGAGCCGAGCGTGGCAGGACCACGCCGTGGTATCAGGCGAAGTTGATTCCGCGCTTGGCCAGCCAGGACGTGGGATCAATCCGGTTGGTGCCGTTCTGCAGCACCTCGAAGTGCAGGTGTGGGCCGGTGGAGTAACCACGATTGCCCATCTCGGCGATCTGGTCGCCTGCCATGACACGCTCGCCCACGCTCACCAGCGACCGGTTGATGTGGCCGTAGAGCGTGACGGTGCCGTCCGAGTGGCGCAGCTTGACCAGCATGCCGTAACCGGCGCTGGGGCCCGACTCGATGACCACGCCGTCGGAGGCCGCCAGGATCGGGGTGCCGATGGCGTTGGCGATGTCGATTCCGGCGTGCAGAACGCCCCAGCGGTAGCCGAAGTTCGAGGTGAACGCGCCGTGGGTGGGCGCCACGAACAGCGGACGCTGCAGCCGTGCTTCGCGCTCGGCGCGCTCCTGCGCGAAGGCCATGCCCTTGGCCAGCTCTTCGTTGTGCACCACGACGTTGGAGGCGGCCTTGACCGTGATCATCTGCAGGCCGTGGCTGGACGTGGTGGTGGTGCCGTCGTTCAGCATGGTCTTGCTGGACGCCAGCACGGCCGGACGCGCAACGGTGTCGTCAGACGGGTGGGTGGCCGCATGTGCGGCAGCAGCAGCCGCTCCGGCTGCCATGGCCGCGATCATGACGCGGCTCTTGACCGCGCTGGCGGGCTGACTGCGGTGCTTGCCGCCGCGCGCGGGCAGCGGGGCCGCCTCGTGCGGGCGGTAGTAACTGTCGCGGTAGCCGCCGCGCGGGAAGGTCAGCTGCAGAACCGGCATGTTGTCGGTGTCGGTCATGTCGTCCAGCTCGGGCGCCAGCAATACGTCCGATGCCTCGTCGAAGGTGTCTGCGCTGAAGGCGTCCTCGGGCCAGCCGAATTCGTTGAACGCAATGATGTCGGTGACCTCGGCCGGACTGGGCACCGAAGAGCGGTTCGCACCCGCTGTGGCGCCGTGGCGGCGGCTGGGGAGAACCCCGCCGGAAACCGGACGCATCGGTACACCGTGCTGCATCAGCCTGGAAATTCCTCTGGTCGTGATCAGAACGTTATAAAGAGCTAGACCTGGTGACGGTAACCACTACCGCTGGGGCCTGGCAAGCTATCGGCCGAATCCGCTCGTTAATGTGAACCGAATCACGTTTTCCTGGCGGTGAGATGTGCCACAGCAGTGGTACGCGAGGAGGGAACCCCGGCGCCGGGTCGATACAGTGCCTCGGGAGCTAAATCTCGCACAATCCGACAGCGCCGGACTTCCGGCGACCCGCAATAAGACAGTGAGCCCATGGATCTTTTCGAGTATCAGGCGAAGGAGCTGTTCGCCAAGCACAACGTGCCCACCACGCCGGGCCGGGTAACCACCTCGGCCGAGGACGCCAAGGCCATCGCCACCGAGATCGGTCGGCCGGTCATGGTGAAGGCGCAGGTCAAGGTTGGCGGCCGCGGCAAGGCCGGCGGCGTCAAGTACGCCGCCACTCCGGATGACGCGTTCACCCACGCGCAGAACATCCTCGGCCTGGACATCAAGGGTCACGTTGTCAAGAAGCTGCTGGTAGCCGAGGCGAGCGACATCGCCGAGGAGTACTACATCTCCTTCCTGCTCGACCGCTCCAACCGCACCTACCTGGCGATGTGCTCGGTCGAAGGCGGCATGGAGATCGAAGAGGTCGCCGCCACCAAGCCGGAGCGGCTGGCCAAGGTGCCCGTCGACGCGGTCAAGGGTGTCGACCTGGCATTCGCGCGCTCGATCGCCGAGCAGGGACACCTGCCCGCCGAGGTGCTCGACGCCGCCGCGATCACCATCCAGAAACTGTGGGAGGTCTTCGTCGCCGAAGACGCCACCCTGGTCGAGGTGAACCCGCTGGTGCGCACCCCCGACGACCAGATCCTGGCGCTGGACGGCAAGGTCACGCTGGACGGCAACGCCGAGTTCCGTCAGCCCGGCCACGCCGAGTTCGCGGACCTGGACGCCACCGACCCGCTGGAGATCAAGGCCAAGGAGCACGACCTCAACTACGTCAAGCTTGACGGCGAGGTCGGCATCATCGGCAACGGCGCGGGCCTGGTCATGTCGACCCTGGACGTCACCGCCTACGCCGGTGAGAAGCACGGCGGCGTGAAGCCGGCCAACTTCCTCGACATCGGTGGCGGTGCCTCCGCCGAGGTGATGGCCGCCGGCCTGGACGTCATCCTGGGTGACAAGCAGGTCAAGAGCGTGTTCGTCAATGTGTTCGGTGGAATCACCGCCTGCGACGCGGTGGCCAACGGCATCGTGTCGGCGCTGGGCATCCTCGGTGACGCCGCGACCAAGCCGCTGGTGGTGCGCCTCGACGGCAACAACGTCGAAGAGGGCCGGGCGATCCTGGCCGAGGCCAACCACCCGCTGGTGACCGTCGTCGCCACCATGGACGAGGCCGCCGACAAGGCTGCCGAGCTGGCGAACGCCGGAAAGGACGCTTAAGTCATGTCGATCTTCGTCAACAAGGACAGCAAGGTCATCGTCCAGGGCATCACCGGTGCCGAGGCGACCAAGCACACCGCGCGGATGCTCGCGGCCGGTACCCAGATCGTCGGCGGCGTCAACGCCCGCAAGGCCGGCACCACGGTGGCGCACAAGGACAAGGATGGCGCCGACGTCGAGCTGCCGGTGTTTGGCAGTGTCGCCGAGGCCATGAAGGAGACCGGCGCGGACGTGTCGATCGCCTTCGTGCCGCCGGCCTTCTCCAAGGACGCGATGATCGAGGCCATCGACGCCGAGATCCCGCTGCTGGTCGTCATCACCGAGGGCATCCCGGTGCAGGACAGCGCCTACGCCTGGGCCTACAACGTGGACAAGGGTGAGAAGACCCGGATCATCGGGCCCAACTGCCCCGGCATCATTACCCCGGGTGAGTGCCTGGTCGGTATCACCCCGGCCAACATCTCCGGCACCGGCCCCATCGGCCTGGTGTCGAAGTCGGGCACCCTGACCTACCAGATGATGTACGAGCTGCGGGACTTCGGTTTCTCCACCGCCATCGGCATCGGCGGCGACCCGGTGATCGGCACCACCCACATCGACGCGATCGAGGCGTTCGAGAAGGACCCCGAGACCAAGGTCATCGTGATGATCGGCGAGATCGGCGGCGACGCCGAGGAGCGGGCCGCGGCCTACATCAAGGCCAACGTGACCAAGCCGGTCGTCGGCTACGTGGCCGGGTTCACCGCGCCGGAGGGCAAGACCATGGGCCACGCCGGCGCCATCGTGTCGGGCTCGTCGGGCACCGCGGCCGCCAAGCAGGAGGCCCTGGAGGCCGCCGGTGTGAAGGTGGGCAAGACCCCGTCGGCCACCGCGGCTCTGGCTCGCGAGATTCTCGAGAGCCTGTAGCAGTTTCTTAGCGCGAGCAGACGCAGAGTCGCGTGCAGGCGTTGCTTGCACCGCGGTTCTGCGTCTGCTCGCTATAGAGAGGTGAGCACATGAGCGTCGATCCGCGCACTCCCGTCGTCGTCGGCGTCGGGCAGGCCGCCGAGCGCATCGACGACGCCGACTATCGCGCGTTGTCGCCGGTGGAGCTGGCCGCCGCGGCCGCACAGGCCGCCTTGGCCGACTGCGGCGCCAACGCCGAGCAGATCGCGGCGGCCCTCGACGCCGTGGCGGCCACCCGCCAGTTCGAGATCTCGATCCCCAATGCCCCCGCGCCGCTGGGCAAGTCCAACAACTTCCCGCGATCTGTCGCGCGCCTGCTCGGCGCAGATCCGGCGCGGGCGGTGCTGGACAAGGTCGGCGGTCAGGGGCCGCAGAAACTGCTCACCGAGTTCGCCGCCGAGATCGTGGCCGGCAACGCCGACGTGGTGCTGCTGTGCGGTTCCGACGCGACCTCGACGTTGCGCCACTTCGCCAAGGCCGACAACAAACCGGACTTCTCCGAGACCATCGACGGGCAGCTCGAAGACCGCGGCTACGGCCTGGAGGAGTTCGTCGAGCGCTACACCGTGATCCACGGACTGACCGGGGCGACGGTGCAGTACGGGCTGCTGGAGAACGCCCGGCGTGCGCGGTTGGGCCTGAGCAAGTCCGACTATCTGCAGACCATGGCGGAACTGTTCGCCCCGATGACCAAGATCGCGGCCAAGAACCCGTTCTCGGCCTCGCCGGTGGAGCGCTCCGTGGAAGAGCTGACCACCGTCAATGCCAGCAACCGCATGATCTGCGACCCCTACCCGCGACTGCTGGTGGCGCGTGACCAGGTCAACCAGGGCGCCGCGGTGCTGGTGATGTCGATCGAGGCCGCTCGGCGGTTGGGCGTGCCCGAAGACCGTTGGGTGTACCTGCATGGCCACGCCGACATGCGTGAGCAGCGCCTCCTGGAGCGCCCGGACCTGGGTGCCTACCCGGCCGCGGTCACGGCCACCACCGAGGCGCTCGCGATGGCCGGAATCGGCTTCGACGACGTCGCGGCGATGGACCTCTACAGCTGTTTCCCGGTGCCGGTGTTCAACATCTGTGATGCCTTCGGGCTGGCCGCCGACGACCCACGTGGCTTGACCCTGACCGGCGGGCTGCCCTTCTTCGGTGGTGCGGGAAACAACTACTCGATGCATGCGATCGCCGAGGCCGTCGCGTTCGCGCGCAGCGCGCCAGGGCAGTTCACGTTCGTCGGGGCCAACGGCGGAATGATGAGCAAGTACTCGGCCGGGGTGTACTCGTCCACACCGGCCCCGTGGAAGCCGGATCGCAGCGCGCAACTGCAGGCCCAGGCCGATACCGCGCCTGCCGTGCCGGTCACCGAGGGCGCCCAGGGGCCGGCCACCATCGAGGCCTACAGCGTTCGCTACGACTGGGAGACCCGGACCGGGATCATCATCGGCCGCCTGGACGACGACGGCAGCCGATTCCTGGCGACCACCGAGGACGAAGACCTGGTGGCGCTGATGTCCGACGGCGACCCGCTGGGTGCCGCCGTGACGGTGCGCGCGCTGGACTACGGGAACCGCTGCTCCCTGCGCTGACGTTCACGCGCTACGGCGCGAGGGTGCGCAGAATGTCAGCCCCGTGGGCGTGTCGGCGTGCAGACACGCACCTTCGCGCGGGTGGGGGG
>NZ_MVHH01000038.1 GCF_002086515.1 Mycolicibacter arupensis
ACCCCCGCCGCCGCCACCGGTCAGCACCTGCGTGGGCTACAACGGCCGTTGGGTGCACGCCAACAACTGCAACTAAGGCCGGCTAGCGCTTGACGGCCTTCGGCGCTTCCCAGCTGCCGTTGAGCGCTTCCCCCTTGGGCCAGTACAGCCGCAGGATCATCTGGAACGGCCCCTCGGGCGCCGGCAGCCAGTTCGCCTCCCGGTCCGCCCCCGGCGACTGGTGCGCGACGTCGATGGTGATTCCCCCGTCGGGGTCGCGGATCAGATCCGGCAGCATCGGCGAGTTGATCAGGTACCGGTCGATCGGGTTGGCCACCAGCAGGCTTTCGGGCATCTTGTACATGGTCAGCGACCAGAACGCGTTGACCGGTGGCAGCGCCCCGGGGGCGAACCGCAGCGTGTAGTGATGCGCGCCGGTCAGTGGATCGCCGGCTGAATCCACGGCCAGCACCGGATAGACGGCCTCATCCCGGGAGTTGCCGTAGATCCCGACCACCGCACCGGCCATCCGGTACAGGTAGTTGCCGTCGAGATATTCCCTGGTGCCGAACAGCTGTCCCGAGGTCACCTGGCCGCTCTCGAGCTTGTCCTTCTTGAACGCGTCGAGTTCGGCCCAGGCATCGGCCATCCCCGCCTGCACGGCATCGCGGGTCTCGGCGCTGAGAGTGTCGGCATCGAAGGAGCCGTCGGGGCTGATCCCGATGGTGGCGAACCGGGCCCGAAGATCCTGCTCCCCCGGCAACACCGGCGCGTACTTGAGCAGGAAGCTCAGGATCTCGAAGAACCGCGGCGAGGTCTTCTGCTCCTCCGGGGTCAGCGGGGCGACGAAGTCCACCGGCGGGGCGCTGGCGGCGGGCTGGCCGAGATAGGCCGACAGTGGCTGCACGGTGTAACCGGCCTGGATCTCCTTGACGTCGCCGATATCAGCCGGGTCGAACAGCTGGGTGCGGTAGATGACCAGCGCGAAGTCGGTGTCGGAGCGGATCACCTGATTCACGCCGTCGGGTTTGTCCCCGTTCCAGCCGGGTCCGGCGAGCAGGTATCTGCCCCCGCCGTTGCCGGTGGTGCGGCTGCCCACGTAGTCGAAGTTGTAGGTGTAGCCGTCGATGAACTGCAACGAGTAATAGCGGCCGGCTTCGATCGGCGGCACCGTCAGCACCAGCGGCTCGGCGCGCAGATCCGCACCGAGCATCGTGTAGGGGGTGTCGGCGTTCGGGGTCTGCACCGTGGTGTCGGCCGGCGTGAAGACCCTCGCGGTGCTCAGCGCGTGGTTCCATGCGCCCTTATCCTGCGGACCCGCCTTGCCGACGAAGAACGCGTGCTGGATGCGGTAGGAGTCGACCATCGGGAAGCCGTAGATGTAGGCCTGCTTGGCGATCTCGCGCACCTGACCGGCACTGGGCTTGGCGTCGGCGGGTTCCTGCTGCCCGGTGCCGCAGCCGCTGACCACGGCCAACATCGCGACGATCACTCCCAAAGCGGTCCAGTGCTTCACGTCGTTCCCCGTCTAATCAGCGTTCCAGCGCGCACCCCGCCGCCTCGTTAGAGTGTCAGCCATGAGCTCGTGGACCGCCAGCGATCTGCCGTCGTTCGCCGGACGGTCGGTGATCGTCACCGGTGCCAACAGCGGTTTGGGGGCTGTCACGGCGCGCGAACTGGCCAGAGTGGGCGCCGCCGTCACCCTGGCGGTCCGCGACACCGCCAAGGGCCAGGCCGCCGCGGCGCAGATGCCCGGCGACGTGACCGTCCGCGCATTGGATCTGGCCGACCTGTCCTCGGTACGGCGGTTCGCCGAGGAGACCACGCGGGCCGACGTGCTGATCAACAACGCCGGGATCATGGCGGTGCCCTATGCCACCACCGTCGACGGTTTCGAGAGTCAGATCGGCACCAACCACCTGGGCCATTTCGCGCTGACGAACCTGCTGCTGCCCACGATCACCGACCGGGTGGTGACGGTGTCGTCGGCCATGCACCGGATCGGCTACATCAGCCTCAAAGACCTGAATTGGCAGTCGCGGCGGTATTCGGCGTGGCTGGCCTACGGCCAGTCCAAGCTGGCCAATCTGCTGTTCACCAGTGAATTGCAGCGCAGGCTCGTCTCGGCGGGCTCGCCGGTGCGCGCGCTGGCCGCTCATCCCGGCTATTCGAGCACCAACCTGCAGGGCCGCACCGGCAATCGGCTCGGTGACCTGGTGATGCGCACGGTGGGCAATGGATTGCTGGCCACCAGCGCCGACTTCGGGGCACGCCAGACCCTCTACGCGGCATCGGCAGACCTGTCCGGCAACACCTTCGTCGGGCCGCGCTTCGGCGTCGTCGGACCGACCGGCTCGGTGGGCCGCAGCCTGCTGGCCAAGCGTGGTTCCACCGCCGCCGGACTGTGGGAGCTGTCCGAGCAGCTCACCGGGGTTCAATTTCCGCTCTGAGCTGCCGATGCGCTAGCCTGACCAGGCGTCACGGCGAGGGCGGCCCCGATTCGGCCGCCGTTATCGACGAGGACCTCCGAAATGGTTGTCGCGATCTGGCCGTGCCTGACACCGCCGCAGCAACCAAGGAGTTTCCCCATGGCTAAGACCCCCGCCACCAACCAGCTCGCCGCTTCGGTGCGGACCGAGACCGGCAAGGGCGCCTCGCGCCGGGCCCGCCGCGCGGGCAAGGTCCCCACCGTCCTCTACGGCCACGGCACCGAGCCGCAGCACCTGGAGCTGTCCGCGCACGACTTCGCCGCCGTGCTGCGCCACTCCGGCACCAACGCCGTGCTCACCCTCGACATCGAGGGCAAGGAGCAGCTGGCACTGACCAAGGCCCTGGACATCCACCCGATCCGTCGCACCATCCAGCACGCCGACCTGCTGGTGGTGCGCCGCGGCGAGAAGGTCACCGTCGAGGTCAACGTCGTCATCGAAGGCGACGCCGTGTCCGGCACCCTGGTCACCCAGGACGCCACCACCGTGGAGATCGAGGCCGAGGCGCTGTCGATTCCGGAGCAGGTGACGGTGTCCATCGAGGGCGCCGAGGCCGGCACCCAGTTCACCGCCGGCGGCCTGGAACTGCCCAAGGGCGTGAGCCTGATCTCGGACCCCGAACTGCTGCTGGTCAACGTGATCGAGGCACCCAGCGCCGAGGAGCCGGCCGAAGACGCCGCTGCCGAAGGCGAGAACGCGGCCTCCGAGTCCGAGTAAGCCGAGCACCGCATGGCCGAGTCACCGCCGGTGCTGGTGGTCGGCCTGGGCAACCCGGGCCCGAATTACGCACGTACCCGGCACAACGTGGGCTTCATGGTGCTCGACCTGCTGGCCGAGCGCATCGGGTCGCCGTTCAAGCTGCATAAGAAGTCGGGAGCCGACGTAGCCACCGGGCGCCTGAAAGGGCGTCCGGTGGTGTTGGCCCGGCCACGCTGCTACATGAACGAGTCGGGCCGCCAAGTGGGGCCACTGGCCAAGTTCTACTCCGTGCCCACCAGTGACGTCGTGGTGATCCACGACGACCTCGACCTGGACTTCGGCCGGATCAGGCTCAAGCAGGGCGGCGGCGAAGGCGGCCACAACGGGCTGCGATCGATCGCCACAGTGTTGGGCAGCAAGGACTTTCAGCGAGTCCGCCTCGGCATCGGCCGCCCCCCGGGACGCCAGGATCCGGCGGCGTTCGTGCTGCAGGCGTTCAACACCGGCGAGCGCGCCGAGCTGCCGACCATCTGCGAGCAGGCCGGCGATGCCACCGAGCTGCTGATCGAGTTGGGTCTGGAGCCCGCGCAGAACCTCGTCCACGCCTGGGGCTGAGCCCCGCCTTCTCCCCCGCCAGCGTGCATGTTTGTACGCAAAGGCACGGCGTGTCGCGTACAACACGCACCCTCGCGGGGAGGGGACCTAGGTGCTGGCCTAGGTGACAGCCCTAGGTGACCAGCGCGACGGAATTGGCCCGGCGCAACTTGCCCGACGGGGTCTTGGGGATGCTGCCCGGTCCGAGCACCACCACGTTGCGGGGGCGCATGTCGACCTCGGTCACCACCTCATGGGCGACCTGGTGCTCGATCCGGCGCACCTCGACCGGGTCCTGCCAGGCGTTGGACTCCACCGCGACCGCGAACGTCTCACGGGAATGGCCGGCGTCCAGGCGTACCGCGACCGCGCACCCGGGGCGCACGCCCTCGACGCGGCCCGCGGCACGCTCGATGTCGGTCGGGTAGATGTTGCGGCCCGCCATGATGATGACGTCCTTGACCCGGCCGCACACCACGACGTGGCCGTCTTCCATCTGGTAGCCCAGGTCGCCGGTGTCATACCAGCCGTGCTCGTCCTGCGCCGGCAGGAAGCCCGCCATCGTGAGGTAGCCCGGGGTCACCGGCTCCCCGCGCAGCTGGATCACTCCGACGCCACGCGGCGGCAACGAGGTGCCGTTCTCATCCACGATCCGGATCTCGATGCCCTCGAGCAGCGGGCCCAGGGAGGCCAGCCGCCGGGTGTTGCCCTTGGTGGCCGGCACCGCCTGGCGCAGCGCCGCCAGCAGGTCGGCGTCCACCTCGTCGACCACCAGCCCGGCGTTGCACTTGGAGAACGACACCGCCAGCACCGTCTCGGCCATGCCGTAGGCGGGCAGAATGGCCGTCGGGTTCAGCCCGAACGGCTTGCCGGCGTCGATCAGGTCCTCGACGTCGGCGGGTTCCACCGGTTCGGCACCCGAGAGCGCGAACCGCAGCGTGGACAGGTCGAACTGGCCCGGTGTGGCCTGCTTACGCAGCCGCTTGGCGAACAGCGCATAGGCGAAGTTCGGGGCCGCGGTCATGGTGCCCTTGTACTTGTCGATCAGCTTGGCCCACAGCAGCGTGTCGCGCAGGAAGTCCATCGGGGTGATCTTGACCAGCTCGGCGCCGAAGTACATCGGCACGGTGAGGAACCCGATCATGCCCATGTCGTGGAAGCACGGCAGCCAGCTGACCATGACGTCCTTCTCGACGTCGTACTCCGCGCTGATGAACATCGCCTCGGCATTGGAGTAGATGTTGCGGTGGGTGATCTGCACTGCCTTCGGAGACCCGGTCGAGCCGGAGGTGAGCTGCATCAGCGCCAGGTCGTCCTCGCCGGCCTCTTCCGGGTCGATCGGCTCGGCGGTCAGCAGGTCGGCGACGGTGACGACTTTGAGGCCCTTGGCGGTCAGCACCGGCTCCGCGGCCATGAACGGGTCGGAGATGATGACGGCCTTGGCGTCGATCATGTCGACGACGGTCATGGTGTCCTCGGCCCAGACAGCCAGGTCGGTGCGCGGGGTGGGCTGGTGCAGCATGGTCAGGCTGGCGGCCCGCATCCACACGCCCTGGGCGGTGGGAGCGATCTCCACCGGGGCACCGGCCAGCACGCCAACGGCGTCGCCGGGACCGACACCGGCCGCCGCCAGTCCGCCGGCGATCCGGCGGGCACGCTCATGGACCTCGCCCCAGGTGTGCCGGACCGGTTCGTGCGGCTCACCGGTGACCATGCCCTTGGTTGATTCCCGGGCACTGCGGAACATGTTGTCGGTAAACCTGCTCACCACGGCCTCCTAGCCGGCACCAGTACTGTCCATACGGGCTCAGATTTCATGTTCCACCTGCTTGGGATCACTTCGCGAGAGGCACACGCACACAAATCGGTGGCGGTTGGATCTCGATACCGTAATGCGCGACCCTCCAGAACTGCGTTGCGTCTGGCTGGCTGGGTTGTCCTGGCCGCAATGAGTCACCGCGGGCCATCTTAAACTCCTCTTAATCCGCGGGCAAATCTATCCGCGGATCGTGGCGCCCATCACGCCCCGGTCACCGACGACGGAACCACCCGGGCGCCGTACACCGGGCCGCTGGCCACCCGCACCGCCCGGCCCGCACCGAGCGCCGACAGTTCGACGGCGACCTCGGCCGCTGACTCTGCAGACAGGCACAAGAAGGCGCACGTCGGGCCGGAGCCAGACACCACACCGGCCAGTGCCCCCGCTTCCACGCCGGCGCGCAGGGTGCGCCGCAGGGCCGGGTTGAGACTCACCGCGGCCGCCTGGAGGTCATTGCCGAGCAATCCGGCCAGCCGTTGCGGGTCTCCGGCAGCCAACGCGGCCAGCACCGGCTCGGGCTCGCCCGACTCCGGAAGGGTGCGGCCGGTGTCACGCAGCCGGTCCAGCTCGGTGAAGACCGCCGGGGTCGACAAGCCCCGGTCGGCGAAGGCCAGCACCCAGTGGAAGGTCTCGCGGGTGAGCACCGTCGCCAGTTCCTCCCCGCGACCGGTGCCCAACGCGGTTCCGCCATGCAGCGCGAACGGCACGTCGCTGCCCAGCCGGGCGGCCAGCGTGTGCAGGTCGCGGCGCGGCACACCCAGCTCCCAGAGCGCATTGATGCCCACCAGCACCGCGGCGGCGTCGGCACTGCCGCCGGCCATGCCGCCGGCCACCGGGATCGACTTATCGATGGAGATGGCCACGTCCGGAGCCCGGCCGACATACTCGGCCATCAGCACGGCGGCCTGCCACGCGAGGTTGCGCTCATCGGTGGGCAGCACGTCGGCACCCTCGCCGCTGCACCGCAGCGACAGCACGTCGGCGTCCCGGACGGTCACCTCGTCGACCAACGACACCGCATGAAAGACGGTGGTCAGCTCGTGATAGCCGTCCTCGCGGCGGTCGCCCACGGCCAGGTAGAGGTTGAGCTTGCCCGGTACCCGCACGGTGACCGAACCGGTCGGGGACCACTCGGTCGCGGTATTGCCGTCGGATGCGGTCACGCCGATGAGACTAACGGTCCGTGGCGCGGCGCAGGCGCCGCGCGATCAGGAGAACAGGTCAGCGAAGTCCTGCGAGACCGAGTTGAATGCGTTGAGCAGGACCTCCAGCTCAAACCCGCCCGCCATGGTGACCAGCCCGGTGGTGGCCGCCAGCGGCATCCCGAGCGCGCCCACCAGATCGCCGTCCATGAGCTCGTTGAAGAACAGGCTCGCGTTGTAGGCGGGCAGCGAGGTGAGCAGCGCGTTGATGATGTCGGCGGTGGGCAGCAGGGTCGAGTACAACGTCGACGCGGCACCGCTGAAGGTGTTGACGACGTCCATCAGGCTGGGCAGGCTGAAGTCCGCGGCGCCGCCGCCCAGTCCGAACATGTCGGCCGCGATCTCGGCCGGGCTGCCGGAGAAGATGTTCTGCAGGGCGGCGACGAAGTCGTTCCACCCCTCCTCGGCGCCGTTCACCAGCGCGGTCAGCACATCCATCGGATTGACGTCGGGGAACAGCCCGAACGGGGTGGAGATATCGGCAGGACCCTGGTCCCAGCCGTTCTCGATGCTTCCATATCCGAGGTTGATCAGCACCCGCAGCGCCGGCTGCAGCAGGTCGGCGAAGGCGTCACCGAATGCGTTGCCGCGCAACAGCTCCAGGATCGGCAGATTCTCGGTGGGAATCATGAAGTACTGGTTGTTGCCGGTGTACCCCTCGGAGACACTCAGCTCGATCGCCGACGCCAGCTGCTCATCGGTCAACCGCGGGTAGGTGCCGTGAATGAACATGATGCCCAGGAAGGCGTTGATGTCGGCGAGCAGGTTCAGCGGATACTTCGGGAAGTCGGCGAAACCGTCGTACTCCTGGATGTAGTTGGCCGTCTCCCAGGGCGTCTCGGACGGAGCCCCGCCGCTGAACGTCACGCCGAGGCTGGCCAGGCTCAGCGGGGAGCCGGGAACGTCGAAACGGGCCAGCAGGCCGCCGTTGGGGTTGGCGGGGCTGCCCAGCGTCACGAACGACAGCTCGTCCGAGGTCGGACGGTCCTCCTCGGGCAGGGCCATCAGCTGGTCCATCACCAAACCGTTGATGACGCCACTCTGGGAATATCCCAGCACGACGAGGTCATTGCCCTTGTCGATCTCGCTCATGATGGTCTGAAAGAGGATCGTGGAGCCCTGGGCCAGCGAGGTGTCCAGCGGAAGCGTCTTGACGCCGGTCAGCGGGTAGAGGCCCTCCGGGGTGAACAGCGGATTGGTGGCGTCCACCTGGAAGGTGGGCTGGCCCTCGAACTTGGGTGTCGTGGGAGAGATGAACCGATCCGTGAGGGCGGCCAGGTATTGCGGCGAAGGGATCGGCAGGCCACTGCCGCCCATGATCCACGACTCGGTGTCGAGCAGGGTGGTCTGGGCGATCAGGGTCTTGGCGGAGGAGGCCACCTGGGGCGCGACCACCGGCGCCACACCGAGCGCGGTGATGGCGGCCATGGTCAACGGGACTGCACCGACCGAACGCAGGTTGCGGTGGGACTGAGTTGTCATGGCGGCCTCCTGGATGGTGATGCGATCGCGTTGATTATTTACCGCACGCCAGCCAAATGTCATGTTTTCCTAGTTATTCGATCATGTTTCTCTCAGTTTTCTGCGAGGTAGCTGTACGCGCCCTAACCTGAGTTCATGAACGCGGCCGGGGTCCACTACGGCGGCTACCTGATCGAGTCCGAGGTCGGCCACGGCGGGCACGCCCGCGTGTACCGGGCTCACCACCGCAGTTCGCCCGGCACTCCGGTGGCACTGAAGGTGCTCGATGAGGCACACCGCTCGGCCGCTGAGCAGGCTCGGCTGGACCGCGAGTTCGCGTTCGCGAGCGCCCTGGCGCACCCCAACATCGTCACGGTGTACCGGCACGGACCGTTCTGGCTGGCCATGCAGTACGTCGACGGTGGCAAGGTGACCGGTTTGCGCACGGCGCCAGACCGATTGGCCGCACTGGCTCAGGTGGCCGCAGCGCTGGACTACGCACACCGCGCCGGCGTGGTGCACAGCGACGTCAAACCCGCCAACATCCTGATCCACGCGGACTTCGGCCGATCCGGCGCGGTACTGACCGACTTCGGCGTGGCGCACGCTGTCGTCGAAGACGTAGGCCACCGGCCACGGCAGCCCGGCAACCCGGAAGTGTCACTGCCCTACACCGCGCCAGAGATCCTGCAGGGAAAGGCGCCCACCGCCGCCACCGACGAGTACGCCCTGGCCTGCACGGCCGTGGAACTGCTGACCGGTGCGTCGCCGTTTCCCGCCGACAGCGCCGCCGACCTGGCCGAGGCGCACCTACGACTGCTGCCCCCGCCCCTGTCGGACACCCTCGGACCGACAGCCCGGGCAGCCGACGTGGTGGTGCAACGGGCCCTGGCGAAGTACCCGGCGCGTCGCTACGAGTCCTGCACCGACTTCGTCGCGGAGCTGGCCCGGGCGCTGCTGTCAGATGCCGGTCCCGTCACGCCCCCCGAAGTCTGAAGCAGCCGCACGAAGTCCGCGATCCCCAGCGTCTCTCCGCGGCGCATCGGATCGATACCCGCCGCCTCCAGCAGTTCCGCGGACTGCGGACCCGATCCCGCCCAATCCGCGAACGCGTTACGTGAGGTCTTACGACGCTGCGCGAAAGCGATGTCGATCAGCGCGAAGACATCGCGGCGGAACTCGTCGTGCACCGGCCACGGCGGCACGTCGTAGCGGTCGATGCGCACCAGCCCGGAATTCACCCGCGGCACCGGCCAGAAGACACTCGGTGGCACGGTGCCGCAGCGGCGCACCGTGCCGAAGAACCGCGCCTTGGCGCTGGGCACGCCGTAGTCCTTGCCGCCGGGCTCAGCGGCCAGCCGCTCCGCCACCTCCAGCTGCACCATGACGGTGACGGTGCGGATGGAGTCGAACTCGCAGAGCAGGTGCAGCAGGGCCGGCACCGCCACGTTGTAGGGCAGATTGGCCACCACCGCCGTAGGCGCGACGTCCAGCTCGTCGCGGCGCAGGGTCAAGACGTCGCGGCCAAGCACCGCCAGGCGTTCGGCGTGCGCGGGCGCGTGTTCGGCGATGGTCTGCGGCAACCGTGCGGCCAAGACCGGATCCTTCTCGACGGCGATCACCGTGGGACCGTGCTCGAGCAGCGCCAGAGTCAGCGAACCGAGTCCGGGACCGACTTCAAGGACATGGTCCTGCGCGGTGATGCCGGCGCCATCGACGATCCGGCGAACAGTGTTGGCGTCGTGAACGAAGTTCTGCCCCAGTGATTTGCGGGGCCGCAAGTCCAGTTCGCTCGCCAGGGCCCTGATGTCACCGGCCCCGAGTAGCCCGATGGTCAGCGCCTCCCGCTGCACACCGGCCAGGCACCCCAGCCCTGCCTGGCCTGGGTCACCTCGGCGATCGCGATCTGCTCTTCGCGGGTGGCCATGTCCGCCCGCGGCGCGTATTTCAGTCCGCCGTTGGCAACCCAGGTGCCGTAGTCGAACTGCACGCCGCCGTAAAAACCGTTACCGGTGTTGATCGCCCAGTTGCCGTGCGACTCACAATTAGCGATGCGGTCCCAGGCCGCGCCGTACACGGACGGAGGCACCTCGGTGCCCGGTTTGGCGCCCACCCGCAGCACGGAGTCGCGGGCCGGGGCCACCACCGCATTGGCCACCGGGAGGCGGCCGGTCTCGGCGCCGTTGATAGTGGCCACCGAATAGGTCACGTCCTGGGTACCCGGCGTGCCCGGGTCCTCGACCACCTGGCGGCTGATGTTCATGGTGGGGTCTTCGATCCGGCGGGCGGGCGGGGGAAGCGGCACCCGTTCGGTGACCTGCTTGAGCCGGATCCGCGTCACCTGAATCTGCATGCCCTCGGTGATCGGGGTGGACGCCGCGGGCGTCACCTTGTCGGCCTGCTCCAGCGGCGCGCCGTCGGCGGCCAGCAGTTCGGCGACATTGGGGGCGGCCAGGTGCACGGTGCGCACCACACCACCGTCGTCGATCGTGACGGTCTTGGCGCTCACCACCGGCAGGGCCATCCCGGCCAGCGGGACTCGGCTGCCGCGCGACGCCGCTGCGGGAGCGGTGTCGGTCATCGACAGCTGGGCCAGCGCCTCATCCACCGAGAGCGCCGTCGTCCATAGCTGCTGCGGTTCACGGCCGTCCAGGGACACCTGCAGCGGCCGGCCGCGCCGGACTTCGATGGTGTCCGCGTCGTGCACCCGCGCATTGCGGGCAGGGCTCACCTCGTCGCGCTCACCCAGTCCGAAACCGTTCTCGGCGACGACGTCAATGACCCGCGAGCGCATGGTGGTGACGGTGAACGCAGTGCCGTCCACGTCCAGAGTCACCGTCTTGACGCTGGCGACCGCATAGCCGCCCGCGCCGGCGAGCACCAGCAGCAGTGCTGCCACCAGAAGCCGCAGCATCGGCGAAGGCGCCTGGTGCAGCTTGGTCACAGCGTTCACGACACAACCTCACGACAACGGTAATGGGGCCCTCACGGCGCCCCAGTTCATAACGGAACGGTAACGACTCCGCCGGCGGTCGGCAACCGGGTGTGACCGGCTCGACCCTCAGCCCAGCCCGTACACGCGGCGGGCGTTGCGGTTCGTCACCTGCGCCAGGTCAGCCGCTGGAGTTCGCAGCAGCTCAGCCAGCGCTCTGACAGTGTATGGCAGACAGTAGGGCTCATTCGGTGAACCGCGGTACGGATGCGGAGTCAGAAAGGGCGCGTCGGTCTCCACCAGCAGCTGCTCCTGCGGGATCACCGCCACAGCTTCGCGCAGGTCACGAGCATTTTTGAAGCTGACCGTGCCGGACAGGCTCAGGATCCAGCCGGCGTCGACGCAGGTGTGAGCCATCTCCGGGCCCGAGGAGAAGCAGTGGAAGATCACCGTCTCGGGGGCTCCCTCCGCGCGCAGCACGTCCAGGACGGCGGCGTCGGCGTCGCGATTGTGGATCATCAGGGGCTTGCCGGTGCGTTTGGCCAGGTCGATATGCCAGGCGAACGCCTCGCGCTGGGTCTGCGGATCGGCACAGCCCTCCAGGCGCCCGGGCCAGTACAGATCCAGGCCGGTCTCCCCGATCGCCACCACCCTCGGGTGGGCGGCCAATGACTCGACCTCGGAGCGGGCCGCGTCGGTGAGCGTGCCCGCCCGGGTGGGATGCAGCGCCACCGCGGCATATACCCGCTCATCGGCGTCGGCGGCCTCCGTGACCCAGCGCGCCGAGGCCAGGTCGTCGGCGACGGTCACCGCCGCCTGCACCCCGACCGCGGCGGCCCGATCCATGATCGCGTGCACCGACGCCGCATCGGTGCCGCCACAGGCGTCGAGGTGGGTATGGGCGTCGACCAGCGGACCGAGCTCCGGCGGCGCGGGCGGCGGAGTTTTGGCTGAACGTTTGGAGCTCACCCGCACACAATAAGGTGGCGAGTGATGAGAAAAACGCAGCCTTTCTACGTCACCACCGCGATCACCTATCCCAACGGTGACCCGCACATCGGGCACGCCTACGAGTACATCGCCACCGACGCGATCGCCCGGTTCCACCGCCTCGACGGCTTCGACGTGCGGTACCTGACCGGCACCGACGAGCACGGACTCAAGATGGCCGAGACCGCCGCCGCCGAAGGCATCCCGACCGCCGATCTGGCGCGACGCAACTCCGATGTCTTCGAGGCGCTGCAGCGCAAGCTCAACATCTCCTTCGACCGGTTCATCCGCACCACCGACGCCGATCACATCGAGGCGTCCAAGGCGATCTGGCAGCGCATGGTCGACGCCGGCGACATCTATCTGGACGCCTACTCCGGCTGGTATTCGGTGCGCGACGAGCGATTCTTCACCGAGGGCGAGACCCACCTGACGCCGGACGGTTCGCGGGTGGCCAGCGAGACCGGGACGCCGGTCACCTGGACCGAGGAGCAGACCTACTTCTTCCGGCTGTCGGCCTATGCCGAGCGGCTGCTGGCGCATTACGAGGCCAATCCGGAGTTCATCGCCCCCGACGTGCGGCGCAATGAGGTGGTCAGCTTTGTCTCCGGCGGGCTGCGGGATCTGTCGATCTCGCGCACGTCCTTCGACTGGGGCGTACCGGTGCCCGGGCACCCCGACCACGTCATGTACGTCTGGGTGGACGCGCTGACCAACTACCTGACCGGGGTCGGCTATCCCGACACCGACTCCGAGACCTTCCGCAGGTACTGGCCGGCCGATCTGCACATGATCGGCAAGGACATCATCCGGTTCCACACCGTGTACTGGCCCGCGTTTCTGATGTCCGCCGGTATCGAACTGCCGCGGCGGGTGTTCGCGCACGGGTTTCTGCTCAACAGCGGCGAGAAGATGAGCAAGTCGGTGGGCAACGTGATCGATCCCGTCGAGTTCGTCGACAAATACGGTGTCGACCAAGTCCGCTACTTCCTGCTGCGCGAGATCCCCTTCGGCCAGGACGGCAGCATCTCGGATGAGGCGATGATCGGTCGCGTGAACGCCGATCTGGCCAACGAGCTGGGCAACCTGGCACAGCGCTCGCTGTCGATGGTGGCCAAGAACCTGGGCGGGGTGGTGCCCGAGCCGACGGCACAGGCCGAAGACGGCGAGCAGATGCTGGCACTGGCCGACGCCCTGTTGGAGAAGATGCGGGCCGCGTTCGGCACACAGTCCATGCACCTGGGGCTGGAGGCGATCTGGCAGATGCTGGGTGCGGCCAACCGGTACTTCTCGGCCAACGAGCCGTGGAAGCTGGCCAAGAGCGAATCTGCCGCCGACCAGGCCCGCTTCGGCACGATCCTCTACACCACCCTGGAGGTGGTGCGGATCGCGGCGCTGCTGCTGCAACCGGTGATGCCCGAGTCTGCGGGCAAGCTGTTGGACCTGCTGGGCCAGTCCCCCGAACAACGTATGTTCAGCGCCGTACCGGAGCGGCTGACGCCGGGGCTGACCCTGCCGGCGCCCTCGGGAGTCTTCCCGCGCTACCAGCCCTGATCCGGGGCAGATCTGGGCGCTGCGACGCTCAGCGCGCGTCCAGTTGCACGGCGACCGTCACCCGGCCCTGCTCATCGCGCCGCGCGACGGCCTGACCGGTGCGGCTGGCACCGTCGAGCAGGATGGTCAGCGGATGGCCCTCGCCCAGAAAATTGCGCCACCAGGCCTTGGCCTCGGGCATGGCGACACCGATCCTGACCTGGTCGCCCTCGCGCCAGTAGGCCACCGGCAGGCTGAACGTCTGCCCGGATCGCCGGCCCACGTAACTGATCGTGGTCAGGCGCCGGCCGAACATCTGACCGAGCATGGGCGCGGCGATCAGCTCGGTGGTGACCCTATTGAACGCGTGAACCAGTGCCCGCCCCGCTCCTCCGAACCCCATGCGGCCAGCGTAGCGCTCAGTGAAACAGATCACAGCCCGTCACAGGCGGCCCACGTGCGGTGTCTTGAGGGCATCACCACCTCATCAAGACAGGAGCACGCCATGAAACGCATCCAGGTCGTCATCCTCGGCGGCGGCTACGCCGGCACCTTGGCCGCCAATCGACTGCGCCAGAACCCGGCCGTCGACATCACCCTGGTCAACCCGCGACCGGCCTTCGTCGAACGGATCCGGCTGCACCAGTACGTCGCGGGCACCGGGTCGGCCACCGTCGACTACGCCGAACTGCTCGGCGACGGGATCCGGCTGCTGGTGGACTCGGCCGCGGGCATCGATGCCGCTGACCGCCGCATCCGGTTGGCGTCGGGCACGGTGCTGCGCTACGACTACCTCATCTATGCGGTGGGCAGTACCGGCGCGATCACCCCGGCCGTTCCCGGTGCCGCCGAGTTCGCTTACTCCCTGGCCGAATTCGAGTCCGCGGCGCAGCTGCTGGCCCGGCTCGGCGAGGTGGCGCACGACGCCCCGGTGACGGTGGTCGGCGGCGGGCTGACCGGCATCGAGGCGGCGTCCGAGCTGGCGGTGCGGGGCCGCACGGTGACCCTGGTCTGCGGCGAAAGCCTGGGCCCGTCACTGCATGCGGCGGGCCGCCGCTCGGTGGCCAAGGCCCTTCGGAAGCTGGGTGTTGCGGTGCGCGAGGACGCGATGGTGGCGCAGGTGCGCGCCGATGCCGTGGTGCTGCACGACGGCACGGTACTGCCCAGCGCGGTGACGGTCTGGACCGCGGGATTCGGGGTGCCGGAGCTGGCCGCCGCCAGCGGGCTGGCCACCGACGCGCTCGGCCGACTGCTCACCGACGAGACCCTGACCAGTGTCGACAACCCGTGGATCGTCGCGGCCGGGGACGCCGTCGCGCCCTCGGGCAGGCCGCTGCGGATGAGCTGCCAGGCCGCGCTGCCCCTGGGCGCCCAGGCCGCCAACACCGTGTTGGCCCGGATCGCCGGCCACTCGCCGGCGGCCCTGGACCAGGCGTTCGCCGCGCAGTGCATCAGCGTGGGCCGCGACGCGGCGACGGTGCAGGTGTCGCGCCGCGACGACACCCCGATCAAGGCGTTCGTGGGAGGCCGGCTGGGCGCCGTGGTCAAGGAGACGGTGTGCCGCTACACGCTCAAGTGGATGCGGGGCGAGGCGGCCAAGCCGGGCTCGTACCGTTGGATGAAGGGCGGTGCCCGGGCCGCCCAATTGGCGCAGGGGCAGGGTGAGCGGGAGGCGGCGGTGTGAGAGACGAGCACGCCCAGCGGTTCAGCGAGCCTCGACGAAGGAGAGGCGAAACTGGGACCGCTGAACAAGCCCAGCGGTTCAGCGAGCCTCGACGAAGGAGAGACGAAACTGGGACCGCTGAACAAGCCGAACGGTTCACCGAGCTGCGCCCCCTGCTGTTCACCATCGCCTACGAGATCCTGGGCTCGGCTACCGAAGCCGACGACGTGCTGCAGGACAGCTATCTGCGCTGGGCGCAGGTCGACTTGGCGCAGGTACGCGACGTCAAGAGCTACCTGGCCAGCGTGGTCACCCGTCAGGCGCTCAATGCGCTGCGGGCCGGGGCGCGGCGCCGCGAGGAATACATCGGTCCGTGGCTGCCCGAGCCGCTGCTGCTCACCGAGGATGACGCCTCGTCGGATGTCGTGCTGGCCGAGTCGGTGTCGATGGCCATGCTGGTGGTCTTGGAGACGCTGGGCCCCGACGAGCGGGCGGTGTTCGTGCTGCGTGAGGTGTTCGGGTTCGACTACGACGACATCGCGGCCGCGATCGGCAAGACCGAGGCCGCGGCCCGCCAGGTCGCGCACCGTGCCCGCGGCCATGTCCAGGCCCGTCGCCCGCGCTACACCCCGGTGGCCCCGGAGGAGAGTGCACGGATCACCGCGGAGTTCATGGCCGCGGCGGCCGGCGGCGATCTGACGACGGTGCTGTCGATGTTGGCGCCCGACGTGGTGTGGACCGCCGACAGCGGCGGCAAGGCCAGCGCCGCACGACGGCCCGTCATCGGTGCCGACAAGGTGGCCCGGACGGTGATCGGGCTGCTGCGGCAGGGGGCGCGGCTGCCCGACATCCGGGTGGAGTTGGGCGTGTGCAATTCCGCACCCGCGGTGCTGCTCTACAGCGCCGACCATCTGGAGGGCGTGTTCACCTTCGAGATCGTCGACGGCCTGATCACCAATTTCTATGCGATGCGCAACCCGGACAAGCTGGCGGCGGTGGCGGCCGCCCGCGAGATCACTCGCGGCGCGAACGTCTGACAAGCTAGTGCCGTGCGGATCGAGCGGCTCGGCGACCTGGGGGCGGCACCGGAGGTGCTGCGGGCCGTCGGCGACGCCACCGACCGGTGCGGGCTGCCGCCACCGGCCGCGCTGACCGGTGAGTGGTTCGGCGCCACGGCGGTGATCGCGCCCAGCGTGGCCGCCGAGCCGGTCCGCCCCGACTCGGTGTTCGCGCCGCATGAATCCGTCTCCGGCGCCCCCTCCGGGACAGTGGGGGGCGGCTGGATCGGCTATCTGTCGTATCCCGACGCCGGTGCAGACGGCCTGGGGCCCCGCATTCCCGACGCCGCCGGCGGCTGGACCGACTGTGTGCTGCGCCGCGACGCCGACGGGCAGTGGTGGTTCGAGAGCCTGTCGGGCGCGCCGATGCCGAGCTGGCTTGCCCAGGCGCTGAGCACTCCCGCGCCGGACCGGGCATGCCGCATCTACTGGGAGACCCCGGACCGGCAGGCGCACCGCGCCGGGGTCTTGGCCTGCCTGGAGGCCATCCGTTCCGGTGAGGTCTATCAGGCCTGCGTGTGCACGCGCTTCACTGGAACGGTCACGGGCGCCCCGCTGGACTTCTTCGCTGACGCGGTGACGCGCACCGCGCCCGCACGCGCCGCCTACCTCGCGGGCTCCTGGGGCGCGGTGGCGTCACTGTCACCGGAGCTGTTCCTGCGCCGGCGCGGACAGGTGGTGGCCTCCAGCCCCATCAAGGGCACCCTGCCGCTGCATGCCCGCCCCTCGGCGCTGCGCGCCTCGGTCAAAGACGTTGCCGAGAACATCATGATCGTGGACCTGGTCCGCAACGACCTGGGCCGCGTGGCGATCACCGGAACCGTCACCGTGCCCGAGCTGTTGGCGGTGCGGCCCGCGCCGGGCGTGTGGCATCTGGTGTCGACGGTCTGCGCCGAGGTCCCGGAGCATCTGGCGATGGCGGACCTGCTGGAGGCCACCTTCCCGCCCGCTTCGGTGACGGGAACACCCAAACACCGGGCCCGCCAGCTGCTCTCGGAGTGGGAGCCGTCGCGCCGTGGCATCTACTGCGGCACCGTCGGTTTGGCTTCCCCGGTGGCCGGCGTCGAACTGAACGTCGCGATCCGCACCGTGGAGTTCGATGCCGCCGGTGGCGCGGTGCTCGGTGTCGGCGGCGGGATCACCGCGGATTCCGACGTCGACGCCGAATGGCAGGAGTGCTTGCACAAGGCGGCGCCGATCGTCGCCGCGCATCAGTCCCGCGAACGCAGCACCGCGTCGTAGAGTTCGCGCCGCGACACCGCTGCGGGCGCGGCCGCGATCACCTGCGCACACGCGTCCTTGACCCGCATCCCCTGCTCGGTGCGCCGGTTGACCTCCTCGACCAATGCCGGCAGATCGGCGCGCGGACTGGCCCCGGCGAGCACCACGGTGATCTCCCCCAGCACGCCGCCGGTCGCCCACTCGGCCAGCTCGGCCAGCGTCGCGCGCAGCACCTCTTCGTGGGTCTTGGTCAGCTCCCGGCACACCACCGCGCGCCGCTGGCCGCCGAGCTCGTCGACCGCGTCGCTCAGGCACTCGGCCAGCCGCCGCGGCGACTCGAAGAACACACATGTGCGCCGCTCGTCGGCCAGCGACGCCAACCACGCCCGTCGCGCCGCCTGCTTACGTGGCGCGAAGCCCTCGAAGCAGAACCGCTCCGAGGCCAGTCCCGACACCGCCAGCGCCGTGGTGACCGCCGACGGGCCGGGCAGGCAGGTGACCGGCAGTCCGGCCTCCGCGCACGCCGACACCAGGCGATAGCCCGGGTCGCTGATCAGCGGCATCCCGGCGTCACTGACCACCAGAACCGTGGCCCCGGCCTCGAGATCGGCCAGCAGCGCCGGCACCCGCGTCGCCTCGTTGGCGTCGAAAAGGCTGACCACCCGCCCGGAGATCTGGACGTCCAGCGCCTTGGCCAGCGTCCGCACCCGGCGGGTGTCTTCGGCGGCCACCACCTCGGCGGTGCGCAGCGCCTCGACCAGCCGCGGCGAGGCATCGGCGGGCTGACCCAGCGGGGTGGCACCCAGCAGCAATCGACCATCGGGCATGGCGCACAGCCTACGATCGTGGGAATGAGCGCTCCGACCGCCACCAGGCCCGCGGCCGGGCTTGAGCGCACCGCTCCGATGATCAGCCCGGGACTGTTGGTGCCGGTGGCCGATTTCGGGCCTACCGACCGGGCCCGGGGCTGGGCCGTGACCGCCGCGGTGACACTGCTGGCCGCGGTGACCCGGTTCGCCAACCTCTACTCGCCGACCGACGCGGGCACCCCGATCTTCGACGAGAAGCACTACGCCCCGCAGGCCTGGCAGATGCTGCACAACCACGGCGTCGAGGACAACCCCGGCTACGGCCTGGTGGTGCACCCACCGGTGGGCAAGCAGTTGATCGCGATCGGCGAGGCCCTGTTCGGTTACAACGGGCTGGGCTGGCGGTTCAGCAGTGCCCTGCTCGGCGTGCTCGCGATCGCCCTGCTGGTGCGGATCGTGCGGCGCATGACGCGCTCGACGCTGGCCGGGGGTATCGCCGGGCTGCTGCTGGTGGCCGACGGGGTCAGCTTCGTCGCGGCGCGCACGGCGTTGTTGGACGGCTTCCTGACGTTCTTCGTGGTGGCCGCGTTCGGCGCGTTGATCGTCGACCGCGATCAGGTGCGGATGCGTATGCACACGGTGTTGACCGAGGGCCGCGCCGGTGCGACGCCGTGGGGTCCGCGGCTGGGGGTGCGCTGGTGGCGCTTCGGCGCGGGGGTGCTGCTGGGGCTGGCCTGTGCCACCAAATGGTCCGGGCTGTACTTCGTGGTGTTCTTCGGCGCGATGTCGCTGGCCTTCGACGTGGCGGCCCGACGGCAGTACCGGGTGCGGCGGCCGTGGCTGGGAACCCTGCGCCGGGACGTGGGGCCCACCGCCTACGCGCTGGCACTCATCCCGTTCGGGGTGTATCTGGCGTCGTATGCGCCGTGGTTCGCCTCCGAGACCGGAGTGGATCGGCACGAGGCCGGCCAGTCGATCGGTCTGGAGAGCCGATTCCCGATACCGGATGCGCTGCGCTCGCTGTGGCACTACACCTACCAGGCCTATCACTTCCATGCCGGGCTGACGAACGCCGCGGGCAATCACCACCCGTGGGAGTCCAAGCCGTGGGCGTGGCCGATGTCGCTGCGACCGGTGCTCTACGCGATGGATCAGCACGACGTTCCCGGCTGCGGCGCCCAGTCCTGCGTGAAGGCGGTGATGCTGGTGGGCACCCCGGCCCTGTGGTGGGTGTCGGTGCCGGTGCTGGGCTATGCGTTGTGGCGTTCGGTGGTGCGCCACGACTGGCGCTACGCCGCGGCGCTGGTCGGCTACTGCGCCGGCTGGCTGCCCTGGTTCGCCGACATCGGGCGGCAGATGTACTTCTTCTACGCGGTGCCCATGGCGCCGTTCCTGGCGATGCTGCTGGCGCTGATCTGCGTCGACATCGTGAACGCCGGACGCACCGGCACCTTAGAGCGCTGGTCGCTGGGGCTGCTGGCGGTGTCGTGTTACGTGGCACTGGCGCTGACCAACTTCGCCTGGCTGTATCCGATCTTGACGGGAGTGCCGATCTCACCGGCCACCTGGAACATGGAGATCTGGCTGCCCAGCTGGGCCTGAGGCCACACGCCTTGCCGTTCTCTCCCGCGAGATTGCGCCCACGGTTGTTGATTGGACTTATCCACAGCCCTAGACGCAGTGGCACGCACCGGGCCGTCTCGCTGGCCACCATCGAGTCATGTCCGAGCCGTTCACCGGGAGCGAGGCGATTCGCCACGGCATGAGCCGCGGCACGCTGCGATGGAACTACACGGCGATCTTTCCCGACGTCTATGCCAGCAGGGACGCACTCCCGACCGCGCGGCTGCACACCGTCGCCGCGTGGCTGTGGTCGAGGCGCAACGCCGTGATCGCCGGACGCGCAGCGGCCGCGCTCCACGGTGCGCGCTGGGTCGACGCGGCCACGCCGATCGAGCTGATCTGGCGTAACGGGCGACCACCCCGGGGCATCATCGCGCGCAACGAACGCGTCGACGCCGATGAACTGGTCGAGATCGCCGGGATGCCGGTGACCAATCCTGCCCGGACCGCGGTGGACCTGGGCCGCCACCTGCCCCGCGACCTGGCCGTGGCGCACCTGGACGACTTGAGCCGAGCGACCGGTGTCACCGCCGGCGAAGCCCTCCAGCTGGCGGGGCGTCACCCCAAGGCGCGTGGGCTGCGCCGGTCGAGGGTCGCACTGCAGCTGATGGACGCGGGCGCCCAGTCACCGAAGGAGAGCTGGTTGCGGCTGGTGTTGATCGACGGCGGACTCCCGCCACCGGCGACACAGATCCGCGTCGGCGGGGCCAGCTCGGTGGCATTCCTGGACATGGGGTGGGAGGCGGCGATGGTGGCGATCGAGTACGACGGCGAGCACCACCGGACCGATCGCCGGCAATACGCGCGGGATGTGCGCCGCAGCGAGATGCTCCGGGACCTGGGCTGGTGGGTCATCAGGGTGATCAAAGAGGACCACCCGGCAGTCATCGTCGCCCGAGCGCGCGAGGCGCTCACCCGGCGCCTTGCCCCGAAACTGCCGCCAGGGTTGTGATCGGCGGGCCGCGGCAGCCATCACCGCAATCTCGACGAATCGAACGGGTGTGCGATAGGCTGCATGGTGTGGCGATACCGGTACAGGAGTCGCTGTTCGACCTCAGCGAACGCCGACAGCTCGACGACGGAGCCTGGCTCGACGTTCGTCCGGGCTGGCTCTGCGACGAAGGCACCGATCTGCTCGGCGAGCTGCAGGCGGCCATTCCGTGGCGGGCAGAGCGCCGCCGGATGTATGACCGAATGCTCGATGTGCCCCGGCTGGTCAGCTTTCACGACCTCACCTCCGGGGACGCCCCGCACCCGGTGATCGGCAAGCTGCGCCGCAGGCTGAACGACATCTACGCCGGGGAACTGGGTGAGCCGTTCACCACCGCGGGCCTGTGCCTGTACCGCCACGGCGGCGACAGCGTGGCCTGGCATGGCGACACCCTCGGCCGCGGCGCCACCGACGACACCATGGTCGCGATCGTCAGCGTCGGCGCCACCCGCACCCTGGCGCTACGCCCCCGCGGGGGCGGTGCCGCCCTGCGGTTGGCGCAACACCACGGCGACCTGGTGGTGATGGGCGGCTCGTGTCAGCGCACGTGGGAGCACGCCATTCCCAAGACGGCCACACCCACCGGCCCGCGGATCAGCATCCAGTTCCGGCCTCGGGGTGTGCGCTAACCGAACCCGTCAGTTCCGGATGGCCGCCACGGCCGCCACCAGCAACTCGCGCGCTCGCGCGGTATCGACCGGGACCACCGACTTGGACGGCGCCACCAGCGGGTTGGCGGTGACAAGTACCTGGTACGGGCCGAAGTAGGCCGAATAGTTGTAGAGCTCACCCACCCGGGCCTTGCCCCCGGTGACGGCCTCGATCACCCGGTGCACACCCAGGGTCGTGACGCCGTCGATATGCGGGGCGTCGACCGTTTCGATCAGCCCGCGCATCTGCGCACCGGAGAAGCCGATCCGCCGGCAGGTGCGGCCGGGCTCGGTGACCGCAACAGGCTGTGAGGTCTCCAAGGCGATGGTGATGTACCGGCCCCCGTTGCCTTCGGCGGCGACGGCGGCCATGTTGCCCTGCACGCCCTGCGGCAGTTGCTGTCCGACGGCGAACTTCGAGCAGTCGGCCGGATCAAAGTTCAGGCCCGGGGGCAGTGCGGTGCCGGCCAACAGCTTCGGGTCGATCCCGGTTCGCGGGACGACTTTGACCTGAAATTCCGGCCCGAAGGACGACTTGAGCTCGCCCACCTTGGCGATGTCGGCGGAGACCTCCGCCGGCCCGGAGCTGCAGGCGGCGAGCAAGCCGACACAGCCGATGGTCAGCACCGTGCGAAGGGTCAACATCGGAGTCAATTTACCCAACGCGACCTGCACCGTGGGCGGCGGTCACCCCACCGCCTGGATCGCTTGGCGGCCAACTTCTTTGATCTGCTCAGCGGTCGCGCGGTCGAACGACAGCTGGTCTTGCGCGGGGACATCGAGGACGGTGGTGACCACGCCCGGATCGTCGCGCTCCCAGTAGGCGCCCAGCCGATCGAGGATGGCGCGCATCGGTGCGTTCTCCGAGAGCACTCGCGCGGTGAACTTCTCGATCCCCTCAAGTCGGGCGATCACCGACACCGCCCCCACCAGGTACGTGCCGATACCGCGGCCCTGATAGCTGTCGCCGACGATGAACGCGATCTCGGCGTACGTGGGGTTCTCCGGATCGCGGACGAATCGGCCGTCGGCGACGAACGACCCGTCAAGCTCGGTGACCACCCACACGAAGTGGTCGACGTAGTCGACTTCGAAGAGATAGTGCATCAACGCGGGACTGGGGGTCCGGGTGGTCTGGAATCGCCGGTACAGCGTCTCCCCGGAGAATTCGACGTGCCCCTGCACGGTGCGGGCGCTGTCACCGGGCAGCACCGGCCGCAACAACAACGGAGTGCCGTCGCGGGCCCGGATCGGTACGGCGGAGATATAGGCGGCCAGCCGCTGACGTGCGATCCGCACCAGCCGCCCCATGACCTCGGGGATCTGCACCATGTCATGGAAGGTGTGCTCGTCGCCGATCCAGCCGGTCAACGCCGTCACGGTGGTGACGGTGGCCGTCCGCAGACCCTGGCGCAGCAGTGCGATCTCGCCCACCACCATGCCCGCGGTCACCTCGTTGACCACCACGGCGCCGTCGTCGCCGACATGTTTCACCACCGCTGATCCCGACGAGATGAGCAGGAAGGTGAGCGCCTGTTCGCCCTGGTGCATCAGCTCGGCGCCGGCGGCAGCCTGCAGCGGCCGCAATCCGGCGGCCAGCGGCGCCAGGTCCTCGGCCGAGCATCCGGCGAAGATCGCCATCTCCCCCAGGTCGGCCGCCGGCCGCGCGGCGTTGAGCCCTGTGGAATCGGGGTCCCGCCGCGACTTCACCATGGAGTGCTCCGCCCTTGAGTGCCCTAACAAGGGTAGCTGGCGGAGTGCGCCGCCCCAGGTTAACTGGAGGCCCGCTAATGTTAATGATTTAACACGTCTGTAACAGCCAGGATTCGGTAGGGACGATCTGGGCCGCTAGCCTGTGCCCGCGAACAGCGACATGCGAGGAAGAGATCACCGAATATGACCCAACTGAACCCGAAGCTGCAGGACATCTACGACGAGGTGCTGCGGCGCAACCCCGGTGAGGCCGAGTTCCACCAGGCCGTTTTCGAGGTGCTCAGCAGCCTTGGCCCGGTGGTGGTCAAGCACCCGGAGTATGTGGACCGCGCCGTCATCCGGCGGATGTGTGAGCCCGAGCGCCAGATCATCTTCCGCGTTCCGTGGCTCGACGACAACGGCGACGTGCAGCTCAACCGGGGTTTCCGAGTCGAATTCAACTCGGCCCTGGGCCCCTACAAGGGCGGCCTGCGCTTCCACCCCTCGGTGTACCTGGGGATCATCAAGTTCCTGGGCTTCGAGCAGATCTTCAAGAACTCCCTGACCGGCCTGCCCATCGGCGGCGGCAAGGGCGGGTCGGACTTCGACCCCAAGGGCCGCTCCGACAACGAGATCATGCGGTTCTGCCAGTCCTTCATGACCGAGCTCTACCGCCACCTGGGTGAGCACACCGACGTCCCGGCCGGTGACATCGGTGTGGGCGGCCGTGAGATCGGCTACCTGTTCGGCCAGTACAAGCGCATCACCAACCGCTACGAGTCGGGCGTACTGACCGGCAAAGGGCTGAGCTGGGGTGGGTCGCAGGTGCGCACCGAGGCCACCGGCTACGGCGCGGTGTTCTTCGCCGACGAGATCCTCAAGACCTCCAAGGACTCCTTCGAGGGCAAGCGCGCGGTGGTCTCCGGCTCGGGCAACGTGGCCATCTACGCGATCGAGAAGATCCACCAGCTCGGCGGCACCGTGATCGCCGCCTCGGACTCCAGCGGCTACATCGTCGATGAGAAGGGCATCGACCTGGAGCTGCTCAAGGAGATCAAAGAGGTCAAGCGCGAGCGGATCGAGGCCTACGCCACGGCCCGCGGCGGGGCGACGCAGTTCGTCAGCGGCGGTTCCATCTGGGACGTGCCCTGCCAGATCGCCATCCCGTCTGCCACCCAGAACGAGCTCGACGGCACCCACGCCGCCACGCTGGCCAAAAACGGCTGCAAGATCGTTGCCGAAGGCGCCAACATGCCGTGCACCCCGGAGGCCGTGAAGCTGTTCAGTGAGGCCGGCGTGACGCTGGCTCCGGGTAAGGCGGCCAACGCCGGCGGTGTGGCCACCAGTGCGCTGGAGATGCAGCAGAACGCCTCGCGGGACTCGTGGAGCTTCGAGTACACCGAGCAGCGGCTGGCCGCGATCATGCAGAGCATTCACCACCGCTGCCTGGTGACCGCCGACGAGTACGGCGACCCCGGCAACTACGTGCTGGGCGCCAACATCGCCGGCTTCATCCAGGTGGCCGACGCGATGACCGCGATGGGCCTTATTTAGTCGCTTATTGACTCTGCGCCCATGGCGGGGTGCACTCGCACTTTTCCGCCATGGGCGCAGAGTCAACGTGCTGCGGACCCCCTATCGCCTAGCATCGCCGGTATGAATCGGATTCTGGGAGCGGCCGCATCGATCGGGACTGTCGCCATCGCGCTGCTCGCCAGCGCGCCGGCACACGCCGACGACGCCAGCTACCTTGCCGCCCTGGATGCCGCCGGCGTCTTCAAGTCCGGTCCACCCAATGCCCGCCTGTCGGCCGGCCACCGTTTCTGCAACCAGTTGCGCGCCGGCTCCACCCCAGACCAGGTGGTCAACGATTACGTGCGTCGCCCCTCGTTCGGCGGACCGTCCATGGTCGATGATCTGACCGTCAACCTGCGACCGGTGATCGACATCGCCCAGCACGAACTGTGCCCGGACACCTTGCACTGATTCGGGTCAGTCCGTCGCGCCGCCGTCGCCGGAACGGGCAAGGATCTCATCGACCAGGGGGATCTCAACGGCCTCGCCGGATTCCACCGCCGGCGCCCATAGGCCGGCATCCAGGTCATGTTTCTCGGTGAGAAACCGCAGCCGATAGGCCCGCTGGGCGCGTTCGAAGGTGCGCTGCGCGATGCGGGCGTTGAGTCCGCCGTTGACCACCGCCCCCAGCACCGGAACGGCCTGCGCCAGCTTGTTTTTCGCCATCCGAAATCCCAGGGCCATGGAGACCTGCTGGATCACGTTGTCCGCCTGCTGCGGCTGGAGCTCATGCCACGACTCCTGGCGCATCATGAGCTGGGTCAATCGCGACAGCGAACCCAGGGCCGCCGCCTTCTCCGCGGCGTTACCGGCGGCGGAATAGGCGATCACGCCCGAGGCGAACGCCTGCTCGTCGGGCTCGCGGACGTCGTAACCGTAATGCGCCGCAACCAGAGCCACGATCCGGCCCATGCCCACCAGCACTGCGGTAACGTCGGCGACCACCGCCGAGGCGGCCACCGTCATGCTGGTTCCGCCGGTGACCGCGCTCGACACCGCCGAGCCCGTGACCGCCAGCGACGACGCCGCACCCTCGGCGGCGGCCAACGCGATGTAGCGCTCCTTGCGGCGCGGCATCGAGCGGTCGCAGTACGACAGGTCGAGGACTTTGACCTGCTCATAGGAGTGCACCGTGAGGCCGATGTCGGCGAACGTGGCAAAGACGGTGCCTGGTTTGACCGATTTGAGCCCCCGCTCGACGAGCAGGACGTGCAGGGTTTCCAGGGCCTTGGTGGTGAGCTGGTCGGCCTTGCCGATGGCCGCCGTGGCGCCCGGGACCTGTTCGACTCCCGAGCGAACCTGGGTCGCTACCTGCTTGGCGCGATCCGTGATGCCCTGACTGAAGCCCTCAAACCACCCGGGCGTCTCGGGGGCGGTGGCCGCATCCAGTAGCGCGTCCCATTCCCTGCGCTCGTAACGGGACATGTCCGACCGGCCAGACGACGCCACGGGCAAATCCTACCGATCACGGCCCGTTCAGGGCCTGGCGAAGATCCAGCCCCATCGGGGAATCCAGCGGTATCTCGCCGGCCGCCACCACGGCTCGGGTCAGCGGGCGCAATGCGCTGATTAACTCCTCACGTTCGGCGGCGGTCAGCGCGTCATAGGCCGGGGCCGCGAGCCGATCGGTCTGGTCCTCGATCTGAGCCTTGAGCCGGGCGCCGTGCGGGGTGAGTCCGTCGGATCCGGCCAGGCCCCTGTCTCGCAGGGCGGTGTGGAGCCGGGTCCACTCGTCATCGGTGAAATCGCGGGCGAGCTCATAGGTGCGGCGCGGGGCACCCGAGGCCGCGGCGTGAAACACATGCGACTCGCGGCCGCCGATGCCCGCGGCCAGAAGTGCCGCGATATGGCCGTCACCGCGGTGTTCCCGCAGCACCGTGGCGGCATGCCACAGCCTTGCCAGGGGCTGTTCGGGTACCGGCAGCGCATGGTTGGCAGCGCCCAGCACCCGGCCGGCAAGGGGCACCGCAGCCGCCGCCCGCGAGGCGAGTTCGGCCGCGCGCGCCACCGCGGGGCCCTCCGCCACCTCCGCGAGCTGGCGCCGCAGTGCAGCGACGGCACCGTGTTCGCGCGCCCGCAGCGCCGCCTCGGGTGGGGCGAAATCCCACGCGGCGGGCAACGCCTTGGCGACGCGCTCGTAGGCGAAGTTGTAGAACGCCGCATGCACCACATCGGCGCCGACCGCGCCCAGCGGCGCGGCGCGGCCCGCGAAGTAGCCCATCCAGAACCCGCGGTAGCCGGCGGCATCCAGTGCGGCCAGCGGCTCCGGTGCGAAATAGACCACCGCGTGCAACGGCTCCAGGAGGCGCCACAGGGCGCGGGCCTGCGTCAGCTCGGTCATCGACCCTCCTCACTCGGCGACGTGACCGACGTGGGAGCCGGCAGCTGGTAGCGGATGGCGATGCCCTCGATGAGCAGCTCGACCCGGCGTTCGAAAGCGTGCTCGGTGAACGGGTCGAGTCCGGCCTCGGCGATGGCGCGCAGCGTCGAATGCTCGCCGGCATCGGAGCGGTTCAGGGCGGCGAACAGGCGCGCGCGCCACGGATTGCCCTGGCGCGCGTGGACGTACTCGCGATGCGCTTCGCTGGCCGCACCCATCGCCACGTCGGTCACCGCGGAGTACACGTCGAGGCAATCACGTGGGGACAGCCCTTGGGCGCGCAGTGCTTCGAGAGCATGGCCTACGTAGTCCAGCTCTCCGTCGTACTCGGCGGCTCCGCTGATGAACTTCTCCAGCAGGGCGGGTTCGGCCGACAAGGCGGAGCGGATGAACGTGGCGTAGTCCCGCAACCACTGCGCCCAATCCCGATTGCCGTCGAAGCGGGGCGGCGACGCGGACCGCAGGGATTGGCTGGCAACGAGTTTCAACAGCTCGTCGTGATTCTTGACGTGGTGATAGAGCCCGGGAAGGCTCACGCCGAGGTGTTCGGCGACGCGGCGCATGGTGGCGTCCTGGGGGCCGATCTCCAGCACTGCCCGGGTGATCGCGTCGGTCCCGATCCGACGTGGCCGGCCGCGACGGGCGCCGCGGTGGTCAACCCGCACGGTAGGCATCCACGATGGGTTCCAGTTCGTCAGGAGTGGCCCCGTGCAAGATGACGCGGTCGGCTCCGTAGCTCAACTCGTCGCGGATCCGTTGGGCACATCGGGTCGGGGCCCCGGTGGCTGCCGGCTCGAGCCACTCGTCGGGAAGCAGGGTAGCGATGTGTTCGATCTGCTCTGCGGCGGCTTTGGCGTCGATGCCCCCGGCGATGGACTGCACGACACGATCCTGCCGAAAGCGTTGCAGGACTTCGGGGTCCCACTCATTGGTCGCGACCATGAGGTCACCGTAACCCTGCAGATAGGTCGCCAGCCGGGCGACCGTCTTCTTCAGGCGCAGCTCTTCGGGGAGATGATCGCCGACGGTGGCCAGACATGACCAGACCCGCACGCTGTCGGGGTCACGGCCGGCCCGTTCGGCGGCCTCTTTGACCGTGCGGACACTGCGTTGCAGAGTCTGCGGGGTGAAGTAGGTGTGCAGGATGACGTCGTCGAAGGCGCGCCCACCCAACGCCAGCGTCCTGGGGCCGAACGCGACCAGCGCAAGGCGGATGTCCTCCCGGAAATCTCCGTCGAGGTACAGCAGCGGGTACTGCCCGATGGGACCGTCGTGGTTGACGATCAGCTCGCCGCGCCACAGCCGCCGCATCACCGTCGCGAAGTCCTCCAGCTGGGCGGTGGTGACCTTGGGTATGCCGAATCCCGCGTAGATGGGGCCGATTCCACGACCGATGCCGAGGGTGAACCGGCCGCCGGACATCCGGTGCACGGTGGTGGCCCAGGACGCGGTGATCAGCGGGTGCCGGGTGTTGTGATTGGTTGCCGCCGTGGCGATCTGCATGCGTGACGTGACGGCGCATGCCGCACCGCTGAGCGAGGAGGCCTCTTTGATGTTCCACCGTTCAGAAAGGAACGCGGTGCCAAAACCCAGCTGCTCGCCGCGCTGCGCCTCGTGCACTAACGTTGCCGGCCCCTCGCCGCCGGCTCCGGCCATCAGGTAGTAGCCGAGTTCGTCGAACACGCGGGGCGCGGGTGCGGCACTGATCGGCCCGGGCATCAGTTGAGCTCCCCGATCAGCTGCAGGGTGTCGTGGTCGCGGATCGCCTGGGCGCCGCGGGCCAGCATCGTCAGCACCATGGTGTCGCCGCGCTCGGTGACGGCTGCGTAGGCAAAACCCAGCGCGGTCAGCAGCGGGGCCTGCAGCATGCCAAGCCGGTAGTCAGACCAGCACTGCGCGAAGGAATAGCCCGCAACCCCGTGCGCGATCAGGGCCGCGTGATAAGCCGCCACCAGGTCGCGTTCGTGTTCGCGTCGGCACCCGGGCAGCAGGCTGGTCGCCAGGAAGTAGGCCAGGTCTCGGGCCGGCAGCCCGACCGACAGGGTTTGCCAGTCGACGACGGTGACGGCTCCGGTCGTCGGATCGAACAGCAGGTTGTCGCATCGAAAATCGCCGTGCAACAAGCAGTAGCGTTCCTGCGCGGTCAGCAGCCACGGTTCGACGACGTCGCCGACGGACTGCAACGTGTCGCGGTCCGCTGGGTCCAGCCTCGACCCGAGCCGCTGCACGGTGATGTCGAGCGCCGAACGCGCGATCTGCCCCATGCCCGCGGCAAAGCCCGCATCTGCCATCGGCATGGTGGCCGCGGGAAAGTCCAGCCACGCCGGATCGCACCAGCGCGGCCCGTGCAGTCCGGCCAATGCCTGCACCGCCACACGGGCGGCGGCACGCTCGCAGCCGGCCATCTGGTCGCCCTGGACCGCCGGGGCCTGGTCGGCCATGACCAGGACGAAGTCGGCCCCGCCGTTGGCGATGGCGCAGTGGTACACCGTGGGCAGCGGCACGGCGACGGTGTTCGCGACGTGTTGGTAGAAGGCGTGCTCGGCGGCGTAACCCAACGCAACGCGCTGGCGTACCTCGGGATCCTGCGATGACAGTTTGACGACGACGGTGGCGGGCGCGTCGAGGGCTGGATCGTCATAACGGAGCGCCACCCGATACGTCGCACCGGTCTGGCCGGTTCCGACCGGGATCACGTCGGCGGCGGCCACCGGGCGCGCCAGCACCGCGGACAGCCACGACGCCGTGACGTCGCCGGGGCCGGCGGGCACGGGCAGCGGGGTGTTCACGCTGGCCTGGCAGTGCCGCAGTGGTGCATGAGCCCTCCCCGGTTCTGATACCAATTTTGATAATGAGTATCTAAATAGACGGGCGGGGTGTCAACGGCTTCCCTGGGCGCACGCATCGGCGCGGATACCCGCGCAACGGGATGCGCCGATGCGACACTGGGACGCGCACTGGCCCCCGACCAGAAGAGACAACGATGTGTACCGCGTGCGAGTGGGCACCGCATTTCGCCAAGTACGGCACCGTGACAACTCGCCGCACCGTGTTGCGGGCCACCGCGGCGTTGGCGATCGCCGGCGTGACGGCCAGCGCATGCTCGATGCCAGATCCTGAGCCACTCGCCGGAGATTCATCCCCCGCCGCCTCACCCGATCCGGCCGACTACGTATTCCACAATGGCCGGGTCTACACCGTGGTGGACGCCGCCCCGTGGGCGCAGGCCGTCGCCGTCACCGGCAACACGATCAGCTACGTGGGCGACACGGCCGGCGCCATGGCGCTCGCCGGGCCCGACACCACGATGATCGACCTCGACGGCCAACTGCTGATGCCCGGCTTCGTCGAGGGACACATCCACCCGTTCCTCGGGGCGTTTCTGAGCCACGGCGTCGACCTCCAATTGCCCACCGGCGCAGAGGCACTCGCCGCGATAGCCGACTACGCGGCGGCGAATCCGGACGGGCCGGTTCGCGGCTTCGGTTGGCGCATAGACATGTTCGGCCCGAACGGCCCGAATCGGCAGGACCTCGACGCCATACTGCCCGACCGTCCAGGCTTCTTCTTCGCCATCGATGGCCACAGCCTGTGGACCAACAGCAGGGCCCTCGAACTTGCCGGCGTCAACCGTGACACCAAGGACCCGGTACCTGGATTCAGCTATTACGCCCGTGATGAAGCCGGCGATCCCACCGGATACATCCTTGAGACCGATGCCGTGCTGAGCCTGGTCAACGCCATCGAGCCGATTAACCCCGCGGGCATGATGCGGCTCCTCGAGGGCTGGCTTCCGCAGGCCTCCGAAGCCGGCATCACCTCGGTCTTCGATGCCGGCGTTCCCCCGCTCGGCGGCAAGCAGGCCAACATCCTGGCGATCTACACGCACCTGGACGCCCAGGGCCGGCTGCCGTTCCGCGTCGTCGCCTCCCTTCTGGTCAAATCCCCTCCGGTCGATGACGTCGTGCAGAATTTTCTCGCCCTGCGCGATCGGATCTCCTCGAAGCTGGTCAGCGTCAACGTCGTCAAGATGATCGGCGACGGCACGCAGGGCGGCTACACGGCCTGGCTGATCGACCCCTATGCCGACAGACCGGACAGCACCGGCTCATCGCCGTTCACCGAAGACCAGTGGCGGCAGCTGATCTTCGACGTCGACGCGGCGGGTTTCGATGTGCACGTGCACGCGTGCGGCGAGCGCGCGGCTCGCACCGCGCTCGATGCGATCGGCGACGCGGTGGCCGCCAACCCGCAGCGCGATCGCCGGCACACCATCGCCCATCTGGTCTACGTGCAAGACCCCGACAGTCAGCGTTTCGGCGATCTGGATGTGATCGCCCAGTTCTCCGCCAACTGGATGTCCGCCGATCCCGACACCGTCACGAATATGGCGGCGCGCTATGGGCCACCGCGCCAAGACCTGCTGTATCGCATCCAGAACGTTCTGAAGTCTGGCGGTCGGGTTTCGCTGGGTACCGACTGGCCCGCGGCCGGCTACTACTCCACATACAGACCGCTCGATTCGATCCAGATCGCCGCCACCCGCCAGCTCGTGGGCGACCCGGAGGCCGCGGTGCTGGCACCGGCCGACCAGGTGCTGTCGGTGGCCGAGGCCGTGCACGCCAACACCATGGGTGCGGCCTATCAGATCCGGCTCGATGACACCGTCGGCTCGGTGGAAGTGGGCAAGCTGGCCGACCTGATCGTGCTGGACAAGAACATTCTGGAGATCGATCCGCATGACATCCACACCGCCCGCGTCACTTTGACGATGATGAACGGGCGTATCCGCCACCGGGTGTAGCTTCTGGCCGCTGGAGGCCTCTGGATACCGGATCGGTCGCAGGACCGTAACGGGCGGCAAACGGTTGTGTCTTGGTGTCATAAACTGCGGCTGAGAATTTGACCACCCGTGCTACTAATTCTTGGTGACCGACCTGCACCGATCGTCACCGATGCCGCCTGAGTGGAGCACTCCGGAGTCGGGTTCGCATCGGCAGTCGAATCCCTCAGGTGCCCACCGGAATCGAAGCGAAGCGGGCCGGCGCTCTCAACGGTACTACCCGATCTCGGAAATCCTGCACATCCCGGAACCGCCAGCGCCGCGCAAGCCCGCACCGGTCTCCGGCTGGCGCAGACTGGTCTACGCGGCCTCATTCCACGGCATCAATGCCGGCGAATCACGGCTCGAACAGCACTACCGTGTGTTGCGCGATCAGATCCGCCAGCACATGCACAGACACTTGGTCATCGGTGTGGTCTCCGGCAAAGGCGGGGTGGGCAAGACCACGCTGACCGCCTGTATCGGCGGCATATTTCGGGAATGCCGCTCGGACAACGTGGTTGCGGTGGACGCCGCACCGGGCTTTGGGACGCTAGCCGACCGGATCGACACCAGCTCACCCGACGGCTACGCCGACATCATCGCCAAGACGGCCGTGGCGGGCTACACCGATATCCGGGAACACCTCGGCCACAACAGCATCGGCTTGGATGTGCTGTCCGGCAATCAGACCTCCGACCAGCCTCGACCACTCATGCCGTCGATGCTGACCGAGGCGCTGACCCGGCTGCGCCGCACGCACCAGATCGTGCTGATCGATACGTCGGACAATCTGGATCATCCGGTGATGAAAGCGGTGTTCAACTCCTGTGACGCCCTGATCTTCGTGTCCGGGCTTACCGGCGACAGCTCCATGCCCGTCGCCCGTTCCATTGATCTGCTGCGTTCCATGGCCTACGACGACCTGTTGTCGCGGTCGATGGTCATTCTCAACAACAGCCGCAACCACACCAATCCGCACGTGCGCAGCTATCTCATCGATCTGTTCACCGAGGCCGAGATCCGGGCCGAATACATGCCCTACGATCCCTACCTCGCCAAAGGCGGCATCATCGACACCCAGAACGAGCTACGCCCGCAGAGCCGACTGCGGCTGTACGAGATTGCGGCGACGCTGGCGGAACAACATGTCCGCAAATCCGCGCGGCTGAACTGAACTCTGTGGAGCTAAGGGGAATCGAACCCCCGTGAAACTGAGACAAAATGCCCGCTGAACTGCGAAAACTAGCCGATGCTGTTACGCGGATCGACGTGGAGTTTCCTGGGGAAACCCCGTCAGATGTTGATGCCATCAACACCAGATCGGGCCACCATGTGGCATACGGCCCGACTTTGCTGACGGGCGGACTTACCATCACCGACATGCTCGACGACGACGCGACGCAGGCAGCACTCGGTTCTGACCAGCAGCCAACCATCGACCTGGGCGCATCTTCGAGGCCGGAGGAATCCGGACTGGCTTACAGCGACCACACCAGCAGCATCCCCGTCGTGGACTACGAGCCACCCCGCGGATTGCCTATATGGGTCGCCGCAGCGTTCTTGGTGATGGCGGCGCTCGCCGTCGCCGCCGCCACCTTCGTCCTTGGCCGGACAACAGCTCCCGCATCGGCGCCGACGACGGCGAGCCATGCTCCGGAGGCTCCGAGCGTGCCGGCCGGCCCGCGCTCCCCAGCACCACCGCCTATGAGCCCGTCGACAACCGGGGTGCTCCCGCCGCCGATGGTCGAGCAGCTCCCCGCTCAGCCGCCAACCATCGTTACTGTGACAACCCGGGCGATTCCCCAGATCGCATGCGACAGCCTTCGGCGCTACCACACGATGACCATGGACGACGTCGCCATGATCATGGTCGAAGATATGGCGCTGGGCATCGGCTACAGCGAGGCCAAGGCTCGGGTCAGCCAGGAAGTCAGCACATCGTGCCCAGAGCTCGCCCGCTGATACGCCGCACTCCAGTCCACGAAATGCGGTAATTTTCCGCCTGTGAAGAATCCGCTTCCGCTAGCTCTAACCGCGCTCGGGGCTCTGGCCATGGCGATAGCCACCTTCCTCCCGGCTTACGAATCCCGTCGGTTCCTCCGCATCGAAGGCAACACGCTCGTTCAGTCCGCCGACGGCTGGGTTCTGATCGCACTGGCCGTAGGCATCATCGTGTGCGCCTACAAAGCCGACAGCGGCGACAAGAACAATCGGCTCGCCGCCCGAATACTGCCGCTGCTCGGCGCAGGCTGGCTGCTGCTCATTTGGGCTAATAAGGATGCTCGCACCTTGTACCCCACCGGGCCAGAGGGTGAAATGATCAAGGACGCTCCCGGCGAAGTAGGCAGCCTAGGAATCGGCTTCTACCTAGCAGCCGTCGGCGTAGGCCTGGCTGCGACCGGAACGCGACTGCTATGGAACGCGACTAAACCCCCACGCGATGACTTCGACGACTTCGATGACGAGGATGCGGACGAAGACGAGCCAACTCCCCGCAGGGCATCTGGCGATCTGACCCCCAGGAACAAGGCGACCAGGAAAGCCGACGACGACGAGTAACGTCCTGGAACGATGAGGGTCAAAGTTGAGCTCTCATCGACCAACAGCGAACGCGCCCCCGACCGTCACGGTCGGGGGCGCGTTCGTGTGGTGAGTCTGCGCAGCGGGTCACCGCGGGCTGGCCACCATCCAAGTAGGTGCGCGGCGAGGTAGATGATGACGCCGCGGGTCAGCCACGGCTGGCGGCGGTGGTATCGGTCGGCCGCCGCGGACAGGGTTTCGCGGCTGCAGAGGTCCCACGCGGTGACGCCGGCACCGAGGGTGAGCCAGGCCCGGTCAGCTGGACGCATCACGTGCTGCCTGTGCCCGGCCGGCGTGCCACTGCCGCGCGAACTCCAGCAGGGAGACGTGCTGCGGGACTTCGCGGACGATGACGTCCCGGTCGGCGCTGGACTGCCACGCGATGTCTGCTGTCCGGTGCCAGTCGACGTCGTAATCCAGGTAGGCGTCGGTGAGCTCGCGTCGGTTCATCTCTCGATCGAGCGACCCGGACAGGCCCTCGACCTGGCGCAGGAGATCTTGGGTGTAGGCGTCAGAGTCGCGCAGCCTGCGCAGCCACGCGATCTCGCGGGCCTGTTCCTCGATGGTGGTGCCGCGGCGGTCGCACTCTGCAGTCAGGTCGGCGACCTGCTTGGTCAGTGCGCCCTCGCGCGCGGCCTTGGCCATGCGAGACTCGCGGGCAGCTGTCCACCGGCGCCCGATCGGGCCCAAGGCCTTTGCGACGGGAGCGAACTGCTCAGCGGCCATCCGGAGTGCGGCGTATCCGCCGCCGCCGAATGCGAGCGGGAGCAGTAGGCTCGGCGGCCAGCTCAGGTGGTCGACGAGGTGGGGCAATTCATCCACGTGCAGCGTCCCAGCGCAGCCACGCCATCACGGTGAGCACCACGTTGAGGACGGCCTGGCCGAGGACGTAGAGGGTACCGACGCGCAGTTCATCACCGGCAATGTTGTGGAGGAAGGTGACGAACTCGCCGACTCCGATCGCCAAGAACACTCCGGCCAGCAGCGCGTGGCCGAGGATGGTCAGCGGCCAGCGGTGAACGAGGTAACCACCGACTGCGAGGCTGACGCAGAAGAGCAGCAGGGCACCCCATACGTGGATAGGCAGCGCGGATTCGGTGAACGACAGAGCGGCCTCGTCTTGTGGGAGTACGAGGTAGTCGGTGCCGTTGATCATCGCGCAGGCAAGGGACGTCACGGCGAGGGTCAGGACGACACGCGGGCCGATCGCGGCGTAAGGCGGCCACAGCGATGTCAGCGTGGTCACGCTCCCAGCTCGTTTCCATCGTCGGGCTTGGCATGTCGACCCGTCGACAGCGTCGCCAGCGCTTCCCGCGTGGTGACGTCGCCGGGGACGGCATCGCGGATGCCGGCGCCGCCGATGAGACCGAACAGGACGATGAGGCCAGACAGGAGGGCCGTGGACAGGGTTCCGTACCACGGAACGTCGTGCAGGCTCCCCGCCTGAGTGTTCGCGAGGACACTGCTGGCCGTGGCCGCCGCGGTGCTCACGGAGATGGCGAAGGAACGCTTCCAGAATCGCAGGGTGTACAGCTCGGCCTCGGATTCGGATTCGGTGCTCATCGTTTAGAGTTCCTTTCGAGTAGCGGCGAAAGTCGCTGGTCAGTGGGGGCCTGGCAGTCGTGCGCGTTTAGAGCTGGTTTCGAGTAGCCATCGCCTAGTCATTGCCTAGTCGGATTAGGTTTTAGGCGTTCACGCCGACGACGTGAAAGAAAACGGGCCGAACCTTTAAATATCGGCGCGACATTGAAGGTTTCTCACCATCACGCCGCGACGGCCGCCGTGAGCCGTTCCCGTGCCCAATCCAGTCCACCGCTGATGTCGTACGGGGAGTAGTGCGGGTTGCGGTCACCGGTGGCCAGGAACCCGACGCCGGACACGATGGCCCAGAAGGCGCCGGTCACGTAGTCGAGGGGAACGGTGAATGCTGCTGCGATCTGGGCGCAGATCGAGAACGGGTCGGAGAACAGGTCTCCGCGGGCAACGGCCTGATAGATCGACGACTTGATCCGCCCATCCACGCCGGGCTCGTTGTCGGCGAAGATGTCGCCTTTGCGGTAGACGTCCATCTGCGGCCGCGCCAACTGGATTCCCAGCTTGTCGAAGCGGATCGCTGGATCGAGGCCAGCGTTTACGGCAGGGCCAGCCTGCCCGCGAGACCACGGCGCCACCGAACCTGCCGAGCGGGTCGGATTGCCGTAGGACAGGCGCCCAACACAGTCCGCGGCCCGCCACGCGAGTTCGCATCCCGGCTGTAGGTAGTTGAGTTCGAAGTCGGTGGCGATGATGCTGCCCTGCGAGAAGTCCCCGAGCATCCACTTCGTACCTGCTGGGAAATGCACCCCGTCGTCTTGCACGGTCTGGCTGAGGCGGCGGACAAGGTCGAGCTCACCGGAGCGGTTGTCGAACGGGATCGCACCGTTGTTGTAGCCGGTGGGCCGGTGGATGCACCTGCCTTCGCGCTCGAGGATCGTCGCGGTGTCGGCGACCGGGCCCCGCCACATGTCCGACAGGTGGCCCTCGACGGTGAAGAACAGCGGCAGATTCTTCGGTGCTGGCTTGTAGAACCCGCTCCTGACTTGCGACGCCCAGTCGAAGATCCCGGTGACGGGCAACCCGTAGCGGCGCTGCATCTCAGCCACGACATCCGCGGTGGCCTGATCGTAGGTACCGGTCGCGACGAGATGGCCCGCGTAGCTGGCGAACTTGCCGGCCAGGAACTTCTGGATCTCGGCGACCTTCGGCGCGACGTCACCGAGACCCCAACCGAGCCAGTCACCGGCCGCGTTTCGCATCAGGCGGGCTTCCATCCGCGCTTGCCAGCGTTCTCCTCGCCGGTCGCCGCGTCGACGAGCACCGCGAGGGCCTCAATCGGCGTGCGCCAGCCGAGCATCTCCCAGCGGCCAAGCAACTGCCGGTGAACATCGGTGAGCTGATCAGGCTGTTCCACGGGTACCTCCGGGGTAGTCGATGGGTTGAGGAAGTTGTTCACGCGGCGCAGGAACTCGGCCATGGGGAAGCCGTCGCCGGGGTCGGTGTGGCCGCCGCCGCGCCGGCCGAAGTCGCGGTGCCCGACAATGCCTTTCGGCAGGATCGGCCAGCCGGACTTGCCGCCGTCACCCGCGTAGACCGCGGGGATGCCGAACTGCTTGCACGCCGCCGCCGCCGCACGCGCGCCGCGGGTCAACATCGCGTCCTCGTTGAGCCCGTCGGAGGCGTCGGTCTCCAACCACTTGCCGGCGATCCACTCAGAGAACGACCCGGCAAAGCAGATGTGCAGCGCGAGGCCGTTGGCCTCCCCGGCCGACCAGGGCGCCTCGATCACCGGGACGATCTCGATGGTGTCCTTGTCGTCGACCGCGAGGTTGTACGACACCGGGTTCGTCGGCTGCGAGATCCGGCTGTTGTTGCAGAACGACGCCAGGTTGACCGCCGTCGATCGCGACTGCTGGGTGTGCACGCCGATGTAGAGGGTCTGCGCCCGGGGCCCGCTGCTGTTGCCGGTGCATTTCGCGCAGGTGCTCGGGTTGAAGCCGTGCATCACCTTCGTGATGCCGTAGTCGAACGCGGGCAAGTCGGGCACGGGCGTCTCCTTCGGTGGTGGTTGACCGGGCTCCCGCGCGCCGGCGAGCCGCGGCATGACGTCCTGCTTGGCCAACGGGTTGTAGGCGTAGGGCATATCGGCGACGTGCAGGTGCGGCGCAACCCCGCCGTTGGTGCTGCTGTCGGGGTTGATGTGGCCGATGCGCTGCCCGGCCGTGACGTGGTCACCGTCTGCGACCTCGCGGATGATGTGCCCGTATTCCAGGCAGCCGCCGCCCTGCTCGGTCGAGCTGTCGATGACCAGCCACCCGGCTGGGTCTGGTCCTCCGTAGCCCTGCGCGGCGCCGGCGAAGAGCACCGTGCCGGCCTGGATGGCGTAGACCGGCTTTCCGGCGCTGCCGCCAGGCCAGCCGAAGTCGACACCGGTGTGGATGTCTCCGTCGCGCGGCCCGAACGGTGAGGTGATGATCCGGCCGGACTCGAGGGGCCAGAAGCGTGCCGGGCGATCAGCCATCGAAGCCTCCAAGGTCGGCTAGGGAGCAGTCACCCCAGTGCACGAGGGCATAAGAAAGGCCCGCCATGATGGCGAGCCCGAAGATGGTCAGTGCCGCTGCGACTTTCACGGTTCAGACCCATTCCAGGTGGGTGTGACCATTGCCGCCGGCGCCGCTGTAGGAGGCGGAGCTGTTGGTGCCTGACGAGCCGCCGCCACCGCCGCCGGGGTAGCCGCCTTTGCCGCCGGGTGAGCTGCCGAAGCCGGACCGCACACCGGCGCCGCCACCTCCCGAGCCGGGTGTCACGGTTCCGCTGCCGCCCCAGCCTGTTCCCGCCTTGCCGGGGCTCGTTGATGTGTTGCCGCCGCGTGCACCGCCGGCCCCGCCGGAGCCCGCTTTGCCGCTGCCGCCGCTGCCGCCGCTGCCGTACAGCAGGCCGGTGCTGTCCACTGATCCGCCCATGCCGCCACCGCCGGTGCCGTTGGGATTGTTCGTCGGGCTCTCACCGTTGGGTGAGATGGCCTTCCCCGAGTCGGTCCCGGGCCCGCCGGGATACCAGGTGCCGGTGACCCCGGTGAGGGTCGCGGTGGCGACGTCCGCGGCGTCTTGCACGCTGGCTGTTCCCCCGCCGGGGCCGCGTCCGCCACCATTGGCGAGCAGGACAACGCTGCCGGAGGCGAACCGGGAGAATCCCCCGGCGTTCCCGTGGTAGATCGTCCCGGTGTTACTCGGTGCGATCGCTGCGGCGCCACCGGCGCCGGTCGTGACGCTGTAGGTCGAGCCCAGCAGCTCAGCGGTGATGAAGATCCGCGGAATGTAGGCGCCGCCGCCGCCGCCGCCACCGCCGCCGCTGCTGTTGGAAATCGCCACCCCGGCGCCGATGGCCGCCGCACCGACCAGCAG
>NZ_MVHH01000039.1 GCF_002086515.1 Mycolicibacter arupensis
GTCAGGGCATCGTGGTTGCGTTGCCCGGCACTACGCGTATCGGCATCAATGGCAGCTTGCGACGGGGTGCCGCTGGTGCAGGGGGTGGTATCGGTGGGGTTGCACATGCCGGGGGCGGCCCAGCGGGCCAGGACGGCATCGAGGGTGGCTCGTGCTTGCGGGTCGAGGTAGCCCTTGATGGGGCTCATGCCGTCGCGGTCTTGGGGGCCCAGCACCACACCACGGCGTTTGGCACGATCGTCGTCGGTGTGGTTGCCGTCGGGGTGCAGATGATCAGCGAGGCGTGAGGCGAGCCTGGAGAGCTCATCGGGCCGGCATTGGGCACCCAGTTCGGCCAGGTGCGCTTCGGCCTGGGCCAGGGTACCGGCATCGATTCCGTTGGGTAGGTAGCTGAAGAAGGAGCGAATCACCGCGACATGTCCCGCACCGATGGTGCCGGCTCGTTGCGCGGAGGACACCGCGGGCCGTACCGGTTCCAACGGCTCGCCGGTCAACGTTCGGCGGGCTCCGAGTTCGGCGGCTTCGGCGATACGGCGTCCGGCTTCGCCGCGGGTGATGTGCAACTCGTCGGCCAGGATCCAGCGGGGTTTGCCACCGACCTCGGCCGGGTCGGCGGCGGCCAGCTGATTCACCAGTGGATGCTCCACCGCCGGAAGGCGGCGTCGCAGCTTCTCGCAGCGCCGCAGCAGGGCCACACATTCCCGCGGCGTCAGTGCGTCGAAGTCCAACTCCAACGCCCGGTCCAGGTCAGCCGAGAGCGCGTCGAAGGCTTCGACGACTTCCTCACGGCCACTCGAACGCATGTGCTAAGAGTAGCGGCGGGGTCCGACAAGTCACGGAAACTCAACCACACCTAAAACCACAGTGACACAAGTGAATACAGTGATCAATCGGCTTCCGGACGGCCGCCGCGCCCTCGCACTACGTGCGCGAGAACCTTGGCACTGAACAAATCCCGACGTATGCCGTCGCAATCCCGAGCAGTGCGAATTTGGTAACTGCCGCAGTACGTGCACGTCGGGCATTGGCGTCCGGCGCGGCACCGTCGAGCACCTTCAGCAGCGCCACGCCCTCCACGGCGTCGCCGGCCACTGCGCCGATAGGCAGCAGTCGCAACGCAATCGGATGCCCGTGGCGACTACGGGCACGCTCGACGAGCATCAGCGCCAGGGTTCCGTAGGTCAACATGTAGCCAAAATCGAGCCACAACGACCAGCGCGCCCAGCGCCGGCCCTGCTCGCCCCAAGTGGTCAGGATCTCCTGCGCGCGTTCGGCATTGCCGGCCAGTTCGAAACCAATGATTCCGGGGCCGCCGGTCTTCTGCATCCCGCGCTCCAGCACCAGCATCACCGTGGCGTAGGCCAGAGTCGCCGTCGTAGTCCAACCAAGTCGCCTCACCCGCAGCATGGTAGCCGAGCGGCCAGGGGAATCGCCGTTATCGGCACCTGGCGTCAGCTAGATTGCGGTCCATGAATCGAGCGGACGTCACGTTCCTCTCCGCTGGGACGCCCTGCGCGGGCTGGCTTTATCGACCGAGCGATGCCCGGGGCGATGTTCCCTGCGTCATCATGGCGCACGGCTTTGCGTTGACTCGCCATGACGGGCTCGGCGATTACGCTGAGGCGCTGGCCGATGCCGGGTATGCCGTCCTCGCCTATGACCATCGCTATCTGGGCGACTCGCAAGGCGTTCCGCGGCAGCGAATCCGCGTTTCGGAGCAGCTCGAAGATCGGATGGCCGCGATCGGTTTCGCGCGGACGCTCGAGGGAATTGATCCCGATCAGATCATCCTCTGGGGCTACTCGCTCAGCGGTGGGACCGCGGTGGAGGCAGCCTCCGCAGATCAGCGCGTGAGCGGCGTAATCCTGCTCTGCCCATTCCTCGACGGCAGATGGCGGACGGTCCACGGACTGAGAGTGGACCCCGGAAATACGCTGTGGCTGACAGCGCAGGGCTTGCGGGACGCTCTGGTGCCGGTGGCCGCTGCCCCCGGCGGCCGTGCCGGAGTGACCTTCCCCGGCGAACTGGAGGGATTTCTGTCCGTCGCGTCACCGGGTTGGCGCAACGAAGTGCATGCCGGCCTGGCTCTGCGCCTGCCGCTCTGGCGTCCCGTTGTCCGGGCCCGGAAACTCAACTGTCCGGTACTGATCCAGGCCGGCGACAGAGACATCACGGTGTCTGCACGCGCCATCGAGCGGCTCAGTCGGCGGGCGCCCATGGAAACCCGCAAGAACTACGATGTCCATCATTTCGCGCCGTTCACCGGCTCCGCTTCGGCCCAGATCATCGCCGATCAGGTGCACTGGCTCAGAGCGCTCCCCCGAGCCTGAATCTCACGACGCGACTGCGTTTGCTACAGCCAGGTGTCGTCTGTGGTGGCGGTGAGGAACGCCTCCAGGTCATCACGCCAGTGCGCCGGAGTGGTCTTGTCCGGCTCGATTCCGGTGTAGTCGCCGCGATAGAACAGCAGCGGCCGCGGCTTCACCTCGGGGACATCCGAAAGCGACTGCACCGCACCGAACACCACGAAGTGATCGCCCCCGTCGTGCACCGAGGCCACCGTGCAGTCGATGTGGGCCAGCGAGCGGGTCAGGATCGGCGAGCCCAACGGGGACGGCTGCCACTCCACGCCGGCGAACTTGTCCGGTTCACGGGAACCGAAACGCGCACAGACATCCTTCTGCTCCTCGGCAAGGATGTTGACGCAGAACTTTCCACTGGACTCGATTGCCTGCCAGGAGCGTGACTGCTTAGTGGGGCAGAACAACACCAGCGGCGGATCCAGCGACAGCGCGGCAAACGACTGACAGGCGAAGCCCACCGGTACGCCGTCATCCACGGTGGTGATGATGGTGATTCCGGTGCAGAACTGGCCCAGCACATTGCGGAACGCGCGCGGGTCAATCTGCGGTGAGGTCATATCGCGCAACCTACTTGAAGCCGACACTGAAGTCGTGGCCCCAGAGGCTGATCCCGACACTCTCGCGGGCGATCCAGCTCTCGTCCTCGACTTCCAGTCCTTCGCAACCGAATTCCATGTCGAAGCCACCGGGCGTCTTCATATAGAAGGACAGCATCTTGTCGTTGATATGCCGTCCCAGCGTGGCCGACATCTTCACATTCCGGCGGTTGGCGCGATCCAGGCACAGCCCGACGTCATCAGAGTTCTCCACCTCAACCATGAGGTGCACGATGCCGGTCGGGTTGGGCATCGGCATGAACGCCAGCGCGTGGTGACGCGGGTTGCAGCCGTAGAAACGCAGCCATACCGGGTCACCGTCGGCCGGGCGGCCCGCAATCTGCGGGGGCAGCCGCATTGAGTCGCGCAACCGGAAGCCCAGCACATCCTGGTAGAAAGCCTGCGCGGCAGCATCGTCGTCGCAGGTCAGGACCACATGCCCCAGCCCCTGTTCCGCCGTGACGAAGGTGTGGCCGTACGGGCTGACGAAGCGCCGACCCAGGTACTGGATTCCGTAGAAGGCCTCAAGGGTGTTGCCCGCGGGGTCCTGGAATCGGATCAGGCCCTCGACCTTGCGGTCAAGAAGCTCATCCTTGGTGCCCTCCTCGAACTCGACACCGGCGGCGGTCAACGTCTGCCGCAGCTGCTCCAGCGCCGGCGCATCCGCCACCTCCCAGCCGGAGACCAACAACCGGTCACTCTCGCCGGGCACAATCACCAGGCGAGCCGCGACGTCATCCATCCGCAGGTAGAGCGCACCCGGGACAGTGCCCTGGCCCTCAACCATGCCGAGCACCTTGAGTCCGAACTCACGCCAGGCGGCGACGTCAGTGGACTCGATGCGCATGTAACCCAGCGCCTTGATCATCGTCATGCCGTGATCCCTCAGACCATGGTGTCGCCGGGCGGCAACCCGAACTCGTGGTTTCCGAAGATCATGTATGCGCGCTCCGGGTCGTTGGCCGCGTGTACGCGCCCGGCGTGGGCGTCGCGCCAGAACCGCTGCACCGGTGCGTCGTTGGACAGCGCGGTGGCACCGGCCGCCTCGAAGAGCCGGTCGATGGAGGCGATGGCCCGGCCGGTGGCACGCACCTGGTCGCGCCGGGCGCGGGCCCGCAGCTCGAACGGGATCTCCTGACCGGCGGCCAGCAGCGCGTACTCGTCGCCGACGTTGCCGATCAGCTGACGCCAGCCGGCGTCGATGTCGCTGGCGGCCTCGGCGATCCGGACCTTGGCGAACGGGTCGTCCTTGGCCTTCTCACCGGCGAACGCCGCGCGCACCCGCTTGCCCTGGTGCTCGACGTGCGCCTCGTAGGCGCCGTAGGCCATGCCCATGATCGGCGTCGAGATGGTGGTGGGGTGGACAGTGCCCCACGGCATCTTGTAGACCGGCGCGGTGTTGGTCTGGTAGCCGCCGGCGGTGCCGTCGTTCATCGCCCGGTAGGACAAGAAGCGGTGCCTCGGCACGAAGGCGTCCTTGACCACGACGGTGTTGCTGCCGGTGCCGCGCAGGCCCACCACGTGCCAGACGTCGTCGATGCGGTAGTCGGAGATCGGGATCAGGAAGCTGCCGAAGTCGACCGGCTTGCCGTCCTTGATCACCGGACCGCCGAGGAATGCCCAGGTGGCGTGGTCGCAGCCCGACGACCAGTTCCACGAACCGTTGACGATGTAGCCGTCGGCGGTCTCGGTGACGACGCCGGCGCCCATCGGGGCGTAGGACGAGGAGATCCGGACGTTCGTGTCCTGGCCCCAGACGTCTTCCTGGGCCTGCTGGTCGAACAGCGCCAGGTGCCAGTTGTGCACGCCGATGATCCCGGCGACCCATCCGGTGGAACCACAGGCACTGGCCAACCGGCGCACCGCCTCGTAGAAGACGGTCGGGTCGCACTGCAGGCCGCCCCACTGTTCGGGCTGCAGCAGCCGGAAGAAGCCGGCCTCCTCGAGCGCCGCGACGTTGGCGTCGGGCAGCTTGCGCAGGTCTTCGGTCTCCTGGGCGCGCTCACGCAATTGCGGAAGAAGGTCGTCGATGGCGGCCAACACCGACTGCGCGTCACGCTGTTGAATGGACGTCACTAGATTGCCTCCCAGGAGTGAACAGGTTCATCGGTGGTGTTTTCCAACCAGCCTAGTGTGAGATTAGAACACGTTCCGATTTGTGTCGAGCGGGGTGTTCCTGCAGCTGGTAGCGATACCGGACCGCTTTTCTGTAACCTGTTCTAGTTATGACCGAAGATGAAGGGCGGCCCGTGACGGAGACCATTCCGGACGAACCACTCGGCGCTCACGTGCTGGAACTGCAGATCGCGCAAGTCGTCGTCGAGACCGACGACGCACGCTCGCTGGTGTTCGGCGTGCCCGACGGGCCGGACGATCCGGAGATCCCCGAGCAGCGGTTGAAGTACTCGCCGGGCCAGTTCCTGACGCTGCGGATCCCCAGCGACCAGACCGGCTCGGTGGCCCGCTGCTACTCGCTGTGCAGCTCGCCGTTTACCGACGATGCGCTGGCGGTCACCGTCAAGCGAACCGCCGAGGGCTATGCCTCCAACTGGCTGTGCGATAACGCCCGCCCCGGGATGCGCATGCACGTGCTGGCACCGTCGGGCACCTTCGTGCCGAAATCCCTGGACAGCGACTTTCTGCTGCTGGCCGCCGGTAGCGGGATCACCCCGATGATGGCGATCTGCAAATCCGCGCTGTCTCAGGGCACCGGCAAGGTGGTGTTGTTCTACGCCAACCGCGACGAGCGCTCGGTGATCTTCGGTGCCGCGCTGCGCGAGTTGGTCGCCGAGTACCCCGACCGGCTGACGGTGGTGCACTGGCTGGAATCGGTCCAGGGCCTGCCCAGCCGCGCGGCGCTGGCACAGTTGGCGGCGCCCTACACCGACCGGCAGGTGTTCATCTGCGGTCCGGGCCCGTTCATGCAGGCCGCCCGCGAAGCCCTCGATGCCTGCAAGGTGCCGGCCGAGCAGGTCCACCTGGAGGTGTTCAAGTCGCTGGAGGGCGACCCGTTCGCCGCGGTCACGATCGAAGACGCACCCGAAGGCGAGGCGGCACAGGCGCCGGCGACCGTGATCGTCGAGCTGGACGGGACCAAGCACGAGCTGGTCTGGCCGCGGCACGTCAAGCTGCTTGACCTGCTGCTCGACAAGGGCCTGGACGCCCCGTTCTCCTGCCGGGAGGGTCACTGCGGGGCCTGCGCGTGCGAGCTGAAGAAGGGCAAGGTCAGCATGGAGATCAACGACGTGTTGGAACCTCAGGACCTCGCCGAGGGCCTGATCCTGAGCTGCCAGGCCCACCCCGAGACCGATTCGGTGGAAGTGACCTACGACGAGTGATCACGGGTCTAGGTTGGTGCGACATGAAGCGGTTGCTGATCGTTCCGGCCGCCTTGACGCTGTTGGGGGCGCTGTTCCCGTCCGCAGTCGCGTCGGCCGCCAGTGATACCAAGACCTCGTTGTTCCCGGTCAACGACGTCGACCAGCTGCAGACCCACAGTTGGGTGGATTGCAGCGCGCCGCCGCTGTGCCGGTTCACCGTCGGGGTGCAGCTGCAGACGCCCGAGGGCATGACCGGGTTCCCGCCGGATCTGTGGGCCCGCCAGAGCACCGAGATCCGCTCGTCGAAGCGCACCGCCTATCTGGATGTACACACCGACGGCGGTGAGGGCTGGTTCAAAGACCGTGGCGGCCCCGGAACCAAAGTGTTCAAGGACGGCACCGGTGCGGTGATCACCTCGATCTACAACGGCTCGGGACCGCCAGAGATGTACCAGACCAACGGCAGTATCGACGTGCTGGAATACACGACCGGCCGGCCCAAGACCGATGCCAACGTGATCGTCTGCACCCATGTGCAGGTGGTCTACAGCGGCGTCAACCTCACCACGCCGTCCACGTGCGCGCAGACGGTGTTCTCCTAGCGGGAACCCGGGTCAGTACACGTCGCGCTGATAGCGTTCGGCCGCTGCCAGCGACCGGACATAGCCCTTCGCCGCGTCGAGATCGAGGCCGCCGTGCTGTTGGGCAATCGCCACGACGGTGGCCTCGACTTCCTTGGCCATGTGCGACGCATCGCCGCAGACGTAGAGATGCGCGCCCTCTTGAAGCCACCGCCACAGCTGCGCACCCCGACGACGCATCAGGTGCTGCACGTAGATCTTCTCCGGCTGGTCACGCGAGAACGCCAGATCGAGTTCGGTGAGGAATCCGTCGGCATGCATGCCGGTGATCTCGTCGCGGTAGTAGAAGTCGGTGGCCGCGTGCTGCTCTCCGAAGAACAGCCAGTTCGCGCCCGAGTGACCCAGCGCCCGCCGCTCATGCAAGAAACCCCGAAACGGTGCGATCCCTGTTCCGGGGCCGACCATGATCATCGGCGTTTCCGGCTCCCGCGGCGGCCGGAAATGGGCGGCCTTCTGCACAAAGATCCCCACGCCATCCGCCGCGGCCGCGTCGGCCAGATATGTCGAGCAGACACCACGACGGGGGCGTCCCCGAAAGTCATAGCGCACCGTGGAAACGGTCAGCTGAACCTCGCCCGGATTCTGCTTGGGACTCGACGAGATCGAATACAGCCGTGGCTGAAGGGGTTTGAGAACTGTGAGCCACTCTTGCGCGCAGACCCGCACCGGGAATTCGGTCAGTAGATCTATCTGGTGGCGCCCCCAGGCCCAGTCTGCGAACTGTGCCTTGTTCTCCGGTTTGGTCAGCTCGGCCAGCTCCGCACTGCCGCTGCGCTCGCCGACGAACCGCACCAGGTCCGGGTTGAGCCGGGCGATCGCGTACCGCTCCCGCAGCGCCTCACGCAAGGCCATGAGCTGCCCCTCGACGACTTCCACCGCCTCGTCACCGTCGAGGCCGGTGACGGCCAGCCACTCCTCCACCAGGTCGCGGTGGTGGCGCGGCCACACGCCCAGGGCATCACCGGCTTGGTAGCGCAGGGTGTTCTCGGGCAGCTCGAAGACGAACTGCCGCACGTCTTTTGCCGACCCCGGCCCGCTCAACCGGGTGTTGCCGACCAGGGCCGTCACCAGTGGCCTCTTCTTGCCGTAGAGCTCCGGCTCCGGGGACGGCCGGGCCGCAGGCGACAGCGGCACCGAGGGAGCATCGCCCGCCGTCACCTTCGTCTGGGCCAGCACGGCGCCGATCTCCTCGAGCCACCCGGCGGCGGCCTCTTCGTAGTCGGGTTCGCAGTCGACGCGCTCGAGTAGGCGGCTCGCGCCGAGTTCGGCCAGGCGGGCGTCGAGTTTGCGCCCGTGCCCGCAGAAGTCGTCGTAGTTGGAGTCACCCAAAGCCAGCACGGCGTAGTCGGTGCCCGACAGCGACGGCGCCTCGGGCCCGTTGAGTGCTTCCCACAGGGCGCTTCCATTGTCCGGAGGGTCGCCGTCGCCGGTGGTACTGGTGATCAGCAGCAGCACTGGCGTATTCGTCAGGTCAGCCAGGGGGAAGTCGTCCATTCCCGACAGTGCGACCGGCACACCACGCTCGCCGAGCCGCGCCGCGCACATCTGGGCGGCCTCCTCGGCGGTACCGGTCTGCGAAGCCCACAACACGGCGACCGCCGTGCGTTGCCGCGCGCCGCCGGCCTGCACCGAATCCGGCCGCGGTGATCCTGGGACGGGTCCGGGCTGGAGGATGTGCGAGAACAATCCGGCCAGCACACCGTCAACCCACATCCGGGCATCCGATTCGAACGGCGCGCTCTGCGGCAACGTCGGAACGACGCCGACGCCGCCACCGGCTTCACTGCGCAGCGCTGCCACGTAGCCGGCCAGATAGCTCCGCTGGGACGAATCGAACTGCGGCGTCTCGACATCCGCTGTGATCGCCAGCAGCTCGGCGAGGGCGTCGACCTTGGACAAGTGCCCCTCCTGCGCCGGCGTTGGCCCGGCGTCTGCTTCGGGGGCCTGGGTGACGACCTTGGCCAGCGTGACCGCGCACGCCTTGTACTCGGGCTGCTGCGAGGTCGGATCGACGGCGTCGTTGGTGACGGCGTTGATCGACAGATACTCACCGAATGCGTCATTCCAGTGAAACGGGGCGAAGCAGTCTCCGGGCCGCACCCGGTCGGTGACCACCGCCGGCAGCACGGCCCGTCCGCGCCGCGAGGCGATCTCCACCGAGTCACCTTCGACGATGCCGAGCCGGACGGCGTCGTCGGGGTGGACCTCGACGAACGGACCGGGGTTGAGCCTGGTCAGCTTGGCGACTTTGCCGGTCTTGGTCATGGTGTGCCACTGATGCGGGAGACGACCGGTGTTGAGCAGGAACGGATAGTCGTCGTCGGGCATCTCTTCGGGCAGTAGGTGCGGGCGGGCGAAGAAGGCCGCACGACCGCTCTCGGTTGCGAACGCCAGCTTTGGCACGTGGCCGTCTCCGCGGACAAGGATCCGCTGACTCGCGCCGTCATTGAGGTAGCGGATCGGGTGGCTATCAGTGTCACTCTCGGGCGGGCAGGGCCACTGCACCGGCGCCTGACGCAACCGCTGGTAGCTGATGCCCCGCAAGTCATAGCCCGTCTTGGGATTGGCGAAGCGCTTGATCTCTTCGAACACGTCCTCCGCACTGGTGTAGTCGAACGCCTGCGCGTAGCCCAGCTCAGCCGCGACCCGCGCGATGATCTGCCAGTCCGGCAGTGCCTGCCCGGGCGCTTCGACCGCCTGACTGAACAGTGTGAGATTGCGCTCGGAGTTGACCATCACGCCGTCACTCTCGGTCCACAACGCCGCCGGCAACAGCACGTCGGCGTACGCGCTGGTCTCGTTGTCGGCGAACGCATCCTGAACCATCACCAACTCGGCCTTTTCCAGACCCGCCAGAACGGTCTTGCGATTGGCCACGGTGGCAACGGGATTGGTGCAGATGATCCAGCACGCCTTGATCTGGCCGTCGGCCATCCGCGAGAACATGTCGATGGTTCCGGCGCCCACCTCGGTTCGTAGCGATCCACGCGGGATCTGCCAGGCGTCCTCGACGAATTCCCGGTCTTCGGCGTTGACGACGCTGCGCTGACCGGGCAGACCGGGCCCCATGTAGCCCATTTCCCGGCCACCCATCGCATTGGGTTGACCGGTCAGCGAGAAGGGCCCACTGCCGGTCCTGCAGATTGCCCCGGTGGCCAGATGCAGATTGCAGAGGGCGTTGGTGTTCCAGGTGCCGTGAGTGCTCTGGTTCAGGCCCATGGTCCAGCAGCTCATCCAGTTGGCCGCCTCGCCTATCCACGCGGCGGCGGTGCGGATGTCGGCCTCGGGGATGCCGGTGAGCCCGGCCACCGCCTCCGGGGTGAACTGTTCACAGAAGCCGGGCATGACCTCCCAGCCCTCGGTGAACTCGGCGATGAACTCGTCGTCGGTGTGGCCGTTGGCGATGATCATGTGCAGCAGCCCGTTGAGCAGGGCCAGATCGGTTCCCGGCGCGATCTGGAGGAACAGGTCGGCCTTGTCCGCGGTGGCAGTGCGACGCGGGTCAACAACGATCAGTTTGGCGCCGGCCTTGACCCGGTCCATCATCCGCAGGAACAGAATCGGGTGGCAGTCGGCCATGTTGGCGCCGATCACCACGAACACGTCTGCGTGATCGAAGTCCTGATAGGAGCCGGGCGGCCCGTCGGCACCGAGCGATTGCTTGTAGCCGCTGCCTGCGCTGGCCATGCACAGCCGCGAGTTCGATTCGATCTGATTGGTACCGATGAAGCCCTTGGCGAGCTTGTTGGCCAGGTACTGCGCCTCCAGCGACATCTGGCCCGAGACGTAGAGCGCGACGGCATCGGGTCCGTGGTCGTCGATGATTGACCGGAGCCGGGTCGCGCATGCGGTGATGGCGGTATCGACATCTATCGGCTCGACCGGCTCGTCGCGGCCGGGACGCAACTGCGCCGACTCCAGCCGGCCGGGTGCCGCCAGCAGGTCGGCGGTGGTGGCCCCCTTGGTGCACAGCCGGCCACCGTTGCTCGGGTGCGAGGTGTCGCCGGAGGATCTGACCACGTGCCGTCGCCCGGTGGCCGCGTCGGTCTCGACCTGCAGCACCATGCCACAACCCACCCCGCAGTAGGCGCAGACGGTGGCGACCTGGTCGTGCACGGACACCGGCGGTCACCTCCTGTGGTTGGGGTCTTGCCGCCAGCCTGCCGCGCGCAGGTTTCACGCTCATTGCGGGACGATTATCACGCGTTGCGATATTCCTGCAGGAATGCTGACAGTCGGCGCGGACCGCCCCAAAAATGCCGGGAACCAGCGTTTTTCGGTGACGGGCGCCACACCGAGCCCGGGAAGTGACGCCGCGCTGGGCCCCCACCGAGGGGCAATCACGTCCAGAATGGGGTACTTGTCGAAGCATGGCCACCGGCGCCCCCGACACGTCTGCTCAGCCGCCGCCCGACCCCGCGGCGGGCAGCCATGTCGAGGATGGCCGGGTGGAGCATCCGACCGCAGACGACTTCGGCGACGCCACGGCCCTGCCCGCGGATCCGGCCTGGTTCAAACGTGCGGTGTTCTACGAGGTCTTGGTTCGGGCCTTCCGCGATTCCAACGGCGACGGCATCGGCGACCTCCGTGGCCTGACCGATCAGCTGGACTACCTGCAGTGGCTCGGCGTCGATTGCCTGTGGCTGCCGCCGTTCTATGACTCACCGCTGCGCGACGGCGGATACGACATCCGGGACTTCTACAAGGTTCTGCCGGAGTTCGGTACCGTCGACGACTTTGTCGAGCTGCTCGACGCGGCACATCGACGCGGAATCCGCATCATCACCGATCTCGTGATGAACCACACCTCCGACACTCACGCATGGTTTCAGCAGTCACGCCATGAGCCCAACGGTCCGTACGGCGACTACTACGTATGGAGCGACACCAGCGAGCGCTACCCCGACGCCCGGATCATCTTCGTCGACACCGAGGAATCGAACTGGACGTTTGATCCTGTTCGGCGCCAATTCTATTGGCATCGTTTCTTCTCGCATCAGCCCGACCTGAATTACGACAATCCCGAGGTCGCCGACGCGATGATCGACGTATTGCGATTCTGGCTCGATCTCGGTATCGACGGCTTTCGGCTCGACGCGGTGCCCTACCTGTTCGAGCGCGAGGGAACCAACTGCGAAAACCTGCCTGAAACACACGAATTCCTCAAGCGCTGCCGCAAGGTAGTGGACGACGAGTTCCCGGGCAGAGTATTGCTCGCCGAGGCCAACCAATGGCCGACCGATGTGGTCGAATACTTCGGGGACCCGCGCGCCGGCGGCGACGAATGCCATATGGCTTTCCATTTCCCTTTGATGCCACGCATTTTCATGGCGGTCCGCCGAGAATCACGCTTTCCCATTTCGGAGATCCTGGCGCAGACGCCGGCCATCCCCGACACGGCACAATGGGGAATATTTCTGCGCAACCACGACGAGTTGACGTTGGAGATGGTCACCGACGACGAGCGCGACTACATGTACGCCGAATATGCCAAGGATCCACGGATGAAGGCGAACGTGGGGATCCGGCGTCGGCTGGCACCGCTGCTGGACAACGACCGCAACCAGATCCAATTGTTCACCGTCCTGCTGTTGTCGCTGCCCGGCTCACCGATCCTGTACTACGGCGACGAGATCGGGATGGGCGACATCATCTGGCTGGGCGACCGTGACGCGGTACGCACCCCGATGCAATGGACGCCGGACCGCAACGCCGGATTCTCCACCGCGAACCCAGGACGTCTGTACCTGCCGCCCATTCAAGACGCCATCTACGGCCACCAGGCCGTCAACGTCGAGGCGCAACGCGACACCTCGGCGTCCCTGCTGAACTGGACCCGCACCATGCTCGCCATTCGACGGCGCTATGACGCCTTCGCGCTCGGCGGATTTCGAGAATTGGGCGGATCCAACCCTTCCGTGCTGGCCTACGTCAGAGAAGCTCCCGGTGACCGCTCCGGCACGGTCTTATGCGTCAACAACCTGTCCCGGTTTCCCCAACCGATCGAATTGAATCTGCAGCACTGGGACGGCCACACGCCCACAGAACTGACCGGTTCGGTGGAGTTTCCGCGGATCGGGAAACTGCCTTACCTGCTCACCCTGCCCGGACATGGCTTCTACTGGTTTCAGCTGTCTGAGACAAAGGAGGAGATGCCATGACCGGCCGCGGCGAACCAGCGGGACTGCCGTGGGCCCAATGGCTGCCAACCCGACGCTGGTATGCGGGGCACAATCGGGAACTGGCCCACACCAAACCCGCGCTGGTGGTGACGTTGCGGGAGGGACTGGACCTGGTACTGCTCGACGTCGCCTACGCCGACGGCGCCGCGGAGCGCTACCAGGTGGTGGTGAGCTGGGATGTCGATCTGGCGCCGGAGTACGCCCAGATCGCGAAGATCGGCGTTGCCGACGGCCATACCGGCTACGACGCGCTGTATGACCCCGAAGCGGCACGATTCCTGTTGGCACTCATCGATTCATCGGCCACCCGGGGTCCCATCACCTTCACGTCGGAACCAGCCGCGTCGCTGCCGGTTCACGCCGACTCGCGCGTCTCGGAAGCCGAGCAGAGCAACACCAGCGTCATCGCCGAGGAAGCGGTGGTCCTCAAGGCGTTTCGGCGTCTGACGGCCGGTATCAGTCCCGACATCGAGTTGAACGCGGAGCTGGGTCGCGCCGGCAATCCGCATGTACCGCGCCTGCTGGGTTCCTACCAGGCCCAGCTGCCCGGTGACTCCGGCACAGTCCCCTACTCGCTGGGCATGGTCAGCGAGTACGTGGTGAATTCGGCCGAGGGGTGGGCGATGGCCACCGCCAGCGTGCGTGACCTGTTCGCCGAGGCCGACCTCTATGCCTACGAGGTGGGCGGCGACTTCGCCGGTGAGTCCTACCGGCTCGGCGAGGCGGTCGCTTCGGTGCACCGCTCCCTGGCCGCCGGCTTCGGGACCACGCAAGCAGACTTCCCGATTCAGACTCTGTTGGACAGGTTGGCGGCGACAGCGGAAATAGTGCCGGCAATCCGCCCGCACCTTCCGGCCATCGAACGGCGCTATACGGCGTTGGCCGGGCAGCCGGTCACCGTGCAGCGCGTCCACGGCGATCTGCATCTGGGTCAGGTGTTGCGCACGCCCAGCGGATGGCTCCTGATCGATTTCGAAGGCGAGCCTGGCACGCCCTTGGCGCTGCGGAGCCGCCCCGACTCACCGCTGCGCGATGTCGCCGGAGTGCTGCGATCCTACGAGTACGCCGCGTATGGGAAGCTCGCCGATGTGGCCCCAGAGGGACGCGACCGGCAGTTGGCCACCCGGGCCCGCGAGTGGTTGGACCGCTGCCGCAACTCGTTCTGCGACGGCTATGCCGCCGCGTCAGGAACCGACCCCCGCGACAACGCGGCCCTGCTCGCCGTCTATGAAGTCGACAAAGCCGTGTATGAAGCCGGCTACGAGGCCCGGCACCGGCCCGCCTGGTTACCGATTCCGTTGCGGGCGTTGGCCCGGCTCACCGCCGCATGACCCGCCACCTCGGCTGAGGCTCCGGGAGGAGGCCGAAGCTATCCCCGGGGCAGGCCCAGGAGTCGCTCGGCGGCCAGCGTCAGCAGGATCTGTTCGGTTCCACCGGCGATCGACAGGCAGCGGGTGTTGAGGAAGTCGTGCACCTCGCGCCCCGCCACGACGCCGCCGCCGTCGGCAACATCCATCCGGAACTCCGCGAGTTCCTGGCGGTAACGCACACCGATCAGCTTGCGCACCGAGGATTCCGAACCGGGGTCCTGGCCGCCGACCGCGAGCTGAGCGATGCGTTGATCCAGCAGCGAACCCGCCTGCGCGGCGATGATCAGCCGGGCCAGGCGCTCGGCGGTGGCGGTGTCGGGTTCACGGTCGTCCAGTGCCCGCAGGAGCTCTTCCATCGGGTTGCCCAGCGCGGTGCCACCGGCGATCGCGACGCGCTCGTTGGCCAAGGTGGTGCGGGCCAGCCGCCAGCCGTCGTTGACGCCGCCGACCACCTGCTCGTCCGGCACGAAAACATCGTCGAGGAAGACCTCGTTGAACAGGGCCTCGCCGGTGATCTCCCGCAGCGGCCGGATGTCGATGCCCTCGGCCGCCATGTCGACCAGGAAGTAGGTGATGCCTTTGTGTTTGGGAGCTTCGGCGTCGGTCCTGGCCAGGCAGACACCCCAGTGCGAGTCATGCGCCCGCGATGTCCAGACCTTCTGACCGGTCAGCCGCCACCCGCCATCGACCTTGATCGCCTTGGTGCGCAGCGCCGCCAGGTCCGAGCCTGCACCGGGCTCGGAGAACAGTTGGCACCAGAAGATCTCGCCGGTCAGCGTGGCCGGAATGAAGCGCTCGATCTGCTCGGGCGTGCCGTGCTCGAGGATGGTCGGGGCCGCCCACCAGCCGACCACCAGGTCGGGGCGCCCGACGCCGGCCGCGGCGAGTTCCTGGTCGATCACCAGCTGCTCGGCAGGCCCGGCACCGCGGCCGTAGGGAGCCGGCCAGTGCGGCGCCAGCAGGCCCGATTCGGCCAGCGCGCGCTGACGCTCGTCGGCGGGCAGCGCGGCGATGCGGGCCGCGGCCTCGGCGATCTCGGCGCGCACGTCGGTGGCCACGCCGTCCGGGCCGAGGTCGACCTCGAGCCGGCGACGCACGCCGTCGCGGGTCAGCGCGGCGGTGCGGCGCAGCCAGCGCTCGGGCCCGCCGAGCGCCTGCCCGATGCCATAGGCCCGGCGCAGGTAGAGGTGCGCGTCGTGCTCCCAGGTGATGCCGATACCGCCGAGCACCTGAATGCAGTCCTTGGCGTTGGCCTTGGCGGCGTCGATGCAGATGGCAGCGGCCACCGCGGCCGCGATCGCAAACTGTTGGTCATCGGGATCCGATGCGGCGCGGGCGGCATCGGCGGCCGCCACCGCGGCCTGATCTGCTCGACACAGCATTTCGGCACACAGGTGTTTGACGGCCTGGAAGCTGCCGATCGGTTTGCCGAACTGTTCCCGCACCTTGGCGTAGTCGACAGCGGTCTGCAGTGCCCACCGGGCGACCCCGGACGCCTCGGCGGCCAGCACCGTGACCACCAGGTTCTCCACCCGGTGACCGGCCTCCACCCGTACCGCCGGTGCCGCCGACAGCGTGACCTTGGCCAGTGGACGAGAGAAGTCCGTCGCGACCAGCGGCTCGACATCCACACCGTCGGCGCCGGCGTCCACCAGCACCCAGTCGTCACCGGCAGGCACCAGCAGCAGCCCGTCGGCGGTGGCGCCCAGGACGCGGTCGGCGGTGCCGGTGGCCTGGCCGGCCTGCGCGTCGAAGCGCACCGCTGCCGCGGAGGTATCGGTGGCAACGCCGACGACGCGCTCACCGGCCGACAGGGCCTCGGCCAGCTGCGGATCGGTGACCACCAGGGTGGCCAGCGCGGTGGTTGCGACCGGCCCGGGGACCAGGGCTTTGGCGGCCTCATCGACCATCGAGCAGAGGTCTTCGAGCCGGCCACCGGCCCCACCGAACTCCTCGGCGACGGCGACGCCGAACAGGCCCAAGTCGGCAAGGCGTGCGAAAACGCTTCGCCAGGAATCCGTTTCGCCAAGCTCGGCGGCGCGAATCGCCTCGGTGGTGCCCGCGGCGGCGGCCCAGTCGCGGACCAGCTCGCGGGCGGCGAGCTGTTCGTCGTTGATGGTCACGGACACACTGGTCTCCTCCGGGTCGAGACGGCTTGAGATGAGGCGGGTCACGAACGTCCCCACCAACCACTAGAACGTGTTCTAATAGTGCCAGCGTCGGAGCGTCAAGTCGAACCGTTATGGCTGGACACGTCGGGTCCGGGCGATATCGGGAATACGAAATTCAACTACGCGGTGCGTATCGTTATTGGCCAGCAGATCGGCGGAGGGAGCCGCACAGCACATGTCGTCATCAGCTGAGGGCACCGCGGGCCGCGGCTCGTCGCACCAGCCGCGTGAGATCGTCAACGTGGCCGTGCTGACCGAATCCGACCTCGGCTCCGAAGCGCAGCGCGAACGTCGCAAGCGCATCCTCGATGCCACCCTGGCGATAGCCTCCAAGGGCGGCTATGACGCAGTGCAGATGCGGGCGGTGGCCGACCGCGCGGACGTGGCCGTGGGAACCCTCTACCGCTACTTCCCGTCGAAGGTTCACCTGTTGGTCTCGGCGATGGGCCGGGAGATCGCGCGGGTAGACACCAAGACCGATCCGGTGACCTACGCCGCGACCACGCGCCACCAGCGGCTGAACCTGGTGGTCAACAAGCTCAATCGCGCCATGCAGCGCAATCCGCTGCTCACCGAGGCCATGACCCGGGCGTACGTCTTCGCCGACGCTTCGGCGGCCGGCGAGGTCGATCATGTCCAGAAGCTCATCGACTCGATGTTCGCCGGGGCGATGAGCGACGGCGAACCGACCGAGGAGCAGTACCACATCTCGCGAGTGATCTCGGATGTCTGGCTGTCCAACCTGCTGGCCTGGCTGACCCGGCGAGCGTCGGCCAGCGACTTCAGCACACGGCTGGATCTGGCGGTCCGCCTGCTGATCGGCGACGACGACAGCCCCAAGGTCTAGTCCCAGCGCTGAGCGGGACGGCTCTGCTTCGGAGATACTGAACCGGTGACGGCCATGACGGCGGCGCCGCTCCCCCGCCGGCTGGCGCACGCACTGGACCTACTGAACTTCACGCTGGCCGACGTCCGAGACGGGCTGGGTCCCTACCTGTCGGTGTACCTGCTGGTGACCCACCATTGGGACCAGGGATCGATCGGTCTGGTGATGGCGATCGGCGGCATCGCCGCGGTGGTGGCACAGACCCCGGTGGGTGCACTGGTCGACCGCACCACCGCCAAAAGGGCATTGCTGGTCGTCGGTGCCCTGGCGGTCACGGCCGCGGCCTTGGCGATGCCACTTTTCCCGGGCTTCTACAGCGTCGCTGCCCTGCAGTTGCTGACCGGCATCGCAGGTTCGGTGTTCGCGCCGGCGCTGGCCGCGATCACCCTCGGTGTGGTGGGCCCGCGGATGTTCGCCAAACGCCTCGGCCGCAATGAATCGTTCAATCACGCCGGCAATGCCGCGACGGCGGCTGCCACCGGCGCCCTGGCCTATTTCTACGGGCCGATCGTGGTGTTCTGGATGCTGGCCGGCATGGCCGCGCTGAGCGTGGTGGCCACACTGCGGGTCCCCGAATCGGCGATCGATCACGACGTGGCCCGCGGCATGGACCATCGAGCAGGCCAGCCCCATCCGCAGCCGTCCGGATTCGCCGTGCTGCTGCGCAACCGGCAGTTGCTGGTGTTCGGAGCGACGGTGGTGATGTTTCATTTCGCCAATGCGGCAATGCTGCCATTGGTCGGTCAGGAACTGGCCCTGGTCAACAGCGAGGTCGGCACCGCACTGATGGCGGCGTGCATCGTGGCCGCGCAGCTGGTGATGGTCCCGGTGGCCTATCTGACGGGCTCCAAAGCCGATGTCTGGGGCCGCAAGCCGATCTTTCTGGTGGGATTCGCGGTGCTGACGATGCGCGGGCTGCTCTACCCGGTTTGGGACAACTCCTACTGGCTGGTGGGGGTGCAGTTGCTCGACGGGGTGGGCGCGGGGATCTTCGGTGCACTGTTCCCGCTCGTCGTGCAGGACGTCACGCACGGCACCGGCCGATTCAACGTCAGCCTGGGCGCGATCACCGCGGCCTGCGGTGTCGGCGCCGCACTGTCGAACTTCATCGCCGGGCATATCGTGGTGGCCGCCGGCTACAACGCGGCATTCCTCGCGCTGGCCGGGGTCGCCGCAGCCGGCTTTGTGCTCTACCTGATCGCCATGCCGGAGACGGCCGCAACCAGCGGCCGCCCCGTGCCCCCGCTAGCCTGAGCGAATGCGCCTCAAGCTCGGCCGCCCCGATATCGGCCGGTACGCCGACCGCTTCGACGTCACACCCGCGCAACCGGACGCACCGGTGTCGGTCACGTGGCTGGGCGTGACCACCATGCTCATCGACGACGGGTCCTCGGCGCTGATGACCGACGGCTACTTCTCCCGCCCCAGCCTGGCGCGGGTGGCGTTGCGCAAGGTGGCACCATCTGCCGCACGCATCGACGGCGCTCTGGCCCGGGCCGGAGCGCGTGAGCTGGCCGCGGTGATACCACTGCACTCACACATCGATCACGCACTCGATTCCGCGGTGGTCGCCGAACGTACCGGCGCGGCGTTGGTAGGCGGTGAGTCGACCGCCAATGTAGGCCGGGGGCAAGGACTCTCGGCCGACCGCGTGATCGTGGCCACTCCCGGCGCGCCAATCACGCTGGGCGCCTATGAGGTCACACTGATCGAGTCGCGGCACTGCCCACCGGATCGCTTCCCCGGTGTCATCAACAGGCCGGTGGTTCCGCCGGTCAAGGCCTCTGCCTATAAATGCGGCGAGGCATGGTCGGCGCTGGTGGCGCATCGGGGCTCGGGGCGCAATGTGCTGATCATGGGCAGCGCCGGATTCATTCCCGGTGCGCTGGCCGGGCGCCACGCCGAAGTGGTTTATTTGGGCATCGGCCAGCTGGGCATTCAGCCGCGCCAGTATCTGATCGATTACTGGAATGAGACGGTGCGCGCCGTCGGCGCCTCCACCGTCGTGTTGACCCACTGGGACGACTTCTTCTCGCCCTTGTCGAAACCGTTGCGCGCCTTGCCCTATGCCGGTGACGACCTGCACGCCACCATGCGGGTGCTCAGTGAACTGGCCGAGACCGACGGCGTCGGACTGCACCTGCCCACCGTGTGGCGCCGTGAGGATCCGTGGGCCTGAATCTGACTCTCGCCCTGGTGCTGCTTGCCGTAGTGCTGGGTTTCGCGGTGGCCCGCCCACGCGGCTGGCCGGAGATGTTCGCGGCGGTACCGGCGGCCGCCATCCTTGTTGCCACCGGCGCCATCTCGATGCACGACGCGATCACCGAGGCCGCCGCCCTGATGCACGTCGTGGTGTTCTTGGGTGCGGTGCTGGTGCTGGCGCAGCTCTGCGACGACGAGGGCCTGTTCGAGGCGGCCGGCGCGGCGATGGCCCGCGCCGACGTCGGACCACCGCAGCATCTGCTGCGCCGCGTGTTCGTGATCGCCGCGGGCCTGACCGCGGTATTGAGCCTGGACGCCACCGTGGTGCTGTTGACACCGGTGGTGCTGATGATGGCCCGCCGCCGTCACGCGCCGATTCGTCCGCACGCGTATGCGACCGCCCATCTGGCGAACACGGCCTCGCTGCTGCTGCCGGTGTCCAACCTGACCAACCTGCTGGCTTTCCAGCAGGCCGGACTGTCCTTCGTGAAGTTCACCGCGCTGATGGCGGCGCCGTGGGTGGCTACCACCGCGGCGGTCTACCTGATATTCCGGTGGTTCTTCCGGGACGATCTTCGGGCCACCCCGGTGCATCAGCACGCCGGGCCGCCGCCGCCGATCCCGGTGTTCGTGCTGGTGGTGCTGGGACTGACCTTGGCGGGTTTCGTGGCCGCCGAGACCGTGCACATACCTGCGGCGTGGGCTGCTGTCGCCGGTGCCACCGTGCTGGGCGTGCGGGGCCTGGCGCAGCGCCGCAGCACCGCGGCGCGGATGCTGCGCGCCGCCAACCCGGGCTTCCTGGTGTTCGTGCTGGCGCTCGGCGTGGTGGTGCGTGCCGTCGTCGACAACGGGTTGGGCGCTCGGATGGCGATGCTGCTGCCGCAGGGCTCCGGCCTGCTGGCGTTGCTGGGGATCGCCGCGGTGGCCGCGGTGCTGGCCAATGTCGTCAACAATCTGCCGGCGACCCTGGTGCTGGCCCCGCTGGTGGCATCGAGCGGGCCTCTTGCGGTGCTGGCCGTGTTGATCGGGGTCAATATCGGCCCCAACCTGAGCTACACCGGGTCACTGTCGAATCTGTTGTGGCGCCGAGTACTGCGCCGGTACCAGGTTCCGGCCGGGGTCGGCGAATACACCCGGCTGGGGCTGTGCACCGTCCCGGTCACCGTGCTGGTCGCGGTACTGGCGCTGTGGGCCGGGGCACGCCTGATGGGGATCTAGCCGACCTCGTAGGCCCGGGGCAGTGGCATGCCCAGCTCGGCCAGCACCACTCGTAAGCGGCTCGGATAGTCGGTGATGAGGCCGTCGACGCCGGCGGCGATCTGCTGCCGCATCGCGTCAGCCTCGTTGACCGTCCATGGGATGACCCGGAGCCCGGCCGCGTGCGCGCGCCTGACGAAGGCCTCGTCCACCACCGCATAGTCCGGGGACACGATGTCCGCGCCGACGGAAACCGCCCCGAAGATCGGGTCCGGGCCCTCCTCCCACAGGGCGACCAGTGGAATGGCCGGTTCGGCGGCGCGCACCATCGGCAGGGTGCGCCAGTCGAAGCTCTGGATCTCGACCGAATCCAGCTTGCCGGCGGCGCGCACCGCGGCCAGGATCACGTCGACGAGCTGCTGCTGGTTGTCGGCATCGACCTTGGTCTCGATGTTGTAGCGGACTCCGGTGTGGCCGGCCAACGCGAAAACCTCAGGCAGAGTTGCGATCACATTGCCAGATACCACTTCTGCATCGGGGAATTCGGCAAGCAAGTGTCCGCAGTCCAGGGTGCGGAGCTGGGCCAGGGTGAGCTCGGCGACACGCCGTCCCACATAGGGATAGTCGGGGTCGCCGGCGAATGCCGGTCCGGTGTCTGTGCACTTGCGCGGCTCGATCACCGGGTCATGCCAGACCAGCGGCTGGCGGTCACGCGTCAGGACGATGTCCAGCTCCAGGGTGCTGACCCCGAGTTCGATCGCCTTGGCGAAGGCGTGTAGCGATTCCTCGGTGGTCTCGCCCCGTCCACCGCGGTGAGCCTGCAGATCGAAACCTGCGGGCAGCGCGTTCACCGACGACAACGGTCCTCCCATCGCCAGCGCCAGCGCCGTCACCGCGACGGCGATGCCGCGAATCACCGCCGCTGACGGGCGATCTCGGCCAACACCACCCCGGCGGCCACCGATGCGTTGAGCGACTCGGTGGGCCCGGACATCGGGATCGACACGATGGCGTCGCAGTTCTGCCGCACAAGACGCGACAAGCCCTTGCCCTCGGAGCCGACCACCAGCACCATCGGTCCGGCGCCATCGAGGTCGTCGACCATGGTGTCCCCGCCGGCGTCCAGGCCGACGATCTGCAGGCCGCGGTCGGCCCACGTCTTCAGCGTCTGGTTCAGATTGGGTGCCCGTGCGATCGGAACCCGGGCTGCCGCACCGGCACTGGTACGCCAGGCCACCGCGGTCACCGACGCCGACCGGCGCTGCGGGATCACGACGCCGTGCCCGCCGAACGCGGCCACCGATCGCACGATGGCTCCGAGATTGCGCGGATCGGAGATGTTGTCCAGGGCGACCAGCAGAGCCGGCGCCGCATCCTGGCGCGCGGCGGCCAGCAGATCGTCGGGGTGAGCGTAGCTGTAGGGCGGGACTTGAAGTGCGATGCCCTGGTGCAGACCGTTGGTGGTCATCTTGTCCAGGTCGGACCGCGGCACTTCCAGGATCGGCAGTCCGGAATCAGCCGCGCGGGTTACCGATTCGGTCAGCCGCTCGTCGGCCTCGGCACCGAGCGCCACATACAGAGCAGTGGCCGGGATACCGGCGCGCAGGCACTCCAGGACCGGGTTGCGGCCCAGCACGGTCTCGTTCTCGTCGGCACGCTTGGCCGTTCGGAAGGCACGCTGCTTGGCCGCGCGCTTGGCCGCTTTGGCGGCCGGGTGGTATTCGCGCTGGTGCGCCGGCGGCGTGGCGCCACGGCCTTCGAGTCCGCGTCGGCGCTGGCCGCCGGAGCCGACAGTCGGACCCTTCTTCGTGCCGGGCTTGCGCACCGCACCTTTACGTTTGGAGTTTCCAGCCATCTATTCCGCCCCCTCGACCAGTAGCGACCACTGCGGGCCGTCCCCAGTGTCGGTGACGTCGATGCCGGCGTCTTTGAGCCTGCATCGAATCTCGTCCGCCAATTGCCAATCCCGTTCCGCGCGAGCCGTTGCCCTGCGTTCCAATTCGGCACGTACCAGGACGTCGACCGCAGCCAGTGCCGCCGAGGTCTCGTCGCGCGACTCCCAGCGCTCATTGAGCGGGTCACAACCCAGCACATCCATCATGGCGCGGATCGCACCGGCGGCCGCCAGCGCGCCCTCGTGGTCGCCGGAGTCCAGCGCCCGATTGCCCTCCGCCCGGGTCCGGTGCACCTCGGCCAGTGCGATCGGCACCGAAAGGTCGTCATCGAGCGCGGCGGCGAACCGGGGCGTCCAGGTAGTGGGATGCACGGCGCCCACCCGGCTGCGCACCCGATGCAGGAACTCCTCGATGCCGACGTAGGCGTTGACCGCGTCGCGCAGCGCGTTCTCGGAGAACTCGAGCATCGACCGGTAATGCGCACTGCCCAGGTAGTACCGCAGTTCGGCGGGCCGGACTCGCTGCAGCACCGCCGACATCGACAGCACGTTGCCCAGCGATTTGCTCATCTTCTCGCCACCCAGGGTGACCCAGCCGTTGTGCAGCCAGTAGTTCGCGAAGCCGTCTCCGGCCGCGCGGCTCTGGGCGATCTCGTTCTCGTGGTGCGGGAAGACCAGGTCCATCCCACCGCAGTGGATGTCGAACTCGGCGCCCAGGTAGGTGCGAGCCATCGCGGAGCACTCCAGATGCCAGCCCGGACGGCCCGGTCCCCAGGGCGTGGGCCAGCTGGGCTCCCCGGGCTTGGCGCCCTTCCACAGCGTGAAGTCGCGGGGATCGCGTTTGCCCGTGGCGACCCCTTCGCCTTGGTGCACATCGTCGATCCGGTGCCCGGACAGCTGGCCGTAGTCGGGGTAGCTGAGCACGTCGAAGTAGACGTCACCGCCGCCGGTGTAGGCGTGCCCCGTGTCGATCAGGCGCTGGATCAACTCGACCATCTGGGTGATGTGGCCGGTGGCGCGCGGCTCGACCGATGGCGGCAGCACGCCCAGCGCGTCGTATGCGGCGGTGAATTCGCGTTCGTGGGTGGCGGCCCACTCCCACCAGGGCCTGCCCGCAGCGGCGGCCTTGGTGAGGATCTTGTCATCGATATCGGTCACGTTGCGCACAAAGGCGACATCGAAGCCGCGGGCGGTCAGCCACCGGCGTAGAACGTCGAATGCCACACCACTGCGGACGTGTCCGATATGGGGCGCGGCCTGCACCGTGGCACCGCACAGATAGATAGAGGCCTGGCCGGGCCGCAGCGGGACGAAGTCACGCACGGCGCCGGTTGCCGTGTCGTGTAGCCGCAGGCTGGGGCGATCGGTCACGACGGGCCAGCTTACCGGGGCGCGGGGCCTGGGACCGCCACACCCGCCTTTGCCGGGTGGTCGCCGGGGCGTCTGCCGACCGCCGTATCGGTGGACAGGGGGTGTGACGTGGCATATATTGCGGCAGTGAGTAAACGTCTGGTGGCAGCCTCAGGAGCGTTCTTGGCTGCGGTCGCATTTGTGGGTAGCGCGACCGCCTATGCCGAGGAGCCGAACAACAACCAGAACCAGGCGCAGCCCCAGCCCGCAGAGGTCATGGCGGCAACGACGTACAACGAGCCGACTGCCAACCCGAACCACCTCGACACCGAGGCCGCCGCCCTGCCCGCCGAGCACACCCAGGCGATGCAGGACGCCCAGCAGGACATGCAGGCCGAGCAGCAGCGCCAGCAGGCCGAGGCACAGGCCGAAGCGGCTGCTGGCGCGGCTGGCGGCGCAGCCGGCGGCATGGGCGCCGCCCAGGCCAGCGCTATGGGCACCCAGATCGCCATGTCGCTGGCGATGATGTCGCCGATGGTCGTGATGATGGCGCCGTCGCTGGTCCTGCCGATGCTGAGCATGTTCTCGACCTCGGCCCCGCGTGCCGTCCCTACGGACGCCGAAGCTTTGGGCGCCGCCGCCACCGACCCCTTCAACACCAACGCGTTGCCCGGCTCAGCCGCGGCCACCGACTTCTTCAACAGCGCGGACACCGGTTCAACGGTCAATGACCTGTTCAGCGGTGGCTCGGCGGCCGAGCTGTTCAGCAGTACGACTGGGACCGACGTGCTCAGTGACGGCTCCGCGGCCGACCTGCTCAGCAGTGCGACTATCACCGACCTGCTCGGCGGCTCGGCTGCCACCACGGAAGCCCTCGCACTGCCCGAACTTCCGGTCGAGGCCCTCACCACGCCCGAAGTTCCGGTTGACGCCTTCCTGACGCCCGCATTTCCGGTCGAGGCCCTCCCCACGCCCGACTTTGCGATTGACCCCCTCCTGACGCCCACTGACCTCGTCGCCCCCGTCACTGACCTGTCTTTGGGGGGGTTGGCCGGCATTGACTTCGCACCGAGCCTGGACCCGGGCTTCTTGGACCCGGGCATCCTGGACCCCACCCTTGTGACCGACGCCGGCCTAGACATCCTCGGCAATGTGGGTAGCGGCACCGCTGATCTGGCCGCCGGCACCGCAGATTTGGCCGCCGATGCTGCATCTGCGGCTGCTGCTGCTGCCGCCGATGCAGCCGCCGATGCAGCCGCTCAGGCTGCAGGAGACACCGCAGTCTTGGTTGCAGACGCCATCCCGGAGGTCGCCGGCAGCGCTGTCGAGACCGGCGTGAAGCTGGGCGGAGATTTAGTCGTCTGCTTGGTCGCCGCGCTGTTCGGCGGCTGCTGACCAAGGCCTTACTGATTCAGGCAGGCACGACAAGCGCGGTAGCCACCGCGGCAAGGCCCTCACCCCGACCGGTGAGACCCAACCCATCAGTGGTGGTTGCCGATACCGAGACCGGTGCGCCCAGCAGTTCCGACAAGAGCTGCTGGGCTTCGGCACGTCTGGGGCCCACTTTCGGCCGGTTGCCGATCACCTGCACCGCGGCGTTGCCGACAACAAATCCGCTCGCGGCGATCAGGTCACGCACGTGGGCCAGCATCACAGCACCCGTTACTCGTGCCCAGCTGGGCTCGTCGACGCCGAAAACCGCCCCGAGGTCTCCCAGGCCTGCGGCGGACAGCAGCGCGTCACACAGGGCGTGTACGGCCACGTCCCCGTCGGAGTGTCCGGAGCAGCCGTCGGCGTCGGGGAACAACAGTCCCAGTAGCCAGCAGGGCCGGCCTGCCTCGATCGGGTGCACATCGGTGCCCAGCCCCACTCGCGGCAAGGCTGTCACTGACTCACCACAGCCTTGGCGAGCACCGCATCCAACGGGGTGGTGATCTTGAAGGCCAGCGGATCGCCTTCGACGACGTGCACCTGCGCCCCGATGTGCTCGGCCAACGACGAGTCATCGGTGAACTGAACGCCCTCAGGAGCCTGCTGGTAGGCGCGCAACAACAGCTCTGCGGCGAAGCCCTGCGGCGTCTGCACCGCTCGCAAACCGGCGCGCTCGGGCGTGCCCAGAACCGTGCCGTGGGCGTCGACGGCCTTGATGGTGTCGGTCACCGCCAGCGCCGGAACCACAGCGCGATGCCCGGCACGCAGGGCCTCCACCACGCGGACCACCAGATCCGGTGGCGTCAAGGCGCGTGCGGCGTCATGGACAAGCACGAAGTCCGGTTCTCCAGCGCTTGCCAGGGCAAGCCGGACGGATTCGGCACGGTCGGCACCGCCGGCCACGACGGTCGCGGACTCGCCGAGGATCAGCGTGGCCTCGTCGGTGAAACCCGGCGGCACCGCGACCACGACCTGATCGATGACACCAGAACTTCGCAGCGTGGCCACCGCACGCTCGACCAGCGTCTGACCACCGAGAAGAAAGAATGCTTTAGGTCGGCCGGCACCCAGGCGCAGACCGGCGCCCGCGGCCGGAACCACGGCTACTGTGGTTGGCACTGAAGTTCCCGAGAGTTGGCAATGCCAGCGTCAGGATGCCGCGGCCAGTACCTCGTCGAGAATGATCTCGGCCTTGGCGTCATCGGTGTTCTCGGCCAGTGCCAGCTCACCGACCAGGATCTGGCGGGCCTTGGCCAGCATCCGCTTCTCGCCGGCCGACAGGCCGCGCTCCTGGTCACGGCGCCACAGGTCACGGACGACCTCGGCTACCTTGTGCACATCTCCGGAGGCCAGCTTCTCCAGGTTGGCTTTGTACCGACGCGACCAGTTGGTCGGTTCCTCGGTGTGCGGGGCCCGCAACACCTGGAAGACCTTGTCCAGGCCTTCCTGGCCGACAACGTCACGCACACCGACATACTCGGCATTATCAGCGGGAACTCGAACGGTGAGGTCGCCCTGCGCCACCTTCAGGACCAGATAGTCCTTCTGCTCGCCTTTGATGGTCCGGGTTTCAATCGCCTCGATCAACGCTGCACCGTGGTGTGGATATACGACGGTGTCTCCGACCTTAAAGATCATCTGATTTGAGCCCCTTTCGCTACCCCATGCTAACACGGCGCCACAACACCCGACCAACAACGGTGCAGGTCAGGGGCACCGCGGCCGCAGAAGGGGGGTTGACAGCACCCCGGAAGCGTGCTGGGTCAACGCCGACGAGAGCCTGATCTGGGCTGGTCGACGGGGGTCCCGGCGGACCCGTGGCCCTGAGCTACCGCGCCGGAAAGGTTGCTACTACAGTGCATAGTCAAAAGTCGCGACAGCCGAGCAGGAGACCATAGGTGAACTCGTTCAGCAGGGCCGTCAACAGTGCTGCGATCGCGTTGGTCGCTGCGGCGGCACTCGCCGGTTGCGGTACCGGCCAGATCTCCCAGACCGCTGACCAGGCCTCGGCGGTCAACGGCGCCTCGGCCACCGTGGGCGACCTGGCGCTGCGCGACGTGCGCATCCAAGCGACCCAGACCGGCGATGCGCTCGAGCCCGGCCAGACCGTCGACCTGGTGTTCGTGATCAGCAACCAGTCGCCGGACACCGACGACGAGCTCACCGAGATCACGACGTCCGTGGGCAAGGTGTCGCCGCTGACCGGCGGCAAGACGGTGCCCGTCGGAGGCGTTCTGGTGGTCAGCGCCCCGGCCGGCCCTGACCTGCCGACCGCCCCCGCCGCCAAGGCACTGCCCGAAGTGGCCAACGCCAACACCGCGACGGCCACGGTGACGCTGGACAAGCCGATCCGCAATGGGCTGACCTATGACTTCACCTTCGACTTCAAGAAGGCCGGCTCGGTCAGCCTGGACGTGCCGATCTCGGCCGGCCCGCTGTCCCACCACTGACACCCGACGGCGCGCTGCCACTGTCGGACCCACCCGATACGGTCTGTCGGTGGCCAAGGCACGTTCGCTCTTTCGCTGTTCCGAATGCGGCAATACCTGCGCGAAGTGGCTGGGCCGCTGCCCGGAATGCGGCAGTTGGGGCGGCATCGACCCGGTAGGTGAAGCAGCCCTTCCTGCAGGCGGCCTGCGCCCTGCGGCGCCGTCGCGGCCCGCGGTACCGCTCACTTCCATCGAGGCCGGCCGGGCGCGCCCTGCCCCCACCGGGGTCACCGAACTCGACCGAGTGCTGGGCGGCGGGCTCGTCCCCGGCTCGGTCACGCTGTTGGCAGGTGATCCCGGGGTCGGCAAGTCCACCCTGCTGCTCGAGGTCGCCCATCGCTGGGCATTGGCCGGACGGCGGGCCCTGTATGTGTCCGGGGAGGAGTCCGCCGGCCAGATCCGGCTGCGCGCCGAGCGCACCGGATGCAGCCATGACGAGATCTACCTGGCTTCTGAATCCGACCTGCAGACCGTTTTGGGCCACATCGAGGCGGTGCGGCCCACCCTCCTGGTGGTGGATTCGGTGCAGACCATCGCCGCCGCCGACACCGACGGCGTGGCCGGCGGTGTCACGCAGGTGCGTGCTGTCACGGCCGCACTGACGGCGGCTGCCAAGAATGCCGATGTGGCGCTGATCCTGGTCGGGCATGTCACCAAGGACGGTGCGATCGCCGGCCCCCGCTCGCTGGAGCACCTGGTGGACGTGGTCTTGCACTTCGATGGCGACCGCAACTCGGTGCTGCGGATGGTGCGCGCGGTCAAGAACCGCTTCGGCGCCACCGACGAGGTGGGCTGCTTCCTGCTGCGCGACAGCGGCATCGAGGCGATCGCAGACCCGTCCGGGCTGTTCCTGGAGCAGCGCAGCGCACCGGTGCCCGGCACCGCGATCACGGTCGCGCTCGATGGAAAGCGGCCGCTGATCGGCGAAGTGCAGGCGCTGCTGGCCAAACCGGCAGGCGGGTCACCCCGCCGGGCGGTCAGCGGCATCGACCACGCCCGGGCCGCGATGATCACCGCGGTGCTGGACAAACACGCCGAGCTTCCGATCGGGGCCGGCGACATCTACCTGTCCACGGTGGGCGGTATGCGGCTGACCGATCCGTCCACCGACCTGGCCGTCGCCATCGCGCTGGCATCGGCATACGCAGATCTGCCGCTGCCGGCGACCACCGTCGTGGTGGGGGAAGTGGGCCTGGCTGGTGATCTGCGTCCGATCAGCGGCATGGATCGGCGTCTCGCCGAGGCTGCCCGGCTGGGGTTCACCACCGCGCTGACCCCACCGGGCGCCCCGGAGACCATCGGCGGTCTCCGTACTGTTCCGGCCGGCAACATCGTTGCAGCACTGCACCATCTGGTGGAAATAGCTGACCGGCGCGGTGGTCAGGTAGCCCCGCCGCAGCTACTGGATCGAAACTAGAGGCGCGGCTGGGCCGCCGATTCCCCCGGCGATCAGTTGCCCGGCGGCGGTGCGTCCGGAAGGGGCATGTCCGGCGGCGGTGGTGCGTCCGGCGAGGGCTCGGTCAGCATGAACGGGACCGTCGCGGATCGTAGATTGCCGAGTTGGACTACCAGGTTGTAGGTGCCGGGACCTATCGGCTGCCGCGGCAGCGGGCACTGCGGGGCCGAACCCATCCCCGTCCACGTGACCGTGGTGGTCACCTGCTCACCGGGGTCAAAAGTCTTGACCAGCGTCTCGTTCGACGGGGCACAGTCCAGGTTCGACCACAACCGCTGGTTGTCCAACGAATAGACGTAAGCGGCCAGCACCGCAGCTCCCACGTCTCGCTTGCAGGCCACCAACCCGATGTTGGTGACAACCATGGTGAACTGCGGCTGCTCACCCACGGTGTACTGCGGACCGGTCAGGCCCTTGACCGCCAACGTCGAGTCGGGGCAGTCGTCGCCCTCCTTGAGCACCGGCGGCGGGACCACCGCGGCGGTCGGGGTGGGCGCCGGTGGCGGCGCCTGCTCTGCGGGCGCCACGACGGGCGTCTTGACCTCTTCGGGCGAGGCGTTCTGCGGCTTGGAGTGCTGCGCGGCGGCCTTCTTGCCGTCGGCATTGTCGGCACCGGCACTGCTGTGCATGACGCCGAAGATGATGGCCGACACCACGGCAATCACGATGAGCGCAATGCCCAGCGCGAGGCCACGTCGTCGCCAATAGATCTGCGAAGGCAGCGGACCCTGCGGTTCCAAATCGAGCACGTTCTCACGGTAGGACGACCTCAGCGCGAGTTGTCCGACCCTCCGCGGCGTGTCGTAGCCGCGTTGTGACCTTCGCCGACTAATCGGCCGCGTACTCGCCGATGTCGCCCAAGTGATTGCGCGCCGAAACCCGTCCATCGGCCAGGTGGTACGTGGCGCCGACAATCGCCAGCGAACCGGACTTGATCCCCTCGGAGATGGCCGCAGATCGGCTCGCCAGCTGCGCCACCGTCTCGGTGACGTGGCGGGCCTCGAACTCGTCGACGGCAGACAGACCGTCCCGACGGCCCAACAGGATGGACGGCGTGACCCGCTCGACGATGTCGCGCAGGTAGCCCCCTGGCACCGCCCCACCGTCCAACGCGGACAGGGTCGCCTTCACCGCACCACAGCTGTCATGACCCAGCACCACGATCAGCGGAACGTTGAGCACCTCCACCGCGAACTCGATCGAACCCAGCACCGCCGCGTCGACGACGTGGCCGGCGGTGCGGACCACGAACATGTCCCCCAGGCCCTGGTCGAAGATGAGCTCGGCCGCAACCCGGCTGTCGCCGCAGCCGAACACCACCGCGGTGGGTTTCTGGCCGGCAGCCAGTGCGGCGCGCCGGGCAACGTCCTGGCTGGGGTGGCTGGGCTGGCCTGCGACGAAGCGCTCGTTACCCTCTTTAAGTGCTTTCCAGGCTGAAATCGGGTTTGAGTTAGGCATGGGGGATATTGTGCCTGCGAATCGGGCGCCGCGCCCGGGCGGGATCGAAATTAACGATCTGTTCAACTGGTTCACGTTTGCCGAACGCGACCTTCCCTGGCGAGCCGGTGACGTCACCCCGTGGCAGATCGTGGTCAGCGAGTTCATGTTGCAGCAGACGCCGGTGACCCGGGTGCTGCCGGTCTGGCCGGAGTGGATTGCGCGCTGGCCGACACCCTCGGCGACCGCGGCGGCAAGCCAGGCCGACGTGCTGAGGGCCTGGGGCAAGCTCGGCTACCCCCGCCGCGCCAAGCGGCTCCACGAGTGCGCCGCGGTGATCGCTCGCGAATTCGCCGATACCGTCCCCGACGACGTCGACACCCTCGAACAGTTACCGGGGATCGGCAGCTACACCGCGCGGGCGGTGGCCTGCTTCGCCTACCGCAAACCCGTGCCGGTGGTCGACACCAATGTGCGTCGGGTGGTGGCCCGTGCGGTACACGGGCAGGCCGAGCCCGGAAACCCGTCGGCCAAGCGTGACCACGCCGACGTGGCTGCCCTGCTCCCCGGCCCCGACCAGGCTGCCCGATTCTCAGCGGCTCTGATGGAGTTGGGCGCCATCGTGTGCACCGCACGGGCACCACGTTGCGAAGCCTGTCCGCTTCAGCACACGTGTCGCTGGCGACTGGACGGCTCACCCCCGTCTACCGCACCCAAGCGCCCGACGCAGCGTTATGCCGGCACCGACCGACAGGTGCGTGGCAGGTTGCTGGATGTGTTGCGTGATAACCCCGTTGCGGTAACGCGGGCCGACCTTGATGTGGCGTGGACGGTGGACGTGATCCAACGCGAACGTGCACTGGCTTCACTGCTACAGGACGGCCTGGTGGAAGAGCTCGCCGATGGGCGGTACTCGCTGCCCGGTCAGGACAGGAACGATTCGACGGCCTCGCGATAGCGCTGCGGCGCGTCGTCATGGACGAGGTGTCCCGCCTCGGGGACATGCAGGTAGGTGCTGTCCGTTGCGATGCGGTGCATTTCGCACATCTGGCCCGGTGGGGTCACCGTGTTGCCGGCCTCGATGAGGAGCGTCGGCGCCTGCACCGCGCGCCACTGATCCCAGTAGTCGCGAGTGCCCCACTCGGCGGCGATCTGCAGCCACCACTCGGGTCGGCCGTGCAGCCGCCAGCCGGTCTCCGTGCGGTCGAAGGCTTCCAGGAAGTAACGCCCGGCGACGTCGCCGAATTCGGCGATCACCTCTTCGGCGCTGCCGAACTCGACGGGCAGGGCATGCACCCAGGGCTCCCACGGACCGGTGGTGCGGCCCTGAAAATCCGGCGCCATGTCCTCGACCACCAGTGCCGAAACCAGTTCGGGACGGCGGGCCGCCAGACACCACGCGTGCAGTCCGCCCATCGAGTGACCGATCAGGCCGACTGGACCCGCCAGTTGCTCCACCGCGGTGGCCAGGTCGCTGACGAAGCGTTCGGTGGAGATCGGTTGGGGATCGGGGACCTCGCGGCCGCGATGCCAGGGGGCGTCGTAGGTGTAGACAGCGCCCAGACGGGTCAGCCATGGCAGCTGCCGCGACCACGTGGTGCCACGGCCCATCAGCCCATGCACCAGCACCAGCGGCGCGCCATGCCCGCCGCGGTAGGTCAGCAGCTCGGTCGACGCGGTCTCCACTCGGGGCACGGTAGCCTAGGGCTCATGTCAGTGGTGAAGATCAATGCAATCGAGGTACCTGCCGACGCCGGTCCCGAACTGGAGAAACGGTTTGCCAACCGCGCGCACGCGGTGGAGAACCAACCGGGCTTTCTTGGCTTCCAGCTGCTGCGCCCGATCAAGGGCGATGACCGCTACTTCGTGGTGACGCATTGGGAGTCCGACGAGGCGTTCCAGGCCTGGGCGCAGGGCCCGGCCGTCGAAGCCCACGCCGGCCAGCGGGCCAAGCCGGTGGCGACCGGGGCATCGTTGCTGGAGTTCGAGGTAGTGCTTGACGTTGCCGGAACCGCCGCACAGGACTAGCCGATGAGGCGACCGCTGGCCGCCCTCGTGGTGACGGCGACGTTGGCCGCCGCGACCGCCGGCTGCGCTCCTTCTCCGGCAGCCCCTGCCGACGCCGGCACCGACGGCGGCGTGACCATTTCGACCAAGACCCCGCCGGGTCTGCGAGCCAAGCAGACCATGGACATGCTGAACTCCGATTGGCCGATCGGACCGATCGGGGTTGCCACCCTGGCCGCACCGGACAAGGTCGACCAAGTGGTCACCACCATGGAATCGCTGTGGTGGGACCGGCCTTTCCACCTGGACAGCGTCGATATACGTGCTGCCGCGGCCACCTTGCACCTGACCACGTCCTACGGCGCCCGCCAGGACATCCGGATCCGCACCGACGACAACGGCCTGGTCAATCTGTTCAAGCCGACCACCGAAGCCCCGGAGATCCATTCCTGGCAGGACGTCGACGCGGTGCTGAGCCGAACCGGTGCCCGCTACTCTTACCAAGCCTCGCGCATCGACGGTGGGGTCTGCACACCGGTCGCCGGCACCAACACCACCCAATCTCTGCCGTTGGCATCGATCTTCAAGTTGTACGTGCTCTTAGCAGTTGCCAACGAGGTCAAGGCCGGGCGCGTTTCCTGGGACGACCCGCTGACCATCACCGGCCGCGCCAAGGCGGTCGGCTCATCGGGCCTGGAGGAGCTGCCCGACGGTGCCCACGTCTCGGTGCGCAGGGCTGCCGAGAAGATGATCGCCACCAGCGACAACATGGCGACCGATTTGCTGATAGGCCGGGTGGGCACGCGGGCGGTCGAGCATGCCCTGGCCGTGGCCGGCCACCACGATCCGGCGAGCATGACGCCGTTTCCCACGATGTACGAATTGTTCTCCGTGGGTTGGGGCAAGCCAGATCTGCGGGAGCAGTGGCAGCATGGCACGGCGCAGGAGCGGGCGAAGCTGCTCAAACTGGCCGATTCCCGGCCCTATGAGCCGGATCCGATCCGCGCGCACGTGCCGGCGTCGGCTTACGGCGCGGAGTGGTACGGCAGCGCGGAGGACATCTGCCGCGTGCACGTGGCGCTGCAGGCCGGCGCGGTGGGTGAGGCCGCACCGGTGCGGGAGATTCTGTCCGCGGTTCGCGGTATCGAGCTGCCCCGCGCCGAGTGGCCCTATATCGGCGCCAAGGCCGGCGGCTTGCCCGGCGACCTGACCTTCAGCTGGTACGCCGTCGATCGGGGCGGCCAGCCTTGGGTGGTCAGCTTCCAGTTGAACTGGCCGCGTGACCACGGCAAGAGTGTCGGCAGCTGGATGCTGCAGCTGGCCAAGCAGGCCTTCGGACTGCTGCCAACGCAGCACTAGCGGCCAGAAGTCACGAAAGCCCCCAATTCCTTACGGAAAAGGGGGCTTTCGCGATTTCTTGCAATTACTCCGCGGTCGGTGCGCCCGCCTTGGCCAAGTCTGAGGACTCCGTAGCCGGCTTCGGCCCCCCGGCGAAGGTGAACACCGCGTTCTCGTGTGCACCCTCTCCGTCCCAGTTCTCGACATCGACGGTGACCAGCTGGCCGGGGCCGAGCTCTTCGAACAGGATCTTCTCCGAGAGCTGGTCCTCGATCTCGCGCTGGATGGTGCGCCGCAGCGGACGCGCACCCAGCACCGGGTCGAAACCGCGCTTGGCCAGCAGGGACTTGGCCTTCTCGGTCAGCGCGATGTCCATGTCCTTGGCCTTGAGCTGCTTGGCCACCCGGCCGATCATCAGATCGACCATCTCGATGATCTCTTCCTTGGTGAGCTGGTGGAAGACGATGATGTCATCGATGCGGTTGAGGAACTCCGGGCGGAAGTGCTTCTTGAGTTCGTCGTTGACCTTGAGCTTCATCCGCTCGTAGTTGTTCTCGCCGCCGCCCTGGGTGAAGCCGAGTCCGACGGCCTTGGAGATGTCAGACGTGCCCAGGTTGGACGTGAAGATCAGGACGCAGTTCTTGAAGTCCACCGTGCGGCCCTGACCGTCGGTGAGCCGGCCGTCCTCGAGAACCTGCAACAGGCTGTTGTAGATCTCGGAGTGAGCCTTCTCGATCTCGTCGAACAACACGACCGAGAACGGCTTGCGCCGTACCTTCTCGGTGAGCTGGCCGCCCTCTTCGTAGCCGACGTAGCCCGGAGGGGCACCGAAGAGCCGCGACGCGGTGAAGCGGTCGTGGAACTCGCCCATATCGATCTGGATGAGCGCGTCGTCGTCGCCGAACAGGAACTCCGCCAGCGCCTTGGACAGCTCGGTCTTACCCACACCGGACGGACCGGCGAAGATGAACGAGCCCGACGGCCGCTTGGGGTCCTTCAACCCGGCGCGGGTACGGCGGATCGCCTTGGAGACGGCCTTGACGGCGTCTTCCTGGCCGATGATCCGCTTGTGCAGCTCATCTTCCATCCGCAGCAGGCGGGTGGTCTCGGCCTCGGTCAGCTTGAACACCGGGATACCGGTCCAATTGCCCAGCACCTCGGCGATCTGCTCGTCATCGACCTCGGCCACGACGTCCAAATCACCCGAACGCCATTGCTTCTCGCGCTCTGCGCGCTGCGCGACGAGCTGCTTCTCCCGATCCCGCAGACTGGCAGCCTTCTCGAAGTCCTGCGCATCGATCGCCGACTCCTTCTCGCGACGAGCGTCGGCGATCTTCTCGTCGAACTCGCGCAGGTCCGGCGGAGCGGTCATCCGGCGGATCCGCATCCGCGCGCCGGCCTCGTCGATCAGGTCGATCGCCTTGTCCGGCAGGAACCGGTCGTTGATGTAGCGGTCGGCCAGGGTGGCCGCGGCCACGATAGCCGAGTCGCTGATCGAGACCCGGTGGTGAGCCTCGTAGCGGTCCCGCAGGCCCTTGAGGATCTCGATGGTGTGCTCCACGGTGGGTTCACCGACCTGCACCGGCTGGAACCGGCGCTCCAGGGCGGCGTCCTTCTCGATGTACTTGCGGTACTCGTCGAGGGTCGTGGCACCGATCGTCTGCAGTTCACCACGGGCCAGCTTGGGCTTGAGGATCGAGGCCGCGTCGATCGCGCCCTCGGCCGCACCCGCACCCACCAGGGTGTGCAGTTCGTCGATGAACAAGATGATGTCGCCGCGGGTGTTGATCTCCTTGAGAACCTTCTTCAGGCGCTCCTCGAAGTCACCGCGGTAGCGGCTCCCGGCCACCAACGAACCCAGGTCCAGGGTGTAGAGCTGCTTGTCCTTCAGCGTCTCGGGGACCTCACCGGCCACGATCGCCTGAGCCAAACCCTCCACCACGGCGGTCTTACCGACGCCGGGCTCACCGATCAGCACCGGGTTGTTCTTGGTGCGCCGGGACAGCACCTGCATGACCCGCTCGATTTCCTTCTCGCGGCCGATCACCGGGTCGAGCTTGCCCTCCATGGCCGCAGCGGTCAGGTTGCGGCCGAACTGGTCGAGCACCAACGAGGTGGACGGTGAACCGGCCTCGCCGCCCCGTCCCCCGGTGCCGGCTTCGGCGGTCTCCTTGCCCTGGTAGCCGCTCAGCAGCTGAATAACCTGCTGACGCACCCGCGTCAGGTCAGCACCCAGCTTGACCAGGACCTGTGCGGCAACGCCTTCACCCTCACGGATCAGGCCGAGCAGAATGTGCTCGGTGCCGATGTAGTTGTGGCCGAGCTGCAGCGCCTCACGCAGGCTGAGCTCAAGCACCTTCTTGGCGCGCGGCGTGAACGGGATGTGCCCGGACGGCGCCTGCTGGCCCTGTCCGATGATCTCTTCGACCTGGCTGCGCACGCCTTCCAGCGAGATACCCAGGGACTCCAGAGACTTGGCGGCCACGCCTTCGCCCTCGTGGATCAGGCCAAGCAGAATGTGCTCGGTCCCGATGTAGTTGTGGTTGAGCATCCGGGCCTCTTCTTGGGCCAGGACGACAACCCTGCGGGCACGGTCGGTAAATCTTTCGAACATCGGCGGCTACCTGCTCTCCCTCGCGATCGGCACTAGATCGGCCTCGGCTCGGCCGGCGTACCTGCCGTCCACTCTAGTGGGCGGCGTAGCGCGCTGTGACCTGCCTTGCAGTGCGTACTGAATCATCCACCCGGCGGGTCGGCCCCGAAGGGCCTGGCACCGGATGCAAGGAAGCAACGTCAGGGCCCCTCAAATACGTTTCCGAAAGGCCACCGGATTCGCCAGCAGCGAAAACAACGGCAGTTCCAGCTTCGGCTCTCCTGCGTCGAGCCTCGCTAAACCGCCCGGCTCAAACGGCAGTTCCAGCTTCGGCTCTCCTGCGTCGAGCCTCGCTGAACCGCCGGTCAGCTGGCGGCGTGAAAGGCCCGAGTTGGGTCATATGGCTTAGTGCCTTGAATTTTCGGCTTCCAGCGCATC
>NZ_MVHH01000004.1 GCF_002086515.1 Mycolicibacter arupensis
CCCGACGATCCGGCCCCCCGACCGACGCAGCACTCTTCTCGCTCAACTCAACCTCCCCGAGAGCTGCGCGAGCAGCTCGTCATCGCATCACACAGACCGAGCAGAAGCATCCAGTCGGTCGAAACCGTCCCGTTGGTAGAGCTCAACGCAGCTGGAGCGCCGGATCTTGCCGCTGGTGGTGATCGGGATCGCACCCGGCGGCACCAGGACCAGGTCACCGCTGACCAGGCCGTGCGCCTTGGAAAGCGCGGCCGTTACCTTGCGACGCACCTCAGTCAGCCTGTCCTGGATCTCCTCGTCGGATCCCCCCTTGTTCTTGAACTCGGCGATCGTAACAAGCTGCTCGGACTGGCCGTTCGGGATCGAGACCGCGGCCACGCGCCCACCGGTGATCTCCTGAACGGTGGCTTCGATGTCATCCGGGTAGTGATTGCGCCCATCGACGATCAGCAGGTCCTTGATACGTCCGACGATGTAGAGCTCGCGGTCGGAGATCACGCCGAGGTCGCCGGTCATCAGCCAGGGACCCTGTGGGGTGCCGGGTGACGGGTTCACCAGCTTGCCGCCGAAGGTGGCCTCGGTGGCCTGCTGGTTGTGCCAGTATCCGGCGGCCACGTTGGGACCGTGTGCCCAGACCTCGCCGACCTTGCCGTCCGGGTTCTCGGTGTGGGTCTCCGGGTCCACGATCCGGATGGTGCAGGCCCGGGGCACGCCACAGCTGACCAACTCGACTCCGCCGTCGGGACCGCTGAGCTCGGCCGTACCGGCGGCCAGTTTGGTGTAGTCGAACCGGGGTGTCGGCGGCGGGGTGCCGGGGGTGTTCGACGTGAGGTACACGCTGGCCTCGGCCAGACCGTAGCCCGGGCGCAGGGCGGCCGGGTTGATGTCGAACTTGGCGAAGCGATCGACGAAGCGGCGCAGGGTAGCGGCGTGGATACGCTCCGCGCCGAGACAGAACGTGTGCACATTGGCCAAGGTCAGTCCGGCCATGTCCTCATCGGAGGTACGCCGCACCGCCAGCTCGTAGGCGAAGTTGGGTCCACCGGTGAAACCGACCGGCTGGCGCGCCAACTCCTGCATCCAGCGTGCCGGCTTGGCCAGGAAGGCCATGGGGCTCATGTGGACGGTGTGCCGGCCCAGGACCATCGGGTAGATGACGGTGCCGAGCAGACCCAGATCGTGGTAGAAGGGCATCCAGGACACGATGTTGAGCTCGGGCGGCGGCGTTCCGCCGGTCAGCTCGAAGGTGTCTGAGGCCATCTGCAGCATGTTCGAGACCGCGTTGGTGTGGGTGACCATGACACCGGCGGGTGTGCGGGTCGACCCGGATGTGTACTGCAGAAACGCGATCTTCGTCTGCGCCGTGGCAGTGGGCGCCGACGCCGGTTCGGAGTCCAGATCCAAGGCGTCGATCTCGATCACCACGGGGGGTTTGCCGCCCAGACCCTTGATCGAGCTGGCGATGTCCCCCACCGCCGCCGAGGTGGTCAGGATGGCGACCGGGGCACTGTCGCGCAGCGCCGCCGACACCCGCTCGTCGTGCACGCCGAACATGGGAACCGGCAACGGTACGGCGATCAGACCTGCTTCCAGCGCGCCATAGAACCCGACGATGTACTCCAGGCTCTGCGGAGCCAGGATCGCGACGCGGTCACCCGGTGAGGCGCAGGTCGCCAGCTCGGCAGCAACCACCCGCACGCGGTTGCGCAACTGAGCCCACGTCACCGTTTCGCGGTAACCGGACGGGTCGACGTCGTAGTCGATAAAGGTGTAGGCCGGAGCGTCCGGCCTATCCCGCTCGAGGTTGGCCAGGATGGTCGGGATGTGCGTTTCAGTGACGGACATTGGTATGCCTTCTCCTTCTGCGCTGCCAGGTCTGGGACCTCAACCTGCTGATTAGTTCGTCCCCCGTCGAGAGTCGTGTACACGTGCTCTCCGAACTGACGGTTTCGCTGCGCAAGGTCCCTACGCAGCGGAAGTATGCAATTGGATTAGCGACATTGGGGATGCTGGTCCCGCGGGTTGAAGTCTCGCGGACACCCCTAGCGGAATGCTCAGCTGAAAGTGTCGGCCGCTACGCAGGCCGGCTGGATGCACTGCCGGATGAGAACTGGGGCGGGGACTTCCGGGCGCAGCGATCGCCCGGCCGACACGGCCGGTGCGGAGAATTCGACCAACGCCACGGGTATCCCTTCTGGATGTTTGCAACGTGCGCTAAAACTCCTTGGACCCCGACATCCCAGGCGTTTCCCTCCGCGGAGGCTACCACGTAAGCACTGCTGACAGGCAATTTATGGCCCACATACAGCGCAAACGCAGCAGATCCGCCATAGTAGCGGACAAGTCTTTAGCCCGCACCACAAGCAACTTCGGCAACAAGAGTTAATTCACATGCGGATTACCGAATCGCGCGTCAGACCTGGCAATATTGCGTGATCTTGTTCTCGATATCGCCGACCAGTTCCGGCAGGTGATCATTGACGTAGAAGTGGTGTCCCGGAGCGGTGAACACCCTCGCACTGAACTCGCCGGTCGTGCGTTGCGCCCACGGACCCACCTTTTCCTCGGTGGCGACGTCATCTTCGTCACCATGGAACGCGAATATGGGACAGGTCACCCGAGCGTCGGGGGGGCAGTCGTAGTTCGCGATGGCTTTCAGCCCGCGCAACGTCGGAAGAATCTTCGCCGCGAACTCTTCATTTTCCAAGAATTCGGGGTTAACGCCCGTCATGCTGCTGACCGCATCAAGCAGGCCACGATCGGATTCGGGAATGTTGTCGTAGCCGGCTCGTCCCGGTGCCCCGGCCGCCGACACGAACAGCGCCGCGATCCGGTGCCCGTCCGCCTCGAAGCGGCGGGCTACCTCGAAGGCCAGCAGCGCCCCCATGCTGTGGCCGAAAAAAGCGACCGGCCCATCGCCCGGGCTCGGCGGGGCAACCGTCTTACAGACCTGGTCGGCAAGGTCTTCGATACTGGTGAAGGCGCCAAGATCGTGTGTTCCACCCTTACCCGGGTACTGCACCCCGATGCGCTTGACATCGGTGGTGAACGCCTTGGAGAACGGAACGTAGTACTGCGGCGATCCGCCGGCGTGCGGGAAGATGTAGAGCTTCGGCGTACGGTCAGTCACCCGGCAACCCTACCGGCGTAGCCCAGCGGCCAAAGCACTGCGAGCCGGGATGTCAGCCCGCCGCCGCATCCCGCTCGACAAACGGTGAGCCCAGCCGCGGGATGCCGGCGTAACCGTGCCGGCGGCCGCGCGCGGCTCCGCGGCGGATCAGGGCGGCCGTTCCGACGAATCCCGCGTGGTCGACCGCGACGAACGGTGTCAGCAGTCGGTTGTGCACGAATCCGATCGCCAGACCGGAAGCCGGATCGGCCCAGCCCATGGACCCACCCAGACCGACGTGGCCGAATCCGGGCAACGCAGTCCCATAGGGGATCGCGTGATAGCCGAGATGGAATGCCAGTGGAAGCCCGATGGTGCGGTCCAGCTCGAGGGTGCGCCGGCCGGTCAGGCCCCCCACCAGGCGACGCGACAGCAGCTGGGTGCCATTGATCTGCCCACCGTTGGCCAGTGCGCCGTAAAGCCGGGCCAGACCCCGGGCGGTAGTCACCCCGTTGAGGGAGGCGGCCTCGGTGTCCAGGAACGGGGTGTCGCCGCGCACGGTGTCCATCACGCCCGGGAAGTAGAACGCGCCGAACCCTCCCGACCGCCGCATCCCTGCGGCCCGGGGCGCCAGCAGATCCACGAGCGGGCGCCGCCGGCTGCGCTGGGGCATGATGATCTCCGCCGCGACAGTCGGCGCACTGACCGGCGGCCTGCCCAGGTGCAGGCCATCGGTGTCCAGCGGCCCGGCTAACTCGCTGCGGAACAGCTCACGCATGCCCATTCCGGTGACGGAACGCGCCAGCCCGGAGACCAGCCAGCCATAGGTGAGCGCGTGATAGGCGGGTTTGCCGCGTTCGGGTCCAGGCTTGGCGGCCGCCATCCGGGCCTCCATCGTCATGTGGTCGAGAAGGTCTGACCGCCTGGCGCCGTTGAGGTGGGTCAGTCCCGCCCGGTGGCCCAACAGCTCGCGAACCGTGATCGCAGCTTTGCCGTTGGCCCCGAAGTCCGGCCAGTACTGCGCCACCGGCACGTCATACTCGATCAGTCCCCGGTCCACGAGCCGGTGAATGACCGTCGATGCCGCACCCTTGGTCGCCGAGAACACCATGGCCCCGGTATCGACCGACCACGGCACCCGTCCCGCCCGGTCCGACCACCCGGTCCAGACGTCCACAACGGGCTTGCCGTCGAGGTAGACCGCGAGAGCACCACCACCGAACCGGCGGCCTGGGAACATTGCCGCGAAAGCGCGCACAGCACAAGCGAAATTGGGATCGGCAGCGCCGTGCACGTTCGCCGGCAGCGCTGCCCCGCGAACCCTGAGATGCTGTGTCATAGCGGGGAATCTACCGCGCCGACGGTCCAACATAAGTTGGATTACGGCCATTGAGTCCAGATCGTGTCCGCTACTCCCAGATGGCGCCGAGAATGCGCTGCGCAGCCAACGCGGGAGTCAGGTCCCCGCTGAGCACCTGCTGCTCCACCTCGGCACGCAGTGCGCGCACGGCCGGACCCGAGAGCGCGCGGTCGAGTACAGCGTCACGGACCAGCTGGCGCGTCCAATCCACCTGTTGCGCCCGTCGCCGGGCATCGAACTCGCCGGCGTCGATCAGCGTTTGTCGATGCCGCTCCACCGTGTCCCAGAACTCCGTCAGCCCCGTTCCTTCGATAGCGCTCATCGTCAGAACCGGTGGTAGCCAGAGCGTTTCGCGGGGATAGATGAGCCGGATCGCGGTGGACAACTCCCGTGCGGCGAGCCGCGCCTCGGCGAGGTGGTTGCCGTCGGCCTTGTTGACCACCACGATGTCGGCCAGTTCCAGCACACCCTTCTTGATGCCCTGCAACTGGTCGCCGGTGCGGGCCAGCGTCAAGAAGACGAAGGTGTCGACCATGTTGGCCACCGTGACCTCGGACTGACCGACGCCGACGGTCTCGATCAGGATCACGTCGAAGCCGGCGGCCTCCAGCAGCACCACCGTCTCCCGAGTCGCCTTGGCGACCCCGCCCAGGGTGCCCGACGTCGGCGACGGACGGATGTAGGCGCGTTCGTGCGTCCCCAACCGCTGCATCCGGGTCTTGTCGCCCAGGATCGAACCACCGGTGCGGGTCGACGACGGGTCGACCGCCAGTACCGCGACCCGGTGGCCCTGCTCGATGAGATGCATGCCGAGGGCTTCGATGGTGGTCGACTTGCCCACGCCGGGTACGCCGGTGATCCCCACCCGTCGAGCCCCACCGGCGTCCGGCAGCAGCGCCAGCAGTAGTTCCTGCGCCTGCTGTCGGTGGTCGGGGCGGGTGGACTCGACCAGGGTGATGGCCCTGGGCAGCACGGACCGGTCCCCGGAGCGCACCGCTGCCGCCAGCTCGGCAACGGTGTCAGAAACGTTGTCGGCCATCTATTTCTGGTCTGCCGCCGGTTCCGTCTGGTCGGCGAGCTCGTAACCTCGCCGGGACGCGAGCGTGTTCAGCAGATCCACCGCGGCGTCGGCGATCACCGTGCCGGGCGGGAAGATCGCGGTTGCCCCCGCGGCGTACAGCTCGTCGAAGTCGCCGGGCGGGATGACTCCCCCGACCACGATCATGATGTCGGGCCGGCCCACCTGCGCCAGTGCGTCCCGCAGTGCCGGCACCAGCGTCAGGTGTCCGGCGGCCAGCGACGAGACCCCGACCACGTGCACGTCGTTGTCGGCGGCCTGGCGCGCCACCTCGTCGGGGGTGGAGAACAGGGCGCCCACGTCCACGTCGAAGCCGATGTCGGCGAACGCGGTGGCGATCACCTTCTGGCCACGGTCGTGGCCGTCCTGGCCCATCTTGGCCACCAGGATGCGGGGCCGACGGCCATCGGCCTCGGCGAACTTCTCCACCAGAGCGGTTGCGCTAGCGATGTTGCTGCCCTTCCCGACTTCGTCACGGTAGACCCCAGAGATCGTACGGATCTCGGCCTGATGGCGACCGTAGACCTTCTCCAGGGCGTCGGAGATCTCCCCGAGGGTGGCCTTGGCCCGGGCGGCGTCGATGGCCAGCGCCATCAGGTTGTTGCCCAGCCCGTCCTCGCCGGCCGGACCGGTGGCGCCGGCCGCCCGGGTCAGCTCGGCCAGCGCGGCCTGGCAGGCCGCCTCGTCGCGCTCGGCGCGCAACTGCTCGAGCTTGGCCAACTGCTCGGCGCGCACCCGGCTGTTCTCGACCTTGAGGACTTCAATCTCCTGGTCCTCGGCGACCTGGTACTTGTTGACGCCGATCAGCGGCTGACGCCCGGAGTCGATGCGGGCCTGAGTGCGGGCAGCGGCCTCCTCGATGCGCAGCTTCGGGATGCCCTCGCTGATGGCCTGGGCCATACCGCCGTGCGCCTCGACCTCCTCGATGTGCGCCCGTGCCCGCTGCGCCAACTGATGGGTCAGCCACTCCACGTAGTAGGAGCCGCCCCACGGGTCGATCGGCCGGGTGGTGCCCGACTCCTGCTGCAGCAGCAACTGTGTGTTGCGGGCGATGCGGGCGGAGAAGTCGGTGGGCAGCGCCAGCGCCTCGTCGAGGGCATTGGTGTGCAGCGACTGGGTGTGGCCCTGGGTGGCGGCCATCGCCTCGATACAGGTGCGCGCGACGTTGTTGAAGACGTCCTGCGCAGTCAGCGACCACCCCGACGTCTGCGAATGGGTGCGCAGCGACAACGATTTCGCGCTCTTGGGGTCGAATCGAGCGACCAGCTCACTCCACAGCAGGCGGCCCGCACGCAGCTTGGCGACCTCCATGAAGAAGTTCATCCCGATGCCCCAGAAGAACGACAGCCGAGGCGCGAACTTGTCGATGTCGAGCCCGGCTTCCAGACCGGCCTTGATGTAGTCCACGCCGTCGGCAAGCGTGTACGCCAACTCCAGATCGGCTGTGGCACCGGCTTCTTGGATGTGGTAGCCCGAGATGGAGATCGAGTTGAACTTCGGCATCTTGGCGCTGGTGTAGGCGAAGATGTCGGAGATGATCCGCATCGACGGCTTGGGCGGATAGATGTAGGTGTTGCGCACCATGAACTCTTTGAGGATGTCGTTCTGGATGGTGCCGGCCAGCTTCTCCGGCGGTACCCCCTGCTCCTCGGCGGCCACCACATACAGCGCCAGGATCGGCAGCACCGCACCGTTCATGGTCATCGACACGCTGACCGCGCTCAGGTCGATCCCGTCGAACAACTGCCGCATGTCCAGAATGGAATCGATGGCCACGCCGGCCATTCCGACGTCGCCCTGCACCCGCGGGTGATCAGAGTCGTAACCGCGGTGGGTGGCCAGGTCGAACGCGACCGACAGCCCCTTCTGGCCGGCGGCCAGGTTGCGGCGGTAGAACGCGTTGGAGTCGGCCGCCGTGGAGAATCCCGCGTACTGGCGGATGGTCCACGGCTGGTTGACGTACATCGTCGGGTACGGCCCACGGACGAACGGGGCCTCGCCGGGAAAGCTGTCCAGCGGGTAGCCCTCGGCTACCGCGGCAGCGCGATCGGCGGCGGTGTACACCGGCTTGACCGCAATGCCTTCGGGCGTCTGCCATTCGAGCTGCTCGGGTGTGTAACCGTGCGCTGCCGCTGCCGCGGCGATGTGCTCGGCCACGGCACTTTCCGTGACTTCGGCGACCGGGGACGCGTCCGGATCGCCGTGCAGCGCCACCTCGGCAAAGCTGCCGATGGTGCCATGTGAGGTGCTGGTGGTCATGGCTCTTAGGCCCCCAATCGGTTCAAAATGTCCGACAATGCCTGCACCGCATCAATTTTCATGGTCAGGTAGTCGTCCGGCTTCGGATCGTCGTCAGCGCCGCCAGCCAGCGCTTTCGCCGGCCCAGCCAGGTAAACCCGGTCGACACCGGCGGCCCGAGCCGCCGCGATGACGCCGGCCGCCTCCGACCCGTACCGGCCATCGGTCCCGCACAGCACCGCCACACCTGACCCGCCGGCCTGCGCCACCGCCGCCGCCACCTGCTCGGCCTCCACCGGGCCGGGGTTGATCACCGCGATTCCGCCGGAGGCCAGCAAGTTGGCGGCGAACGTGGTCCGAATGTTGTGCTCGGCCATCGGCCCCAAGGGCAGCAACAGCGCCTGCGGCCGGGCGCCGGTGCGTGCCAGGAAGGCGTCGGAGCGGTCACGCAGCGCCTCGAATTGCGCGGCGTAGCGGCGCAACCCGGCCGCACTGGCTTCGGTCGCCGCAGGCGGCAACGGCGGTTCGTCCAGGTTCGGGTACTCGTTGACCCCGGTGATCGCGCTACGCCGGTGCGCGATGTCCTCGGCCCTGGCGGCCGCCACCTCGGCGATCCGCTCGCCGATGTGCCCACGCGCGGCCTCAAAGCCGCCGAGTCCTTCGATCTCCTGGAACTGGCTCCACGCCTGCTGAGCCAATTGCTCGGTGAGGTCTTCGACAAACCAGGACCCGCCTGCCGGGTCGAGGACCTGGCCCAGGTGCGACTCCTCCAGCAACAGCAGCTGGGTGTTGCGGGCGATCCGGCGGGCGAAGCTGGCCGCGGTGCCGGGCTGGCCACCCGGGATCACCGAGTCGAACGGCCACACCAGCACGGTGTCCGCCCCACCGACGCCGGCACCGAAGGCGGCCAACGTGGTGCGCAGCATGTTCACCCACGGATCCCGTTGGGTCATCATCGCCAGTGACGTCTCGGCATGCACGACGGCGGCACCGGCTTCCGGCGCCCCGGCCACCTCGGCGACCCGCGCCCACAGCTGGCGCGCCGCGCGGATCTTGGCGATGGTGATGAACTGGTCGTCATCGGCGGCGATCCGGAAGCTGATCTGACGTGCCGCGTCGGCGACCGACAGGCCGGAATCGGTGAGCAGGCGCAGGTAGGCCACCGCGGCGGCCAGCGCACCCGCCAACTCCCCGGATGCCCCGGCGCCCAAGTTGTGAAGGGCCGGGCCGTTGACGGCGATGGCCCGAACCCCGTGGCGACCGGCCGCGCGCGAGGCCACCGCGAGCACCTCGTCGATCGACGGTGCCTGGTATCCACCCAGCGGCGCGATCAGCGGGTCAGCACCCAGGTCCACCGAAAGGCCGGCGCGGCTGTCTGGGGCAATCGCATCGATCAACGCCAGCATCGTGTCTGCGGCCGTCGTGTAGTCGCCGGCCTGCGCCCCGTCCAGGAGCACGGGAACGAGCTCCAGATAGACGTCGCTGAAGACCCCCCGCAGCTCGGCTGCCGGCACTCCCCCGTCCCCGACCCGTAGGGTCACCGCGCTGGTTCCGTCAGTCAGAGCGCTCAGTACGGCCGCGTTGACGTCGGCCGCAGACCCCGGCCCGCCGGCGGGAAAGACCTCGGCAACCTTCCATCCGCTGAGGACGTCACGCCGGGCGTCCGCGCCGCGCACGTAGGGCCAGTTTCCCGGCAACGGAGGCTCGGGCAGCGCGTCGAACGCGGTGTAGAGGGGTCGAATGGCGAACCCGACCTGGCCCGCCAATCCCTCCACGGCGGTGTCCAGCAGCCGCTCGGGCTCACCACCGGTCTGTGCGTCGATCTCGGCCGGCTCGCGGCGCGCGCTCTTGGCCAGCACCCCGGCCACGGCGGCACGCCACCGGGCCCGGGCCTGCTCCATGCCGGCGGATTCGGCGGACACGTCGATGGACACCGGCGACTCCTGTGGTTACTCGCGAGTAGCTGATGAATCGCTACTCGACACGTGCCAACCAGGCTAAATGATGCCGCTCGGCCGACACGGACGAGGTACGTCGAGCGTGGAAACGCCCATTGCGCGACGCCGGCCGTTAACCCCCGGGCCGTAGGCTGGGGACTTGTGACGTCCGCTGCGACCCGAATCCCGCAGGTGCTGCGTGGCGCGTGGGCGGCGTTCATCGGCACCGCGCGCCAGGTGGCACTGCGGCGGTTGGCGTTGACCACAACCGTGCTGGCGAGCCTGGTCGCGGTGGCGTTGCTGGTGCCGGTCCCCACGGCTGTGCAATTGCGGGACTGGGCGCAGACCTTGGGCCCGTGGTTTCCGCTAGCGTTTCTGGCGGCACACACCCTGGTCACCGTTTTCCCCTTCCCCCGCACCGCCTTCACGCTGGCCGCCGGACTTCTGTTCGGCCCGTGGCTCGGCGTCGTCCTGGCGGTGGTCGCCAGCGCGCTGAGCGCGGTAGCGACCCTGATCCTCATGCGGGTGTTCGGGTGGCAGGTGAGCCGGCTGGTGCGACACCCGCGACTGGATGCGGTCAACGCTCGGCTGCGTCGGCGTGGCTGGCCCGCGGTGGTGTCGCTGCGGTTGATTCCGGCGATCCCCTTCTCGGTGATCAACTATGCCGCCGGCGCCTCGGCGGTGCGAGCGCTGCCGTACACGCTGGCCACCTTGGTCGGACTGCTCCCGGGCACCGCGGCTGTGGTGGTGCTCGGCGACGCCCTGACCGGTGAGGTGAGCCCGCTGTTGTTCGCGGTGTCGGCATGCACCGCCGCTGTCGGGGTGGCCCTGTTGGCCTATGAGATCCGCATGCACCGCCGGCACCGGCCTGGCCCCGACACGCAGGCATATCGCATCGATCCCGCCGAACCGGCGGCCATCGGCTGATCGCGGCCGATCAGGCCCGACGCACCTGCGGAATCAGGCGTACCTTGCAACCGTGAGCTGATCTAGCGTTAGGGCGTCTGATGAGCAGGTGGCGGCGGCGTTCGGCGCAGCGATCCCCATCGGTGGCCGTGCTCGCCGATCTGGGACCGGGGCAGCGGGCCACCATCACCGGTGTGATGGCGCATGCTCCAGATGCGGTGGCGGCCCGCCTGCGCCAACTGGGTTTTCGTGCGACCGCTCGCGTCGACGTGATCCGCCGGGCGCCGCTGGGCGACCCCACGATCTACCGCGTCCAGGACACCGAACTGTGCCTGCGGCGCCGAGAGGCCCAGCTGATCCGGATCGACGCCGAGGGTGATGGCCGGCCATGACGAATTGTCACGACGACGCCGCCACGTCCATCGAACTGGCACAGGCACGCCGAATCGCCCTGGTCGGTAGCCCCAATGCCGGCAAGACCAGCCTGTTCAACCACCTGACCGGGTTGCGGGCAAAGACCGGCAACTATCCCGGCGTCACCGTGGGCCGCAGCGTCGGAGTGCTGACCGTCGGCGACGTCGAATTGGCCATCGAAGACCTCCCCGGCACCTACAGCCTGGATCCGATCAGCCCGGACGAGCAGGTGGTCGCCGACGTGCTGACCGGGGGTATCGGCGGCATGGACCGGCCCGACGCGGCCGTGCTGGTCGCCGACGCCACCACCCTGCGCCGCTCGATCGTGCTGGTGGGCCAGGTGCTGCGGCTGGATCTCCCCACCGCTCTGGTGCTGACCATGACCGACGAATTGCTTGCCCGGCAGGGCCGGATCGACCTCGATTCGCTCGCGGCCGCGCTGGGCATCCCCGTCCTCGCCGTCATCGCGAACCGCGGATCGGGCATCGAAGAGCTCCGCACCCTGTTGGAGTCCAGCCCCGCCTGGTCGCGTCCCGCAGTGCTGCCCCCCGCCGATCCAGATGCCCTCGAAGACTGGGGCAGGTCGGTGCTTACTGCCGCCGATTACGTTGCCCCACACCGTGATCAGCGAACCAGCCGAATCGACGGGGTGGTCCTGCACCCGCTGTGGGGCATCGTCATCTTTTTCTCGGTGATGTTCGCGTTCTTCCAGATCATCTTCACCGTCGCGGCCCCGCTGCAGGACCGTGTGGCCGCCGGACTGGACTGGCTGGGATCTGAAGTCAACACGCACCTGGGCGGCACGGCGGCCGGTGGCCTGATCGGCGACGGCATCATCGGCGGCGTCGGGACCGTGTTGCAGTTCCTTCCGCAGATCGTGCTGCTGTTCTTGATGATCGCGCTGCTGGAGAATGTCGGATACATGTCGCGCGCAGCGTTCCTGATGGATCGTGTGATGGCCCGAACGGGGCTGGAGGGCCGAGCATTCGTGGCGATGCTCTCCTCGTTCGCCTGCGCGGTCCCCGGGATCATGGCCACCCGCACCCTGCCGTCATCGCGTGATCGGATCGCCACGATCATCAGCGCCCCGCTGATGACGTGCTCGGCGCGACTGCCGGTCTACACCCTGCTCGTCGGGCTTCTGGTGGCCCCACAAGACCGGTGGTGGGGCTTCAGCGCCCAGGGCGTCACCATGTTCGGCCTGTACCTGGGCGGTGGCATCTCCGCCCTGCTGGCCGCATCGGTGTTCAAGTCGACGATTCTGCGCAGCGACCTGCTGCCGTTCACCATGGAGCTACCGCCGTATCGCTTTCCTTCCCCCACCGCAGTTCTGGTGGCGATCTGGTCTGCGGCAAAGATCTTCTTACGCAAGGCCGGAACCATCATCTTGGCGACGTCCATGGCGCTCTGGGTGTTGATGAATCTGCCGACTCGCTCCGCCGAGACCGCGCAACTGAGCCCGCCGCAGGCCTCCGCCTACGTCCTGGACCACAGCTATGCCGCAGGAATCGGCAGAGCCGTTGAGCCGGTCTTTGCCCCCCTGGGATTCGACTGGCGGATCGACATAGCGCTGGTCGGCTCCTTGTCGGCGCGGGAGGTGTTCGTCTCTACCCTCGGCCAGGTCTCGGCGGCGACCAACCCCACCGACCCACACCAGGCGCTGGCCGCGATGACCGACGAGCACGGAAACCGGGTCCTGACCACACCGACGGTGATCGCCCTGCTGGTCTACTTCATGTTCGCGCTGCAGTGCATGTCCACCGTCGCGGTCATGCGCCGCGAGACCAATACTTGGCGCTGGCCCGCCTTCGCCTTCGGCTACATGTTCGCCTTGGCCTGGGCGATGGCATTCGTCGCCACGTCGATCGCGACGGCGGTGGGCACATGATCCCCCTGCACGCCGAGGCGACCGGCGACCCGCAACGGGCCCGATGGGTGGTGATCAGCGACCGCATGCCCGCCGGTGGGCGGGTGCTGCGGGCACCGGGCCGGCTGGGCTCGTTGCAGGACGACGGCGTGATCGAGGAAATGACGGTCCACGCCGGCGACGTCGTGATCACGCTGGGCCCCGCGCAGCGTTGGCGGGACCGCGGCGACGAGATCCGCGTCGCCCTCGACGAGGCCCTGCGGGCGCCGACGCAGTGGCGAGTGGAGCCCATCGAGCCCGCCGGCGACCTGACGCAGATGGTTCAGGAGCTGCTCGCAGGGCCGATCAGCGCGATCGCCGCAGCCCACGGCGGAGCGATCGAGCTGGTGGGGATCAGCGGCGATCAGGTGCGGGTGCGGACGTCTGGGGCCTGCCGAGGTTGCCCGGCTTCGGAGACCACGCTGCACGACAGGCTCCAACACGAGTTGCGGCGCCGCTTCGGCGACCAGGTGACGGTCACGGTGGCGAACCCCTCGACCGCGGTGACGGTCGGTAGGAAACTGCTGACGTTGTTCGTCCGCTGAGGCCCGGCGGTCAATGGCGACCGCGCCGATAGCCAAAATTCCCGGCAAACAACACGAACCCCTGCTAAATCCAGCAACAATTCGGTGAAAGGCGGTCTAGCAATAGCCGACTGGGGTCCGTTCGCCGTTACAGTCTTCTTTAGTGCCATGTGCTGGCACAGCACAAATTGGATAGTGCTCGACGGAGTGAAGGGACCGGATCAATGGCTGATCGGAACGCCGCGGTGCGCAAGTATTTGACCGAAATGATCGGGACGTTCGTTTTCATGTTTGCCGTGCTCGGAATCGTCTTGTCCGGCACTGACTGCCTTGCCGCCGTCGCACTGGGTATCGGCTCGGTGTTGATGGTGATGGTCTACGCCAGTGGGCACATCTCGGGCGGCCACCTGAACCCGGCGGTATCGGTGGCCGCGTATCTGCGTGGCGCACTGCCCTTGAATGATCTGGGCCCCTATATCGTTGCGCAGTTAGTCGGAGCACTCGCCGCGTTCGGTGTCGGATTCGGGTTGTGGCACGACAGGTACGCCGCCGAGACACTCGACCTGAGTGGCGCGGTCTGGCCGGCATTTCTGGCCGAATTGGTATTCACCTTCGCTTTGTGCTATGTCGTATTGCACACCGCGACCAGCAAAGACAGCGCCGGCAACAGCTTCTACGGTCTGGCGATCGGATTCGTGGTGACTGTCGGTGTCGTCGCGGTCGGCGCCATCTCGGGCGGCGCGTTCAACCCGGCCATCACCTTCGGGCTGATGCTGTCGGGTGTCTTCGCCTGGAAGTTCCTCTGGGTCTATCTGATCGCCCAGGTGCTCGGCGCGGTCGTGGCCGCCTACGCCTACAAGGCGACCACTCTCGACGAGCACACCAGCGCCAGTCGACGAGGCTGAACTCCCGAAGCTACGACTCCAGGGCCCGTACGCCGCCGCCGGCGGTGTGCGGGCCTTGGGCCGTCATGGCGGCGAACACCACCAAGAGCAGCACCGCGGGCACAATGTTGGCGGCCCGGTTCCGCACCCGCAGGTGGATGCCGAGCGCACCGGCGAAGTACGCCGTCAACAGGCCGGTGGTGAGCCGGGCGACACCCGGGAAGCGGAACACCGACACCAGCCCCAGCGCGGTGGCGGCCTTGGCCACCGGAACCGCCCAGCGCACCTCGGCGGGAATCCGCATGGCGTCCATGTTCTTGGCGACATAGGGCACCGGGATCGCCGATGCCACCGCGTCACCGGCCAAGAACGCTGCCAGGGCCGCGTACGTCGGCCGAGCCGTCAGAACGCTCATGCCAGCCCGGGATCGAGTTGCGGGGGCAGCACGGTGCCCTCGACGGGCTTGCGGGCATCGGCCTCGGCCTTGGCGACCGCCTGCGCTATCGCCGGGTCGGTCTGGGTGGTGAACCAGTCGGCGACTTCCTCGCTGTCGTCTTCATGCCGGTTCGGGTGGTCGTCCACCGGTGACGGCTGGTAGCGGAAGACGCCGTCTTCGCCGGGAGCACCGAGCAGCTTGGTGAAACCCTGCAGGGCAGTGCCGAAATCGCTGGGCACCACCCAGACCTTGTTGGCCTCCCCGCGCGCCATCTCCGGCAGCACCTGCAGGTACTGGTAGGCCAGCAGCTCGGGCGTGGGCCGCGCGGCCTTGATCGCCGCGAAGGTCTTCTCAATGGCCTTGGCCTCGCCCTGCGCCTGCAGGTAGGCGGCGGCCCGCTCACCTTGGGCCCGCAGCATCCGCGACTGCCGATCCGCCTCAGCGGCCAGGATCGCCGCCTGCTTGGCGCCCTCGGCGGTCAGGATCTCGGACTGTTTCTGGCCTTCGGCCTGTTTGATGGCGGCTTCGCGCTGGCCCTCGGCGGTCAGGATCATGGCCCGCTTCTCGCGGTCGGCCTTCATCTGCTTCTCCATCGACGCCTGGATCGACGGGGGCGGATCGATGCTGCGCAGCTCCACCCGTGCCACCCGTAGGCCCCAGCGCCCGGTCGCCTCGTCGAGCACGCCGCGCAGCTGGCTGTTGATCACTTCGCGTGAGGTCAACGTCTGCTCCAGGGTCATCCCGCCGACCACGTTGCGCAGCGTGGTGGTGGTGAGCTGTTCCACGCCGACGATGTAGTTGCTGATCTCATAGACCGCGGCCTTGGGATTGGTGACCTGAAAGTAGACGACGGTGTCGATGTTCAGGGTCAGGTTGTCCTCGGTGATCACCGGCTGCGGGGGGAACGAGACCACCCGCTCACGCAGGTCGATGCGGGCCCGGACCCGGTCGATGAACGGCACTAACAGCGTCAGTTGACCACTGACGGTGCGGCTGTAGCGGCCCAGACGTTCGATCACCGCCGCCTCGGCCTGCGGGATCAGTGCGACCGACTTAGCGACCACGATCACCGCGAACACCACCAGTACGGCCAGCAGCAACAGCCCGGTTGTGACGCCTTCCATGACGCTTCCTTTCGTTACAGGATCTTGCCGACCACGGCGGTGGCCCCGTCGATGTGCATCACGGTGACCTGCTCCCCCGGTTCGAAGACGTCACCGTCGGTGAGCGGTCGGGCGGTCCACACCTCGCCGTTCAACTTCACCCTGCCGCCGTGCTGCTCGACGCGGTCGAGGACCAGCGCTGCCTTGCCCTGAAGCGCCAGCACCCCGGTCTCCCCGTCGGCCGTCGACCACAACCGGCGACGCAGCGCGGGACGCACCAAGACCAGCAACAACACCGACACCACGAGGAACACCGCACCATCGGTCCACAGCGGCCAGCCGGTCACGGCGCTGGTGGCCGCAGCCGACAGCGCACCACCGGAGAGCATGAGCAGGAACATGTCGCCGGTGAGTGCCTCGGCTCCGGCGAGCCCGAGTGCGAAGACCAACCAGATCAGGGCAGGCGGCATGCGGTCAGGATAGCCCGAGAACGCGCCGAACCTGTGTGGTCCGGCGGCGAACCTACGGGCAACTACACTGCCTTGCATCATGTGGTGCCCGAGTACTTCGCTGTCGGTGTGGGCCAACGCCTGGCTCGCCGGCCGGGCGGCCCCGGATGACGTGCTGGACGCATTATCGGCCTGGGCGCCAGTGCAATCAGTGGCCGCCTTCGACGCAGTCAGCATCGGTGAGTCCGGGATGGCGTGGACCGGGGGAACCGACGGCGGCACGGCTGCGCTGCTGCAGTTGGTGCGCGGCGCGGGCCTGGCCGCCGCCGGCGATGGCATCCGGCCGGTGTTTCCGGTGCCCGGCGATGTCCGCGGACTGCCCGCTGGAACCACTTTCCAGCAGGAGGCGATTCTGGCCGGTGAGGCCGTGCTGATCGCGGCGTCTGAGGCCGCACCCCCGGTCGGGCTGGTCCCGGCTTACTCCGAAGACACCGCTGCGGACGGTGACGACGTCGCCGAGTTGTGCTGGACGGTCTTCCCGTTGACCAGCGTGCCCGCCCCCGAACAGCACGATGTGGGCGATGCCGAATAGGCGTTGCGGTCGGCGGTTCGCACGGCGGCCGAAGCGCTGGGCTCCACCGGCTCACGCTGGGCCGATTACGGCGTGGAGGATCCGCGACTGCGGGTGGAGCAGATGATGGAAGCCGCTCTGGTACATAGGATTCCCGACCACGCACCCAGCCGCGCCGTACGGGTACTGCACAGTGCCGCGCACGTCGAGGCGATCATCGTGGTCAGCGCCGATCTGCTGACCGCCAGCGCCCAGACCTCGGCCGCGGTGCAGCGCGCCGTGGATATGGTCGCCCCGTTGACGGCGGTGGTGCGATCAGCACGCAGCGCGGCGGTGACGGCGATTCTGCACTCCGCCTGGCGGAGCTAGGACCGCCGTGCTGCTGCCTCGCTAGCCGGCCGGCGCCACCACAGCGACGCAGTGCGCCGATCCGCACGGCGCCCCGTCGACACCGAATCCGCAGCCCAGACCTTCCGGCCCGGGGGCGCGTTGCGGCGCGGCGCCGTCGCGCAGCTCCTCGATCAAGGCGCGGGCAAGGCGCGCCAACCGCGGATCGGCGTTCGGGGTGACCGCCCGGGCGTACGCGATGCCTGCCTCCCGTGCCTGTGCGTGGACCTCATTGTCCAGGTCCCAGATCACCTCGATGTTGTCGCTGAGAAAGCCGATGGGACACACGATCACCGCACGAACCCCGGCATCGGACAGCGCGGTCAGGTGGGCTTCGACGTCGGGTTCCAGCCACGGCACCTGAGGCGGCCCCGAGCGCGACTGCCAGACCTGGTCGTAGTCGGTGTACCCCGCGGCGGCGGCGACCAGGCTCGTGGCGTGCGCGACCTGACGGCTGTAGATGCTTGGCCCGTAGCGTTCGTCGGCGCGTACCGGGATGGAATGGGCGGTGAACACCAGCCGGGCGTCGGTCCGCAGATCGGCCGGCAGGCTGTCGGCCGCTGCGGCGATCGCCTCGGCGAACATCGTGACGAACAGCGGATGATCGAAGTACTGGCGCAGTTTGATCAGTTCCGGCGCGCCCGGGCCGGTGGCCCGACGTGCCCGAGCGATGTCCTCGGCGTACTGGTCACAGCCGGAGTAGCCGCCCCACGCCGATGTGGGAAACACCGCGGCACGCCGGACGCCGTCGGCCGCCATCTGCGCGACCGTGTCCTCGACATAGGGCTCCCAGTTGCGGTTGCCGAAATAGACGGGCATGCCAGGTAATTCGGCACGCAATACCTCTGCCAGCGCCCTGTTGATCCCGTTGATCGGCGATACTCCGCCGAAATGCAGATAGTGCTCGGCCACCGCGTCCAGCCGGGCTGCCGGCACGCCACGTCCCCGGGTGACATTCTCGAGGAACGGCCGAACCTGCTCGGGCCCTTCGGGCCCGCCGAACGACAACAGCAGGACGGCGTCGATGTCCATGGAGCGCCGCTCAGAGCAGCTGGGTGTGTGCGCCGCCGTCGGCGTAGACGATCGTCCCGGTGGTGGCGGGCAGCCAGTCGGACATCAGCGCGCAGACCGTCTTGGCCACCGGCGTCGGGTCCTTCATGTCCCAGCCGATCGGGGCCCGCTGGTCCCACCCCTCTTCGAGCAACCGGATCTGCTCCCCGGCGCCCTCACCGAGCGCTCCACCGACGATCGCGCTCATGGCCAGCGTCCGAATCGGGCCGGCCGCCACGAGGTTGGACCGCACCCCGACCTGACCGGCCTCGCGCGCCACGAACCGGTTGACCGATTCCAGGGCGCTCTTGGCCACCGTCATCCAGTTGTAGGCGGGCATCGCCCGAGTCGGGTCGAAGTCCATACCGACGATGGACCCGCCGGGGTTCATGATCGGCAGCACGGCCTTGGCCAGCGAGGCATAGGAGTATGCGGAGATGTGGATGCCCTTGGCCACGTCCTCGTAGGGCGCGTCGAAGAAGGGATTGACGCCCATACCGGTCTGTGGCATGAATCCGATGGAGTGCACCACACCGTCGAGCTTGTTGCCCTCGCCGATCACCTCGGTGACACGCGCAGCCAGGGTGTCGAGGTGTTCGTTGTTCTGCACGTCGAGCTCGAGCAGCGGCGCCGGCTCCGGCAGCCGGTCGATGATCCGCTGGATCAGCCGCAGCCGGTCGAACCCGGTGCACACCAGCTGCGCGCCGGCCTCCTGGGCGACCTTGGCGATGTGAAATGCGATGGAGGAGTCGGTGATGATCCCGGTGACCAGGATCCGCTTGCCTTCGAGAATGCCTGCCATGAAGTTCCCTATCTTCGAATCTGAACGGTTCGTTAGTGGCCCATGCCCATGCCGCCGTCGACCGGGATGACCGCGCCGGCGATGTATCCGGCGTCCTCGGAGGCCAGGAAGCTGACCGCACCGGCCACCTCCTCGGCGGTACCGACCCGCTTGGCCGGGATGAAGTCCAGCGCACCCTCCTGGATCCGCTCGTCGAGGGCCCGGGTCATCTCGGTGTCGATGTAGCCGGGTGCCACGACGTTGGCCGTCACTCCGGCCTTGGACAGCTCGCGTGAGATCGAGCGAGCCATCCCGATCAGGCCCGCCTTGGCGGCGGCATAGTTGGCCTGGTTGCCGATGCCCCACATGCCCGACACCGAGCCGATGTAGATGATCCGGCCAAAGCGCTTGCGCTGCATGCTGCGCGAGGCGCGTTGCGTCACCCGAAAGGCACCGGTGAGGTTGGCGTTGATGACCTCTTCGAAGCGCTCCTCGGTCATCCGCATCAGAAACGCGTCCTTGGAGATACCTGCGTTGGCCACCAGTACCTCGACCGGTCCCTGGTGCTCCTCGACCTCCTTGAAGGCCCGGTCGACGGCGTCGTTGTCGGTGACGTCGCACACCACCCCGAACAGTCCCTCAGGGGCACCGGATCCGCGGTGCGTGACCGCCACCTTGTGCCCGTCGGCGGCCAGTCGCTGCGCGATCGCCAGCCCGATACCCCGGTTTCCACCGGTGACGAGGACTGAACGGGACACAAATGCGGGCTTTACTGCGGGGGCTTCGCTGTCTGTCACCGGCATAACCTATCGAATCGACACGTTGACTCTGCGCACAGGGCGCGAGCTACTCGCACTTGTGCGCCACCAGCGCAGAGTCAGCTGATGGGGGCGGACCTTAGGCGGGCAGGCGGCGATTGAGCAGCAGCGCCGTGAACCCGGCCAGCGCCAGCACGAAGGCGCCCAGGCGCAGCCAGCCGGTGCTGGCCTCGCCGCGAATGGTCTCGAAGCCGATCTGGTCCTGCAGCGTGGCGTACACCTCTTTGAGCTGCTGCAGGCTCGAGGCGGTGTAGGCGCTGCCGCCGGAGAGGTCGGCGATCTTCTTCAGCGAGTCGTCGTCGACCGGCACCGGCTGACGCTGCTCGTTGATCTCCACGTAGCCGTAGGCCGTGCCGAACGAGATCGTCGACACCGGCACACCCTGGTCCTTGGCGGTGCGCGCCGCCGTGAACGCCCCCTTGGGGTTGTCGGGGTTGGACGGCACGGTTTCCTTACCGTCGGAGAGCAGCACGATCCGGGCCGGCGGCGGGGTGTCGCCGCCACCGATGACGGCGCCCACGGTGGCGATCGCCTGCAGCGCGGTGAAGATCCCCTCGCCGGTGGCGGTGCGGTCCGCCAGCTGCAGCTTGTCGATGGCCGCCTTGGTCGCCTCACGGTTGGTGGTCGGCGAGGTCAGCACGGTCGCCGTGCCGGCGTAGGCGATCAGCCCCAGGTTGATGCCCGCGGTGAGTTCGTCGGCGAACTGCTTGCCGGCCTCCTGCGCGGCCGCCAGCCGGGACGGTGCGACATCGGTGGCCCGCATCGACTGCGAGACGTCGATCACCAGCATCACCACGGCGCGGTTGCGCGGAATCCGGATGTCGTGGGTGGGTCCGGCCATCGCGACAGTGAACAGCAGCAGCGAGCTGACCAGCAGGACCGCCGACAGGTGGCGCCAGCGGGTCGGCGTCTTGGGCGCCACACTCTCCAGCAGTTCCATGTTGGCGAACCGCAGGATCCGCCGCTGCCGCGCCACCTGCATCAGGATGTACAGCACGACCAGTCCCAGAACCACGAACAGGAACAGGAAGAACCAGGGGTGGGCGAAGCCCGACAAGGTCATCGGCCCGAGTAGCGGCAATGTCATAACAGACCTGTCTGTGTACGGGTCGAGTTCACGGCGTCCCCGCCAGCGCGCCGCGCCGGCGTGACTCGACGAATCGGACGATGTCGGCGATCCAGTCCCGGTCGGTCCGCAACCCCAGCAACGGCGCGCCGCAGCTGCGCAAGGCGCGCGCGACGTCCGCGCGGTGGGCCACCGCCGCCCGGGCGAAGTCATCGCGAAGCTTGGCGTCGATGGTGAATTCGCGGGTGACACCGGACTCGGTGTCCTGCAACACCACGTCGCCGACGTCGGGCAGTTCGACATCGCGCGGATCGAGGACCTCGATGCCGAGTACCTCATGCCGAGCGGCGACCGCCCGCAGGGGGCGCATCCAGTTGATCGGGCCCAGGAAGTCGCTGATGATGACCGCCATGCCCCGTCGGCGCTCGGGCCGGCGCAGCGCATCAATAGCCGCCGCCAGATCACCACGCACCCCGACCGGGGCTCGCGGAATGGTGGCGATGGTGCGCAGCAGGGTCTGCTCGTGGTTGCGCCCGGAGCGGGCCGGCACGCGCACGACGTTCTGACCGTTGGTGACCAGGGCGCCCAGCCGGTTACCGCCGCCACTGTTGAGGTAGACGATGGCCGAGGCAGCGGCCACCGCCAGGTCACGCTTCTCACAGGTGGCGGTGCCGAAATCCATGCTGGCCGACATGTCCACCACCAGCCAGGTCTCCAGCTCGCGGTCGGCGATCATCTGGCGCACGTGCGGGTGGGTGGTGCGCGCCGTGACCGACCAGTCCATGCGCCGCACGTCGTCACCGGGCTGGTACAGCCGCGACTCCCCCGGCTCGGAACCGGGGCCGGGGATCAGGCCCAGGTGATCGCCGTGCAGCACGCCGTCGAGCTTGCGCTTGACCGTCAGCTCTAAGGTGCGCAGCGCCGCCGCGAGCTTCGGGTCGCGGATTCCTCCGCGCAGCATCGACGGCGGAGCGGTGCTGTTTCCGGGCGCCTGAGTCGATCCAGCCCCGGTGTCGGGGTCGCTCACCGACCGCCGGCCGCTGCCGCCGCGGTCGGGGCACCCGGTGCCGGCGAGTGCTGTTGCTGCTGCGGAACCGCGTTCACCTGGGGCAGCGGCACCGTCTGCAGCAGCCGGTTGATGACGATCTCCGGGGTGATCTCGTCGGCGAGTGCGTCGTACGACAGCACCAGGCGGTGCCGGAGCACGTCCGGGATGACCTCGATGACGTCCTGCGGGATCACGTAGTCGCGACCGCGAACCAGGGCCAGTGCCCGGGAGGCGGTGATGATGCCCAGCGAGGCACGCGGCGAGGCACCGAACGACAACCAGTTCTTCACGTCGGGCATACCGAACTGCTCGGGCTGGCGCGTTGCGGTGATGACCCGAACCACGTAGTCCACCAGCGCGTGGTGCACGAAGTTGTTGGCCGCCAAGGACTGCAGGCGCACCAGGTCGCCGGTGCTCAGGATCTGCTTGGGCTCCGGCGGGGCGACGCCCATCCGGTAGATGATCTCGCGCTCCTCCTCCGGCGAGGGGTAGCTGACGTTGATCTTGAACAGGAAGCGGTCGCGTTGCGCCTCGGGCAGCGGGTAGACACCCTCGTGCTCGATCGGGTTCTGGGTGGCCATCACCAGGAACGGGTTGGGCAGCGGGAACCGCTTGCCGCCGATGGAGACCTGGCGTTCCTGCATGACCTCCAGCAACGCCGACTGCACCTTGGCCGGCGCACGGTTGATCTCGTCGGCCAGCAGGAAGTTGGTCATCACCGGGCCGAGTTCGGTGTCGAACTCCTCGCGGCCTGCCCGGTAGATACGGGTGCCGATGATGTCGGTCGGCACCAGGTCCGGGGTGAACTGGATCCTGGCGAAGTTTCCACCCACCACCTTGGCGAAGGTCTCCACCGCCAGGGTCTTGGCGACGCCGGGAACACCCTCGAGCAGCACGTGGCCCTTGGCGAGCAGGCCGACCAGGATGCGCTCGACGAGCTGGTCCTGGCCGACGATGACGCGCTTGACCTCGAAGACGGCCCGCTCCAGCGCGTGTACGTCGGCGGCGAGCCCGCTACCGCCGACCGTGCCTGTCTCAGCACCGGCCGAGCCGGGGAAACCGCTGGCGCCCGCGGGCGTCCCATCCGATGACGTCATCGACAAATCCTCCACAAAGGTCGGTCAGACACAACTGCTTGCACGGCACGCGGCCGAGGGGCAGCGTTGTGCCCGCGTTCAACTATTCCAGGGTTCGCTGCATCCGTCGACGTAAGGGCTCGTCGGGAATGCTCAGTACTCGATTATCCGGGTCAGGTACGGCGTCATTCCGGAGGTCCGGACCGGGCTGACCACCACCTTGCCTGCACTTCCCGAGGCCTCCAGCATCTTGCCGCCACCCAAGTACATCGTGACGTGCTGGCCGCCGCCGGGCCCATAGAACATCAGGTCACCGCGACGGGCCTGACTGGGGGGAATGTGCCGGCCGGCGTTGTATTGATCGCCGGAGAACCGCGGGATCAGTACCCCGACGCCGGCGAACGCGTAGCGCATCAGCCCCGAACAGTCGAAGCCGACTGTGCCCGCACCCGAGTCGACTCCCTTGCTCGGGCCGGTCAGCGATCCACCGCCCCAGGAGTAGGGCACACCCATCTGCGCGCCGCCGCGACGAATGACGTACTCGATGGCTTGCTTGCCGTGCACCCGCTTGCCGGGCGACACGTTGCCGGCGGCCTCGTCGCCGACGTTGAAACCCAGGCCGGACAGGAATTTACGGCCCAGATCCATGGTGGTCTGGGTGGCGTTGGCGGTGGCCTGCAGTGAGGCGTTGGCGATCGCCAACGGGTCACCAGGCGCACCGGCGCTGATCGTGGCCGGCAGCGTGGGGTCCCAGCCGGGGTCGGCCGCGGCCGGGGAGGCCAGGCCCAGCATCACAGGAATCGCCACCAGGAGCGATCCCACGAGGCGCGATAGTCGTAAGGAAATCTGTTGCATTGCTCCGCCGTCAGTACTCGATGTATCGGACCACGAAAGGCGTCATACCGCTCTTGCGTACTGGTGACACCTTCACCGTCTGGCCCACGTCGGGGGCCTCCAGCATCAGGCCGTTGCCGAGGTAGAGCGTCACGTGCTGACTGCCACCCGGCCCGTAGAAGATGACATCGCCGCGCCGCGCGAGCGCCGACGGGATCTGGCGCCCCATCTTGTACTGCGAGCCCGAGTAGTGCGGCAGCTTGATGCCGACCCCGGCGAACGCGTACAGAATCAGGCCGGAGCAGTCGAACCCGACGGTGCCCGAACCGGAGCCGATCCCCCGACCCGGTCCCGCGGCGGTACCGCCGCCCCAGGAGTAGGGCACACCGCGCTGGGAAAGCCCACGGCGAATCACGTATTCGGAGGCCTGCTTGCCGTAGACCCGGGGAATCTGGCCGTTGTTGATACCGGTGGAGTCGGGCTTGGCCAGTCCGATGGACTGCAGGAATTTCTGGCCCAGATTGGCCGTCACCTGCGCCGAGGTCTGGGAAATCCCGAGCACCTGATTGATGACCGCGATCGGGTCACCGGGGACATCGGCGCTGGGGATCATCGGCAGGGTCGGATCCCAGGGACCGTCCCACTGCGCGGGCTGACTGGCCGCCATCGGGCCGGCAACGGAAGCGCCGGGATTTCCCCACCGGTCGCCACTGGGGCCGCCGGGCGACGCGTGGCCGTCCTGAGGCTTGTCGTTGCCGCGGGCGGCGGCGAGCTTGGCCTGGGCCTGGCTGCGGCGCGCGGCCAACCGGTCGATCTCGCCCTGCTGCTCACCGAACTTGCGTTGGGTGTCGGTGAGGGCGGCCACGGCGGCGTCCTGGCTGGACTGCGCGTCGGCGACGGCCTGGTCGGCCTTCTGCTTGGCCAGCCGCGCGGCCGACTCCTTGTTCAGCTGTTCGGTACGGGCCCGCTTGAGGTTGTCCAGGGCCTGCTGCGAACTCAGCGCCAGAGACTGGCCGGCGGCGGCCGTGGCGATCATCTCCGACGGATTTGCCGCGGTCAGGTAGCTGTCCGAGGGACCGTTGACGTAGGTCGATGCGGCAAAGGTGTTGAAGCGGCGCTGCGCGGCGGCGATCGCCGCGTCGGCCTCGGCGATCGCCTGGTGGCCTGCTTCCACCTCGTGTTGGGCGGCTTCGGCGTCCTCGCGAGCGGTCTGCAGATCCACCAGGGCCTTGTTGACGCCCTCCTTCTCCTCGGCGATCTGGGCGCCCAGATTCTGCAGTTGCTGGTTGGCGTCGGCGACGTCGGCGATCAGGGCGGCGATACCGTCGGGGTCCTGCGCGGGCTGGGCCGTGGCCAGCCCGGGGGTGCCCAGCAGCATGGCGGCACTGAGCACAGTCACCGTCGCGGGCTGGGTCAAGCGGGTGGCCAGTCGGAAAGCAGAGCCATCGGAGCCACAGCGGATGCGTCTCATTCGGCTTGGTTCTCCTCGGACTCTTAGCAGGCGGCGCCGTGCTTCGGCCGGTGGCAAAAGCACAGAAACAACAGGGACAACAGCTGCGCCTTTTGAGACCATACGTCACATAAGTCACTGGAGAAACGTTCGTAACAAACTACAATCGTGTAATTGAGCTGGTTGTGACCATTCGGTGACCTTTTAATTTGCCGACGAGCACCGTCAGGCGGACAATAGTCGCCCAGATTCCAGATTTATGGAGGTATTGCCGCTAATCGGCGGCAGCGGTGCGTTCCGCGGCCAGTTTGCTGCGGCGCTGCAGAAAGCGGGTGCCGACGGCGGCCGCCGCCACCCCCACCAACAACACCACCGTCAGGCCCGTCCAGGGCAGATCGGGGGTGGTCAATTCATGCAGAAAATTCTGGGCCGACACCACCGGATCACCGGTTTTGGCGTGGTCCTCGGCGGCCTCGAGTTTGGAGCGGTGAAACTGTCCGCTGTAGCTGCCGACATAGTTGGTACTGACGACCAGCACCGTGGAATCCGGATAGTCGTAGCCGACCACGGTGGCGACATCGCGCAGTGCGGTGTCCATGCCGGGGTTACGGGCGACTTCGACGATCTTGAGGTCGATGCCGTCTCGGCCCGCCTGCGCCACCACCTCGCGCAGTGCCGGCACATCGGCGGCCGGTGCGCTCACCCCGTCGGCGGCGACAGCAACCTTGACCAACGCCATGCAGTCATCGGGCGGGGTGGCGGGGTCCAGGCCGACGGTGATGCAGAGCTCGCCGGGAATGTAGGCCGGCGGGTGCAGGATCGTCACGGTTGAAGACGGTATCAACCCCGGCCAAGTGAGGTGAACCTTACTTTATACAGGACAATCGTACTGTTAGAGTGAGCCCGCCCGTCGGCGCGGACCCGTCGATGGAGGAGAACTCGATCTCGGGGAGTTGAAGTGAGCAGCAAAGATTCGGTGAATTCGTTCGGAGCCCGCGACACCCTCACGGTCGGTGACGCGGAATATCAGATCTACCGCCTCGATGCCGTTCCCGGCACCGAGAAACTCCCCTACAGCCTCAAGGTTCTGGCCGAGAACCTGCTGCGCACCGAAGACGGCGCCAACATCACCCGAGACCACATCAACGCGATCGCCAACTGGGACCCGGCCGCCGAGCCCAGCATCGAGATTCAGTTCACCCCGGCCCGCGTGATCATGCAGGACTTCACCGGCGTGCCCTGCGTGGTGGACCTGGCCACCATGCGTGAGGCCGTCACCGCCCTGGGCGGCGACCCGAACAAGGTCAACCCGCTCTCTCCCGCCGAAATGGTCATCGACCACTCCGTGATCCTCGACGTGTTCGGCACCTCGGACGCCTTCGAGCGCAACGTCGCCCTGGAGTACGAGCGCAACGCCGAGCGTTACCAGTTCCTGCGTTGGGGCCAGGGCGCTTTCGACGACTTTAAGGTCGTTCCGCCCGGCACCGGCATCGTCCACCAGGTCAACATCGAATACCTGGCCCGCACTGTCATGGTGCGCGACGGGCAGGCGTACCCCGACACCTGCGTGGGCACCGACAGCCACACCACCATGCAGAACGGCCTGGGCGTGCTGGGCTGGGGCGTCGGCGGTATCGAAGCCGAAGCGGCCATGCTGGGTCAGCCGGTATCGATGCTGATCCCCCGCGTCGTCGGCTTCAAGCTGACCGGCGAGATTGAGCCGGGCGTCACCGCCACCGACGTGGTGCTGACCGTCACCGAGATGCTGCGCAAGCACGGCGTGGTGGGCAAGTTCGTCGAGTTCTATGGCAAGGGCGTCGCCGAGGTACCGCTGGCCAACCGCGCCACCCTGGGCAACATGAGCCCGGAGTTCGGCTCCACCTGCGCGATCTTCCCGATCGATGAAGAGACCATCAACTACCTGCGCCTGACGGGCCGCACCGACGAGCAGCTTGCGCTCGTTGAGGCCTACGCCAAGGTTCAGGGCATGTGGCACAACCCCGACCGCGAGCCGGTCTTCTCCGAGTACTTGGAGCTGGACCTGTCCACGGTGGTCCCCTCGATCGCCGGTCCCAAGCGCCCGCAGGACCGAATCCTGTTGTCGGAGAGCAAGATCGCTTTCCGCAAGGACATCCACAACTACGTCGAAGAGCAGCACCCGACGCCGGAGACCAAACTCGATGAAGCCATCGAGGAATCCTTCCCGGCCTCCGACCCGGTCTCGCTGTCCTTCGCCGACGATGGTGCCGTGGACGTGCAGTCCGCCGCCAACGGCGCCGAGGGCCGGCCGAGCAAGCCGGTGCGGGTCAAGGGCGAGCGCGGCGAGTTCATTCTCGACCACGGTGCAGTCGCGGTCGCGGGTATCACCTCCTGCACCAACACCTCCAACCCGTCGGTGATGATCGGTGCGGCCCTGCTGGCCCGCAACGCCGTCGAGAAGGGCCTGTCGTCCAAGCCATGGGTCAAGACCAACATGGCACCGGGCAGCCAGGTCGTCACCGACTACTACGAGAAGGCCGGCCTGTGGCCCTACTTGGAGAAGCTCGGCTTCTACCTGGGCGGTTATGGCTGCACCACCTGTATCGGCAACACCGGCCCGCTGCCCGAGGAGATCTCCAAGGCGGTCAATGAGCAAGACCTGACCGTCACCGCAGTGCTGTCGGGCAACCGCAACTTCGAGGGCCGCATCTCCCCCGACGTCAAGATGAACTACCTGGCCAGCCCGCCGCTGGTGATCGCCTATGCCTTGGCCGGCACCATGGACTTCGACTTCGAGACCGACTCGCTGGGTAAGGACTCGGACGGCAACGACGTTTTCCTGCGCGACATCTGGCCGTCGGCACAGGAGATCGACGACACCATCAAGTCCGCGATCAGTCAGGACATGTTCCGTAAGTCCTACGCCGACGTGTTCGCCGGTGACGAGAACTGGCGCAACCTGCCCACCCCGGACGGCGACACCTTCGCCTGGGACGAGGCGTCGACCTACGTGCGCAAGGCGCCGTACTTCGACGGCATGGGTCTGGAGCCCGAGCCGGTCTCGGACATCAAGGGCGCCCGGGTGATGGCCCTGCTGGGCGACTCGGTGACCACCGACCACATCAGCCCGGCCGGCCCGATCAAGCCCGGCACCCCCGCCGCGGACTACCTGGACTCCCACGGCGTGGAGCGCAAGGACTACAACTCCCTCGGTAGCCGTCGCGGCAACCACGAGGTCATGGTCCGCGGCACCTTCGCCAACATCCGGCTGCAGAACCGGGTGCTCGACACCATCGGACTGGAGGGCACCCAGGGTGGCTACACCCGGGACTTCACCCAGGAGGGTGGCCCCAAGGAGTTCATCTACAACGCCTGCGTGAACTACCAGAAGGCCGGCATTCCGCTGGTGGTGCTCGGCGGCAAGGAGTACGGCTCCGGCTCGTCGCGTGACTGGGCGGCCAAGGGCACCACGCTGCTGGGCGTGAAGGCGGTCATCACCGAGTCGTTCGAGCGCATCCACCGCTCGAACCTGATCGGCATGGGCGTGATCCCGCTGCAGTTCCCGGTCGGCGAGAGCGCCCAGTCGCTGGGCCTGGACGGCACCGAGACCTTTGACATCGTCGGTATCGAAGAACTCAATGCCGGCAAGACGCCCAAGACGGTCAAGGTCACCGCCACCAAAGAGACCGGCGAGAAGGTCACCTTCGACGCCGTGGTGCGCATCGACACACCCGGCGAGGCCGACTACTACCGCAACGGCGGCATCCTGCAGTACGTGCTGCGCAACATGCTGAAGTCCGCTACGACCGCGTAGACGGCGATCACCTGATGCCCAGGGTCAGCGAGGATCACCTGGCGGCCCGGCGCCGTCAGATCCTCGATGGCGCACGGCGGTGCTTCGCCGCCTACGGCTACGACCAGGCGACGGTGCGGCGACTCGAACAGACGGTGGGCTTGTCGCGCGGGGCGATCTTCCATCACTTCCGCGACAAGGACACCCTGTTCTTCGAGTTGGCCCGCGAGGACGCCGAGCGGATGGCTGACCTGACCTCACGTGAGGGCCTGATCGCCGTGATGCGGGACATGCTGGCCGCGCCCGAACAGTTCGACTGGCTGGCGACCCGGCTGGAGATCGCCCGCAAACTGCGCCACGACCCGGAGTTCAGCCGTGGCTGGGCGGAGCGATCAGCCGAATTGGCCGCTGCGACTACCGATCGGCTGCGCCGCCAGAAGCAGGCTGGCCGGCTGCGCAACGATGTCGCGGCGGACGTGCTGCACTGCTATCTGGATCTGGTGCTCGACGGCCTGATCGCGCGACTGGCATCCGGCGAGGACCCGGAGCGGCTCTCCGCGGTCCTCGACCTGGTTGAAGACTCGGTGCGGCACAGCTGATTTCGCGGCTAGGCCGGTTTCTGCACCGAGCGTGCATTCAGATCGGGTTTCTCGGCGAAATCTCGTCCTGAGTGCACGTTCGGCGACGTGCTCCCACGCGCGCTAGAGCGATCGCGCGCGGTGGTTGGGGCCACCGCGGCTGCGCATCGCCGCACCGGACTCCCGCAGCATGCTGTGCACCGACCCGTAAGAGCGTCCCGTCGATGCCGCCAGGGTTCGGATACTCGCTCCGCCCTCGTAGGCGGTGCGCAACTCGACCAGCTGCCGATCGCGCTGCTTCTTGAGTTTCGCCGTCGTTGCCACGTCCCTCACCATCCCTCGCCGCCTTGACGGGTTCAGCGTAGGAAGGCGCCGCCCCAACCGGGCGACTTTGAGGGAAATGCCGCTGGCCCGCTAGGCGAGCTCGATCAGATCGCGGTAGTCCGCCGACCAATGATCCTCGGTGCCGTCGGGCAGCAGCACCACGCGCTGCGGGTCGAGTGCCTCGGCCGCGCCCGGGTCGTGGGTGACCAGCACCACCGCACCCGCGTAGCTGCGCAGCGCGTCGAGCACCTGCTCCCGCGAGGCCGGGTCCAGGTTGTTGGTGGGCTCGTCAAGCAGCAGCACGTTCGCGGTGGACGCCACCAACCCCGCCAGCGCCAGTCGGGTCTTCTCGCCACCGGACAGTGTCCCGGCCGGCTGCTCCAGCTGCGGCCCGGTGAACATGAACGCACCCAACAGGCCCCGCAGATCCTGCTCGGAGGTGTCGGGGGCCGCGTGCCGAATGTTCTCCCACACGCTGGCCGCGTTGTCGATGGTGTCGTGCTCCTGGGCGAAATAGCCGATCTTGCACCCGTGGCCGGGCTCCAGTTGACCTGCGTCGGGGGTTTCGACGCCGGCGAGCAGTCGCAGCAGGGTGGTCTTGCCGGCGCCGTTCAGTCCCAGCACCACCACCCGCGATCCCCGGTCGATGGCCAGGTCGACACCGGTGAAGATCTCCAGCGAGCCGTACATTTTGGTCAGCCCCGACGCCATCAGCGGGGTCTTCCCGCAGGCCGATGGTGTCGGGAACTTGATTTTGGCGACCTTGTCGGCCGCCCGCTCGTCGTCGAGTTCGGCCATCATCCGCTCAGCGCGGCGCAACATGTTCTGCGCCGCAACGGCTTTAGTCGCCTTGGCGCCCATCTTTGCGGCTTGCGCGCGCAGCGCTCCGGCTTTGCGTTCGGCGTTGGCCCGCTCGCGGCGCCGCCGCTGCTCATCGGTGGCTCGGGCGTCAAGGTACTTCTGCCAGCCCATGTTGTAGACGTCGGCCTCACCGCGCACCGCGTCGAGGAACCACACCCGGTTGACCACGTCGGCCAACAGGTCCACGTCGTGACTGATCAACACCAGTCCCCCGTTGTGGTTTTTCAGGAAGTCACGCAGCCAGCCGATGGAGTCCGCGTCGAGGTGGTTGGTCGGCTCGTCGAGCAGCAGCGTGGTGCCCGAACCCGCACCGCCCGCGCCGCCCTCGCCTGCGGCGAACAGGATCCGAGCCAGCTCCACACGGCGGCGCTGGCCACCGGACAGGGTCCGCAACGGCTGGGTCAGCACGCGGTCCGGCAGCCCAAGACTGGTGCAGATCCGGCCCGCCTCACTCTCGGCGGCGTAGCCGCCCAGGGCGGAGAATCGCTCTTCGAGCTGACCGTAGCGGCGGATGGCACGGTCGCGCTCGGCCTCGTCGACGACCTCGGCCATCCGCACCTGCTGCTTCTCCAGGTCGGCCAGGATGGTGTCCAGCCCGCGGGCCGAAAGCACCCGGTCACGGGCCAAGACGTCGAGATTGCCTTCCCGGGGGTCCTGCGGCAGATACCCGACCTCGCCGGTGCGGGTGATGGTGCCGGCGTAGGGCTCACCCTCACCGGCCAGGATGCGCAGCGTGGTGGTCTTGCCCGCGCCGTTGCGGCCCACCAGACCGATCCGATCCCCCGGCTGCACGCGCAGGACCGAGTCCACCGAGTCGAGCAGGGTGCGCGCTCCGGCGCGGACCTCCAGGCCCGTTGCGGTAATCACGCGCGCGTACTCCTGTCGTGTTCGAGCTACTTATCGTCGGTGAAGACCGGTGGGCGCTTCTCGGCGCGCGCAGCGACGGCTTCCTCGAAGTTGCTGGTCAGCAGGCGCACGTAGAGCTGTCCGAGCCCCTCGGCCTGCATATGCCCCTCCAGACTACCGGCGTCGAGTCCGCTCCAGAGCGTCCGCTTGGTCAATTCGGCCCCCGGCCGAGAGAAACCGGCGATCCGCTCGGCCATGTCGAAGCAGGTCTCCAGCAGGTCCGGCTGCTCCACCACGCGCGAGACCAGGCCGATTCGCTCGGCCTCGGCGGCATCGACGTCGCGGCCGGTGAGCATGATCTCGAAGGCCCGCGACGACCCGATCGCCCGCGGCAGCAGATAACTCAGACCCAGTTCGCTGGCGGTCAACCCATTGTTGATGCCGGCCGCCCGGAAGTAGGCACCCGACGCGGCGACCCTGATGTCGGCCGCCAGTGCCAGGCACAGGCCACCGCCGATCGCCGCCCCGTTGACCGCGGCGATCACCGGCTGGTGCAGGCGCCGAAGCCCCAGGATGATGTCGTCGAGCAGTTCCATGGACCGCAGTCCGAACGTGGGCCGGGTCAGGCCCGCGACGTGCGGCACCGAGCCCGCGGACTTGTGGTCGGCGCCCGAGGAGAATCCCCGGCCCGCCCCGGTCAGCACCACCACCCGCACCGAGTTGTCGTAGCTGATTTCGGCCAGCATGTCGCGCAGCGGAACCATGACGTCGAATGCCATGGAGTTCATCCGCTCCGGACGATTCAGCGTGATCAGGGCGACGTGTGGACGCGGCCGCTCGACAAGGACGAACTCGGATTCAGAAGGCACCGATGCACGCTATCGCGTGCCGGTGATCAGAGCTGTTCGGGCTTGCCCTGTGCGGCCTGCTCGGCCAGTGCGGCCTCCACGTCGAGGTCCTTGACCTGCTGGACCAGATTCTCCAGAGCCGCGGCGGGTAACGCACCAGGCTGGTTGAACACCAGGGTGCCCTTCTTGAACGCCATCAGCGTGGGAATGGAGCGGATCTGGGCGGCAGCGGCCAACTGTTGTTCGGCCTCGGTGTCGACCTTGGCGAACACCACGTCCGGGTGCTTTTCGGAGACGGACGCGAAGGTCGGTGCGAACGCCCGGCACGGCCCGCACCAGGACGCCCAGAAGTCGACCAGCACGATGTCGTTGTCGGCGATGGTCTCTTCGAATTTCGCTGCGGTCAGGTCTTGAGTTGCCATGACCGGGTCAACGCTCAGTTGTCCCGCGGTGTTCCCGGCTGCACACCGCGCTGATCTGGCCGGGAACGGAAGTCGCCGCCGTGGCTCGGCGGCGACTCCCTCTCACGGCAGCGGTCAGCGGAACGTGTCCTTGATGTTCTCACCGGTCTTCTTGACGTTGGCCTTCAGCTGATCCTTCTTGCCTTCAGCCTCGGTGTCCTTGTCACCGGTGACCTTTCCGGCTTGTTCCTTGACTTTGCCGCTCGCGTTCTGCGCGGCATTTTTGGCCTTGTCGACGATTCCCATGGGGAGTAGTCCCTTCAATTTGGTGGTCAACTGCACACTGCAGCCGACCGTGTTACGACTGCGCCGTCGGCGTTGCCGTCAACCTGCCCGCCGTTTCCGGGTGCAGGAGGTTAGAGATTGTGCCGTGAGCGGCGGGCAGCAGCGACCAACTTCCGGCGGCCCCGCCGTTGCTAGTAGTAGTGGCGACGACCGCCGATCGCGTGGCCCGCTCTCCCGGCGAACATCAGGATCAGGCCGACAATCAAGAGGACCACGCCGATGGAGAACAAGACGTTCGCGTAGGCGAAGGCAGGGACAAGGGCGGGCAGGACAAGCCCAAGAACGATGAGGATGACTCCGAGGGAAATCATTGCGGTTACCCGACTTTCTGGCGATGCCCAAGTCAGCCACGACCTGGTGGTGATGGTCTGATTCGTGGGTCGTACTCGTTGGGTATGCCCGCGTTGGAGCACTGGCAAACCACTTTTCCCTTCCGCCCGCCGAGACATCGCGGCAATTCTGGAACCTCCGAACCGTGAGGAAATCCAGACCGCCGGCGCATACACAGCCCACACACAGCTCAGAGCAAGGTGGTGGACAGCCGCACCGCCGACGGTGATATGACGTAACCAGGACAGCCGCACCCGCGCGGTCCACGATTGGAGCATTTTGATGTCTGCCCGTTGTCGCACCGCTCTCGCAGCTTTTGCGCTAACCGGAACCACCGCATGGATTTTCCCCGCGCTGGCACACGCGCAGGGTGACCACGTGATGGGTTCGGTCTCCTCGGTCTCCGGCAACACCGTCGAGGTCGCCCGCCCGGCCGGCACCGCCACGGTCGAACTGACCGAGAGCACCCGCGTGTTCGAGTCGGTGCCAGCCCAGCGCGGCGAGATCACCGCCGGTACCTGCATCAAGGCCGGCGCCGGGCGCGACAGCACTGCGGCCGAGGGCGGCGCCATCACCGCGAAGTTCGTGGCGATCACCACCACCGTGGACGGTCAGTGCCCACAGCCGCCGGCTTCGTCGGCCGACAATCCGGCACCGGCCAAGCCGCACCATGGTGTGCGCGGTGTCGTCGAATCGGTCGCCGGTGACACCCTCACCGTCGCCGGCCCCAACGGCCCGACCACGGTCACCGTCAACGACGACACCCACTACCGCCGGATGATCACCGTCAGCGCCCCGTCGATCAGTGCCGGCAAGTGTCTCGCCGCCGGCGGGACCACCGACGCCGAGGGCGTGCTGCAGGCCAGCCGGGTCACCGTGTGGGCCGGCAACGGCGGTTGCCCCGAACCTCCGGCGTAGCGGCCGACCCTACCCCAGCACCTTGCCGTAGGTCTGCCGGCCCATCAGGTAGGTGGCCTCGACGGCCACGTCACGCAGCTCGGCCGGCGGGACACGGCGCGGGTTGTGTGACAGCACCACCAGGTCGGCGTACTTGCCGGGTTCCAGGCTGCCGATCTCGGTGTCCAGCCGCAGTTGCCAGGCCGCATCGAGGGTCTGTGCCTTGATCGCCGCATCCACGCTGATGCGCTGCTCGGGGGCCAGCACCCGGCCACTGCCCTTGGCGGTCCGGTTCACCGCGGTGGCGATGTTGCCGAGGGGGCTGGGCGGGGTAACGGTGCCGTCATTGTGGAACGACAGGTGCAGACCAGCGTCCAGGGCGGACCGCGCCGACATCCAGTGCGAGCCGTGCTCGGGACCGAACAGCTTGTCCACCAGCGCATCTCCCCAAAAATAGAGGTGCTCGACGAACATGCTCGGGGTGACTCCCAGCCGCGCGGCCCGGTAGAACTGGTCGGGTCGCATGGCCCCGACGTGTTCGATCCGGGGCCGCAACGCCGGCGGCGTGCGCGCCTGTTTGAACGCGTCCAGCACCACGTCGATGGCGGCATCACCGTGGACGTGGCAGGAGACCTGCCAATGCTGGTCGACGAACGCCTTGATCAGCTCCTGGATCTGCCGGGGCGAGTAGTTCATTCGTCCGCGGTGATCAGGGCCCAGCCCCATGCCGGCAGTGGTGGCGTTGGTCAGATACGGGAAGGTGGTGAAAATGTTGCCCTGCCAGGGCGAACCGTCCGCCCACACCTTCATGCCGATCTTGTCGAACAGCACGTCGGCGCGAGCTCTCTTGCCGCGCACATTCTTCGGGTCGGCGGCCAGGTCTGCGGTGCCGATCTCGTAGGCACGCACCCGCACGGCGCAGTCGGCCTGCTGGGCGAGGTTTCCGAACACCTCGGATTGCGTCCGTGCTTCGTAGGAATGTTCGGTGGCGGTGGCGATTCCGGCCCGGGCAAGCTGGGCGTAAGCCCAGCGCAGGTTGTCGCCGGCATTGGCCGTGATCGCGCCGGAGAAAGGCGCGACCAGCGCCATCACCGCCGCGGCCTCGCGCACCTCGCCGGTCAGCTGGCCGTCGGGCCCGTGCAGATAGCGCGCACCCGCCGGGTCGGGGGTGGTCTTGGTGATACCGGCGGCGGTGAAGGCGGCGGTGTTGCCGTAGGCGGCGTGCCCGCTGTTGGCGATGATCACCACCGGGTTGTCCGGGGCCAGCCGCGACAGCTCGGCGGCGCTGAAGGGCTGCAGTCCGGTCTGCAGCAGTGGGTCAACCCCGTTCAGCAGGATCGGCTGCCCCTTGGGGGTGTCCGCCACCGCCTCGGTCAGCTTGGCGAACACCCCGCCGGCGGTGGGCACCGTGAACGGGCGCACGTCGATGGCCGGCGGAGCCAAGGTGGAGCCCATCTCGAACGGATGCCCGTGGGGCTCGACGAATGCCGGCAGCAGCGCGCGCCCGCGCAGATCCACCACGGTGGTCTCCGCGCCCCGCAGCCGCAGCACGTCCTCGGCGGTGCCGACCGCAGTGATCCGACGGTCGGCGACCGCCAGCGCTTCGGCCTCCGGGGCACCGGGTGCCACCGTCACCACCGGGCCGCCGATGAAGATGACGTCGGCGCCCCGGGGCCGCGATCCGCACGCGGACAGTCCCCCCACTGCCGTTCCTGCCGCCGCGGCGGCCACCCCGGCCATGAAGCGTCGTCTGTTCGTAGTCACGGTGTCCGCTCTGTGTCAGTCGCAATCGGTGCGACGAGTCTTTTGAGGCTGATCGGGCCCGCGGATCAGGTGAGGTGGTCGTAGTCGCCGCGCACCCACGCCGCATGGCGATCCGCCGAGAACCGGACGGCGGCCGCGGCATCGGAGTCGATGGCGTTGGTGTGTAGTCCGTAGATGCGATCGAAGCGCAGCTCCCCGAGGGTGCCCGCCATCCGCTGGACGACGGCGGCCGACAGCGGAATGCGGTTCGGATAACTGCGTAAGAACGCCACGGTGCTCCGGTCGGGGTTCGGGAAGATGGTGTCGCCCACCAGCAGCACACCGCGGCCACCGGCGCCGGCATGCCAGCAGGCGACGGAACTGCCCGGAAAGTGGCCGCCCACTTGGACCACCGTCAGCTCCGGAGCCAGCTCGAGCCGTCCCGACCAGTATGTGATTGCCGGGTCCGGCCGCATCACCCACTGCTTGTCGGCGGCGTTGACATACACCGCCACCCCACCGAGACGCCGGCTCCACTCCACCTGGGCGCCGAACATGTGCGGATGACTGGCGACAACCCCGAGCACCGGGCCATGCTCGAGCACCGCAGACACTGCGGCGTCGTCGAGGAAGCCCGAAGGATCCCACAGCACGGTGCCGGCGGAGGTGGAGAGCAGCTTCCCCAGTTGACCGATCCCGAGCGGAGGATTGCTGCCGATCCCGATCAGCCCGGGTTCCAGTTCAAAGGCGTAGGACTGCATGCCCTCGGCGATCAATCCGTCCAGTGTGGCCCAATGCTGGCCATCGGGCGGCACCCATTGCCGATCGTCGGCGCAGATCGCGCACACCTGCGGCGTCGCTGCGTGTTCGACACCGCAGGTCCGGCAGAGCCAGAACACCGATGCCGCCACGGTCAGACCGTGAAGCCGACTGCGCGCATCATCTCGCGGCCCTCATCGGTGATCTTGTCCGGACCCCAGGCCGGTTCCCACACCCAGTTGACGTCAGCCTTCTTGACCAAACCGGTGCCCACCGTGGCGTTCTGGATCTGCTCGACGATCATGTCCTGCAGCGGGCAGGCCGGCGAGGTGAGCGTCATGGTCACGACCGCTACCGAACCGTCGTCGTCCTGGCGGACCGACAGGTCATACATCAGGCCCAGGTCCACGACGTTGATGCCGATCTCGGGGTCGATGACGTCGTGCATCGATTCCTCCAGTTCGGCGAGCAGCTCGTCCGGTCCCAATTCGCTCATCGGTTCACCTCCTGGGTCGAGACACTGACGGATGCCAACGTCTGATCTTGTGCCTTGGTAAGTGCCTGCGCCAGAGCATCCTTGAAGGCCATCCAGCCCAGCAGCGCGCACTTGACCCGCGCCGGATACTTGGCCACCCCGGCGAAGGCGACGCCGTCACCGAGGACCTCTTCATCGCCTTCCACGGTGCCACGGGAGGACACCATCTCGTGGAATGCGTCGAAGGTCGCACTCGCCTGCGGCACGGTCTGCCCGATCACCTGGGAGGCCAGCACCGATGTCGCCGCCTGCGAGATCGAGCAACCCTGACCGTCATAGGAGACATCGGCGATGTGCGCGCCGTCGGGCGACAGCGCCACGCGCAGGGTGAGTTCGTCGCCGCAGGTGGGGTTCACGTGATGTACCTGCGCACCGTACGGCTCGCGCAGACCACGATGCTGCGGATGCTTGTAGTGGTCGAGGATCACCTCTTGGTAGAACTGCTCAAGACGCACCGCTCACGCTCCCGAGAAGAATTCGACGGCGCGGCGAACGCCGGCCAACAGGCGCTCCACCTCTTCACCGGTGTTGTAGACCGCGAACGACGCGCGCGCGGTGGCGGCCACATTGAACTTGCGGTGCAACGGCATGGCGCAGTGGTGGCCCACCCGGACCGCGACACCGTCGTCGTCGAGCACCTGGCCGACATCGTGCGCGTGCACTCCGTCGATCACGAAGGACACCGGCGAACCGCGGTCGAGCATCGTGGTCGGTCCGATGATGTGCACGCCGGGGATGGCGGACAGCCCCTCCAAAGCCGCGGCCACCAGCGCGTGTTCGTGCGCGGCTACCGCCTCCATACCGATGGCGTCGAGGTAGCGCGCTGCCGCCGCCAGCCCCACCACCTGGGAGGTCATCGGTGTGCCCGCCTCAAAACGTTGCGGCGCAGCGGCATAGGTGCTCGAGGTCATCGTGACCGTCTCGATCATCGATCCGCCGGTGAGGAACGGGGGCAACGCCGCCAACAGCTCCCGCCTGCCGTACAGCACACCGATCCCATGCGGACCCAGCATCTTGTGGCCGGAGAACGCGGCGAAGTCAACTTCCAGAGCGTGGAAGTCCACCGGTTGATGGGGAACCGATTGGCAGGCGTCCAGCACGGTGAGCGCACCGACCGCGCGGGCCCGTGACACCAGCTCGGCGACCGGGGCCAGCGCTCCGGTCACATTCGAGTGGTGGGTGAACGCAACGACTTTGACCCGCTCATCGAGGTCCAGTGAATCCAGGTCGATACGTCCGTCTGGTGTCGCCGTGTACCACCGCAACGTCGCACCGGTACGTCGCGCCAACTCCTGCCACGGGATCAGGTTGGCGTGGTGTTCCAGTTCGGTGGTGACGATCACGTCTCCCGGGCCCACCGCCGCTTCAAAGCGGCTGTCGCCCAGCACATAAGACACCAGGTTGAGCGACTCGGTGGCATTCTTGGTGAACACCAGCTCGTCCGGATCGGCGCCGACGAACCGAGCGATCGCCGAACGGCCGTCCTCGTAGGCGTCGGTGGCCTCCTCCATCAGCTGGTGCGCTCCGCGGTGTACTGCGCCGTTGGAGTTCAGCACAAAATCCCGCTCGGCATCGAGCACCGGCAGGGGTCGCTGCGAGGTGGCCCCGGAGTCGAGGTAGGCCAGCCGGCTGCCGCCGCGCATGACACGATGCAGGATCGGGAAGTCCGCCCGAATCGCGTCGATGTCCGGTGCCGCCGGACGACTGACCGAGAGCGTCATCTCAGGCCCCCGCCGCTGCCGCCTGCTCGGTGAAACGCTCGTAGCCGTTCGCTTCGAGCTCATCGGCGAGTTCCGGTCCGCCGGACTCCACGATTCGTCCACCGGCGAAGACGTGCACGAACTGCGGCTGGATGTAGCGCAGGATCCGGGTGTAGTGGGTGATCACCAGCACGCCACCGTTCTGCGTCTCCTGGTAGCGGTTCACGCCCTCGCTGACCACGCGCAGGGCGTCGACGTCCAGGCCGGAGTCGGTCTCATCGAGAATCGCGATCTTCGGCTTGAGCAGGCTCAGTTGCAGGATCTCGTGACGCTTTTTCTCCCCACCGGAGAAGCCCTCGTTGACGTTGCGTTCGGCGAACCCGGAGTCGATGCCCAACTCGGCGAAAGCCTCCCGCTGCTCCTTGATCCAGGTGCGCAGCTTCGGTGCCTCACCGCGCACCGCGGTGACCGCGGTGCGCAGGAAGTTCGACATCGACACACCGGGCACCTCGACGGGGTACTGCATCGCCAGGAACAGACCCGCGCGGGCGCGCTCGTCGACGCTCATCGCCAGCACGTCTTCGCCGTCGAGGGTGATCGACCCGGACGTCACCGTGTACTTGGGGTGCCCAGCGATCGCGTAGGACAGCGTCGACTTTCCGGAACCGTTCGGACCCATCAGGGCATGTGTCTCACCGGAGTTCACCGTCAGGTCGACCCCGTGCAGGATCGGGATGTCGGCGGTGCCGTCGTCTCCGGCGGGCGTCACACTGACATGCAGGCCCTTGATTTCCAATGTGCTCATTGCTGATTCGTGTCCTTCGATGATGCGTTCGGATTTAGGTGGTCTCGGTGACCGCGAGTTCACGCTCGACGGCCTCGGTGAGGCGCTCCCGTACGGCCTCGACGGGGATCTTGGCGATGATCTCGCCGAAGAAGCCGCGCACGATCAGGCGCCGGGCCTGGTCTTCGGGGATGCCACGCGCCTGTAGGTAGAACAGCTGGAGATCGTCGAATCGGCCGGTGGCGCTGGCGTGTCCGGCCTGCACGATCTCCCCGGTCTCGATCTCCAGGTTGGGGATCGAGTCGGCCCGGGCGCCGTCGGCCAGCACCAGGTTGCGGTTCACTTCAAAGGTGTCGGTGCCGATGCCGGTAGCGCGGATCAGCACGTCGCCGACCCAGACGGTGTGGGCGTCGGGCAGTCCCGACTCGGGATCACCCTGCAGCGCGCCCTTGTAGAGCACGTTCGACCGGCAGTGCGGCCGGGCGTGGTCGACCAGCAGACGCGATTCGAGGTGCTGACCGGCGTCGGCGAAGTACAGACCGAGCATCTCGGCGTCGCCACCCGGGCCGTCGAATCGGACCCGGCCGGTCAGCCGCACCAGATCCCCGCCCAACTGCACCGCGGTGTGGCGCAACACCGCGTCCTTGCCCAGCGCCGCATGGTGGCTGGTGACGTGGACCAAATCCTGCTCCCCGTCGGCGATCCACACCACGGTCAGCGCAGCCCCGTCACCGACGACGAATTCGACGTTGTCGGCGTAGGTCCCGCCGCCGCGGACATCGATCACGACGGTGGCGCGCGACAATTCCTCGGCGCGCAGCTGCAGATGGCCGTAGGCCGTGGTGCCCGCACCGGGACCGGTCACGGTGATCGTGATCGGCTCGGCGATCTCGGCGCCCTTGGGCACGGTCACCACGGTCGCACTGCCGAATGCCGAGTACGCCTGGGCTGCGACACGGTCGGCGGGAACGCCTGCGGCGCCCAGGCGATCGTCGTCGCGCGGGACCGTCTCGGACCGAACGCTCTCCGGACCGTCCACCTCGATGCCGGCGACCCCGTCGGCCACAGCCGAACCGTCGTGTAGGCCACGCAGCCTGCGCAGCGGGGTGAACCGCCAGGCTTCGTCACGACCGTGTGGCACCTCGAAGGCGTCCACATCGAATGACGTGAACTGCATCCCCTTGTGGAAGCCTTCGGCCGCGTTGGTCAGGTTGGTACCCGCGATGGAGCTCGTCACCTAGCCCACCGAGCCTTCCATCTGCAGCTGAATCAGCTTGTTGAGTTCGAGCGCGTATTCCATCGGCAGTTCCTTGGCGATCGGCTCGATGAACCCACGCACCACCATCGCCATCGCCTCGTCTTCGGTCAGGCCCCGGCTCATCAGGTAGAACAACTGGTTCTCGCTGACCTTGGACACGGTGGCCTCGTTGCCGACGGTGACGTCGTCTTCCCGGATGTCGACGTAGGGATAGGTGTCGCTGCGGCTGACGTTGTCGACCAGCAGCGCATCGCATTTCACGCTCGACTTGGCTCCGTGTGCGCCCTTGTGGATCTCCACCAGGCCCCGGTAGGAAGACCGGCCGCCACCGCGCGACACCGACTTGGACACGATGTTGCTGGACGTGTTGGGCGCCAGGTGCAGCATCTTGGCGCCGGTGTCCTGGTGCTGGTCCTCGCCGGCGAAGGCGACCGAGAGCACCTCGCCCTTGGCGTGTTCGCCGGTCATCCAGACCGCCGGGTACTTCATGGTGACCTTGGAGCCGATGTTGCCGTCGACCCATTCCATGGTGGCGCCGGCCTCAGCCCGGGCGCGCTTGGTCACCAGGTTGTAGACGTTCACCGACCAGTTCTGGATGGTGGTGTAGCGGCAGCGACCGCCCGGCTTGACCACGATCTCCACCACCGCCGAGTGCAGCGAGTCCGAGGTGTACACCGGTGCGGTACAGCCCTCGATGTAGTGCACGTAGGCGTCTTCGTCGATGATCATCAGCGTGCGCTCGAACTGGCCCATGTTCTCGGTGTTGATCCGGAAGTAGGCCTGCAGCGGGATGTCGACATGGACTCCCTTGGGCACATAGATGAACGATCCCCCGCTCCACACGGCGGTGTTGAGCGCGGAGAACTTGTTGTCTCCGGCGGGGATCACCGTGCCGAAGTACTCGCGGAACAGCTCCTCGTGCTCCTTGAGCGCGGTGTCGGTGTCGAGGAAGATGACGCCTTGCGCCTCAAGGTCTTCACGGATCTTGTGGTAGACGACTTCGGACTCGTACTGAGCCGCCACACCACCGATGTAGCGCTGCTTCTCGGCTTCGGGGATACCCAGGCGGTCATAGGTGTTGCGGATGTCGTCGGGCAGGTCGTCCCAGGTCTGGGCCTGCTTCTCGGTGGACCGCACGAAGTACTTGATGTTGTCGAAGTCGATCCCGGTCAGGTCCGAGCCCCAGTTGGGCATCGGCTTCTTCAGGAACGTCCGGTACGCCCGCAGCCGGGCCTGCAGCATCCACTCCGGCTCGTTCTTCTTCGCGGAGATGTCGCGCACGACCTCCTCGGAGATACCCCGCTGGGCGGCCGCACCGGCGGCGTCGCTGTCCGCCCACCCGAATTCGTACCGGCCCAGCGACGCGATCGTCTCGTCCTGGGTCGGCTCCGCGGTTGCTTCGGTGGCCTCCGGCGTGAGTGTCATGGTGACGCTCCTTCGGTGTTCGTGATGGCTTCGGTGCAGTGTGTGCGCCGAAGATCGGTCGATACTGCTAATGCTTCCTGGTGACGGCGCCGGCCTTCCCGGCTCGGTTGGTCAGTGGCACATGGGTGGTGCAGACGTAGCCGCCGTCGGCGATAGTCGCCAACCGCTGTACGTGGGTGCCCAGCACCGCTGCCATCGCCTCCTGCTCGGCCTGGCACAGCTCCGGGAACTCCTTGGCGACGTTGGCGATCGGGCAGTGGTGCTGCAGGATCTGCACTCCCGGAACGCCCCCCTCCACCCGTGCGGTGGTGGCGGCGTAGCCGGCCTCGGACAGCGCACCGGCAATGCGTTCCGCGGTGGCCTCCAAGTCGCCGTCGGCCGAAGCCGCGGCAACGTTGTTCAAGATGACATCGATGCGCTGACGCGCGAAGTCGGCCACCGCATCCTCACCGCCGATCACGTGCAGTTGGCGTATTGCCGCAACCGCGAGGTCGTCGTAGCGGTGACCAAGCTTGCCGCGGCCCGCTTCGGTGAGCTGGAACCGCTTCGCCGGACGCCCCCGCCCCACCTGCTGCCAGGACGCCGCCGCATGCGCTTCGGCATCACCCATCTCGATCAGGGCGTCGAGGTGGCGACGCACCCCGGCGGCCGACAATCCCAATCGGGCGCCGATCTCCCCTGCCGTGATCGAGCCGGACTCCATCAGCAGGCGTACCACCGCGTGACGCGTGTCGTGGCCGCTGGCGGCGTCCGTCGCCGGCGAGGCACCTTCGGTAACCGCACCGCCGGGACCCTGCCCGGCGGTTTCGGTAGCGGCCTGCCCCTCGGCCTCGATTTTCACAACACCAGTGTGACGCAATTCCCGGGCTCGGTCTAGAAAGGGTTACCTCAGTTCAGGCGGGTTGCGCCGTTGCGCTGATCACATCCGGCGCAGGCCCCAGCGGCCCCGGCCGTCGCCGAGGGGCCGTTACGCTGCTGGGATGTCCCCTCGCCGGCATTCGCTGAGCACATCGATCGCGCACCTGCACGGCGATGAGCGCACCGTCGGCTCCCCACTGAATACCGCTGAACTGGTCGCATTGCGGCGCACTCGGCTGTTCGGGGCCACCGGAACGGTGCTGATGGCGATCGGCGCGCTCGGGGCCGGGGCGCGGCCGGTGGTGCAGGATCCGACCTTCGGAGTCCGGCTGCTGAACCTGCCGTCGCGGCTGTCCACGGTGGCCTTGACCATGACCACCACGGGCGCGGTGATGATGGCGCTGGCCTGGCTGATGCTGGGACGGTTCGCCCTGGGACGGCGACGGATGTCCCGCAGCCAGCTGGATCGCACGCTGCTGCTGTGGATGTTGCCGCTGCTGGTGGCCCCTCCGATGTACAGCAAGGACGTCTACTCCTACTTGGCGCAGAGCCAGATCTCCCGGCTGGGCCTAGACCCCTATCGGGTGGGGCCGGCACCGGCCTTGGGCCTCGATCACGTCTTCACCCTCTCGGTTCCCAGTCTCTGGCGCGAGACGCCGGCGCCCTATGGCCCCCTGTTCCTGTGGATCGGGCGCGGAATATCGGCCTTGACCGGCGAGAACATCGTCACCGCGGTGCTGTGCCACCGGGTGGTGGTGCTGCTCGGGGTCGGTTTGATCGTGTGGGCGGTACCGCGGCTGGCGGCCCGCTGCGGAGTCGCCGAGGTCAGCGCCCTGTGGTTGGGTGCGGCCAACCCGCTGCTGCTGATGCACCTGGTCGCCGGCATCCACAACGAGGCGCTGATGCTCGGCCTGATGCTGACCGGCACCGAGTTCGCCCTGCGCGGGATCACCGCCGCCCGGCCCCTGGTGCCCTCGCTACGGGACCACCCGACCTGGAGTGACTGGGCGCCACTGGCCGAACTGCTGGCCGGCGCGGTATTGATCACGATGTCCTCGCAGGTCAAGCTGCCGTCACTGCTGGCCCTGGGCTTCGTGGCGATGGCCCTGGGCTGGCGCTGGGGCGGCGACCTGCGGGCCTTCCTGCTGGCCGGCACCAGCATGTCGGCACTGGCGGCAGCGGTGACCGGTGTGATCGGCTGGGCCAGCGGACTGGGCTTCGGCTGGGTCTTCACGCTGGGGACCGCCAACGTGGTGCGCAGCTGGATGTCGCCTCCGACCCTGATCGCGCTCGGCACCGGCCAGGTCGGGATCCTGCTGGGGTTGGGCGACCACACCACCGCGGTGCTGTCGCTGACCCGCGCGATCGGCGTGCTGATCATCGCGGTGCTGGTGGTCTGGCTGCTGCTGGTGGTGTTCCAGGGCCGGCTACACCCGGTCGGCGGGCTCGGGGTCGCACTGGGAATCACGGTCCTGCTGTTCCCGGTGGTTCAGCCCTGGTACCTGCTGTGGGCGATCATCCCGCTGGCCGCGTGGGCCACCCGCCCCCAATTCCGGATCGCGGTGATCGGGGTGACCCTGGTGGTGGGCATCTTCGGACCGACGGCCAACGGCGACCGTTTCGCCCTCTTCCAGATCGTGGACGCGACCCTGGCCAGTGCCGTCGTGGTGCTGGGCCTGTTCCTGCTGACCTATCGGCGGCTGCCGTGGCGCGCGTTGCCCCGGGCCTCCGAGGGCGCGACGGGCGATCTGCCCGCCCAGGAAGCCACCCCCCGAGCGGCCGCCACCACCGACGCTTACGCTGATTCCCCGTGAACTCAGCTGTCGCGGTGCGTTTGTGCGGGGTGCGCAAGCGTTACGGCACCGGTCCATCGGCGGTCGACGCAGTCGCCGGCCTTGATTTCGAGGTACAGACCGCCGAGGTGTTCGCCCTCCTGGGCCCCAATGGTGCCGGTAAGACGACGACGGTCGAGATGTGCGAAGGCTTCGTACGCCCCGACGCCGGCACCATCGAGGTCCTCGGCCTGGACCCGGTCGCCGACAACGATCGGCTGCGGGAACGCATCGGCGTGATGCTGCAGGGCGGCGGTGGCTATCCGGCCGCCCGCGCGGGCGAGATGCTCAAACTGGTGGCCTCGTACTCGGCGAACCCGCTGGACCCGCAGTGGCTGCTGGAGACCCTCGGCCTGACCGAAGCGGCGCGCACCACCTACCGGCGGCTCTCTGGAGGCCAACAGCAACGACTCGCCTTGGCCTGCGCACTGGTCGGCCGCCCGGAGCTGGTGTTCCTCGACGAGCCCACCGCCGGCATGGACGCGCACGCGCGCCTGCTGGTGTGGGAGATGATCGATGCGTTGCGCCGCGACGGCGTGACGGTGGTACTCACCACCCACCATTTGCGCGAGGCCGAAGAATTGGCCGATCGGCTGCTGATCATCGACCATGGCGCCGTGGTGGCGGCCGGCACGCCGGCGGAATTGACCCGCAGCGGGGCGCAGGGACAGTTGCGTTTCACCGCGCCGCCCCGATTGGATCTGTCGCTGCTGGTCACGGCGTTGCCGGAGGGATATCGGGCCAGCGAGGTACTGCCCGGCGAATATCTCGTCGAGGGGGCAGTGAATCCGCAGGTGCTGGCGACGGTCACCTCCTGGTGTGCCCACCTGGACGTCTTGGCCACCCAACTGCGGGTGGAACAGCGCAGCCTCGAGGACGTGTTCTTGGAGCTGACCGGACGGGAGCTACGCCCATGAGTGCTCAGCAGGTGTTCGCACCCGGCACCTTCACCCCCGATCCGCGTCCGGCCAGTGTGCCGGCGATGCTGGCCGCGCAGTATCGGTTGGAGCTGACCCTGCTGCTGCGCAACGGCGAGCAACTGTTGCTGACGATGTTCATCCCGATCACCCTCCTGATCGGGCTGACAGTGCTGCCGCTCGGCCCCTTCGGGGAGGGCCATGCCGAACGCGCGACCACGGTGCTGCCGGTGATCATGTCACTGGCGGTGATCGCCACCGCGTTCACCGGCCAAGCCATCGCCGTGGCGTTCGATCGGCGTTATGGGGCACTCAAGCGCCTGGGCGCCACGGCACTGCCGGTGTGGGGTGTGATCGCCGGAAAGTCGTTGTCGGTGGCCACCGTGGTGCTGTTGCAGTCGGTGGTGTTGGGAGCGATCGGCATCGCCTTGGGCTGGCGGCCGACGGTGGCCGGACTGGGGCTGGGCGCGGTGATCATCGCGCTGGGAACCGCCTGTTTCGCCGCGCTGGGCCTGTTGCTCGGCGGTAGCCTGCGCGCCGAGATCGTGCTGGCCGGCGCCAATCTGCTGTGGTTCGTCTTCGGAGGGTTCTCGGCCCTGACGGTGGAGACCGATCTGGTGCCGGAAACGGTGCGCTGGCTGGCCCGACTGACGCCCTCCGGCGCGCTCACCGAGGCGCTGGCGCAGGCGCTGAGCGTGTCGCTCGACTGGTTCGGCATCGCGGTGGTGTGCGGGTGGGGCGTGGTGGCCGCCATCGGCGCGGTGCGGTGGTTCCGGTTCAGCTGACCTACTACGGGATGTAGTTAGCGATCCTCTACGATCAGCCCGTGGGACGGTTCCTGATGCGCCTGGTCGACCTGCTCCCAGAACCGGGCCTGCGCACCCAGCGATGGCTGGCCGCTGCGGTGGTGTTCACGCAGGGATTCATCTCGGTCACCGGAGCGATCGTGCGCGTGACCGCCTCAGGTCTGGGGTGCCCTACCTGGCCGCAGTGCTTCCCGGGCAGTTACGTCCCGGTCGCGGTGTCGGAGGTGCCGCGGATCCATCAGGCCATCGAATTCGGCAATCGCATGGTGACTTTCGCAGTGGTGATCACCGCCGCACTGGCCGTGCTGGCCGTTATTCGGGCGCGGCGGCGCACCGAGGTGCTGGTGTATGCCTGGCTGATGCCCGGCTCCACCGTGGCGCAGGCGGTGATCGGCGGGATCACGGTACGCACCGGGCTGGCCTGGTGGACGGTGGCCGTTCACCTGCTGGTCTCGATGCTGATGGTCTGGCTGGCCGTGCAGTTCTTCGCCAAGGTCGGCCAGCCCGATGACGCCTCGGCCGTGGTGATCCAGCGGGCCCCGGCAGCGTTGCGCTGGCTGACCGCGCTGTGCGCCGCCGTATTGGCCGCGGTATTGGTCACCGGAACCCTGGTGACCGCCGCGGGACCGCACGCCGGCGACAAGAGCGCGGCCCGCACGGTGGCCCGCCTCAAGGTGGAGGTGTCCACCCTGGCCCACCTGCACGAGTCCCTGCTGATCGGATTCCTCGGGCTGTTGGTGGGACTGGCCTTCGGGCTGGCGGCGGTGCGGGCGGCCGCTCCGGTGATCCGCCGTCTGACGGCGGTGATCGTCCTGGCCCTGGCTCAGGGGCTGATCGGCGTCGTCCAGTACTTCACCGGGGTGCCTGCCGTGCTGGTCACCCTGCACGTGGCCGGTGCCGTGCTGGTCACCGGAGCGACCGCGGCGCTATGGGCGTCGCTGCGCGAGCGGGCCCAGCCCGAGTCGCTCTAGGGCCGCGCCGACCTCGACGGCGAACCGCCGCTGCGCCCGGTCCCGCTGCTCGGCGTCGAGCTCGTCAAAACCCCATTGCGGGGCGATCAGATCCAAACTGACCAGGCGCGCGTCCGCCGCGCCACCGGCGACGTCCGCACGGGCGTAGAGCAGTTCCTCGATCCGGATGCTCAGACGCTCCGCGGCAGCCCGCAGCGCGGCACGCCCGATGTCCCACAGCTCGAAGTCCGGATCGCAACCCGCGGCACCGAATGCGTGCGAGCGGCCGGCGCCGAAGAACACCAGCGCGGTGACGTCACGCGGCGATTCGCCGGCATACGTCGGCACGCCGTCGCACTGCAGGTCTGCCAGGTAGCGGCGGTCGGCGTTCCAGGCCACCACTTCCGGGGGATTGAGTAGATGAGTCACCCGCGTCGTCCAGTCCAGGAACTCGGCGTGCCGCCGCGGGGCGCCCCCGGCGGTCCGCAGAATCACCAGATCCGCCGCCAGGGTGTCGGGGTGGTCCCAGGGCAGTTGACGGGCGTGCAGCCCGCGCTGACGCAGCGCCGCGACCAGCCCGGCGTCACCGCCGGAACCGGAGCCGTCGTGCCGACCGCCCCGCGGATCGACCGCCAGGACGATGCGCGGATGGAAGATCTCGGGCCGGGCCAGCTTCATGCAGACCTCATAGTCGGAGATGATAGTCACCATGCACGCCGTGGAAGTGGCCGCGACCGGTGGCCCCGAAGTCTTGACCTACGTCGACAGGCCGCAGCCCTCCCCCGGCCCCGGCGAGGTGTTGATCCGAGTCGAGGCCGTCGGGGTCAACTACATCGACACCTACTTCCGCTCGGGGATCTATCCGGCCGCATTGCCCTTCGTGGTCGGCAGCGAGGCTGCCGGAACCGTGGCCGAGGTCGGCGCGGGTGTGAGCACGCTCGGCGTCGGCGATCGTGTGGTGACGGCTGCGGCCACCGGCGCCTACGCCGAATACTGCACAGCGCCAGCGGCTTTGGCGGCGCCGATCCCGGCCGGGGTTGACGCCGGTGTGGCCGCGGCCGCGCTGCTGAAAGGCCTGACGGCGCACTACCTCATCACGTCGGTGTACGCGGTGCAACCCGGAGACACCGTGTTGCTGCATGCCGGAGCCGGCGGGGTGGGCCTGATCCTGACTCAATGGGCCACCGCGCTGGGAGCCCGGGTGGTCACCACCGTGTCGAGTCCGGCCAAGGCGGAGCTGTCGCGGCAGGCCGGGGCCGTGGCGGTACTCGACTACCCCGGCTCGGGTGACGCCGCCGCGGTCGAGTTCGGCGCCCGCATCCGGGAGCTGACCGGGGGCGTCGGGGTGGCCGCGGTGTATGACGGCGTCGGCGCCACCACATTCGACGCAAGCCTGGCCAGCCTGGCCGTGCGGGGCACGCTGGCACTGTTCGGCGCGGCCAGCGGCCCGGTGCCGCCGGTGGATCCGCAGCGCCTCAACGCCGCCGGATCGGTGTACCTGACCCGGCCCAACCTCGCCCACTTCACCCGGACGGCCGAGGAGTTCTCTTGGAGGACGGGCGAACTCTTCGCCGCTGTCGAGAGCGGCACGCTCGAGGTGACGGTCAGCCGGCGCTATCGGCTCGCCGACGCGGCCCAGGCCCATCGCGACCTGCAGGGCCGCCGCACCGTCGGCTCGATCGTGCTCGAGGCTTAACCGACCCCGCGGTCGGCGTCCCAGCCGTCGGGCAGCAGCGGCATCCGGGGGCCGTCGGCGAATTCCGTCCCTTCCAACCGGGTGAGCCCGGTGACGCGGGTCCGGGCGCTCGGTGCGCGTGCCGAGCGCCCCAGGTTCCCCGCGCCGCGATCCGATACCGGTGCCGGTTCCCAGTCGGGGGTCACCTCGATGGTCAGATCCATCACGGCGTCAGCGTGACCCGCTCTGGTGTGGCGTCGCCGGAGACGATTGGCCCGGCGGGATTCTGCGGCCGCCGCGACCGAGCCGGTCTCGGGGGTGGGAGTCTTGCGCTTGGCGCTGTCCGCCGCGGAAGCGTGAGCGCCAAGACCTGATCCGTAGTCGATCCGGGGCCCGCCCCCGATCAGGTAGGGAAACAGTGGCGGACCGGCGGGCACGGGCGCCGGCGGCGCTGGAGCCGGCGGTGCCGCTGCCGCACCGGCCGGGGCGGCAGCGGGCGGAGGCGCCGGTGGTGGCGGTGCAGCCGCCACCGCCGAGCCGACCGCGACAGCGGGCACATCGGCGACGACGGCGGGAGTCACCGGCACGGCGCCGCCCACCGGCACCGGCTGCGGCAGACCGGCCAGGCCGGCGAGTCCCGACAGGCCCCCGACAGGTGCCACCACCGCACCCGCTGCGGCGGCCATCGCCGCGGGCTGGCTTACCGCCTGCAACAACTGGGCGATGTGGGTGGGCCAGTCGAACAGCACCAGTGCCGCGAAGTACTGCAGCGCCGGGACGATCTGGCTTGGGTCCTGGGTGATCATCAAGAAGTCCTGGTAGAGCTCCAGAGTGCGCGCGAGGTACCAGATCGGTTTGGTGGCATCGGCGTAGAACTCGTAACCGATGCCGTTGATCGCCTTCGCGGCCGGGTCCCAATTGATCCCGAAGTTCCGCAGGAAGTCCGCCACGGCGGTCGTCACGCCGTTGGTGATGGGATCGAGTCCCGGGCGTCCTGTTTCTATGCCAAGGCTTTTCAGAATCGGCTCCAGGTAGTCCAGTAGCCACTGCAGTGGATTCTCGGTGATCGGTTCGGGCGTCCACGGTGAGGTGGCCGATGCCGATCTCTGGATCGGTGCCGCCGCGGTGGCAGCGGGGGTCGCCGCCATCGACGCCTCACAGGCCGCCTGATAGAGCGCCATGGTGGTGGCGGCCTGCATCCACATCCGGAAGTAGTCGGCCTCGTTGAGGGCGATCGGAATGGTGTTGATCCCGAAGAAGTTGGTCGCCACCAGTGTGCCGTGGGTGGCGTGGTTGGCGGCCAGCTCCGGCAGCGTCGGCATCGCCGCCACCGCGGCGCTATAGGCCGCGGCCGCCTGCTCGTGCAGCAGCGCCATCCGGGCGCTGTCCGCTGCGGCGCGGTGCAGCCACGCCAGGTACGGCAGGTGCGCCGCCTGATATTGCTCGCCCGCAACGCCCCGCCACACCCCGGACTCCGAAGCCAAGAGCGCGGTCAGATCCGCCGCGGTGTCCGCGTAGGCCGCGCTCAACGACGTCCATGCCCCCGCGGCGCTGAGCAGCGGCCCGGGGCCGGGGCCCGCACTGAGCAGGGCCGCATGCACCTCGGGCGCAGACGCCATCCACACCGGGCCGAACACGAGGATTCACTCTAGCGAATCCGTTATTTCGGCTAGACGAACTCTGCCTATTTCGTCGTGTCGGCCAGACCGGCGGGCAGCAAGGGCAAGCGCGGCCCGTCGTCCATTGCACCACCGAGCAGGACCGTCAGCCCCGCGGCCGGACTGCCGGTGCGGACCCCGGCCCCGGCGAACCCGCCGGCCCGCTGGGGCGACGCCGTCACGTCCGCCGGAACCGGATCCTCCCATTGCGGGCTCACCTCGACGGTGAGGTCCATGACAGCGTTACCGGGCCGGCGCATCGCGGCGCGCCGCCGGCGACGGGCCCGCCGCCGTTCTCCCTCCGCGGCGCCCGCCGAGGCCGCGGCCGCAGAACCCCGCGGCTCGCAGGCCCTGCGGGACGCGGCCGCTCGGGCGGACATGCCGGAGCCGGAACCGATGCCGGGCGGGCCGAGCAGATACGGCGGGAAGAAGGGCGCGGCTCCCGGCGGAGGCGGCGCAGCGGGCGGGACGGTCCCGCCGACGCCCGCCGGGGCCGGCGCAGCGGCAGGCGCCGGGGCGGACGAGGAGGGAATCGCCGGTGTCGGGGCTCCCGCCGGCGACGATCCAACGCCGGCAAAGGCATCGGGCGTCACATCCAGCGGCAGCGGAGCAAGCGGCTGCGGTGGACCGGCCACGCCGGCCAGTCCGGCCACACCTCCCACCGCGCCCACCGGGGCGACCAGCACGCCGAGCGCAGCGGCGAACAACTGGGGCGATTGGGCCAGCCATGAGCCAATCTCGGCGAGGTGTGTCGGCCAGTCGAACTCCGCCAGCTGGACCAGATACTGGAATCCCAGCGCGGGATTCTGCTGGAAATTCACGCCGAGCTGCTGAAAGTCCTCCCACAGTTCCAAGGCCCGCACCAGCCAGAACATCGGCTGATTGGGATCGACGTACTCGTCGTAGGCAATGCCGTTCATCATCGCGTGGGCGGGGTCCCAGTTGATCTGACCGTTGCTGACGGTCTGCAGAATCTTGGCGACCAAGTGATCCAGGGGGTCGTTGACGGTGGGGTCGGTGCCCTCGTCGGCAGCTGCGGGCTGCGCATCGGCTTTGAGGATCTGCGGTGCCGACGCGGCCTGCGGCGCCGAGGACACCGCGGCTCCGGCCACGGCCTGATAGGTCGCCATCGTTGTCGCGGCCTGAACCCACATCCGCACGTAGTCGGCCTCGTTGAGCGCCAGCGGAATCGTGTTGACCCCAAAGAAGTTGGTCGCCGCCAGCACGTCGTGGGCGATGTGATTGGCGGCCAGCTCCGCCATCGTCGGCATGGTGGCCAGCGCGCCGAGGTAGGCCGCGGCGGCTGCCTCGAAACGGGCGGCCGTCGTGGCGCTGTCGGCTGCGGTTCGATTCAGCCAGGCCACGTAGGGCATGTGGGCCGCCACATATGCCTCCGCGCTGGGGCCCCGCCATGCGCCGGCCCGAACGGCCCCCAAGGTCGCCATGAGTTCGGAGGCAGCGTCGGCGTATTCCGTACCCAACGCCGCCCAGGCGGCCCCGGCAGCCAGCAGCGGACCCGGCCCCGCCCCGGCGCTCAGCAGTGCCGAGTGCACCTCCGGTGGCGATGCCATCCAGAACGGAGTCGGTACGGTCACGGGCCACCAACCGACCAGTTAATGAATATGGTTTTCATTATCGAAAATTGAAGACCGCGTGCGCCCACCGGCACCAGATGCGCAAGCCCCCTATTGCCTGCGTCGCTGCTGTGAAGCCGATGCCCAGCTGGCACCATCGTTCACATGCCGACCCCGCCGTTCATCGTCGAGCTCCGCACCCACATCGGCCATGCGCCGCTCTGGCTGATCGGGGTGACGGCGGTGGTGATCCGCGACGATGAAGTGCTGCTGGTCAAAAGGGCCGACAACGGCGTCTGGGCACCCGTGACCGGAATCGTGGACCCCGGCGAGGAGCCGGCGGACGCCGCCGTGCGGGAGGTGGCCGAAGAGACCGGTGTGACCGCGATTCCCGTCCGGCTGGCCTGGGTCCACGTCACCGCACCGGTGACGCACGTCAACGGCGACCAGGCGCAATACCTCGACCACGTCTTTGTTCTGCGCTGGGTGGCGGGAGAGCCCTATCCCGCCGACGACGAGAGCACGGCTGCGCGGTGGTGTGCGCGCACTGCACTGCCCGACATGCCGGAGCGGATGACGGCCCGCATCGACGCAGCGTTCGCGGCGGGTGCGACAACCCGGTTCGAGTGGAGCCGAAGTCCCTAGGACAAGAGCCTAGAAGAGGGTGGGCAGCCCGATCGCTGAGTCGACTGCCAGCGCGCAGAAGACCAGCGCCAGATAGTTGTTCGACTGCAGGAACAACCGCAGAGGCTTGATCGGCTCACCACGCCGCACGCCCGCGTAGAGCTGGTGGGCCATGGCCAGGAACCAGGCGCCGGCCAGGACCGCGACCGCCGCATACAGCCACCCCGCAGCAGGCACCAGCGCCAGCGTCGCCAGCACGGTCGCCCAGGTGTAGACCACGATCCGGTGGGTGACCACATGCTCGCTGGCGACCACCGGCAGCATGGGCACCCCTGCCGCCGCGTAGTCCTCCTTGTAACGCATCGCCAGCGCCCAGGTATGCGGCGGCGTCCAGAAGAAGATCACCAGGAACATCACCACCGCGGGCCAGCCGATGGTGCCGGTGACCGCCGACCAGCCGATCACCACCGGCATGCAGCCGGCCGCCCCACCCCACACCACGTTCTGGGACGTACGGCGCTTGAGCATCATCGAATAGACCAGCACGTAGAACGCGATCGTGGCCACGGCCAGCAGGCCCGAGATCAAGTACGTAGTGCGCCACAGCCACAGGAACGAGCCGACACCGAGCCCCAGGCTGAACACCAGGGCATTGCGGGTCGGCACCGCCTCGCGGGCCAGCGGGCGAAGCGCAGTGCGCTTCATCACCTTGTCGATGTCGGCGTCGACGACGCAGTTCAGCGCATTGGCGCTGGCAGCCGCCAGCATCCCGCCGATCAGCGTGTTGAAGATCAGCAGCGGATTCACCGTGCCGCGGTCAGCCAACAGCATCGCCGGAATGGTCGTGACCAGCAGCAACTCGATGATCCGGGGCTTGGTCAGCGACAGGTACGCCAACAACGTGCTGCGCACGGCGCGTATTCGGCGCGGCTGCGCGCGCTCGCGAATACTCACGTGATGACTCCTAGGATGGCAGCTGCGACGCCAGCTTCTACTACCGACGATGGTAGACCGCCTGGCCAGGTCGTCCGAATCGCAGGGTCAATTCGCTCCGCAATACACACGGCGACCGCACCTGCAACACTGCGCTCGCCCGCACTAGGGTGAGAGAAGCAACTCGGCCTGTTGTGAAGACCCAATCCCGAAGATGAGGACCTGAAGTTCGTGACCACTGCTGCAGAGATCTCCGCTCTTACCGCCCCGCACCACCCGGCAGACTGGGCCGAGATCGACTCCGTCGCGGTCGACACCGCCCGGATCCTGGCCGCTGACGCGGTGCAGAAGGTCGGCAACGGCCACCCGGGCACCGCCATGAGCCTTGCGCCGTTGGCTTACACGCTGTTCCAGCGGGTCATGCGCCACGATCCCTCCGACACCGACTGGCTGGGCCGCGACCGTTTCGTGCTGTCCTGCGGACACTCCAGCCTGACCCTCTACATCCAGCTCTACCTGGGTGGTTTCGGGCTGGAGCTGGCCGACATCGAAGCTCTGCGCACCTGGGGCTCCAAGACCCCGGGCCACCCGGAGTTCCGCCACACCAAGGCCGTGGAGATCACCACCGGCCCGCTCGGTCAGGGTCTGGCCTCGGCGGTCGGCATGGCGATGGCGGCGCGCTATGAGCGCGGCCTGTTCGACCCGGACACCGCGCCGGGCGAGAGCCCGTTCGACCACTTCATCTACGTGATCGCCTCCGATGGTGACGTTCAGGAGGGCGTGACCAGCGAGGCGTCCTCGCTGGCCGGCGTCCAGCAGCTGGGCAACCTCATCGTGTTCTACGACCACAACAAGATTTCCATCGAAGACGACACCGCGATCGCATTCAGCGAGGACACCGCGGCCCGCTACCGCGCCTACGGCTGGCATGTCCAGGAGGTCGAGGGCGGGGAGAACGTGACCGGCATCGAGGAGGCGATTGCGGCGGCTAAGGCCGTCACCGACAAGCCGTCGTTCATCTCGCTGCGCACGATCATCGGTTACCCGTCCCCCGGCAAGATGAACACCGGGGGCATCCACGGCTCGGCGCTGGGCGCCGACGAGGTGGCAGCCACCAAGTCCGCGCTCGGTTTCGATCCCGAGAAGGCGTTCGACGTGCGCGAAGACGTGATCACCCACACCCGCGCCCTGGTGGCGCGAGGCAAGCAGGCCCACGCCGAGTGGCAGGAGCAGTTCGAGGCGTGGGCAGCCCGCGAGCCGCAGCGCAAAGCGCTGCTGGACCGCTTGCTCGCCGGTGAGCTGCCGCAGGGCTGGGACGCCGAGCTGCCGCACTGGGAGCCCGGTTCCAAGGCCGTCGCCACCCGCGCGGCATCCGGCAAGGTCCTCAACGCCGTGGGCGCGAAGCTTCCCGAGTTGTGGGGCGGCTCAGCCGATCTGGCGGGCAGCAACAACACCACCATGGACGGGGTGAAGTCGTTCGGCCCGACCTCGATCTCCACCGGCGAGTACAGCGCGGACCCGTACGGCCGTACCCTGCACTTCGGGATCCGTGAGCACGCCATGGGTTCGATCCTGTCCGGCATCGTTTTGCACGGACCTACCCGCGCCTACGGCGGCACCTTCCTGCAGTTCTCGGACTACATGCGGCCGGCGGTGCGGCTGGCCGCGCTGATGGACATCGACCCCATCTACGTGTGGACGCACGACTCGATCGGGCTGGGTGAAGACGGCCCCACCCACCAGCCCATCGAGCACCTCGCGGCGTTGCGTGCCATCCCCCGGCTCTCGGTGGTGCGTCCGGCCGACGCCAACGAGACGGCCTACGCCTGGCGTACCGTGCTGGCTCGCGGCGCAGACAGCGGCCCGGTGGGGCTGATCCTGACCCGGCAGAATGTGCCGATCCTGGAGGGCACCGATGCCGAGGGTGTCGCGCGCGGCGGCTACGTGCTCGGTGGTCTCGATGCCGCCGGTACCGATCAGCCCGACGTCGTGCTGATCGCCACCGGGTCGGAGGTGCAGCTCGCGGTCGAAGCGCAGAAGATCTTGGCGGCCCAGGACATCACCGCTCGGGTGGTGTCGATGACCTGCCTGGAGTGGTTCGAATCTCAGCCGGTCGACTACCGCGACGCGGTGTTGCCGCCCTCGGTGTCGGCGCGAGTTGCCGTCGAAGCCGGCATCGCACAGTGCTGGCACAAGATCGTCGGCGACACCGGCGAGATCGTGTCGATCGAGCGCTACGGCGAATCAGCCGACTACCAGACGCTGTTCCGCGAGTTCGGCGTGACCGCGGAGGCCGTCGTCGCCGCGGCCATCAGAACCCTGGACAACTGACATCGGTCGACTGGTCGATCGAGAAGGAGCGCAACATGACTCAGAATCCGAAGCTTGCCGCTCTGGCCGCCGCCGGCGTGTCGGTATGGCTCGATGACCTGTCCCGTGACCGGCTGACCTCGGGCAACCTCGTCGAACTCGTCGCCACCCGCAGCGTGGTGGGGGTGACCACCAACCCGACCATCTTCCAGAAGGCGCTGGAGAAGGGACATGCCTACGACCAGCAGCTGGCCGAGCTTGCCGCTCGTGGCGCCGACGTGGACGCGGTGATCCGCACCGTCACCACCGATGACGTGCGCAACGCGTGCGACGTGCTGGCTGCGGCGTGGGAGGCCTCCGACGGCGTGGATGGGCGGGTCTCGATCGAGGTGGATCCGCGCCTTGCCCACGACACCGACAAGACCGTCGCCCAGGCCGTCGAGCTGTGGAAGATCGTCGACCGACCCAACCTGTTCATCAAGATTCCGGCCACCAAGGCGGGGCTGCCCGCGATCAGCGCGGTTCTGGCTGAGGGGATTTCGGTCAACGTCACCCTGATCTTCTCGGTCGAACGGCACCGCGAGGTGATGGACGCCTACCTGGCTGGCCTGGAAGCGGCCAGGACCGCCGGGCATGACCTGTCCACGATTCACTCGGTGGCCTCATTCTTCGTGTCCCGGGTGGACACCGAGATCGACGCCCGGCTGGAGAAGATCGGCTCGGCCGAGGCGCTGGCCCTGCGCGGCAAGGCCGGCCTCGCCAACGCCCGGTTGGCCTACGCCGCCTACGAAGAGGTCTTCACCGGTGAACGCTTCGCCGCGCTGGCCGCCGACGGCGCCCGGGTACAGCGCCCACTGTGGGCGTCCACCGGGGTCAAGAACCCGGACTATCCCGACACCCTGTATGTCACCGAACTGGTTGCGGCGCATACCGTCAACACCATGCCGGAGCCGACGCTGGATGCGGTGGCCGACCACGGTGAGGTCACCGGCGACACCATCACCGGGACCGCGGCGGCCTCTGAGCAGGTGTTCGAGAAACTCGAGGCGGTGGGGATCGATGTCACCGACGTCTTCATCGTGTTGGAATCCGAAGGCGTAGAGAAGTTCGAAGCGTCCTGGGGTGAGCTGCTGGAGGCCACCGCGGCGCAGCTCGACGGGGCCAAGTGATCTGATGGGCGGCGCCGGGGCAGCGCGCAACGCCGCAACGGAATGGCGCAATCCGTTGCGCGACAAGCGGGACAAACGCCTGCCCCGTATCGCTGGTCCCTGCGGCGTGGTGATCTTCGGGGTCACCGGAGACCTGGCCAGGCGCAAGCTGATGCCGGCGATCTACGACTTAGCAAACCGTGGGCTGCTGCCGCCCACGTTTGCCCTGGTCGGGTTCGCCCGCCGGGACTGGGCCGACGAAGACTTTGCCGACGTGGTCTACCAGGCCGTCAAGGAACATGCCCGGACCCCGTTTCGCCAGGTGGTGTGGGATCGGCTGGCGGCCGGATTCCGTTTTGTGACAGGCACCTTCGATGACGACGAGGCCTTCGCCCGGCTGGCCAAGACCCTCGAAGATCTCGACACCGAACGCGGTACCGGCGGCAATCATGCCTTTTACCTGTCGATTCCGCCCGGGGCCTTCCCGGTGGTGTGCGAGAAGCTGCACTCGACGGGGCTGGCCCGGCCGCGCGACGGCCGTTGGAGCCGGGTGGTGATCGAGAAGCCGTTCGGCCATGACCTGACCAGTGCTGTCGAGCTCAACTCCGTGGTCAACAGCGTTTTTCCGGAGGAGTCGGTGTTCCGGATCGACCACTACCTGGGCAAAGAGACCGTGCAGAACATCCTGGCCCTGCGCTTTGCCAATCAGCTGTTCGATCCGATCTGGAACGCCCACTACGTCGACCACGTACAGATCACCATGGCCGAGGACATCGGCCTGGGCGGGCGAGCCGGATATTACGACGGCATCGGGGCGGCCCGGGATGTGATCCAGAACCACCTGCTGCAGCTGCTGGCGCTCACCGCCATGGAGGAGCCGGTGAGCTTCTCCCCCGCCGAATTGCAGGCCGAGAAGATCAAGGTGCTCTCGGCCACCCGACTGGCCCAGCCGTTGGATGAGACCACCTCCCGCGGCCAATACGCCGCCGGATGGCAGGGTGGCCAGCACGTCGTGGGCCTGCTCGACGAGGACGGGTTCGCCCACGATTCGCGGACCGAGACGTTTGCGGCGATCACCTTGGAAGTCGACACCCGACGCTGGGCGGGTGTGCCGTTCTACCTGCGGACCGGCAAGCGCCTGGGGCGGCGGGTCACCGAAATCGCGCTGGTGTTCAAGCGGGCGCCGCACCTGCCGTTCGACGCCACCATGACCGACGAGCTGGGCAAGAACGCACTCGTCATCCGGGTCCAGCCCGACGAGGGAATCACGCTGCGGTTCGGATCCAAGGTGCCCGGTCACCTGATGGAGGTCCGCGACGTCAACATGGACTTCTCCTATGGATCGGCGTTCTCCGAGGATTCCCCGGAGGCCTACGAACGCTTGATCCTGGATGTGCTGCTGGGTGAGCCGTCACTGTTCCCGGTCAATGCCGAGGTCGAATTATCTTGGGAGATACTCGATCCGGTGCTCGAGAACTGGGCCGAGCACGGCCAGCCCGAGCCGTACGTGGCCGGGAGCTGGGGCCCGAAGTCGTCGTTCGAGATGCTCACGCGATCCGGTCGGGAATGGCGGAGGCCCTAGATGATCCGCGCCGCCGACGATGCAGAGCGAAGGATGAGCGATGAGGAGGAGCGGCGCTCATGATCATCGAGCTTCCCGACACCACTACCACCGCTATCAACAAGAAGCTCGACGCGATTCGCGAGCAGGTGGGTGCGGCGACGACGGGCCGGGTCCTGACCCTGATCATCGCGATCGGAAATGACGCGCTGCTCGACGAGTCCGTCGCCGCGGCCAATATCGCCAGCCAAGAACACCCGAGCCGGGTGATCGTGGTGGTCACCGGCGATACCGAGGCGCCACAGGCCCGCCTGGACGCCGAGCTGCGAATGTTCGGCGACGCCGGCGCCAGCGAGATCGTGGTGCTGCGGCTGCACGGCCCGCTGGCCGAACACGCCGACGCCGTCGTGGTGCCCTTCCTGCTTCCCGATATCCCGGTGGTCGCGTGGTGGCCCGACACCGCGCCGGCATCGCCGGCCACGGACCCGCTCGGAGCATTGGCGTTGCGGCGGATCACCGACGCCACCAACGCCCCCGATCCCCGGGCAGCGATCACCAGCCGCCGAAACGGCTACACCGCCGGCGACACCGACCTGTCGTGGAGCCGGGTCACCTACTGGCGGGCGTTGCTCGCCTCGGCACTGGATCAGCCGCCATTCGAGCCGATCCGTTCGGCGGTGGTGTCGGGCCTCGCGACCGAACCCGCCCTGGACATGCTGGCGGGCTGGCTGGCCAGCCGCATCGACGGTCCGGTCCGCCGCACGGTCGGCGACCTCAAGATCGAGCTGACTCGCGACAGCGAGACCGTGTCGTTGAGCCGCCCGCAAGAGGGTGTGACCGCCACCTTGCGCCGCACCGGCAAGCCCGAAGCCCTGGTCCCGCTACCCCGCCGGGTCACCGCCGAATGCCTGGCCGAAGACCTGCGCAGACTCGATCCCGACCTCATCTACGGCGCAGCGCTGGCCGGCCTCGAAGAAGTGGAGTACCTGTGATCGTTGCGCCCTACCCCGACGTGGACGCCCTGGTCGCCGCCGCCGGTGACCGGCTGGCGGACGCCGTCGAGTCGGCCATCGCGGCCCGAGGCCGTGCCCTGCTGGTGCTGACCGGCGGCGGAACCGGCATCGGGCTGCTGCGCAGACTCGGCGAACATGCCGCACGGATCGACTGGGAACGCGTACACGTCTACTTCGGCGACGACCGCTTCGTGCCTGGCGACGACGCTGAACGCAACGAGAAGCAGGCCCGAGAGGCGCTGTTGGACCACGTCGGTATCCCGGCGGGCAACATTTACGCGATGGCCGCCAGCGACGGCGCATTCGGCGATGATCTGGACGTGGCGGCGCTGGCCTACGAGCAGCTCCTGGCCGATCATGCCGAACCCGGTGAGCGCACGCCCGACTTCGACGTGCACCTGCTGGGCATGGGCGGCGAGGGCCATGTCAACTCGCTGTTCCCGGACACCCCGGCGGTCATCGAATCCGCACGGCTGGTGCTCCCGGTCCACGACTCGCCGAAGCCGCCCCCGCGCCGCATCACCCTGACACTGCCGGCGATTCAGCGCTCCCGCGAGGTGTGGCTGGTGGTGGCCGGGGAAGCCAAGGCCGAGGCGGTAGCGGCCGCGGTCGGAGGTGCCGACCCGGTGGCGGTGCCCGCCGCCGGAGCGATCGGGCGTGAGCAGACGGTCTGGTTGCTCGACGAAGCGGCGGCATCGCTGCTGCCCGCCACGTCATAATGAGCGCTATGGCAGACAGAAGCTCGGGATCCGGCACGGAACGTAAGCGACTCAAGACGCTGGCTCAGGCGGCCCTGAACGCCGACGTGACGGTCGGGCAGCTCGAAGATGTCCTTGATGGTCTGGGCGGCACCATGAACGAGCTCAACAGTTCACTGTCTCATCTCAACGCGACGATCGAACGCCTGGGCGGCGGCCTGGACCACCTTGAGGAGACCATGTCCAGCTTGGATGATCTCGCTCGTCGCCTGGTCACGCTGATCGAGCCGGTGGAGGCGATCGTCAGCCGGATCGACTACCTGGTCGAAGTCGGCGAGACGGCGATGGCGCCCCTGACGGCGACCGAGAACGCCGTGCGCGGCGTATTCAATGCCATGCGAAATCGGGTGGTGCGCTGACGTCTGGACGCTCGGACAGATCCGTCGGGCCGCGGCGCGCTGGCTGCCGCCCCCCGGACTCAGGCGTATTTGATGAGCAGGCCCACCGCGATGATCGAGGTCAGCCAGATCGCGATCACGAAGTAGGTCAGCCGGTCCAGGTTCTTCTCAACCACCGTCGAACCGGACAGGCTGGACTGCACACCGCCGCCGAACAGCGTCGACAGGCCGCCGCCCTTGGCGCGGTGCAGCAGCACCAGCAGAATCACCAGCAAGCTGGTGATCACCAAGAGAATCTGCAGCGTCAAGATCATTCCGCTACCCTACCGTTCGTCTCAGGCCGGCTCCGGCGCCGGGTCAAGGGAGGGGCCCGCCGGCGGCCAGCGCCGCCAGCATCGCGAACTGCTCACCATCGAGCGAGGCTCCGCCCACCAGACCACCGTCCACATCGGGCTGGCCGATGAGTTCGCCCACGTTCTTGGCATTCACCGAGCCGCCGTAGAGCACCCGGACGGTGTCGGCGATCTTGGGCGAGGCAAGCTTGCCCAGCTCGCTGCGCACCGCCGCGCAGACCTCCTGCGCGTCGGCCGCACCGGCCACCCGGCCGGTGCCGATGGCCCACACCGGTTCGTAGGCGATGACGCTCGCACCGATCTGCTCGGCGCTCAGCCCGGCCAGGGAACCGCGCAACTGCTCCAGGCAGTACTCGACGTGGTCGCCGGCCTCTCGGATCTGAAGGTGCTCACCGATGCAGATGATCGGGGTCAGGCCGTGCTTGAGGGCGGCGGCGGCCTTCGCGGCGACCAGCGCGTCGTCCTCACCGTGGTAGCTGCGACGCTCGGAGTGCCCGACGACCACAAAGGTGCAGCCCAGCTTGGCCAGGAACGCCCCGCTGACCTCGCCGGTGTAGGCGCCCGCGTCGTGCTGCGAGAGGTCCTGGGCACCGAACGTGAGCCTGAGCTTGTCGCCGTCGACCAGGGTCTGCACGCTGCGCAGGTCGGTGAACGGCGGCAAGACCGTGACGTCGACCTTGTCGAAGTACTTGTCCGGCAGCGCGAAAGCCACCTTCTGCACCAGAGCGATCGCCTCGAAATGGTTGAGGTTCATCTTCCAGTTGCCGGCGATCAACGGCTTGCGACTCATGACAGTCCTCCGTTTTCCAAGACCTGCAGGCCCGGGAGTGGTTTGCCCTCAAGGTATTCCAGCGAAGCACCTCCGCCGGTGGAGATGTGCGAGAAGCCGTCCTCCGGCAGACCCAGCGCCCGTACCGCCGCGGCGGAGTCGCCCCCGCCGACCACGCTGAACGCTCCCTTGGCGGTGGCTGCTGCGATAGCTTCGGCCACACCCCGGGTGCCGGCCTCGAAAGCCGGGAACTCGAAGACGCCCATCGGCCCGTTCCAGAAGATGGTTTTGGCGTTGCCCAGCAACGCGGCAAACCGATCCACCGAACCCGGGCCGACATCGAGGCCCATCTTGCCGTCCGGAATGGCCTCCGCGGCAACGACCTCGCCGGTGGCGGCGGCGTCGAACTTGTCGGCCACCACGATGTCCACCGGCAGGCGCAGCACATCTGCGTAGTCATCGAGCAGCTGCCGGCAGGTGTCCACCATGTCGGCCTCCAGCAATGAGGTGCCGACCTGCAGGCCCTGGGCGGCCAGGAAGGTGAAGCACATCCCGCCGCCGATCACGATCGAATCGGCCTTGGTGGCCAGCGACTTGATCACGCCCAGCTTGTCGCTGACCTTGGACCCGCCCAGCACCACGGCGTAGGGCCGCTCGGTGGACTCGGTCAGCTGCTGCAACACCGTGATCTCGGCGGCGACCAGGGTCCCGGCGTACGACGGCAACAGCGTGGCGATGTCATAGACGGACGCCTGCTTGCGATGCACCACACCGAATCCGTCGGAGACGAAGGCCCCCGGCGAACCGTCCGGCGCCGCGACCAGCTCAGCCAGCGCTCGGGCCAGCGCCAGGCGCTGGCCGTCGTCCTTGCTGGTCTCCCGCGCATCAAAACGGATGTTCTCCAGCAGCAGCACGTCACCGTCGGTCAGCCCCTCGGCGCGGGCCAGGGCGTCGGTGCCGACCACATCACCGGCCAGCTGGACGTGCCGACCCAACTGCTCGCTGAGCGCGGCCGCAACCGGCGCCAGCGACAGTTTGGGGTCCGGACCGTCCTTGGGGCGGCCCAGGTGGGCGGTCACCACGACCTTGGCGCCGGCATCGACCAGCGCGCGCAGGGTCGGCACCGAGGCGATGATCCGGCCCGCGTCGGTGATCGTGCCGTTCTCGTCGAGCGGAACGTTGAGGTCGGAGCGCACCAGCACGCCCCGCCCCGTTACGCCCTCGGCGATCAGGTCTTGGACTGACTTGACGGCCACGATCGCGTTACAGCGACTTGCCGACGAGGGCGATCAGGTCAACCAGACGGTTGGAGTAGCCCCACTCGTTGTCGTACCAGGAGACCACCTTGGCCTGGTTGTCGATCACCTTGGTGAGCCCCGAGTCGTACAGCGACGAGTGCGGGTCGGTGACGATGTCGCTCGACACGATCGGCGCGTCGTAGTACTTCAGGATGCCCTTCATCGGCCCCTCGGCGGCGGCCTTCATGGCGGCGTTGATGTCGTCGACCGAGGCCGACTTGCTCAGCTCGGCGGTCAGGTCGGTGACCGAGCCGGTGGGGATCGGCACCCGCAGCGCGTAGCCGTCCAGCTTGCCCTTGAGCTCGGGCAGCACCAGCCCGATCGCCTTGGCCGCACCGGTACCGGTGGGCACGATGTTGATGGCCGCGGCGCGGGCGCGACGCAGGTCGCTGTGCGGGCCGTCCTGCAGGTTCTGGTCCTGGGTGTAGGCGTGGATGGTGGTCATCAGGCCCTTGACGATGCCGAACTCGTCGTTGAGCACCTTGGCCAGCGGGCCCAGGCAGTTCGTGGTGCACGAGGCGTTGGAGATGATGTTCTGGCTGCCGTCGTACTTGTCGTCGTTGACGCCCAGCACGATGGTGATGTCCTCATCGGTGGCCGGAGCGGAGATGATGACCTTCTTGGCGCCGGCGTCCAGGTGCCCCTTGGCCTTGGCGGCGTTGGTGAAGATGCCGGTGGACTCGACGACGACGTCGACGCCCAAGTCGCCCCAGGGCAGGGCCGCCGGGCCTTCCTTGACCGCGAGGGCCTTGATCTTGGTGTTGCCCACGACGATGGTGTCGTCACCCTCGAGGCTGACGTCATACGGCAGGCGGCCCAGGATCGAGTCGAACTTCAGCAGGTGCGCCAGGCTGGCGTTGTCGGTGAGGTCATTGACCGCGACGATCTCGATGTCGGTGTTGTTGCCCAGGGCTTTCTGTGCATCCAATGCCCTGAAGAAGTTCCGACCGATGCGGCCGAAGCCGTTCACGCCTACCCGGACCGTCACTGGTCTCTCCTCGTGTTACGAAGTTGCTGGTTGTATTCGGCCGTCAGCCTAGCGGGGATTGCGGGCGCGGCGAAGCCGGGCGTAACAGATCCCGACACGACAAATCTAGTGCGTGACCGAGCCCACAGGCCCCTGGGTCCGGCGGACGGGAAGCTCATCGCCGGGTTCGGGCCACGGCTGGCGGCTCAGCAGGTCGGCCACGGACACGTATCCGGCTTCGATCAGCCCGGATTTGGCGTCGACAATCCGGTACGCCTGCTCTTTGCGGTGAATGGGTTGGCCTTCGAGCACGATCACCCGCAGATCACCTTCGGCGAAGTTGCAGCGTCGCTGCACGGCGGCGAGCAGCTGTTCATTGTGCAGGTGACCTTCGCCGAAGTTCCATCCGAGCAGCGGTCCCGCGATGATCTCGCCGTCACGGATGGTGTAGTCGGCCGGGTTGTCGAGCGCTCGGGGCAGCAGGCCGTTGAGGGCCCGCCCCTGCAGATGCATGGCCCGGAAGGCACCCGGCACTTTGTCGGCGACGAGGTCGGCGGTGGACTGGTCGTAGAACTTCGCCAATTGGTTGATCACCAGGGCCGAGCTCTTGACCACGTTGGTCTCCACCGTGTCCTCGGTTCCGGTGCGGAAGCACCAGAAGCTGGCGGCCCAGTTTCCGGCGTAGTAACGCATCGCCGGCAGGAAGGAAATCTGCTGCGGGAACATATTTCCTGCCACCGGGATGGCGACCAGCCCGACGAGCAAGATCGCGATCAGCAGCGGTGAACGCAGGTCGAAGACGCTGACCTCGGGGTGGTTCCCGAAAAGGAAGAACAGCGAGAAGAGAAAGAAGACATTCCATTCCAGCGGGACCCCCATGGGGAGGTTGGACAAGATGTTGAGGTGAAAGATCACCATGAAGGCGATCAGGAACCACCGCCACGGCTGATCGCCGGCGACGAGCACCAACAGCGCCGGCACGACGAATTCGGCGGTGGTGCCGCCGACGTGAGCCATCAACTGCGGGATCCGGGTGGGCCGAAGATCGTTCACGTGATCCCGGTACATCAGATGCTTGAGGCCGGTGAACACCTTTGCGCGCAGCAGTGCGTTGTTGCTCGTCATCACGGCCACCACATAAGGAAAGTGGTGGTTGAGCTTTGAGGTGGCCGCACCCCACCACAGCCCGAGGATGATGAGTTTGAAGGCGGCCATCTGATCGACGTAGGGAAAGAAGAAGACCAGCAGGGTCAGTCCGTAATGCTCGGCGCGGGCGGCCAGGAAGATCGTCTTGTCCCGCAGGCCCAGAAGACCCAGGGCGACGATCATCGGCACCACCAACACCGGGTCGAGCAGGCCCACGGGGCCAGGCTCACCCTGCCCGGGCGACAGCAGCACCCAGACACCGGAGGCCAACACGGCGCCGTAGAGCGCGATGTCGATCAGGGTGCGGGTATCGCCGCGGGTCAGCGGGACTTTTCCGGGCCAGGGCGGTAAGCGAATCGTGTTGGGCCGCAACCAGTAAAGGACGCCACCGATGGGCGGCCAGAATCGGGCCGTCAGTGGACCCGAACCGCAGCCCAGGCCCAGGATCTCGAACAACAGGCTGAACACGACGAGCTTCTGATAGACGATCGGCTGTGTCCACCAGTCGGCGATGTGGCCAAGACCGCCCAGCCCTGGAGTCAACGCGATGACTGCGGCGGCGCCGACGGCATAGGCCGCGATCTTGAGCAGATAGATCAGGTAGACCCCCGATGGGGTCCCGAAGCCCTCTTCGGCCCAGTGCCGGCTGCAGACCTGGATCCGGGTAGCCCACGGCGTGGCCCGCCACGTTTCGGGGTCGGCATCGGGAACCGTCGGTTTGATGAACCCCATGCTGTCCTCACTCCTTGCCGTGTGCCCGTTCTGTTATAGCGGTAGGAGCAGGCGTACGACGGCCATTCGGATAGGTCGGTACGGCCGTGGTGCATCATGACCTGATCCACACGTCACAACCACAGGGAGAACGGCGCGAATGAGGCATCGCATCATCGGGATCGTCTCCGCCATGGCCGCCTCCGCTGCGGCCATCTCCGCGGTGTCCACGGCACCGGCCGCTCTCGCCTACCCCGGCGACCCCAAGCCCGGATGCGAATCAGGCGGCTTTTTGAACGCCACGCTGTTCTGTGACGGACCGATCCGCCCTGACGGAACCTGGCAACGTTGCTGGTCGTGGCAGGCGAACTACACCGGCGGCTTCGACGGTAATCCCGGCTTCTACTCTCCGGCCGGGCAGATGTGCGCAGTGATCAGCGAAGACAATTTTCAACCCGCCATCAGCCCGCATTATCACATCGGCGATTGATCACTGCAGCACGTTAATCGCTGCGCCCCAACGGTTCTGCAGGTCTAGCCCGCAAATCGCCCGTCAGGCGTCTTCCAGCAGTTCCGGGGTGACCGCGGACTCGGTGTCGGGAATACCGTCCTGCTTGGCCTTGCGGTCAGCCATGGACAGCAGCCGCCGAATCCGGCCCGCCACAGCGTCCTTGGTCATCGGGGGGTCAGCCAGCCGGCCCAGCTCCTCGAGCGAAGCCTGCCGGTGTTCGACGCGCAGCTTGCCTGCCGTGGCCAGGTGATCGGGCACAGTATCGCCAAGGATCGCCAGCGCGCGTTCCACCCGAGCCGCCGCCGCGACGGCCGCACGCGCGGATCGGCGCAGGTTGGCGTCGTCGAAGTTGGCCAGCCGGTTGGCGGTCGCCCGAACCTCGCGACGGATCCGGCGCTCCTCCCAGACCAGCCGGGTGTCCTGGGCGCCCATTCGGGTCAGCAGCGCGCCGATCGCCTCCCCGTCGCGCACCACCACCCGATCCGCGCCACGGACCTCGCGTGCCTTGGCGCTGACGCCGAGCCGGCGCGCCGCACCGACGAGCGCCAGGGCCGCCTCCGGCCCGGGGCAGCCGACTTCCAGTGCTGATGAGCGACCCGGCTCGGTCAGGGAGCCGTGCGCCAGGAACGCTCCACGCCAGGCGGCTTCGGCGTCACCGACACTGCCGCCCACAACCTGGGCGGGCAGGCCGCGCACCGGACGCCCGCGCAGGTCCAACAACCCGGTCTGTCGGGCCAGCGCCTCACCGTCCTTGGTGACCCGCAGCACGTAGCGGGTGCTCTTGCGCATGCCGCTGGCCGTCAGCACGTGCACGATCGCGTTGTAGCCGTACAGATCGAAGATGTCCTTGCGCAACCGCCGGGCGATCACGCCCAGGTCCACCTCCGCCTCGACCACCACGCGGCCGGCCACAATGTGCAGCCCGCCGGCGAACCGCAACAGCGCCGCCACCTCGGCACGGCGTGCACTCACCGAACTGACCACGAGACGGCTCAGCTCATCCTTGACTTCGGCCGTCATCGCCACGCCTTGTCACCTCCCGGCCCGAGAGCACTCGGTCCACTCACGCCGGATTGCCGGCCCCCGCCCTGAGCCTGCGTCGCGACCGGAGTCGGAACGGTCAACGTCGATGCGTCGATGCTCCGAACCCCGTCCAGCGCCGCCGCCAACTTTCCTGGGTCATGTAAAGGTGTACCAGGTCTGGCCACGTCGACGAATTGAACCTCGGCCCCGAACAGTGTGGCGGCACGCCGCAGCTGGTCGCGCTCACGCTCGCTGGGCACCCGGCCCGCGTCGATGATGATGTGGTCGACCGTGAAGCCGGGTGCATGCTGCGCCAGCACATGCAGGTGCCGCTCCACCGAAAACCCAGCGGTCTCCCCCGGTTCGGCCACCAGGTTGAGCACCAGGGCACGGCGGGCGGTGGTCTTCTGCAGCGCTGAGGCCAGTCCGGGCACCAGCACGTGCGGGATCACACTGGTGAACCACGAACCCGGCCCGAGCACCACCAGGTCAGCGGACATGATCGCGTCCACCGCCTGGCGCGTGGCCGGCGGGTTACCGGGCAGCAGCCGCACCCGTCGCACCTTGCCCGGGGTGGTCGCGATCGCCACCTGGCCGCGGATCAACCGGAACAGTCGGGGGTCGGCGTCCAGACCCGAGACGTCGGCCTCGATCTGCAGCGCGATCGGACACATCGGCAGCACCCGGCCCTTGACGCCCAGCATCCGGCCGAGTTCGTCGAGCGCCGCGACGGGGTCGGCGAGCACCTCATTGAGGCCGGCCAGGAGCAGGTTGCCGATCGGATGGCCGGCAAGCGCACCGGTGCCACCGAATCGGTGCTGCAGGATGGTCGCCCACAACTGACCGTTCGGGGTGTCGGAGGCCAGCGCCGCCAAGGCCATCCGGAGATCGCCGGGGGGCACCACGTCCAACTCGCCGCGGAGCCTGCCGGAGGAGCCGCCGTCGTCGGCGACGGTGACCACCGCCGTGACGTGCGGAGTGAGTCGGCGAGCAGCCGACAACGTCGCGTACAGGCCGTGCCCACCTCCGAGTGCGACGATGCTCGGATTTCCCTGCACGGGCTCAACGCTCACTGGCGCAGCCCCTCCTCATCGCTCCGCAAGCTCCGTTCTGCATCGTCGCCGGCGCAACTCATTCGCGGCCCAGATCCCGATGCAGCACCCGTACCGACAGCTCGTCGTTGTCGTCCTCGGTGTCCAGCAGACGCGCCAGGGCTTCGGCGATGGCGACGCTGCGATGTTTGCCGCCGGTGCACCCGATGGCCAGGGTCATGTATCGCTTTCCCTCTCGTCGATAGCCGCCGACCACCAGGGTCAAAAGCCGGTGGTAGCTCGCGAGGAACTCATCGGCCCCCGGCTGGTTCAACACGTAGTCGCGGACGGCCGGATGCTGGCCGGTGTGCGGCCGCAGTTCGTCTACCCAGTGCGGGTTGGGCAGGAATCGCACGTCCATGACCATGTCGGCGTCCATCGGCAGGCCGTACTTGAATCCGAACGACTCCACCGTGATCGATGTCGGGGCGCTTACGGCGTCGCCGCCGAACATCTCCTCGATACTCTCCCGCAACTCACGCACGCTGAGCACCGAGGTGTCGATGACGAGGTCGGCGACCGCGCGCACCGGCGCCAACATGATCCGTTCGGCCGCAATGCCCTCGGTGAGGGTCTGCTGGCCCTGCAGGGGGTGACTGCGTCGATTGTGCTCGTAGCGGCGGATCAATACGTCGTCGCCCGCCTCCATGAAGAGCACCCGGGGATTGATGCCGCGGGTGGCCAGTTCGGTGCGCACCGAGTCCAGATCCCCGGTGAAACCGGCCGAGCGGACATCCATCACGACCGCCAACTGGGTGATCCGCGACCCCGCCGCAAGGCCCAGGTCCACCATGCGGGTGATCAGGTCCGGCGGCAGGTTGTCGGCGACGTACCAGCCCAGGTCCTCCAGCACCTTCGCCGCGGTTCCGCGTCCCGCTCCGGACAGTCCGGTCACGAGCACGACGTCGATGCCGGCGCCGTCTCCAGCCCCGACGACGGCGCGCCGGCGCACATCTTTCGGTGATTCCGTGGTCATCCCGACATCCGTTGGTGTTCAGCGGCGCCCGCCGCGCCGTCGGCTCCCAGCGCCTCGAGTACGGCGGCGGCGGTGGCCGCGCCGATTCCCGGGATCGAGGTGAGCTCTTCGACGGTAGCCCGTTTAAGGCGCGCCACCGAACCGAAATGCGAGATCAACACCTTGCGCCGATGGTCACCAAGGCCGGGCACAGCGTCCAGCACCGACTCCGTCATCCGCCTGGACCGCTTACTGCGGTGGTAGGTGATGGCAAACCGGTGCGCCTCGTCGCGAATCCGCTGCAAGAGGTAGAGCCCTTCGCTCTGCCTGGGCAAGATGATCGGGTCGGGTTCGGAGGGCACCCACACCTCCTCCAACCGTTTGGCCAGACCGATGGTTGCGACGTCGGTGATGCCCAGTTCCGCCAGCACGGCCGCCGCAGCATTGACCTGAGGGGCACCGCCATCGACCACATAGAGGTTGGGCGGATAGGCGAACTTTCGTGATCGTCCCTCGGGGGCGAGAGTCTCCGAGTCCAACTGCCTGCGGAACCTGCGGCGGGTCACTTCGGCGATCGACGCCACGTCATCGGAGCGGCCCTGCCCGGCAGCCTCCCGGATCGCGAAATGGCGGTAGTCCGACTTGCGCGGCAACCCGTCCTCGAACACCACCAGCGAGCCGACGACATCTGTGCCCTGCACATGGCTGATGTCGACACACTCGATGCGCAGTGGGGCATCGGCCAGTCCCAGCGAGTCCTGAATATTCTGCAGCGCAGAAGATCTGGCGGTGAAGTCTCCCGCACGCTTCATCTTGTGTTGCTGCAGAGCATCTTTGGCGTTGCGCTCGACCGTCTCGGCCAGGACTCGCTTGTCACCACGCAGGGGCACCCGTAACGACACCCGTGACCCCCGCAGCCCCGACAGCCAGCTGGTCAGCTCCTCAGCGTTGACGGGCAGGCACGGCACCAGAACCTCACGCGGCACGGGATTGGTCGGCTCGTCTGCTGCGCTGTCCAATTCGGCTTGGTCGCCATAGAACTGGGTGACGAACTGCTCGACCAGCGCTTCCAGCGAGCTCTCGGCATCGCCGGGGTCCCCGGGCTTCTCGACAATCCATCCGCGCTGGCCACGCACGCGTCCGCCGCGGACGTGGAACACCTGAACGGCCGCTTCCAGCTCATCTTCGGCGAAGGCCACGACGTCGGCGTCGGTGCCGTCGCCGAGCACCACGGATTGCTTTTCCAACGCTCGCCTCAGCGCTGCGACATCGTCGCGCAGCCGGGCGGCCCGCTCGAAGTCCAGTTCGTCAGAGGCGGCCAGCATCTGCTGCTCGAGGGTGCGGACCAATCGGTCGGTTTTGCCGGCGAGGAAGTCGCAGAAGTCGTCCACGATGCGTCGGTGCTCTTGGGCACTGACCTGACCGACGCACGGTGCCGAGCACTTACCGATGTAGCCGAGCAAGCAGGGCCGGCCGATCTGCTGGTGGCGCTTGAACACACCGTTGGAGCAGGTGCGCGCCGGAAAGACGCGCAACAGCAGGTCCAGCGTCTCGCGGATGGCCCAGGCGTGCGAGTAGGGCCCGAAGTAGCGCACCCCCTTGCGGCGCGGCCCGCGGTAGACCATCAGCCGCGGATATTCCTCGTTCAACGTGACGGCCAGGACCGGGTAGGTCTTGTCATCCCGGTAGCGGACGTTGAACCGCGGGTCGAACTCTTTGATCCAGTTGTATTCCAGCTGGAGTGCCTCGACCTCGGTGTTGACCACCGTCCACTCGACCTTGGCGGCGGTGGTCACCATCTGGCGGGTTCGCGGATGAAGGCCGGCGATATCGGCGAAGTACGACGTCAGACGGGACCGCAGGCTTTTCGCTTTGCCCACGTAGATGACTCGACCGTGCGGGTCGACGAATCGGTAGACGCCAGGCCCGACGGGGATGGACCCGGGCGCCGGACGGTAGGTCGCGGGGTCTGCCACGGTTTCTAGGCTAGCGTGCGGCTTCTCCCCGGTGAGCAGACGCAGAATCGCACTCGAGGGGCCTCAAGGGCGCGATTCTGTGTCTGCCGGCGGGGATGACGGGCGGTAGCGCGAGAGCAGCGCGCGCAGCTCCCGCATGGCCTGTACGGCGTATTCCTTGTCGGCGGACTGGATGGCCACCAGCGGAATGTACTCGTCGTCGGGGAGCTCCAGACGGGCCCAGCGCTTGCCCGGCGGGAAGGTGACCCCGACAATCTGAGACCAGGGAACCAACCGGTCTGCCAGCGCATTACGGACCGAGATCCCGGCCTCACCCGCCCGCACCCGGGCCCTGGTCAGGAGCAGCAGCGCGCCGGCGACGATGAAGCCCAGAACCACGACGGCCACCTGGTCGTAGGCGCGAAAGATCACCCCGCTGGAGCGGATCGTGAGCAGCAGGCTCACCACGACGTGGATGGTGACGATCAGGGTCGCGACGATCCACAGGCCGTAGCGCATCATGCGCGGGCGTACCTGCAGTTCCCAGTGGGAGGATCCGGACGACGAAGTCACGGTGTGGCGCGAAGCTCGCGCAGGGTCAGCGCCGTACTGAGGGCCGCGGCTGCCGCCTGCGCGCCCTTGTCCTCGGTCGACTCCGGCAGTCCAGCACGGTCGAGCGCCTGCGCCTCGTCGTTGACGGTCAGCACACCGTTAGCCACCGGGGTGGCCGCGTCCAGCGACACCCGGGTCAGGCCTTGGGTGACCGCATCACACACATAGTCGAAATGCGGTGTGGCACCGCGGATCACGACGCCGAGGGCGACCACGGCATCGTGGTTGCGGGCTACTTCCTGCGCCACGACCGGGATCTCGATCGCCCCGAGCACCCGCACCACCGTCGGTTCGGCAATGCCGGCATCGGTGGCTACCTTGCGGGCCCCTGCCAACAGGGCGTCACAGATACGGGTGTGCCAGGTGCTGGCCACGATCGCCAGGCGCACATCGGAAGCGCTCAGTGCCGGCATGTCCGGCACTCCTGCGGCGGGACTCATCTACAGTGCCCCACCGAATTCGTTCGGCGAGACGTCGTCGAAGTCTTCCAGCCCGGTCAGGTCGTGCCCCATCCGGTCACGCTTGGTCAACAGGTAGCGGATGTTCTCGGAGTTGGCCCGTACCGGCAGTGGGACCCGCTCGATGATGTGCAGGCCGTAGCCGTCCAGTCCGACACGCTTGGCCGGGTTGTTGGTCAGCAACCGCATCGAGCGAACGCCGAGGTCGCCGAGGATCTGAGCCCCGATCCCGTAGTCGCGCGCGTCGGCGGGCAAGCCGAGTTTCAGGTTGGCGTCGACGGTGTCGTCACCGGCATCCTGCAGCTGGTAGGCCTGCAGCTTGTGCAGCAGTCCGATACCGCGGCCCTCGTGACCGCGCATGTACAGCACGACGCCGCGCCCCTCCTGCGCGACCATCGCCAGCGCGGCGTCCAGCTGCGGACCGCAGTCACAGCGCCGCGACCCGAACACGTCACCGGTCAGGCACTCCGAGTGCACCCGAACGAGCACGTCGTCGCCGTCGTTGTGCGGCCCGGCGATCTCACCGCGAACGAGCGCGACATGCTCGACGTCTTCGTAGATGCTTCGGTAGCCCACCGCCCGGAACTCCCCGTGACGGGTCGGGATGCGGGCCTCGGCGACCCGCTCGATGTGCCTCTCATGCTTGCGGCGCCACTCGATCATGTCGGCGATGGAGATCAGCGCCAGGCCGTGCTCATCGGCGAAGACCCGCAGCTCGTCGGTCTGGGCCATCGCGCCCTCGTCCTTCTGGCTGACGATCTCGCAGATCGCACCGGCCGGCTGCAGGCCTGCCATCCGGGCCAGGTCGACCGCCGCCTCGGTGTGCCCGGGACGCCGCAGGACCCCACCGTCCTTGGCCCGCAGCGGCACCACGTGGCCGGGGCGGGTGAAGTCATCGGAAGCGCTGGTCGGGTCTGCCAGCAGCCGCATGGTGGTGGCCCGGTCGGAGGCCGAGATGCCGGTCCCGACGTTGTTCTTCGCGTCAACGGTGACGGTGTAGGCGGTGCCGTGCTTGTCCTGGTTCAGGGCGTACATCGGCAGCAGCCCGAGCCGGTCACAGATCGCGCCGTCCAGCGGAACACACAGGTAACCCGAGGTGTAGCGCACCATGAACGCCACCAGCTCGGGCGTGGCCTTCTCCGCGGCGAAGATCAGATCGCCTTCGTTCTCGCGGTCTTCGTCGTCGATGACAACCACGGCCTTGCCCGCCGCAATGTCGGCAACCGCCCGCTCGACGGTGTCCAACTTCGTCATCTGTGCCACCTTGATTTCGCCATCGGAAAGCGCCCGGTCGGCGCAACCCGCCCGTCCAGTATGAACCACCCCGGACCCACGGTTCGCCCCGTGACTCATTCCGTGGCTTTTGTCACCAGTCGCTCGACATATTTGGCGATCACGTCCACCTCCAGATTGACCAGTGTCCCGACCGCTGCGCGGCCCAGCGTGGTCAGTTCCAGGGTGGTAGGAATCAGCGAGACTTCAAAGTAGTCATCGGGGTCTTCGGGGCTTGAGCCCACCGCAGAGACGGTCAGCGACGTGCCGTCGACGGTGATCGAGCCCTTCTCCACCACGTAGCGCGCCAGTGATGCCGGCAGCCCGATCCGCACCACCTCCCAGTGCTGTCCCGGGGTACGGGCCAGCACCCGTCCGGTGCCGTCGACATGGCCCTGCACGATGTGCCCGCCCAGCCGGCTGCCGAGGGCGGCCGCACGCTCCAGGTTGACCGGACTGCCGACGTCAAGCGACCCCAGGCTGGACCGCTCCAGGGTCTCCCGCATGACATCAGCGCTGAACCGGCCGCCGGGCTGCACGTCGACGACCGTGAGGCACACGCCGTTGACGGCGATCGAGTCGCCGTGACGGGCATCGCAGGTGACGGTGGGGCCCTCGATGAGCAGGCGCGCAGCGTCGGTGAGGTCCTCGCGGCCGACCAGCGCTCCCAGTTCCTCGACGATTCCGGTGAACATCACATCAGGCTAGCGACGATCACCAGCGCGACGAAGTCGGGCGCAGTGGATCGTCGCCCGTCGGCACAGACGATCACCAGCGCGACGAAGTCGGGCGCAGTGGATCGTGTTGGTGGAACAAAGTCCCTGCTGCCCTACCTCGACCAGGCGGCCTCTATACGATGTCCCCCATGCGCAGACTTCTCATCGCCCTGGCCACCGCGACCACTGCCGCCGCATTGCTCGCCGGCTGTTCCTCGAAGGACACCGGCGGCCCACTGCCGGAAGCATCACCGCTGGTCAAGGAATCGGCCACCACCACCGCCAACCTGAAGAGCGCGCACCTGGCGCTGTCGGTGACCGGCCAGATCAAGAACCTGCCGGTTAAGACCCTTGAGGGCGACCTCACGAATGAGCCGACCACCGCGGCCAAGGGCAGCGCGACCATCACGATGCTGGGTTCGGATGTCGACGCGAAGTTCATCGTGATCGACGGCGACCTCTACGCCGCGATCACCGGCGACGACTACGACAACTTCGGCTCCGCAGCCAACATCTACGACGTGGCCGCGATCCTGAGCCCGGACAAGGGCCTGGCCAACCTGCTGGCCAATCTGAACGACGCCAAGGCCGAGGGCCGCGACACCATCAACGGCCAGAAGGCCGTCCGGGTCACCGGCACTGTGCCCGCCGACGCGGTGAACGCGATCGCGCCGCAACTGAAGGCCACGGCCTCGACGCCCGCCACGGTGTGGATCGACGAGGACGGTGACCACCAGCTGGCACAGGCTCAGCTGTCCCCCAGCTCGAGCACCACCATCCAGATGACCCTGTCGAACTGGAACGCTCCGGTCACCGTAGAGAAGCCCTGATGCGGGTCAACCGCAGGCTGGCGATCAGCGCGGGTAGCCTCGCCGTACTGCTCGGTGCCCTCGACACCTATGTCGTGGTCACGATCATGCGCGACATCATGGCTCCGCAGCCCGCGGGTGTCGGGATTCCGATCAATAAGATCCAGCAGCTGACCCCGATCATCACCTGCTATCTGCTGGGCTACATCGCAGCCATGCCGCTGCTGGGCCGGGCCTCGGACCGTTTCGGCCGTAAGTTGCTGCTGCAGGTCAGTCTGATCACCTTTGCCATCGGCTCGGTGGTCACTGCGCTGTCGACCGACCTCACGACCTTGGTGGTCGGCCGCACGATCCAGGGCGTCGCCAGTGGTGCGCTGTTGCCGGTGACGCTGGCGCTGGGCGCCGATCTGTGGTCGCAACGCAACCGGGCCGGTGTGCTCGGCGGGATCGGCGCCGCTCAGGAGCTCGGCAGCGTGCTGGGCCCCCTGTACGGCATCTTCATCGTCTGGGCACTGCGTGACTGGCGCGATGTGTTCTGGATCAATATCCCGCTGACCGCACTGGCGATGGTGATGATCCACTTCAGCCTGCCGTCGCGTTCTGAGACCGACCAAGACGGTGCACCGGCCGAACGCATCGACGTCGTCGGTGGCCTGCTGCTGGCGATAGCGCTGGGTCTGGCGGTCTTCGGTCTGTACAACCCCGAACCCACCGCCAAGCAGGCTCTGCCGGACTGGGGTGTGCCGGTGTTGGCGGGGGCGCTGGTGGCCACGGTGGCGTTCGCGGTGTGGGAGAAGTTCGCCCGCACCAAGCTGATCGACCCGACCGGTGCCCGATTCGGCCCCTTCCTGGCGGCGCTCGGCTCCTCGGTCTGCGCCGGAGCGGCGTTGATGGTGACGCTGGTCAATGTCGAACTGTTCGGCCAGGGCGTACTGGGCATGACCCAGAACGAGGCGGCCGGGTTGTTGCTGCGGTTCCTGATCGCGCTGCCCATCGGCGCTCTGGTGGGTGGCTGGATCGCCACCCGGGTGGGTGATCGCGTCGTGGCGTTCTTCGGCCTGCTCATTGCCGCCAGCGGGTACACGCTGATCTCGAAATGGCCGGTCGATCTGCTGAGCTACCGGCACGACGTGTTCGGGTTGTTCTCGCTGCCCGCCCTGGACACCGATCAGATGCTGGCCGGCTTCGGGCTGGGCTTGGTGATCGGGCCGCTGACTTCGGCCGTGATGCGGGCCGTTCCGCCACGCGAGCACGGCATCGCCGCCGCGGGTGTGGTGGTGGCGCGGATGACCGGGATGCTGGTCGGGATGGCGGCATTGTCGGCGTGGGGCCTGTACCGCTTCAACCAGATCTTGGCGGCTCAGCCAAAGGCGGTCGGTGAGACGCTGGCGGAGAAGATGGTCAGCAAGGCCGCTAACTCCAAGGTGGCGTTCGCCATGATGTACGGCGAGATCTTCTGGATCACCGCTCTGGTCTGTATTGCCGGCGCGGTACTCGGGCTGTTGATCGGCAGCAACAGCATCTCCGCGGAGGACCCGCAGGACTCTGCTCCCGAGCCGGCTATCGCGCGCTGAACGGTACCGTCCGCTAGTGCGGCACCAGGCTCAGCAGCAGATCGGGCCCGATCTGCTCTGTGGTGTCGAAGCGCCACCGCAGGGCGCGGGCGATGTTGGGTACACCGACGTCGTCGACTGCGGTGATCGGTCCGCCCAGCAGAATCGGCGCGACGTAGGCCAGGATGCGGTCGATCGCGCCGGCACGCAGGAATGCTCCGGCCAGCGTGGGGCCACCTTCGATCAGGACGTCGGTGCGGTCCGAGAGAGCCCTGAGCACCTCGGCCGGGTCGTGGGTGCGGATCACCATGGTGCGCGAGTCGTCGTTGAGCACGCGCGCGTCCGCGGAGATCTCGCGCTGCCCCACCACCACCCGTAGCGGCTGACGCTCGGCGAGGGTGCCGTCGGGCAGCCGGGCGGTCAATGTCGGGTCATCGATCAACACGGTGCCCGTGCCCACCACGATGGCGTCGGCCGCGGCTCGGCGGCGGTGCAGGTCGGCCCGGGCCGCCTCGCTGGTGATCCATTGGCTGGAGCCGTCGGCGGCCGCGCTGCGCCCGTCGATACTGGTCGCGTATTTCCAGGTGACGTGTGGCCTCCCGGTGCGCTGCTTGTGCAGCCACTCCCGCAACGGCCCGGTGGTGACCGCCTCGGCCTGCACGCCGGAGAGCACCTGCACGCCCGCATCGGCCAGTCGACCGGCCCCGCCGCCCGCGGCCGGGTTGGGATCTTCGACGGCGTAGACCACCCGCGCCACCCCGGCGGTCAGCAGTGCGTCCACACACGGCGGGGTCTTGCCGTGGTGATTGCACGGTTCCAGGGTCACGACAGCCGTTCCGCCGACGCTCAAGTCGCCGGCCCGGCGCAACGCCACCACTTCGGCGTGCGCCTCACCGGCCGGACGGGTTCCCCCGACGCCCGCCACCCGGCCGTCGCGGTCCAGGATGACCGCGCCCACCGGCGGGTTGGGATAGGTGTTGCCCTTGACCCGCTGCGCCTGGGCGACCGCCAGCAGCATCGCGGCGTCGAGGTCCATGACGTGCTCGGCGGCCGGCTTGGCGCTCATGCGCGCAGATGCGGTGACGCAGCCAGTGCCTGGCGGCGCAGCGATTCGACGGCGACAGCCGGGTCAGCGGCGCTGTAGACGGCCGATCCGGCGACGAAGCAGTCGACGCCGGCCTCCGCGGCCTGTTCGACGGTGTCGGCGTTGATACCGCCGTCGATCTCCACCAGGATGCTCAACTCCCCGGCATCGACGAGTTTGCGCACCGCGCGGACTTTGCTCAACACCTCGGGGATGAAGGACTGACCGCCGAATCCGGGCTCCACCGACATGACCAGCAGGGTGTCGAAGTCCCGCAGAATCTCCAGGTAGGGCTCCAACGCGGTACCGGGTTTGATGCTGAGCCCAGCTTTGGCGCCGGCGGCGCGGATGTCGCGGGCGACCGCGACGGGATTGTCGGTGGCCTCGGCGTGGAAAGTCACGTTGTAGGCGCCGGCCTCGGCATACGGCGGCGCCCAGCGACCCGGGTCCTCGATCATCAGGTGGCAGTCCATCGGGATGTCGGTGGCCGCCAACAGGCTCTGCACCACCGGCAGGCCCAGGGTCAGGTTCGGCACGAAATGGGCGTCCATCACATCGACGTGCAGCCAGTCCGCGCCCTTGACGGCGGCGACCTCATCGGCGAGGCGTGCGAAATCGGCCGAGAGGATCGACGGCGCGATCATGGGTCGTGACATGCGCTCAGATTACTTGGAGCGCTGCGGCGAACATGGCGTCGGTGCCGTGCCGGTGCGGCCACAGTTGTACGTACGGACCGTCCCCGAGCATGTCGGCCGGCGCGAACAGCTCTCGGGTGTCCAACGCGCGCACGGGCTGTCGGCGCAGGGCGTCAGCCACCACGCCCACCGTTTCGGCCAGATGCGGGGAACAGGTGGCGTAGAGCACCACTCCCCCCGGCCGGGTCAATCCGATCGCCGCGGCCAGCAGCTCACGTTGCAGTTTCGCCAGTACCGGAATGTCGCCGGGTTGCCTGCGCCACCGCGCCTCGGGCCTGCGACGCAAGGCGCCGAGCCCGGTGCAGGGCACGTCGACCAGCACCCGGTCGAACCCGGGCTGCAGGCCCGAATCGCGGCCGTCAGCGGTCAACACCTCGACGTTCAGGCCGGCGGTGTTCTCGGCAACCATGGCGGCTCGATGCGGCGCCTGCTCGACTGCGGTGACCCGCGCCCCGACCTGCCCGCCCAGGGCGGCCAGCAGGGCGGTCTTACCGCCCGGACCGGCGCACAGGTCCAGCCAGCGGCCGTTGTCTCCCTCAACCGGGGCCAGGGTCAGCGCGCGCGCCACCAGCTGGCTGCCCTCATCCTGAACCAGGGCCTGACCGGAGCGCACGGCGTCGAGCTGGCCCGGGTCACCGCCGGGCAGGTAGACCGCGTAGGGCGAATATCTGCCGACATCGCCGTCGACCGCCGCAGCCAGATCGGCCGCGGTCAGGACGCCGGGTCGGGCGGCCAGGTGCACCCGCGGCCGCTCGTCATCCCCGGCCAGCACCGCGTCGAGCTCGCCGGCGGCCGCACCCAACGCGTCCGCGAACGCCTGCGCGATCCACCGCGGATGGGCTCGGACGAAGGCGGCATGGCCGATCGGGTCGCTGTCGGCGTTCGGCGCCAACTCCGCGGTCCAGGAGTGTTCATCGCGGCCGCTGATGGTGCGCAGCACCCCGTTGACGAATCCCGCACGCGCGGAATCGAACTCGATCGCGGCTTGATCGACGGTGGTGGACACCGCGGCATGAGGCTCCACCCGGGTGCGCAACAGCTGATAGCTGCCCAGCCGCAGCAGATCCAGCAACACCGGGTCGATGGTGTCGGTCGAACGCTGCGCGGCTGCGCCGATGATCGCGTCGAGGAGCCCACGGACCCGACAGGTGCCGTAGGTCAGTTCGGTGGCGAAGGCGGCGTCGCGCCCGGTGATCCGGCGTTCGGCCAACAGGGCCGGCAGCGCCAGATTCGCGTAGGCGTCCCGTTCGGAAACCGCTCGCAGCACATCGAATGCGGCCCTGCGCGCGGGATCCAGGGGCTTGCGGTGGGTCTTTCGCGGGCCAGCCTGGCCGCGCTGGGGACGCCTTGTCGGGCCGGTCATGACGCGATCACCTCAGCAGAGATCCGGGCGCCCCGAGCCCAATCGGCGGCGTCCATGAGTTTCTTTCCGGGCGGCTGGATCTGCCCCAACCGCAACGGGTCTGATCCGGTCCCGACCCACAGATCGCGCCGGCCTACCTGTATCTGCCCGGGCGCCAATTCGCTGGGGCCGCCATCGGCAGCCTTGGCGAGGGTGACCGGTCCGATCTTCACCCGTAGGTCGCCGATAACCGTCCAGGCGCCGGGATTGGGTGTGACGGCGCGGATCCGGCGCTCGATCACCGCGGCCGGCAGATCCCAGCGCACCCGGGCATCGTCCACGCCGATTTTGGGCGCGTAGCTGACTCCGTCGCGGGGCTGAGGTACCGGGGTGAGCGCACCGTCGGCGATGCCGTCGAGGGTGGCGGCCAACAGTTCGGCACCCGAGACGGCCAAACGCGCCAGCAGTTCGCCCGCGGTGTCATCGGCACGGATCGTCTCGGTCGTCACGCCGTAGACCGGGCCGGAGTCCAATTCCCGCTCGATCGCAAAGGTGGTCGCCCCGGTCACCTGGTCACCGGCGGCGATGGCCGCCTGAACTGGAGCGGCACCCCGCCACGCCGGCAGCAGCGAGAAGTGCAGATTGACCCAGCCGTGCGTCGGCACCCCCAACAATGCGTCCCGCAACAGTGCCCCATACGCGACCACCGGGCAGCACTCCGGCGCCAGGTCGGCCAGCGCGGCGACCGACTCCGGGGCATTGGGCTGCGACGGCCGCAGCACCGGAATGCCGTGGTCGAGGGCCACCCGGGCCACCGGGGACGGCTGCGGGCTACCCCGCCGTCCCGAGGAGGCGTCGGGTCGGGTGAGCACCGCGACCACCTCGTGACGCGGTGAGTCGATCAGCCGTTGCAACGACGGCAACGCGGTGTCCGGGGTGCCGGCGAAGACGATGCGCACCGGGACAGTTTAGGGATGCCGGGAACCGCCATTGGTCGACGCTCACGTACAGCGACCCCACAGAATACTGGCAATCAAACACTATTGCGGACTGCAACTATCGAGGACTACCACTGGAGGCAAGCGGTACAGATCTCATGCGAGCACGACGGGCCGCCCGACAACGCAGTCCCCTACGCCACGCTCGCATCCCTGCCCAGGAGGCCCCGATGACCGTCGACTACACCGCGACCGGCTACACCCCGTCCGGCGACACCCTGACATCCCTGCACCGCAACATGTGGGCGATGGGCGACTACGCGTTGATGGCCGAGCAGGTGATGGCTCCGATCGGCCCGATCCTGGTCGGTGCCAGTGGAATCAGAGCCGGCGATCGGGTCCTCGACGTGGCCGCCGGGTCCGGCAACATCTCGATTCCGGCCGCGATGACCGGCGCCACCGTCGTTTCCAGCGACCTGACCCCCGAGCTGCTGCAGCGATCGCAATTGCGCGCGATCGAGCACAAGGTGCCGCTGCAATGGCACGAGGCCGACGCGCAGGCACTACCGTTCGCCGACGACGAGTTCGATGCGGTCCTTTCCGGGATCGGGGTGATGTTCGCCCCCGACCATCAAAGGGCCGCCGACGAGCTGATCCGGGTCTGTCGCCCCGGCGGCACCGTCGCCCTGGCGAGTTGGACACCCGAGGGGTTCTTCGGCCGAATGCTCACCGCGATCCGCCCGTATCGGTCGACCCAGACGCCGGGCGTGCCCCCGGCGGCGTTGTGGGGCCGCGATGACTACGTCGCAAACCTGTTCGGCGGCAAGGCCGAAATCATCGAAGCCCGGCGTTGCATGTTGGTGGTGGACCGCTTCGCCGACGCCCATGAGGCGCACGACTATTTCAAGGCGCACTACGGTCCGACGATCGACGCCTACCGCACCATCAGCGGCAATCGCGCGCTGGTCGCCGCCCTGGATGCCGAGCTCCTCGAACTCGCCCAACGACACATGCACCACGGCCTCATGGGCTGGCAGTACTTACTGCTGACCGCCCGCAGGATCTAGGCACACCGCCTGCACTCGGGGCCACCGCAGCCGGCGCCCAGGCCGGATCGCGCAAATCATGCGTATGGCAACAGTAGCTCTGTGTAACACTAGATGAGCGACGCCCCGCTGAGCAGCCTGAACCGAGGTGACACCGATGTCCGCCGCAGATGTGACGGCAACCGACGAGTCAGTCGATGCGATCACCGATGCACTGCTATCGGCTTCGCGGCTCTTGGTGGCCATCTCAGCGCACTCGATAGCCCAGGTAGACGAGAGCATCACTATCCCCCAGTTCCGGACGTTGGTGATCCTCGACCGCCATGGCGCGATGAATCTGGCGACCCTGGCGGGCCTGCTCGGTGTCCAGCCTTCGACTACCGGACGGATGGTCGACCGACTCGTCGGCGTCGGACTGATCGATCGGCTGCCCCACCCCACATCCCGACGTGAACTGGTGGCAGACCTGACGCCGCGCGGGCGCAGCGTGGTGCGCCGGGTCACCGACCAGCGACGGGCGGCGATCGCCCGCATCGTGGAGACATTGCCCGCGACCGAACGTCACGGACTGGTCAGCGCGCTTAGCGCATTCACCGTGGCAGGCGGGGAACCGGTCGGCCACGGTGAAGACTTCGACATCTGACCAGCGGGCCGGGCGCGGTGACAGCGTCGTCACCGATGCGAAATCACATCGCGCCACAGTTCTTGTGCTGCTCGAACGCACTCCAGGAGCGGCATCGCGGTATCGATACGCTGCGCGGTGTCCCAGTCGAAGCCCTCAGCAGTCAAAGCGGCGGCCAGCTGTGGCGTCGCGTCGGAATTGCCCGGCGCCCGGCTTCTGATGCGCTCCGCGGCAACGCCATCCGCTACGACGCAATGGATCTCGGCGATCGGAGCCAGTCGGTCGGCAGCCAGCCTGCGCGCCTCGGCACGCGCCTTCGCATCACGCCACGTACCGTCCAGAATCACTGACTGCCCATTGCCCAGGAACAGTCCCGCTCGCCGCAGGACCTCGCGATAGACGGCCGCGACGTTGGCCGCTGAATACAATCCTGTTCCCAGCGCACCTGGCTCCCCGCTCAGATGGCCGGAGCCAAGCAGTTCCTTGCGCACATCGTCGGTCGAAATCACCACTGCACCCACCTGTTCGGCGAGCGCGAGGGCAAGGGTCGACTTTCCGGATCCGGGACCACCACCGACAAGCGCCAGCCGCACCGCTCCGGCCTCAAGATGACTGACGGCAATGGACAGGTGGCGAGCCGCTGCCGCGGCGGCCCCCGGCTTTCCCTGGGTCAGCTGCACACAGTCGACTTTGGCCCGCACCGTCGCGCGGTAGGCGATATAGAAGTCGCGCAGCGATGACGGCGCGTTGTCACGCGAATACGCCACGTAGCGGTTCAGGAAATAGTCACTCAGGTCGGTGCGGCCGAGGAACTCCAGATCCATCGCAAGAAACGCGGCATCATCGATGCGGTCCAGGAAGCGAAGCTCATCGGTGAATTCCAGGCAGTCGAGCAACACCGGGTGGTTGTCCACCCAGAAGATGTCGTCGGCGAGCAGGTCGGCATGGCCATCGACGATGCAGCCTTCTTCGACACGCCCTGCGAACAACGGTGCCCGGCCAGCCAGATACTCGGCGGCAAGGCTTTCCACCCGCCGCACGGATTCGGCCGGCACGGCCGCGCCGATATGACGGTGCAAGGTCGGAAAGTTGTCGGTCCACCGTTGGTGTATCGCGTAGGGCTTGCCCAGCATGCTGATCCGCCGGCTACGTTCAGCTCGGTCATGGAAGTCGGCCAGCACCTCGGCGATCCTGTCGAGCACGGGTTCGACGTTTTCGCCGCGCGTCACCAATGAGGCAAGCCGATCATCGTCGTGGTAGCGCCGCATCACAACAATGGGTTCGGGAGCTGCGCCGGAGTCGCCGCTGAAATGACCGACCCCGAAATAGCTGTCGGGCGCAAGTCGACTGTTAAGGGCGACTTCTCGCGCGCACGCCTCCTCACGCTGCTCGGCAGTCCGGAAGTCGAGGAAGTCGGTCTGTACCGGCTTCTTGGCTTTATAGGCCCGATCGCCGGCCAAGATCACCACCCCGGAGTGCGTTTCATAGGCCGCGACGTAAGGCATGGTGGACGCCATGCCCTCTGGTGGTACCGGGTCGGGGAACTGCGAACCGACCACCGGTTTTTCCGGCACTGTCAGCTCGGGTCCGGGCGGACAACGATCACTGGAGTTCTCGCACCGTGCACGACGGCCGAACTGACCGAACCCAGCAATTGGCCGGCGAAACCACCACGGCCATGGCTGCCGACAACCACGAGCTGCGCGCTCTCGGCAGCCTCGATCAACCAGCGCGCAGGCTGCTCGCACACCACCCGCCGCTCGACCGTCACGTCCGGATACTGCTCCTGGTAGCCGGCGAGCCTCTCGGCGAGCAACTCGTGCCCCTGGACTTCATAGCCGGACCGGTCCATGTTGAGGATCGGCATGACGCCCACATCGCTCCAGGCGTGCAGTGCCACCAACGGCGCTGCGCGACGCGAGGCTTCATCAAATGCCAGTGCCGTTGCCCGCTCCGAAACCGGGGAACCGTCGATACCGACGACCACCGGCGCGCCCTTCGTGCCGGCGCGGTCAGCGCCAACCACCGCGATCCGGCCATATCCATGGTGAATCAGGCTTGTGCTCACCGAGCCCAACAACAGACGGCCGATCGAGCCGAGGCCCGTCGAGCCGGTGACCGTCATCCAGCTGCGCTTGGTGGCGTCAATCAACGTCGAGGTCACCTGTGCGTAGGCCATCTCGGTGTGGACCTCGGGCGACACGCCCTCCCCCCGGCTGGACTCGACTACCGCACGTGACTGGGCGAGGACCCTCGTCGCCTCGTCGGCCTGCCACACCGGAATTCCCTCACGCACCGGCCCGGGCGGCCATCCGGTCTCCAAGGGTGTCACCACATGCAGCAACGTGATCGGCATGTGGCGCATGATCGCCTCGTGCGTGGCCCATGCCACCGCTGCGTCAGACTCAGCCGACCCGTCAACCGCCACTACGATTCCGCGTGCCGTGCCCGCAGGTGACATCGTGCGGCCCTCCCATCATCTCGGCCGGCCGAGAGGTCAGTCGGCTCAACTGCGAAGTTACTGCGAACTCCGATGATTCGCAGGAGTCATTGGGCCTCAACACCGGTGCCATTGGCCCCTGCGGCACGGATCGATCGTCGCCGCTAGAGACCGGTCGGGTAGGTCTCCGGCGTCTGCCCGGCGAGCCACAGGCTGGTCACGTCCAGCGGTTCCACCGCCCGGGTCTGATCGATATGGATGATCGCATCGAAGAGGTCGGCCGGCCGGATGTGGAAGTAGTGGCTGTGTCTTTCGGTCGCGGGCCGATAGATCACACCGACGGCCCGGCTCAACCGCACCTGGTCCAACGGACTGCTGGACGGTGAACCGGTGGGCATCGTCACCAGGAACGCATCCCTGCCGGTGGCATGCAAGAGATCCTCGAGACTGCCCTCGAGGGCGGGGCGGACACTCTTGCGTTGAGTTGGACCACCCCATTCGCTGGCCGCGGTGACGGTACCGGCGTAGGTGCTGAACCCAATGAGACGCGCCTGGGCGCCATGGCTCTCGCGAACAAGCTGACCGAGGGTCAGCTGACCGTCGCCGGACATCTCCGTCGCCCTACCATCACCGACGTGTGAGTTGTGTGCCCACACCACAATTCGCGCCGGCGCGGCTGGATCACGTCCCCGGTCCAGCTGGATCAGCAGCGCATCGAGAGTCTGCGCCATATGCCTGTCACGCAGGTTCCACGAGGTGACCCGCCCGCTGAACATGGTGCGGTAGTACTCCTCTGCACTGCGCACGGTTTGGGCGTTCTGCACTGCGTCGAACAGCTCGTCCTGGGCCACCGTCCCGTCCTGCTGGGCATAGCTCAAAGCGTTGCGCTGCAGGTCCACCAATTGCGAGATCGCTTCACGCTCGCACGACGGACCCGCTCCGAATGCGGCACCGTATCCGTAGGCCTGACCGTCGTCGGCCGAGGCGTGATCGAAGCACGCGTAACGAGTGCGGGCCCGTTCGGCCGCGGCCGGATCAACAGTATCGAGGTAGGCGACCACTTCGTGCATAGAGCGATGGAGGCTGTACAGGTCAAGGCCATAGAAGCCGGTGTGGCGCTGGCCCGCTGAACTGCACTCTTGGTTATGGGCGTAGAGCCAGTCGACGAAGTCACGAACCACCACATTGCTCCACATCCACGCCGGGAACCGCTCGAATCCGCTCAGGGCCTCATCGGCAACCTGGTCGTCGCCAAGACCTCGGACATAGCGGTTGACCCGGTAGGCGTCCGGCCAGTCTGCCTCCGCAGCAACCGCGCAGAAGCCCTTCTCCCCTATCAGCCACTTCGTGATCTCGGCCCGCGCCGCGTAGAACTCGTGGGTGCCGTGCGAGCTTTCGCCGATCAACACAATGCGGGCGTCGCCGATCAACTCTTCCAGCGCATCCGGTGGCGGTACGCCGGCTGGGGCGCGAACCGCTGATCGACCGATGACGTCCTCGGCAGCCGGCAGTGACTGGCTGCGGGCCGGCGCCACGGCGGTCGGGGTGTTCAGGTATCGGCGGACCTCGTCATCGGTGACCTGACTGAAGTCCCAAAAAGATTCCCCGACAGCGTGAAACGGTGTTGGCATAGTCGCACACACCATGTTGTCGACGAGGCCCGCAAACTCTCTACAGGTGGACTCGGGAGCCGCTGGCACCGCGAGCACCAGGTGTGCCGGCTCGGCATCCCGCAGGGCCTGCACCGCCGCGAGCATGCTGGCACCGGTGGCCAGTCCGTCGTCCACCACGATGACGGTTCGGCCGGCCACCTCCAAGGGTGGGCGGCCACCGCGATAGGCCGCCTCCCGGCGGACCAATTCCTTGCTTTCCCGTTCGGCCACGTCGCGCAGTTGTTGCGGGGTAATCCGAAGGTCGCGCACCAGATCGTCATTGACGACGATGCGGCCACCGCTGGCCAATGCTCCCATTGCCAGCTCTTCGTGGCCGGGAGCGCCCAGTTTGCGCACGATGAATGCGTCCAACGGAGCCCGGAGCGCTGAAGCGACTTCCCAGGCGACGGGTATCCCGCCGCGCGCCAAGCCGAGTACCAACACGTCGTCACGATCGCGATAGGCCGTGAGCAGGCCGGCTAAGACCTGACCCGCCTCACTGCGGTCACGAAAAATCCGTCGCGGCGGCTCGCTGACCTCGGCCGCGCCGGCCATCACGGTTCCCTCATGATGTCGTCTCCCTGTGATCGACGACGAGATAATCATCCATTCCACCCCCGGATGCCCCATAGCGAAAGAGGGCGGAAGTCCCGAATCTTGGGGACGTCCGTCGCCTCGCGTTGCCGGAACGCGATGCCGGCCTATCGGCACCGATATCTCCCCATCCGCCCGAAAGAGGCCGCCCCAGAGAATGCCGTCCGCAAACTCTTGCGGCGGGGCCAAATCCGGTGGTGCAATAGCCTTATCACTTCGGATACGGCAGCTGCCGAGTCGACAGCCACCGCCCCTTCCACGGAGGCACAGCACATGTCATATCGCAGCAAGCACCCTTGACGTCGGTCAGGCACCGGAGAGCACTCGCACAGCAAAGAAACAGTCTGGTGGAGACGCAGCGCTGTTCAAACCACCCTTAACCACCGGGCAATTGTCGAGGCGAGCACAAGGTGGCGGCAGCCTTCCTCGTCGTTGGTCGGCGGTGGGCATGGCCCATAGAGAACGGAGACCCGTTCATGATTATCTCCAGGGTGATCCACCCCGGAATTACGGTAGCCGCGACTATAGCGGCGAGCATTTCACTGCAGCAGTTCAACATTGCCATGGCAGATCCGAATCAGGACGATCAATTTCTGGCCGTCCTACAAAGTAAACAGATCCCCGCCCTTGAGAACGTCGCGACTGTCGTTGCCGCCGGCCACACCGTCTGCCGCGAACTCGATGACGGAATGCCCGCCGCCAACATATTGGATGGCCTGAAGAATGACGCGTACCACATGGATCCACTCCTGCAGAACCAGCCGGCGCGCGTCTCGGCGACCATGAGCCGTTTCATCGCGGCTGCGGTCGAGGTCTACTGCCCAGGCGATAACAACAAGATCGCTTCGCTGATGTCGATGTCGGCCGGACCCCCACCCAGACCAGCGCAGTTGTTCGCCGTGGCGGGCTACCGCACCATGACCGCGCCGGGCCCTGGCTCAGGGCGCGCTGCGGGCACAGCAGCCGGATTGTCGCTCGGCACAGCGGCCACCGGCGACCTGTCCCAACCCCAGCCCCCGGTTGTTCCGTCGCCCAAGGCGCCGAAGGCGAAAATTCCGCATACTCCCCGGGCGGTCACAAAACGCCCGGTGCCACAGCGGCCACCTTCGCCCCCGCGAGTCCAACCTCCACCACCGCAGCAGCCGCCACCTGTACCGCAGGCCGAACCTCCCGACACCGGGCCGCAACCGGGCGGGGCCGCCGAGGGCGGCGGCCCCGGCGGCGGTCGCGGAGGTGACGGCCCGCCCGAGCCACCTCAGGTCCTGCCGCCTGAGCCACCGCAGGTCCTGCCGCCCGAGCCACCACCGAGTGGGCCGCGGCCACCGGGAATGATCCAGCTCGTTCCCTGGTGAGCTGTCAGATCCACTACCCACGCCGCTGATCGCCGCCCTCGGTCGCGCCCAGGCCGAGGACCTACGGCCCTATCGCCGGACTCGGGTTGACACCACGATGTACGACAGGGAGAGACCGGAGGCCGACAAATGGCTGCCTCGTTTGTAGAAACCACAACGATCCGGGATGCGGTCTGGACCGCCTCCCGCGCCCCGTCGATACACAACATCCAACCGTGGCGCTGGGTGCTGGACACCGATGAACTCCAGCTGTATCTGGACCGCAACCGCGTGCTGCCGTCCGATCGTGCCGGCCGGGAGGCCGTCATAGGCTGCGGCGCGACGCTGGATCACCTGCGCGTCGCACTGGCCGCGGACGGTCTGGCGTGCAACGTCGAGCGATTCCCCAACCCCAACGATCCCGACCATCTCGCGTCGATCCAGTTCTCGCCGATGAGCTATGTCACCGACGGCCACCGCCGTCGCGCCGAAGCGATCTGGGCACGTCGCAGTGACAGGTTGCCGCTGAATCCGCCCCCGGACTGGGATTCGTTCGAGCCCGTACTGCGCAGCCGTGTCAGAGAGTACGGGGCCCGGCTCGACGTGCTGCCCGAGAGCACCCGCCCTCGACTGGCGCAGGCGTCGCGGTTCTCCGAGTCTCTGCGCCTCTACGACTCCGCATACCATGCCGAATTGCACCGGTGGGCAGTGCCATTCGCGTCCTCTGACGGTATTCCCTACGACGCGTTGGCTTCGGCCGCCGAAGACGAGCGCGTGGCTGTCGGTCGCCGCTTTCCCACGCCGCATCACCCCGAGCGCCGCACCCAGATCGGCGAGGACATGGCGACGGTCGTGGTGGTGTCCACCACGACCGATGACCGCGCCGACGCGTTGGCTGCCGGCGAGGAGCTCTCTGCGGTATTGCTGGAGTCCACCATGGCGGGTTTGGCGTCCTGCCCGCTGACACATCTCACCGAAGTGCAGGTGGCCCGCGACATTGTCGAAACGCTGGTCAACAGCAACGCCATTCCCCAGGTTCTCGTGCGGATCGGTCAGGCGCCCGCCTCCGACGAGCAGCAGAGGCGTACCGCGCGGCGTCCGCTCGATGACGTACTGACCATCCGCGGCAGATAGGACCGGCCATGGTCGGGTCGCGCTGCTCACCCCCTCGTGTAGTCGTCGGTCTCGACGCTTCCCGCGCGGCGTTGCAGGCCGCGATGTGGGCCGTCGACGAGGCCGTGCACCATCAGATTCCGCTGCGCCTGCTGTATGCGATCGACGAACACAGCCCCGGGTCCAGCGATCAGGAGGCGGACTTCGCCGCCGCCGAAAGGGCAGTGGCCAAGGCGATTTCGCTGATACAAGACCTGGAATCACCCATCCAGGTGGAGACCGAGATCGTGCGGTGCCGCGCGGTCACGGCATTGCTGGAAGCCTCCCGGTCGGCGGCCATGGTGTGCGTGGGCTCCATCGGAATCCGTCACATCGCGCGCGGTCGCATCGGTACCACCTGGTCAGCGCTGCTGGCTTCATCGCCTTGCCCGGTAGCGGTCGTGCCCCGGACTCGCCATCCCAGCACTCGTGGAATCGAACCGGTATTGGCGGTGGTGGATAACTCTTCAGCCGCCGACGCAGTGCTGGAGCTCGGTGTCACCGAGGCATGCCTTCGCAGTGCGCCCCTGCACGTCTTCATCTTGCGGAACCTCCACCGTCGCACGTCCGGATATGCGACCGCACCACTGGACCCGCACACCGTCGCGGACATCGAACGCCGCATAGACCACTGGCAAGCCACAGAGCCCGGGCTCGACATCGAGGTCGTCAGCGGCCATCACGACCTGCTCAACTACCTTGAGCAGCTACAACGCCATGCGACGCCCCTCCAACTGATCGTCGTCGACCCGCGACGACCCGGCCCCCTGGACGAACTGCTGGGTGTCGCTGCGCGTGCATCGCTGGAGGCTGCCGGTTGTACCGTGCTGACCTGCGAGCGGCGCGAATGGTTGTGATCGCCGGGGACCCAGCAACCGTCAGCCGATGTGGAGCGGATCGATCTGGACCCGCACCGGGTGGTGAGTTCCCCGCGCGCTGAGTACCCCGATGCTGTGGCGAAGCGCGGCCGCCAGCGCCAGACCGTGCTCGCGAGTCACCCGAACCAGCATCCGGATCACGTCCAGCTGTTCGGGCACACCGGCTGGCCGCCGCACCCCCGGAGGCAGCGGCACCGGGCCGAGCACATCTGCACCGGCCGGCAACCGCGCCTGTTCCAGCAGCGTCGTCACGGACTCGGAGTCACCGTCGAGGGCCGCAATGTGCACCGCCGGCGGTAGTCCCACCTCAGTTCGGGTGTCCAGTTCGGCTTCGGCGTGGCCGACCGGGTCCCAGCGGATGAGGGCCTGCACCGTCGGGATCGACGATTCGGCGACCACCGTCACCAGACCGCCCGATTCGCGGTTGCGCACCAGGGCCGCCGCGGCCATCCAGCGACGGAGGGTGTCCTCGGCCGCTCGCAGATCCTGGCGACCCAACAATGCCCAACTGTCCAGCAACAGCGCCGCACCGTATCCCTGCGGAGCGTCGGGTTCGGCACCGGGTGTGGCGATGACCAAAGCCGGGCCGTCCTGGATACGGTCCACGATGGTGTCTCCCGCGGAGGTGACCACCGGGACGCCCGAGAAGGCTCGGCCGAGCTCCTCGGCGGTACGCCGAGCGCCGATCACCACCGCCCGCACCGCATCGGACCCGCAACGCGCACACCGCAGGGCGGGATCGGCCCGACCGCACCAGCGACAGACCGCCGAACGACCCCGCTCCGGCAACGACAGCGGCCCGGTGCAATGGCGGCAGCGAGCGATGGTGCGGCACCGCCCACATGCCAGGGAAGGGACATAACCCCGCCGGGGCACCTGCACCAGCACCGGAGCACCGGCGGCAAGGGCACTGCGCGCACTCTGCATGGCGATCGTCGGCAACCGGGCGCTGCGTGCCGCGGCGTCGCGCTGCTCGGCATATCCGGTGTCGTCGAGGGCCATCACGCGGGGAGCGGCACCGCGCAGCACTGCCCTGGGCGCCACCACATCGTGTGCCCAACCACTGCGTACCAGGGCGTGCGCCTCCGCGGTGCGGGCATATCCGCCGATCAGTGCCGCACAGCCCGCCAGGTGCGCCCGCAGCATCGCGACCTCGCGCGCATGCGGGTAGGGCGCGCGCGGTTCGGCCAGCGAATCGTCCCCGTCGTCCCAGACCATCACCAGACCCAGATCGGCCAGCGGGGCGAACACCGCGCTGCGCGTTCCAATGACCATCCGTGCTCCACCACGCAGCACCGCCAGCCAGCGCCGGTATCGCATGGCCGGCCCCAGGCCCGCCGACAATGCGACGACCGCTTCCTCGTCGATCCGGGCCGTCACCGCCCGCCACAGCGCGTCGACGTCACGCTGGTCGGGCACGATGGCCAGCGCTGTGCGTCCAGCGCGGATCGTCTGGGCCGCTGCGTCGACGAACCTCTCGGTCCACGAATCACCCGGGGCCACCTGCCACACGGCACGAGCGGCCCGACCTTCGCCGAGCGCAGCCAACCATGCCGCGCCCGCCCCGTACTGTCGCCACCCCGATGGGTCGACGGGCGCAATGACCGGCAGGGCGGGGCTTGCGGTCACTTCGCGCTCCACCCGCGCATGCCGCGGCGGTACCGCCAATCGCAGCACGTCGGGCCGGGTTCCCGCATACCGCGCTGCCACCGCCTCCACCAGCCGACGTACCTCATCGGTCAGTACCGGCTCTGCCGAGACCACCCGTTCCAGCCGGCCCAGCCGGCCCACGTGGTCGGTGTCGGCGCGCCGCTCCAGCACGAAAGCATCGACCAGTCGGCCGTGGAAGCGCACCCGCACCCGCGTTCCGGGCCGGGCGTCCTCGGACTGCTCGGGTGTCACCAGATAGTCGAATTCGCGGTCCAGGTGCGGTACCGACAGCATCGGCAGCACCCGCGCCACCGGGTCATCGGGGCCAAGGGCCGGTTCCCGATTCCCCTCTCCGCCGTCGACGCTCACCACGCAGGTCTAGCAGACGCCGCCGTCCGGGTCATCCGGCGGACCACAGCTGTGTATCGGCGCAGACGCGCCTCACCTGACTGATCTAGCTTGCAGCGGTATGCGCGAACAGCACGGGGCAGCCGCGCTCGCAGCACTGGGCGGGGAAGCCGACCTGGCCGCGCGGCTACAGCTGTCGGCGAGATCCGATCTCGTGCTTGCCGCCGCGATACGCGAATCCGCCGAGGTCGTCCGCTCCGGCGGTCGACGGCTCGAGGACATCCATGCCCAGATCCGTGACGCGCTGGATCGTCGACGACCACTCGGGTGGGACACCCCGACCGCTGCCCGTCAAGCGCAGATCTTTATGGCCGCCAAGGCCCGCGAGAGCTACCGGGTGATCGCTGACGCCGTCGCCGACAGCCGGCGCCAGGCGACCCTGCTGCGATCGGTTCGCGGCGGCTACGCACTGTCGGCCCGGATGCGCGACCGGCTCAACCGGCAGGCGCTGGCTGACGATCTACGTCGCGTCGAGTGCGCCACGTCGGCGATCAGCACCGACGAGATGGTGCGCTACCGCAACGCGCTGCAGGTCCGTGACGGCCTGGCCGCCAACGGCTCCGACGACGCGGAGCCGGTGCTGCTACTCACCTACGAGCCGGCCGCCTTCGAGGGCCGTGGCCGGGCCGCGATCGCCATCGGGGACCCCGACACCGCCGACAACACCACGTTTCTGGTTCCCGGTGTGCGCAGCAGCGTCCGAGGGGGCTATCTCGCGTCCCCCGATGGCCGCAACATCTACCGCGAGGTGGTTCAGGCCGACCCCGACCGCACCAATTCGGTCATTGTGTGGATGGGTTACCGCACCCCCGACAGCCTGGTCGATCCCGCGGTGGCGCAGCCGGCCGCTGCGCGGGCCGGCGGCCGGCTTCTGGCCGCGGATGTCACCGCTGTGGCCATGTCGCACATCGGCCCCACCCACGTCACCGTGATCGGCCACTCATACGGCTCGACGACGGTGGCGGACGCGGCGGCGTCGGCGGGGATGCGCGCCGACGACGTGGTGCTGGTCGGATCGCCGGGGACCGATCTGGCGCACAACGCCAGCGACTTTCACCTTCCGTCCGGAGGGCACGTGTACGTCGGGGCCGCGTCGGCGGATCCGATCACCGGCTTCGGCGGGCAACCACAACTGCCGGTACCCGGGACGTCGGCGACGGTCGGGCTCGGTGCCGATCCCGCCACCGACGGCTACGGGTCCACCCGATTCAAAGCGGAATCGCCCGGGGTGGCGTTGCCGATGACCGGCCACAGCTCCTACTTCGATCCCGCCGGCGAATCCCTCTTCAGCATCGGCGACATCGCCTCGGGGCACGGCGATGCGCTGGCCAGACACCACATGACCGCACCGCACCGCCTGCGCCTGCCCGCCTTCGATCCCGAAAGGTTGCGCCCCGGGACCGGCGGTCACCGACACTGAGCGTGCCGCGAACCTCAGTCCTGCTGCGCCGCTTCAGCACTGCGCGACCGGCCGAAGAAGAAGCCGGCCGTGATCAGCATCACCGCTGCCGCGTAGGTCCACCAGACCGGCACCGCGAGCATCTCGTTGCCCAATACGAACTTGCTGATCGCGATCATCGAGTCCGACACCGCAAAGCACACCGCACCGACCGCGGTCCAGGGCGTGGGCAGCTTCGCCAGCAGTGCCGCGCACACCATCGCTGCAAGCACCGCGACATACACCGCCACGGGCACAGTCATCCCTTCACGGGCCATTCCGGGCCAGAGCCAGGCCAGCATGGCCAAGCAGCTGACGCAGACCACGCCCACTCCGACGAGCCCGCCACGCGTCACCGCGGCCAGCGGGAGCAGTGCGCCGAGAAAACACAGATGCGCCAACAGGAAAGCCGTCAGACCCGCGACGAAGGAGGGCTCCCACCACGGGATCGCCAGCAACCAGTCACCCGTTGCCGACAGGATCAGTGCCGGGATCAGCCAGCGGGCCTCCCGCAGGATTGGATGTGCGGCCGCGGCGAACGCCAGCAGCACGGCCATGGCCGCCTTGAACGCCGGCTGACCGATCCACTGCCCCGTCAGCTCCGCTCCTGGCCCCGAACGCAACGCCACCACCGTCAAGAAGAGGCCGTAGGCCACTCCCAGCCATCCCGCAGCCGCCCAGGCGATAAAGACACGCCGGGTTGCGTACGGTGTTTCTATGCCAGCAATCGATCCCATAGTGCTGAAGGTACTGGACGCCATCCCGTTCCGATTGACACTGGATAACGGTGCCGAGGCGGCGCGGCGCACGATGCGCGACCTGCCGCGGCGGCCGGTACACCCGGAGCTGCCCAGCGAAGACAGGGTGATCGACGGCCCCGGTGGTGACCTGGCCATCCGCATCTACCGCCCGGCAGGCACCGACTCCGGGGCCGCGCCGGTCGTGGTCTTCTTCCACGGCGGCGGCTTCGTCGCCGGTGACCTCGACACCCACGACGGCACGGCCCGGATGCATGCCGGCGACGTGGGAGCGGTGGTGGTGTCGGTGGACTACCGGCTGGCCCCTGAGCACCCCTTCCCCGCCGCCGTCGAGGACGCGTTGGCGGCCACCGAGTGGGTGGCCGCGCACGCCGCCGAGCTGGGCGTCGATCCGAACAGGCTGGCGGTGGCCGGGGACTCGGCCGGCGGAAACCTGGCCGCAGTGGTTTCCCAGCTGGCTCGCGACGCCGGTGGGCCCTCGATCGCGTTCCAGCTGCTGTGGTACCCGGCGACCACCTACGACGGCAGCTTGGCGTCGTTCACCGAGAACGCCCACGCGCCGATCATCGACAGCGACGCGATCGCCGCGTTGACGCTGGCCTACGCCGGGCACCTCGATCTCAGCGATCCGCCTGCGACGCTGGCCCCCGCTCGCGCGGCAAACCTGGCCGACCTGCCTCCGGCCTATATCGCGGTGGCCGGCCATGACCCGCTGCGCGATGACGGCATCCGCTACGGCGAGCTGCTGGCCGCCGCCGGAGTGCCGGTGCAGGTGCACAATGCCGAGACCCTCGTTCACGGGTATCTGGGCTACGCCGGGGTGATCCCGGCAGCCACCGAGGCCGCCGACTTGGGACTGGCCGCCCTGCGCGATGCTCTGGGCTGATGCGATGCGGCTGAACCAGATCACCATCGGCAGCACCGACCTGGACCGCGCCGAACGGTTCTACTGGCTGCTGGGTCTGCGGTTGATCGTCAAGACGGATGACTATCTACGGTTCGAATGCCCTTCCGGCGACAGCACCTTCTCGGTGGAGCGCGTCAGCGACGTCCCGGCCGGTGAGCAGGTGACGATCTACTTCGAAGCCGACGATCTGGACCAGCAGTACCAGCGGCTGCGGGATGCCGTGGAATTCACCCAGTCCCCCACCGACATGCCCTGGCTGTGGCGGGAGGCCCGGCTGCGTGATCCCGATGGCCACCGGCTGTGCCTGTTTCGGGCGGGTACGGCCCGCCGCACTCCACCGTGGCGTCTGCCGACCCAGGATTTGCCCTAACAGCACCCCGATCCGCCGGTGGTCGCGCTAGCGTCGACCTCGATCGACGGCGGCGGCGGCGGTGAGGAGCAGAGCGTGACCGAGGGACCCGACCACGAGATTCTGATCATCGGGGCCGGATTCTCCGGGATAGGGGCGGCGATCGCCCTCGACCGGGCCGCCATGACGGACTATCTCATCATCGAAGCCGGGGACGGCGTCGGCGGTACCTGGCACTGGAACACCTATCCGGGTATCGCCGTGGACATTCCGTCGTTTTCCTACCAGTTCTCCTTTGAGCAGAGCCCGAACTGGTCGCGCACCTATGCGCCCGGCCGGGAACTGAAGGCCTATGCCGAACACTGTGTCGACAAGTACGGGCTGCGCTCGCGAATCCGGTTCGGCACCACAGTGCTGTCGACACGGTTCGACGAAGAGCACGGCTGGTGGCGGGTGCTGACGGAGTGCCACGATGAGCGCCGCGAGGTCAGTGCGCGATTCGTGATCAACGCCAGCGGGGTGCTGACCACCCCGAATCTGCCCGACATCGCCGGGGTGGAGACGTTCGCCGGAGTGACGATTCACACCGCCCGGTGGGACCATGCGCAGGACCTGACCGGCAAGCGCGTGGCGGTGATCGGCACCGGAGCCTCCGCCGTTCAAGTCATCCCGGAGATCGCACCAAAGGTGTCCTCGCTCAAAGTCTTTCAGCGGACCCCCATCTGGTGCTTCCCGAAGCTCGACCTACCGCTGGCGGCACCGATGCGCTGGGCCATGCGCCTTCCCGGCGGCAAGGCACTGCAGCGCCTGGCCAGCCAGGCCTACGTCGAGGCGACCTTCCCCATTGCGGCGCAGTACTTCACGGTTTTTCCGCTGGCCAAGCAGATGGAAAAGGCGGGACGGTCGTATCTGCGCCGGCAGGTGCACGACCCCGACCTGCGCGAGAAACTCACGCCGCGCTACGCCGTCGGATGCAAGCGTCCCGGCTTCCACAACACCTACCTGTCGACGTTCAACCGCGATAACGTGCACCTGGTGGTCGACCCGATCGACCGGATCACCCCCAACGGGGTGGTCACCGCCGACGGAACGGCCCACGATGTCGACGTGCTGATTCTGGCGACCGGATTCAAGGTGATGGACAGCGACAACCTGCCGACATTCCGGGTCACGGGGGTCGGCGGCCAGACGCTGCACCAGTTCTGGGACGAACACCGGCTGCAGGCCTATGAGGGTGTCAGCATCCCCGGATTCCCCAATATGTTCAGCGTGTTCGGCCCCTACGGCTACGTAGGGTCGTCGTATTTCGCGCTGGTCGAAGCGCAGACCCACCACATCGTCCGCTGCCTCAAGCGGGCCCGCGGCCGTGGGGCGACCCGCGTGGAGATCTCCGAAGCCGCCAACGCCCGCTACTTCGCCGAGATGATGAGCAAGCGGCACCGGCAGGTGTTTTGGCAGGACAGTTGCACGCTGGCCAACAGCTACTACTTCGACAAGAACGGCGACGTCCCGTTGCGGCCCACCACCACGGTGGAGGCGTTTTGGCGCAGCCGACGCTTTGATCTTGACGACTACCGGTTCAGCGCCTGAGTTTCTCGCGCGGGCGTGAAGCTGGGTTCACGCCCGGCGCCGAGCGTGAAGCTGCCTTCACGCTCGGCGGCGGCCGGTCGGAGTTAGATGGCGCGCTTGAGGTCGTCGACCTTGTCGAGCTGCTCCCACGGCAGCTCGATGTCGGTGCGGCCGAAGTGACCGTACGCCGCGGTTGGTGCGTAGATGGGCCGCAGCAGGTCCAGGTCACGCACGATCGCGCCGGGGCGCAGGTCGAAGACCTCGGGCACGATCTTCTCGATCTTGACCGGGTCGACGGTGGCGGTGCCGAAGGTCTCGATGAACAGGCCGACAGGGGCTGCCTTGCCGATGGCGTAGGCCACCTGCACCTCGACGCGCTGCGCCAGGCCCGCGGCGACGATGTTCTTGGCGACCCAGCGCATCGCGTAGGCGGCCGAGCGGTCCACCTTCGACGGGTCCTTACCGGAGAAGGCGCCGCCGCCGTGGCGAGCCCAGCCGCCGTAGGTGTCGACGATGATCTTTCGGCCGGTCAGGCCGGCGTCGCCCATCGGGCCGCCGACTACGAACTTGCCGGTCGGGTTGATCAGCACGCGGGTGGACGAGGAGTCCAGGGTCTCGTGCGCAAGCTCAGCGAGCACCGTGGAGATGACGTGCTCGCGCAGGTCGGGGTCCAGGGTGTTGACCAGGTCGATCCCGTCGGCGTGCTGGGTGGAGATCACCACGGTGTCCAGCCGGGTCGGAACGTCGTCTTCGTACTCGATGGTGACCTGGGTCTTGCCGTCCGGGCGCAGGTAATCCAGCGTGCCGTTCTTGCGGACCTCGGTCAGCTTCCGCGACAGCCGGTGGGCCAGCGCGATGGGCAGCGGCATCAATTCCGGGGTGTCCGCGATCGCGTAGCCGAACATCAGGCCCTGGTCGCCGGCGCCCTGGGAGTCCAGCGGGTCGGCCGCGCCCTCGACGCGGGCCTCGTGGGCGGTGTCGACACCCTGGGCGATGTCGGGTGACTGGGCCCCGATGCCGATGTTGACACCGCAGGTCTCACCGTCGAAACCCTTGTCCGACGAGTCGTAGCCGATCTCGAGGATCCGCTCGCGGACGGTGTTGGTGATGTTGGCGAACGCCTCGCGGGCGCTGGTCGTGACCTCACCGACTACGTGAACCTGGCCGGTGGTGACCAAGGTCTCCACCGCAACCCGGGAGCGGGGGTCATCGGCAAGCAGTGCGTCGAGCACCGAGTCGCTGATGGCGTCACAGATCTTGTCGGGGTGGCCCTCGGTCACCGACTCACTGGTGAACAGCCGTCCCTTTTCGCTCACAATGTCGCCTTCCGGGTAATCGATCCAAAGTTGGCTCGGGCAAATATAGCGATGCGGTCTTCGGGAGAGCCTGGCAGCCCGGTGCCCACCCCCGTGCCACGGGCCGGGTGCTGGCTGTGCTGCCCCGCGCCCAGGAGATTCTCGACAACTTCCCCCACGAGAGAAACCTGGACGACTCGGCCCTGCGAGCGCCTACTCTACCGTCCCGCCCCAGCTGACGCCGTCTCGACCCGGAGCGCCCAGCCCACGAGCGAGCGCAGATAACTCAACACCAGCTCGTCGGGATGGGCACTCGGATCGGTGAGATGCAGCAGGGCCAGTTCTTCCACGGCGGACAGCAGCAAGCGCATCGTCACGCCGTCGGCCTCGATCGGGTGACCCGCCAGCCGCGAAAGCCGCCCCGCGGCGATGTTCCGGGCATAGCGACGGCCCATTTCCGTGCGGGCGCGCAGTTGCGGCGGCGCTCCGGCGGGTGGGCTCAATATGATTCGCCAGCTGGTCGGCGCCGCGTGCAAATAGGCCAGAATGCCCCGGCCGATCGCATCGGGGTCTTCGGCGGGCGGGCCCTCGACGCTGCGCATTCCCGCGAAGGCGATCCCCGATTCACGGTCCAGCAAGGCCGACATCAGGCCGGCCAGATCGCCGAAATTCTGATAGACGACAGGGCGTGTGACCTGCGCGGCACGCGCCACCCTGTCGATGGTCACCGCCGCAAAGCCGTCGGCTGCGACGATGTCGCGGGCGTGGTCGAGCAGCTGTTCCCGCCGTTCGTGCGCCGACATCCGGCGCTTCGGCTCTGCTTGGGTGTTCATGTGGACGCCGGCAGGTTGAGCAGTAGCTCGACCGCGCGAGCCGCACTCTGCGCGGCGCTCTCCATGGTCGCCGACCAGTCAGTACGGGTCCAGTCGCCGGCGAGCACCAGGCTCGGCACCGAGGTGCGCTGGTCGGGGCGAAGCCCATCGGTGCCCACCACCTGGGAGAACGTGGCCTTGGGCATCTTGACCACCTGCGCGGCCACCACGGTGGCCTCGGCAGCGGCCGGGTAGTAGCGACGCAGCATCTCCATCTGCTCGGCCACGATCTGCTCATTGGACCGGTGGATCTGCTCGTAGGCGCCACTGGTGGTCAAGCAGTACAGCCAGGCGCCGTCGGGGTCTCGGCCCTGCATCCGCTGCCGGTCGAATACCTCATCGATGACGCCCGTGCCGCCGATCACCGATTCCATCGCCGCCTCGGTACCCAATGGCCGGTCCAGGTACAGATTGGTGCTCACGATGGGCGTGTAGTGCAGTTTTTCGGCGGCAGCGTAGATCTCGGCATGCTCGGGCAGATCGTCCAGCAGACCTGAGATGTTCGAGTTCGGCACCGCACACACCACGGCGTCGGCCGCCACCTCGGTGCCGTCCGCCAACTGCACTGCACAAACGGCGTTGTCTTTCACAATGATTCGCCGGGCCACCGTGCGGTAGCGGACGTCGACGCCCAGCCGGTCGAACACCTCGAGGGCACCGGAGATGTAGAGCGTGTCCAGGTCGGTGGTGGGATAGCCGATCGTCACCGCACTGCGGTGACGCAGGCCGAGCCGGATCCCGGTGGCAAGGACATCGGCAAAGACCTTCGCCGAACCCCGATCCACCGGTTCGGCGGCGATTCCGAGCGCGAGCCAGTCCCACACCGCCTCGCGGGCTCGGGCGGGCATACCGACGCGGCGCAGCCACTGATCCGTGCTGAGATCGCGCAGATCAGCGGGCTGAAACAACGCCTCACCGGTCAGACGTAATGTGGCCGCCGCGGTCCGCAGCCGGTCGAGCAGGCCGGCGTCGGGGTGCGGGCCGAACAGCGTCCGCAGCGCACCCAATCCGCGGGTCACCATCCGGGTGCTGGCGCCGCCGGGCCAGCGCAATGTGCCGCCGGTCGGGAACTCCACCATCGAGCGGGTGCCGACACTGGTCAGGTACCGGAAGAGGTGGTCATAGCCGCTGGCGACCACATGCTGGCCGTTGTCGGCGACGTCGGCAATCCCGGGGACCTGCATCGCCTGGGTGCGTCCCCCAAGCCGTCCGCGCCGCTCCAGCAGGGTCACCCGCTTGCCCGCCTCGGCCAACCAGACCGCCGAGGCCAGCCCCGCCAGGCCACCGCCGATCACCACATACCGTCGGTCGTCCACACCCGGCCCCTCTCGGCTAACTTACGATCTGAAAGTTAGCCCAGCCAGCGCGACCGGTCAACGATCCCGTGATGCTGCAATGGTGGGGCCGCGTCAGCCGCGGGCGCCGTCAAGGAAAGCCGCGATCGCGTCCACGATGCGGCTGGCCATCAACGTCTTGGAGCCCGACTCCAGGGCGGACTCGGTTCCGTCGGCAGCCAGCAGCCACCCGTCGTTGTGGTCGACCTCGAACGCCCGCCCATCCCCGACGGCATTGACCACCAACAGGTCACACCCCTTGCGGCGCAGCTTCGCGCGGGCGTGGAACAACACGTCGCCGTTCTCATCACCGGTCTCTGCCGCGAAGCCCACGATCGCCCGCATATTGGGCAGCTGCCCGTCCGTGCGGGCCCGCACCGCACCGGCCAGGACGTCCTCGTTGCGGACCAGGTCGATGGTCGGCGCCTGCTCATCGCCCGGGTTCTTCTTGATCTTGGCCTGCGCCACGCGCACCGGGCGGAAGTCGGCGACCGCGGCAGCCATCACCAGAACGTGGGCCTCCGGGGCGTGCTTGACCACCGCGTCATGCAATTGCTGGGCAGAGCTGACGTTGACCACGTGAACGCCGGCCGGATCGATCAGCCCCGCCGTGTGCGCGGCGATCAGGGTCACCTCGGCGCCACGCTGGGCCGCCACCCGGGCCACGGCATACCCCTGCTTGCCAGAACTGCGGTTGCCGATGAATCGGACCGGGTCGATGGGCTCACGCGTACCGCCCGCGGTCACCAGGACCTTCTGCCCGGCCAGGTCATGCGGCAGCGCGTCGGCCCGCTCCAGCAGAAGTGCCGCGAAGGTATTGATCTCCTCGGCTTCGGGCAGCCGGCCGGCGCCGGTGTCGGCCCCGGTCAAACGGCCGGACGCGGGTTCGAGCACGACCGCGCCGCGCTGGCGCAACATCGCGACATTGGCGACCGTCGCCGGATGCTGCCACATCTCGGTGTGCATCGCCGGAGCGAACAGCACCGGACAGCGGGCAGTCAGCAGCGTGGCGGTCAGCAGGTCGTCAGCACGCCCGGACACCGCACGGGCCAACAGATCGGCGGTGGCCGGTGCCACCACCACCAGGTCGGCCTGTTGGCCCAGCGCGACATGGGGCACGCCGGGCACGTCCTCAAAGACGCCGGTGTGCACCGGCTGGCCTGATAACGCCTCGAAGGTGGCCGCGCCGACGAACCGCAGCGCGGACTCGGTGGGAACCACACGTACCGAGTGACCGGCCTCGGCCAGCTGCCGGACCACGGTGCACGCCTTGTAAGCGGCGATGCCTCCGGCGACACCGACGACGACCCGCTTCTGGCCCACCGGTATGCCCCGTCCTGCCCGGCTCGGCTACTCGCCTTCGGTGTATTCGAGCAGGTCGCCGTGGATCTCACGCAGTGCGATCGACAGCGGCTTCTCCTGCAGGCCGGGCTCGACCAGCGGCCCGACGTACTCGAGGATGCCCTCCCCGAGCTGGTTGTAGTAGTCGTTGATCTGCCGCGCTCGCTTGGCTGCGTAGATCACCAGGGCGTACTTGCTCGACGCACGCTGGAGCAGCTCGTCGATGGGCGGGTTGGTGATGCCGAGTGGCGTGTCGTAGCCGCCGATCGACGCCGGGTCGAAATCGTCGGCGTCGGTCGCCACGGCCGAGTCGATCTGCGAGGTACTCACGTAGGACAATCTCCTAAAAGCTCATCTGGCGGGGCGGGTCACGCCTGTTATGTGTTCATCCGGGTAAATCAGACCGCGCCCGGTGCGGTATCCACCAGCAAGGATACCAATTCTGAGCAGGCGGTTTCCAATCGACTGTTCACCACGACGGTGTCGAAGTCTCCCTGTGCCGCCAATTCGGTCCGTGCGGTGGCCAGGCGACGCTGCATGACCTCTTCGGTTTCGGTGCCACGACCGGCCAGCCTGGCCTCCAGCGTCTCCCAGTCCGGCGGGGCCAAAAACACCGTGAGGGCCTCCGGCAGCGCCTTCTTGATGGCCCTGGCGCCGGCCAGATCAACCTCTATCAGAACGGGCCGACCAGCGCGGGTGGCCTCTGCGACCGGCTCCGCGGGGGTGCCTGAGCGCTGCAGCCCGCCATGGATGTCGGCCCACTCCAGCAGCGCATCGTCGGCGATCAGCCGATCGAATTCCGCCGGGGTGACAAAGCGGTAGTCGACGCCGTCCACCTCCCCGGGCCGGGGTGCCCGGGTGGTGGCCGACACACTGAAATACAGGTCCGGTACCCGCTCTCGCAGGCACCGGACCACACTCGACTTACCGACCGCGGATGGACCGGACAGCACCACAACGCGTCCCGCGTGCCCGCTGCCCGGTCCTCCACCGGTTCTCACTGCCGGGTCAGGAGAAGTCGAACTTCTCCAGCAGCGCCTTGCGCTGCCGGTCGCCCAGGCCGCGCAACCGGCGGGTGGGGGCGATCTCCAGCTCGGTCATGATCTCCTGCGCCTTGACCTTGCCGACCTTGGGCAACGCCTCCAGCAGAGCAGACACCTTCATCTTGCCCAGGACCTCATCGGTCTCGGCGTCCTTGAGCACCTGCTTGAGGTTGGTGCCGCCACGCTTGAGCCGGTCCTTGAGCTCCGCTCGGGCCCGACGTGCGGCCGCTGCCTTCTCCAACGCGGCGGCGCGCTGTTCGTCGGTCAACTGGGGAAGGGCCACGATTCCTCCGTCTCGTCATCATCGACAACGTCGATGTTTTCCTTGTCCCGGCCAGGTACTTCGGCCAGAGACGACGACCGTACCCACGCCGTCTGACGAAATCTAACCCCACCCCCCCGTTTACGGCTACAAATGCCCAGCGTATGGGGTCGCGACGCGGCACGCTCCGACCCGTGCCCGCCGCGTTCAATCTGCGCCGCCCGGCGAGCCGCAGGCTCTCGTGCGCTGCCCGAAAAGCCGTCCTGAACTAGCCTTTTGATCGATTTTGCCGGGCCTGACGCAACCTCGCGCCGAGGACGCCACGGCGGCTGCCGACAGGCGACCGAATGCTGCTGCCATCGACTTCGCTCCGCGTGGCGTGTCGGGCGTGTCGAGGCGTTTCGGGCAACCCGGGACCCCTCCGTTTGCCCGCATTCATCGTTGCCCGCCGACGGCTCCGGCAGGGGCGCAACACCGAAAGCCCCAGGCAGATCCACCGCGCCAAGAGCGGGCGGTGTCGCCAGAAACACTGAGTTATGACTCCGACGGGATTGAGCTGGTGAATCTCAGATCCCGGACTTACAGCAATTATTCAGCCAGTTTCTACATTTGCGCGACCGAAGTCGTAGATTAGCCGCCTAATGTCGCGACCGGGTGGACAGTCCACCCGGGGGTGTTTATGGGGGGGTACGACTATGAGCATTTCCGCTGAATACCGTTTCGGTAGAGAAAGTGGGAATTCATGACAAACGCGACAGTGGTACGCGCTGGCCGGTGGGCAGTGACGGCAGCGGCTTTGGTGGCCTTCGGCGCGTTCGGGATGGGCGCGGCCAGCGCCGAGCCCAATGATGGAATCACCGGTGGCGCGGGCAACAACGGCGGGGTCAACGTCAACATGGGCCCCGTCGGTGGCGGATTCAATAGCGGCAGGGGCGGCGGCTTCAACTTCGGCCCGAACGGAATCGGCGCTGGCGGCGGACAGAACAACAGTGCCAACGTCAATATGGGGCCGTTCGGCGGCGGCATGAATGTCGGCAGGAATGGCGGCTTCGACTTCGGCCCGAACGGAATCGGCGCAGGCGGCGGACAGAACCACGGCGCCAACGTCAACATGGGCCCCTTCGGTGGCGGCTATAACGCCAACACCGGTGGCGGTGCCAACGTCGGCCCGAACGGCGTCGGCGGCGGCCAAAGCAACGGCGCCAATGTCAACATGGGCCCCTTGGGTGGCGGCTACAACTCCAACACCGGCGGTGGCATCAACTTCGGTCGCTGACCGGCCAGACAGGGCCTGCGTGGGCGCCCCAATGGGGCCCCCGCAGGCCCTGTTGCGTTGCAAAGAACTGAAACGGGACCGTGACGGCTATTCCGCAGCGGCCAGATACGCCACGGTGTCACGCAGCCGTTCAGCCGCGGCTCGCAACGCCTCGACGTTCGGTCCGGCCCGCAACACCTCGCGCGAGACCGCCGGCAACACGGCAGCTGAGGGCGCCCCACCGAGACAGGCCAGCGCCTCGGGCCGACCGCCCTGGGCCCCAATGCCCGGAACCAGCACCGGCCCGCCCAGGGCACTCAAATCGGGGACCTCGGTGAGGGTCGCGCCCACCACCACCCCGATCGACCCCGGTCCCGGCGATGTCCTGTTGACTTCGGCAGCGGCGTCGACGATGGACTGCGCCACGGTACGCCCGTCGGCGTCCCGGGCGCGCTGCACGCTCGCGCCTTCCGGGTTTGAGGTGGCTGCCAGCACGAACACGCCCCGCCCGTACCGCTCAGCGGTCTCCAGCAGCGGCTGCAGAGATCCAAAACCCAGGTAGGGCGAGGCCGTGACCGCATCGGCGGCCAACGGCGATTCACCGGCCCACGCCGCCGCATAGGCGGCCATGGTCGAGCCGATGTCGCCGCGCTTGGCGTCGGCCAGCACCAGCACGCCCGCCTCGCGCAGCGCATCGATGGTGCGCTCCAACACCGCGAAACCTGCCGAGCCGTACGCCTCGAAGAACGCCACCTGCGGCTTGACGACAGCGAACCCGGCGAACGCCGCCACGCAGGTCTCGCTGAACGCCGCCACGCCGTCCGCGGACGCGGGCAGGCCCCAGGAGGCCAGCAGTTCGGGGTGCGGGTCAATACCCAGGCACAGCGGTCCGCGGGCCGCGGTCGCCTCGGCGAGGCGTGTGCCAAACCCCGGTATCACTACTGCCCGCCGAGGGTGCTGTGCAGCTCCTGGAGGGAACGCACGCCGATGTCGCCCCGGATGCCGGCCTCGATCCCCTGTACCGCCGCCGCCGCACCCTGGACGGTGGTGATGCACGGGATGTTCACGCTGACCGCGGCCGAACGGATCTCGTAGCCGTCCACCCGCGGGCCGGAATTGCCATAGGGGGTGTTGATCACCAGGTCCACCTCACCGGCCCGGATCGCGTCGACCGCGGTCAGGGCCGGACGGTCAGGGCTGGGTTCTTCGAAGTTCTTGCGCACCACATCACAGGGAATGCCGTTGCGGCGCAACATCTCGGCGGTGCCCTCGGTCGCCAGAACCCGGAAACCCAAGTCCGCGAGACGCTTGACCGGGAACACGAGCGAGCGCTTGTCGTGGTTGGCCACCGACACGAACACCGTGCCCTGTGCCGGCAGCGACCCGTAGGCGGCGGTCTGACTCTTGGCGAATGCGGTGCCGAAGTCGCGATCGATGCCCATCACCTCGCCGGTGGACTTCATCTCCGGGCCCAGCAGGGAGTCGATCCCGGAGCCATCGGCGCGGCGGAACCGGTGGAATGGCAGCACGGCCTCCTTGACCGCGATCGGGGCCTGCGGGCCCACGGTGGCCCCGTCCCCGTTCGCCGACAGCAGGCCCTCGGAGCGCAGTTCGGCGATGCTGGCGCCCAGCATGACGCGTGCGCACGCCTTGGCCAGTGGCACTGCGGTGGCTTTGGACACGAACGGCACCGTGCGGCTGGCCCGCGGATTGGCCTCCAGGACGTAGAGCACGTCGTCCTTGAGGGCGAATTGGACGTTGAGCAGCCCCACCACTCCAACTCCGTGGGCGATGGACTCGGTCGCCCGGCGCACCTTCTCGATGTCGCTGCGGCCCAAGGTCACCGGAGGCAAGGCGCACGCCGAGTCGCCGGAGTGAATTCCGGCCTCTTCGATGTGCTCCATGATGCCGCCGATGTACACCTCGGTGCCGTCGCACAACGCATCGACGTCGATCTCGATGGCGTCTTCCAGGAACCGGTCCACCAGCACCGGATGCTCCGGCGACAACTGCGTGGCCCGGGTGATGTAGCCGCGCAAGGTCTCCTCGTCGTAGACGATCTCCATGCCTCGACCGCCCAGCACGTACGACGGGCGCACCAGTACCGGGTAGCCGATGTCGGCCGCGATCCGCTTGGCCTGCTCGAAGGTCGTCGCGGTGCCGTAGCGCGGCGCCGGCAGCCCGGCGGTGGTGAGCACGTCACCGAACGCGCCGCGGTCCTCCGCCAGATCGATGGCCTCCGGGCTGGTGCCCACGATCGGTACCCCGGCGTCAGCCAGGCGCTGGGCCAGCCGCAGCGGGGTCTGCCCGCCCAGCTGGACGATCACGCCGACCACTCCGGGGCCGCCCCGGCCCGATTCCTGCTCGGCGTAATACACCTCCAACACGTCCTCGAACGTCAGCGGTTCGAAGTAGAGCCGGTCGGCCGTGTCGTAGTCGGTGGACACCGTCTCGGGGTTGCAGTTGATCATCACCGTCTCGAACCCGGCTTGGCTCAACGTGATCGCGGCGTGCACGCAGCTGTAGTCGAACTCGATGCCCTGGCCGATCCGGTTGGGCCCAGAACCCAGGATCAGCACCTTGGGTTTGACGTCTTGAGCCGCCACCTCGGTCTCCGCGGCGGGGTCGAGCTCGAAAGTGCTGTAGTGGTATGGCGTCTTGGATTCGAACTCCGCGGCGCACGTGTCGACGGTCTTGAAGACCGGGTGAATTCCCAGTCGGGACCGCAGCAACCGCACCCCGTCCTCGCCGGCCAGTTCCGGTCGCAGCACCGCGATCTGATGATCGGACAGACCGCTGTACTTGCAGCGGCGCAGCAGATCCGCGTCCAGCACCGGGGTGTCGACCACCTCCGCACGCAGCGCCACCAGACCGTTGATCTGCTCGACGAACCAGGGGTCCACCCCGGAGGCCTCGGCGACCTGTTCCACGGTGGCACCCAGCCGCAGCGCCAGCTCGATGTCGTACAGCCGGCCCTCGACGGGAACTCGCAGGCGCTCGAGGGCCTCCTCGGCGGTCCCTTCGGGATCGGGCTTGGTCCAGAACCCGGTCCGGTCGGTCTCCAGAGAGCGCATCACCTTGCCGAGCGATTCGATGAAGTTGCGGCCCAGCGACATCGCCTCGCCCACCGATTTCATGGTGGTGGTCAGCCGCGGGTCGGCGCCGGGGAACTTCTCGAACGCGAAGCGCGGCGCCTTGACCACGACGTAGTCCAGCGCCGGCTCGAAGCAGGCGGGGGTTTCCTTGGTGATGTCGTTGATGATCTCGTCGAGGGTGTAGCCGATAGCGAGCTTGGCGGCGATCTTGGCGATCGGGAAGCCGGTCGCCTTGGACGCCAGCGCACTGGATCGCGACACGCGCGGGTTCATCTCGATCACGATCAGTCGGCCGTCTTTGGGATCGACGGCGAACTGGATGTTGCAGCCGCCGGTGTCCACTCCGACCTCGCGCAGGATCGCGATTCCCAGATCACGCATCCGCTGGTATTCGCGGTCGGTGAGCGTCATCGCCGGTGCGACGGTCACCGAGTCGCCGGTGTGCACTCCCATCGGGTCGACGTTCTCGATCGAACAGACCACGACGACGTTGTCGTTGCCGTCACGCATCAGCTCGAGTTCGTATTCCTTCCATCCGTAGATGGACTCCTCGATCAGAACGTTGGCCGTCGGCGAAGCGGCCAAGCCGTCACCGGCCATCCGGGAGACCTCGTCGAGGCTGGCCGCCAATCCCGATCCCAGGCCACCCATCGTGAATGAGGGGCGGACGACGACGGGTAACCCGAGTTCGGCGACGGTCTCCTCAACCTCGGCCATGGTGTAGCAGACCCGGGAGCGGGCCGACTCGCCGCCGACCTTGGCGACGATGTCCTTGAACTGCTGCCGATCCTCGCCTCGCTGGATCGCCTGGAAGTCGGCGCCGATGAGCTCCACCCCGTAGCGCTCCAGCACACCGTGCTCGTGCAGGGCCACCGCGGTGTTCAGCGCGGTCTGCCCGCCCAGGGTGGCCAGCAGCGCGTCGACCTTGTTGCCGCGCTCGGCCTGCTGAGCGAGCACCTTCTCGACGAACTCCCACGTGATCGGTTCGACGTAGGTGTTGTCGGCGTACTCCGGGTCGGTCATGATCGTGGCCGGATTGGAGTTGACCAGGCTCACCTGCAGGCCCTCGGCCTTGAGCACCCGGCACGCCTGCGTTCCCGAGTAGTCGAATTCGCAGGCCTGGCCAATCACGATCGGCCCGGAGCCGATCACGAGAACGTGGCGCAGATCGGTACGGCGTGGCATTACTTCTCCCCTGCCATCAGGTCGACGAACTGGTCGAACAGGTATTCCGCGTCATGCGGTCCGGCGGCGGCCTCCGGGTGGTACTGCACCGAGAAAGCCCGGCCGTCGGCGAGCTTGACCCCTTCGACCACTCCGTCGTTGGCACAGGTGTGGCTGACCACCGCGGGGCCGAAGTCGGTGTCGAAGCGCTGGCCGGCTTCGCCCTCGAGTGCGAAGCCGTGATTCTGCGCGGTCACCGCCACCCGGCCGGTGGCGTGGTCGATCACCGGAATGTTGATGCCGCGGTGACCGAAGGTCATCTTGTAGGTCTTGAGCCCCAGCGCCCGGCCCAGGATCTGATTGCCGAAACAGATTCCGAACAGCGGGATTCCGGCGCCGAGTACCTCACGGGTCAAGGCGACCATCGCCTCGGCCGTAGCCGGGTCCCCGGGCCCGTTGGACAGGAATACCCCGTCGGGCTTGAGGTCGGCGATCTGGGTGAAGTCCACCGAGGACGGCAGCACGTGGCTGCGGATCCCGCGCCGCGCGAAGTTTCGGGGCGTGTTGGTCTTGATGCCCAGGTCGAGGGCGGCGATGGTGAACCGATGTGCGCCCTCGGGTTCGACCACGTACCCCGCGTCCGTACTGACCTGGCCGGCGAGATCGGCCCCGAGCATCGACGGCTGTTCGCGAACCCTGGTCACCAACTCCTCCGGCGCGGCCAGGGCATCGCCGGAGAACACCCCGGCCTTCATCGAGCCGTGACTGCGCAGGTGGCGCACCAGGGTGCGGGTGTCGACGCCGGCGATCCCGACGATCCCCTGGCGTACCAGCTCCTCGTCGAGGGTTCCGGTGGCCCGCCAGTTCGACGCTCGCGGCGAGGGGTCGCGAACCACGTAGCCGGCAACCCAGATCTTGTCGTCGCGGCTCTCGCCGTCTTCCCGGTTCCAGCCGGTGTTGCCGATCTGTGGGGCGGTGGCCACCACGATCTGCCGGTGGTAACTGGGGTCGGTCAGCGTCTCCTGGTAGCCCGACATTCCGGTGGAGAACACCGCTTCACCCAGGGTCTGTCCCAGCGCCCCGAACGGTGTGCCGGTGAACGTCCGGCCGTCTTCGAGAACCAGCACCGCTCGCGCGTTCATCCTTGTTGTTCCTCTTCTTCTAGCCAACGGCCGTGCTCGGTGCGGTCGTCCGCCCGAAAGCCGGTGTCGATCTCGGTGCCCGACGGCAGCCGCCAGCGAATCGCCAGCACTCCGTCGTGGTTTCGGGTAGGAATCGTGCGGCCGGCTATGCCACGTTCGGCGCGCACCGCGATCACCGCGTCCGCTGGGATCCAGATGGGCCGGGCGCCGCTGCGCTGCACCATGATCCCCTCGGGGTACCGGGTCAGCACCGCCTTGGTCCGATAGCCCAGGTCGCCGACCACCACCCGGTCATTCCACTTTGGAGCCAGGGTGCACCCCAGATACTGGCCACGGGTGGCCGCGACGGTGGGCGCGCCCACCGTGTCGGGCACCGTCGGCAACGTCCCGATCAGGGCGTCCTGCAGCTGGCCGCGGCGGCGCCAACCTCGCATCATCAGCCGGATCACCACGCCGATCAGCACCACCAGCACAAACGCGAAGACCAGCGAGCCGATCAACGTGGGGGTGTTCATGCCGGACTCTTCCCGTCCCGGGCGGTGATGCGGCCGCGCAACAGGGTTGCGGTGACGGTCGCGGGCAACGTCATCTCCTCATACGGAGTGTTGTCCGAGCGGCTGGCCAGCTGCGCCCCGGTGACTACCCAGGTCGTGTCCGGATCGACCACCGTCAGGTTGGCCGGCTCGCCCACCTCCAGGGGGCGGCCCTGGTCGGGCAGGCCGACGATCTGCGCCGGGCGCTCACTCATCACCCGGGCTACGTCGCGCCAGGTCAACAGGCCGGTCTGCACCATGGTCGCCACCACCACCGACAGCGCGGTCTGCAGTCCGAGCATCCCGGGCCGGGCCGCGGCGAATTCGCAGCACTTCTCCTGCTCGGCGTGCGGGGCGTGGTCCGTGGCCACACAGTCGATGACGCCCTCGGCCAAGGCCTGGCGCAGCGCCTGGGTATCGGAGGCCTCACGTAGCGGCGGGTTGACCCGGTCGCGGCCGTCGTAGTCGACAAGCCGGCTGTCGTCGAGCATCAGATGATGCGGGGTGACTTCGGCCGTCACTGCGATGCCTTGCGCCTTAGCCCATTTCAGAAGCTCAACCGTTCCGGCGGTGGACGCATGGCAGATGTGCAGCCGCGCCCCGGCGTCACGCGCCAGCAGGACGTCTCGGGCCACGATCGACTCCTCGGCGACGCGTGGCCAGCCGGCCAGCCCCAGCCGGGCGGCATTGGGGCCCTCGTGCGCCACCGCGCCGACCGTCAGTCGAGGCTCCTCGGCGTGCTGGGCGATCAGCACCCCCAGACCGGTCGCGTACTCCAGCGCCCGGCGCATCACCAGCGGGTGGTCCACACAGACGCCGTCGTCGGAGAACATCCGCACGCCCGCGGCACCGGCGGCCATCATGCCCATCTCGGTCAGCTGCTTGCCGGCCAGGCCGACGGTCACCGCACCCACCGGGTGCACATCGACCAGGCCGACCTGTTGGCCGCGCTGCCAGACATGATCTGTCACCACCGGGGAGTCGGCGACGGGGTCGGTGTTGGCCATCGCGAACACCGCGGTGTAGCCACCCAGAGCCGCTGCCGCCGAGCCGGTTTCGATGTCCTCGGCATACTCGCGGCCCGGCTCGCGCAGATGGGTGTGCAGGTCGACGAAGCCGGGCAAGAGGACCTGGCCTGGTGCCTCGATGACCTCGCAGTCTTCCGCTACGGGCAAGCCCACACCGATCTGGGCGATCTGGCCGTCAGCGACCAGCACGTCAACCTGGTCACCTTCGCCATAACACCGCACGCCGCGGATCAGCACGCTCACAGTTCCCCCTCCCCAGCCGACGCCGCCGACCCCGCGGATTCGCTACCCACCAGCAGATGGAACAGCACCGCCATGCGCACATGGACACCATTGGAAACCTGTTGCAGCACCGCGGACTGCGACGAGTCGGCCACCGACGAGGAGATCTCCATGCCCCGCAGCATCGGACCGGGGTGCAAAACGGTCGCATGCTCCGGCAGCATCGCCCGACGCTTCTCACTCAACCCGTAGCGCACCGAGTACTCGCGGGTGGACGGGAAGAACCCGCCGGTCATCCGTTCGGCCTGCACCCGCAGCATCAGCACGGCGTCGGCGGCCGGCAACTCGGCGTCGAAGTCGTGGCTCACCGTCACCGGCCAGTCGTTCACCCCGAACGGCAGCAGGGTCGGCGGTGCCACCACCACCACCTCGGCGCCCAGCGTGGACAGCAGGCTCACGTTGGAGCGTGCGACCCGGCTGTGCACGATGTCGCCGACGATCACGACGCGGCGCCCCTCGATGCCACCGAGACGCTGCCGCAGCGTGAGCGCATCCAGCAACGCCTGGGTCGGGTGCTCGTGGGTGCCGTCGCCGGCGTTGATCACCGCCGGTCCGCCGTCTTCGGCGGCTCCGGTCCACTCGGCGAGCAGGTGTGCCGCACCCGAGGCCGGGTGACGGATGATCAGCGCATCGGCCCCGGCAGCCCGCAGGGTGAAAGCGGTGTCGCGCAGCGACTCCCCTTTGTTCACCGAGGATCCCGACGCAGACACGTTGATCACATCGGCGCTCATCCACTTACCGGCCACCTCGAACGAGACGCGGGTACGGGTGGAGTTCTCGTAGAACATGGTGATCACGGTGCGACCACGCAGGGTGGGCAGCTTCTTGACCTCGCGGCCGACCAAGGCCTGGGCGAAGCGGTCGGCGTCGTCGAGGATGGCGGTGGCCTCGTCTCGACTCAGATCGCCGGCTGCCAGGAGGTGCCTGGTACTCATCGGGTGATCACCACCTGGTCACGTCCATCGTGTTCGGCCAACAGCACGTGCACGCTTTCGCCGCGGGCCGTCGGTACGTTCTTGCCGACGTAGTCAGCGCGCACCGGCAGTTCGCGGTGCCCACGGTCGACCAGCACCGCCAGCTGCACCATCCGGGGCCGCCCCACGTCGCGCAGGGCATCGAGGGCGGCCCGCACCGAACGGCCCGCGAACAGCACGTCGTCCACCAGGATCACGCAGGCGTCATCGATGCCGCCCGCCGGAATCGAGGTGGGTTCCAGCGGGCGCGGCGGCTGACGCATGAGGTCGTCGCGGTACAAGGTGATGTCCAGGGCGCCGTGCGCGACGTCTACGCCGCAGAATTCGCTGATCTTGGCGGCCAGCCGCTGGGCCAGGGTGACGCCGCGGGTGGGAATGCCCAACAGCACGACGCGCGGGGAGTTAGCTCTGTCGGGGTCGTCTAAAGCAGTCTTCTCGATGATCTGATGTGCGATCCGAGAAACAGTGCGACCCACATCCGCCGAGGACATCAATTCCCGGTCGGTGCTGGAATTACCGGCAGCGCCCATGCGAAACCGCAGGACCTCCTTCTCCGCCTCGCAGGACGGATCGTTAAAGGATGTCGAACTGCCGCGTAGCCTAGCATCCACCCGGGGACCCTGCGCCGCCTGCCGCTAGCCTGATTCGGTGAACCTCGACCCCAACCAGACGCCGCTGCGCGAAGCCTGTGACACCGGTCTGCTCGCCGGGGTGGTGACGCTGGTGTGGCAGCGCGGCACGGTGCTGCAGGTCAATGAGATCGGTCACCGCGACGTCGGCGCCGGTCTGCCGATGACGCGCGACACGATCTTCCGGATCGCCTCGATGACCAAACCCGTCACCGTCGCCGCCGCGATGACCCTGATCGACCAGGGCCGGCTACGCCTGAGCGACCCGATTTCCCAATGGCTGCCGGAGCTCGCCACGCCGCGGGTGCTGGTCGACCCCGCCGGTTCACTTGAGGCCACCACCGCGGCGCGACGAGCGCTCACGGTCGAGGACCTGATGACGCACCGCTGCGGCATCGGCTACGCGTTTTCGGTGCCCGGCCCGATCGCGCGGGAGTATCAGCGGTTGCCGTTCGGGCGCGGACCCGAAGCCTGGCTGACGGCGCTGGCCGCGCTGCCGCTGGTGGACCAGCCCGGTGAGCGCTTCACCTATGGGCACGGCACCGACGTGCTCGGTGTCCTGCTGTCGCGGATCGAGGGCAAGCCCCTGCCCGAGGTGCTCGAGGACCGAATCCTGGGCCCGCTCGGGATGACCGACACCGGCTTCTCGGTGACTCCGCAGGCCCGCCGGCGCAGCGCCACCATGTACCGCGTCGATGGAGACACCCTGCGCGACGACGCCATGGGGCCGGTGCCGATCACGACACCTGCGTTTCCCAACGCCGGCGGCGGCTTGATGTCCACCGCCGATGACTACCTGGCGTTCGCCCGTATGTTGCTGGCCGACGGCATGTTTGACGGCACCCGGATCCTGTCGGCACAGGCGGCGCGGGCGATGCGCACCGATCGGCTCACCGATGAACAGAAGCGCCACCCGTTCCTGGGAGCCCCGTTCTGGGTCGGCCGCGGGTTTGGGCTCAACCTGTCGGTGGTGACCGATGCGGCAAGATCCCAGCCGCTGTTCGGGCCCGGTGGTGACGGCGCATTCGGCTGGCCGGGCGCCTACGGCACCTGGTGGCAGGCCGATCCGTCCGCCGACCTGATCCTGATCTATCTGGTGCAGAACGCCCCGGCGCTGTCCACCGACATGGCCGCCGCGGTCGCCGGCAACACCGCGATCGCCAAGCTGCGGGTCGCGCAACCGAAGTTCGTCCGCAGGACCTACGCGGCGCTGGGCCTATAACGCTTTTAACCGCTGATAACTCGGTCTCGGGTCACGCCCGTTGAGCATCAGAGCGCGCATCGAGTGTGCGGTTTGACAGGCCATTGCGCGATTTGGCCAACCACAACGCACACTCGACACGATGGTGGCCACATGTTTCATCCCCCCGCAAGCTCGTGGCCGGCGCGACGGGCCTCCTCCAGGGCGGCGTGGCGCATCTGCTCGCGCTCCTCGGCGGTCCAGCGCGTGGTCGGTTCGAAGACCAGGGTCTCAACGCTGTAGCCCAGCATGGTGAACACGTACTCCAGATACGGACGCTGAAAGTCCTGCAGATCGGGGCGGTCGCCGTCATAAGCGCTGGAACGCGTCAAGATGAGCTGCAGCGGCTTGCCCTGCCCCAACGTCCCGACGTGCTCGCCGCGCTCATTGAGGGTGAAACTGGCGATCGGTTGCACGATCACGTCGATCCAGGCCTTCAACGCATGCGGCACATGCCAATTCCACATCGGCGAGGACACCACCAGGCGATCGAAGGCTCGCACCCGCTCGATCTCGGCCAGGATCTGGGACCAGATCTGCTTCTGCTCCGGGGTTTGCCGCTCCCCGTAGAGCGGGGCGAACTTGGCGAACGCGGCCTCTCGGCCGAAGGTGACCACATCATCGGCCCATACCGAGAAGCGTTCGACCTCGCCGACGACGGCCACCGGAGCGGCACCGAGAAACTCCTGAGCCAGCGCCGAGGACAACGAGTGTTCCTGCTTGGGGCTGGCCTCCACCCACAGTGTCTTCATCGCCACTCCTCAGATCATCGAGATCGGTGAGATCTTCACGCCGGCCTCGAGGGCACCGGCCAACTCACGGGCTACGTCGTAGTCGTACACGACATGACCGCAGATCACATCGACATCGCGTTTGGCGCGCTGAAGCGGGTTGGCCAGGAACTGCGCGCTGGCGCCGGAGGCCTCGAGCAGATCGGCGATGACGGCGCGCGATTCGTGCACGATGTGCGCCGCCGCCGCCCGGGCATCGGCGCGAACCGGGCGGGGAATCCGCTCACGCGCGTCCACCGCGTCCTGGATTCGTCCGACGGTGTCGCTGAGCAGTCCGTTAAGGGCCCGCAAACGCACCCGCGCATCTCCCAGGCGAATCTGCGCGGACGGCTGATTCTTCTGCGCCACACCCGAATACGCCATGACGCGCTCGGTCAGACGCTGGGCGAACAGGTCGGCGACCCGTTCGGCCGAACCAAGCGCGGGCATCGCCGCGCTCAGCGCCAGCGCCGGCACCATCGGCCACCGGTAGGCCGACGCATCATGCAGGTGCGCGCCGGGAGCGGTACCGGAATAGATGTCCACGACCCTGACCAGCCGGTGCGCCGGGACGGTCACGTCCTCGATGATCACGTCGTTGGATCCCGTGGCCCGCATTCCCGCGGTGTGCCAGACGTCCTCGACGCGGATCTGACTGGCCGGCAACAGCGCCAGCGCCGGGTAGGGGGCATCGTCGGGACCGCAGAGCGCTCCGACCATGATCCAGTCGGCGTCCATCACCCCGGTAGCCCACGACCACCGTCCGGACAGCCGGATTCCATCACCGTCGGGCACTCCGCGACCGGTCGGGGCCAGCGGCGCGGGACACAGCACCGGCCCATCGGCGAACACCTCGTCTTGGGCCTGCTCGCCAAAGAGCGCCAGCATCCAGTTGTGCAGCATGTAGAACCCCAAGGTCCACGCGCTGGAGGCGCAGCCATGCGCCATTCGCCGAATCGGATCGAGGATCTCGGGAAACTCGGCCTGCACCCCGCCATAGCGCGCCGGCAGCAGCAGGCCGGCCAGACCGGACTCACGGAACTCGGTGACGGTGTCCGCGGGCAGGCGGCGCAGCTCTTCGGCTTCTGCCGCGCGTTGCGCAAGCCGGGAGGTGAATTCGTCGGTGATCGCGGCTGCGGTGATGGTCTCCATGCGCGGACGCTACCATACCTTTTAGTATGGAGGTCAGTGTCGCAGCATGACGTCGAGGAATTGTTCACGCCAGCCCGCCGCGCGTGAACTCGACCGCACACCGGCCAGATGCAGAACTCCGATACCGGCGGCAAACGTGGCGTTGGCACGCATGTCGGCCTCCTCCTTATCGAAACCGTCGTCGACAAACGCCTGCCGGACCGCGGCGAGCACCCGCTGATCCGAACTGCGCACCGCCGCGGCGACGGCATCCTCCGAGCGGGCCCATTCGCGCATCGCGCGTTCGAGCATCCAGTGGGAGGGCCCTACCAAAGCGGTCATCATGTGCGACAACCGTTCACGCGGCGGCAAGCCAGAGAGCGCGTCGAAGTCGCCACGATCGGCGTCGCGGACGGCCGCCCAGGTGTCGACCAAGGCGCTGCGGTAGGCCTTCATGTCGGTGAAATGCCAGTAGAAGCTGCCCTTGGTGACCCCGAGCCGCTTGCAGAGCCGGTCGATGGTCAGCGCCTTGAGCCCGTCCGCGGCCAGAATCCGAAAGCCCGCCTGCACCCAGTCCTGAACCGACAACCGGGAATTGCCCCCCGAACTACCTGCGGAGTCAGACCTGGCCATGACCAGTCAGCGTAGTGAACCGGGTTCTTCCTGCAAGGCCCGACGCGCATACGCGCGAACGTCGGCATCGTTGTCCTTGAGCGCGAACCCCAACGCATCGCGGGCCGCGACATCGGATCCGGCCCAGCGAGTCAGCCCCAGCACGGCGGCTTTGCGCACGTCAAGATGCGGGTCCTCCAGTGCCACAGTCAGCAATGGCACAGCCGCGTCGGCTGGCCCGCCGACCAGGGCACGGGCCGCGCCAACCCGAACCTGCCACGCCGACTCGCGCAATGCCGGTGACACCACGGCGAGGTCCTGAGGCCCGCAGCCGATCTCGCCGAGCGCGGCCAGCGCCGCGGCTCGCACCAGTGGGTCCGGATCTCCGATCAGGACTCGCACCGTATCGGCACCGGCCCGCAACGTCGACAAGGCATTGGCCGCGGCGACGCGCACTTCCCGATTGCCGTCGGCTGCGGCGATTGCCACCGTCGCTGCGTCGTCGACTGAGACCAGTGCGCGCACTGCTTCGATGCGCACCCGATGGTCGGAGTCGGCCAGTGCGGCCCGGTAGTCCGCCGAGTCTCCGACACGCCGGCTGGACAACAGGTACACCACGCAGGCCCGCACCACCGGATCCGGCGAGTTCAACTGTGTACCGGCCAACTCCGGATCCCCGACCACTTCGACCAGCTCACGCGCACCGTCGGCAGCGGTCCGGCGTACCGAGGAGTCAGAATCGGCGAGCGCGCCGAACAGCGCGGCGGCATAGCCGTCCGGAGTGTGCTCGCTCAACGCGGCGACCGCGGTACGGCGCACCGCCGGATCGGGATCACCGAGGTATCCGGCCAAATCAGCCAACGTCGGCTCCTCCAGCGCGACGACCGCCGCGATCCGGGGTGACGGCGGGTGCACCGCGGCCGGAGCCGCAACCCGCGACCTCGCGGTCGCCGGAGCCGAACCGCCCAGCAGCGGGGGCTGCGGCACCGCATGCACGGACTGGTCGGTCGGCGGCAACCCGTCCAGTTCCGGCACGGCCACGAAGTAGGGGGCGACCGGTCGCTTGAGGAATTCCATTGCACCGTCGGCACGTTTGCGCACGTTGAGGTGGTAGCCCCACTGCGCGTCGTCACGACCGGGCAGGTCGGCGCGGTCGTGGTACAGACCCCAGCGGGATTCGGTACGAGTCAACGATGACCGGGCGGCCAACTCCGCGCAATCACGAATGAACGACACCTCGACGGCGCGCATCAGCTCGTGCGGGCTGCGGGCGCCCATCTCGGCGATCTCACCGCGCATCCGCTCAAAGGTCTGCACCGCCAGCGACAGTTTGGCAGCCGACTTCGGCGGCGCCACATAGTCGTTGACGAACCGGCGCAGCTTGTACTCCACCTGCGGCTGCGGAGGACCGTCAGGATGGCGCAACGGGCGATAGATCAGCTCGTGAGCCTCGGCGAGCTGGTCGGCCGGCAGCTCCGCCGGCGCCGTGACCTCATTCAGCGTTGCTGCCGCATCCGCGCCGGCGAGGTCGCCGAACACGAAGGCGCCGATCATGTAGTTGTGCGGCACACAGGCCAGGTCGCCGGCGGCGTACAGGCCGGCAACCGTGGTGCGGGCATTCTCGTCGACCCACACTCCCGAGGCGGAATGCCCCGAGCACAAACCGATCTCGGAAATGTGCATCTCGATGTCGTGAGTGCGGTAGTCGTGACCGCGGTTAGCGTGAAAGGTTCCCCGGGTGGGCCGCTCGGTGGTGTGCAGGATGTTCTCCAGCGCCGAGAGCGTCTCGTCGGGCAGGTGCGACACCTTGAGATAGATCGGCCCGCGCGCGGAGTCGATCTCCGACTTGACCTCGGCCATCATCTGACCGGACCAGTAGTCGGAGTCGACGAATCGCTCCCCCAGCGAATTCACCTGATAACCGCCGAACGGGTTGGCCACATACGCGCAGGCTGGTCCGTTGTAATCCTTGATCAGCGGGTTCACCTGGAAGCACTCGATGCCGGACAGCTCGGCGCCGGCATGGTAGGCCATCGAGTAGCCGTCGCCGGCGTTAGTCGGGTTCTCGTAGGTGCCATACAGGTAGCCCGACGCGGGCAGCCCGAGGCGACCGCACGGCCCGGTGGCCAGGATTACCGCCTTGGCGCCGACGGCCACGAATTCGCCGGTGCGGGTGTGCAATGCGGCGGCCCCCACCGCCCGGCCGTCGCGAGTGAGCACCCGCACCGGCATCAGCCGATTCTCGATGCGGATCTTCTCCCGCATCGAGCGTTGCCGCAGCACCCGGTAGAGCGCCTTCTTGACGTCCTTGCCCTCGGGCATCGGCAGCACGTAGGAGCCGGAACGGTGCACCCGACGTACCGCGTACTCACCATGTTCGTCCTTCTCGAACTTCACCCCATAGCGTTCCAGCCGCTGAACCATCGCGAAGCCGCGGGTGGCGGTCTGATAGATGTTGCGCTGGTTGACGATTCCGTCGTTGGCGCGGGTGATCTCGGCGACGTAGTCCTCGGGCTCGGCCTTGCCGGGGATCACGGCGTTGTTGACGCCGTCCATGCCCATCGCCAGCGCCCCGGAGTGGCGCACGTGGGCCTTTTCCAGCAGCAGCACCTGCGCGCCGTGCTCGGCGGCGGTGAGCGCGGCCATAGTGCCGGCGGTGCCCGCCGATCACCAGCACGTCGCAGTCCAGCCGCTGCGGTGTGGCGGCATCCGGGATCTGCAGGGGCGCCAACGTCATGAGTGCTCCAATGCGGTGAGGATGGCGGCGCGCAGTCCGGGTTCGGCTCGGCCACTGCGTGGTTCAGGGACGTCGACCAGGGCCCGCAGTGGCTCTCCGGCACGCCCGAGCACCGCGACCCGGTCACCGAGTGCCAGTGCCTCGTCGACGTCGTGGGTGACGAACACGATCGTGGTCGGGTGGGATCGCCAGGTGTCGATCAGCAGCGCCTGCATGGCGGCGCGGGTGGCGCTGTCCAGCGCCCCGAACGGTTCGTCCATCATCACCGCACGAGGTGCGCCGGCCAGGCCGCGGGCCAGCTGAACCCGTTGCCGCATCCCCCCGGAGAGGCTCTTCGGCAGATAGTCGCCGAAGCCGGTCAGCCCGAGCTCAGCGATCCACCGGTCGGCTTCGGCGCGCCGCCCGGTGCGCGGTACACCGCGCAGTCGCAGCGCCAGCTCGATGTTGGAGCGGACCGAACGCCACGGCAGCAGCGCGTTGTCCTGAAACACCACGCCGCGGTCCCGCGAGGTGGTCCTCACCTCGGCGCCGTCGGCCAGCACTTGCCCCTGATCAGGGAGCAGTAACCCGGCCAGGGCGCGCAGCACTGTCGACTTGCCGCAGCCGGATGGGCCGGTCAACACCAGGATCTCGCCGGGACGCACCGCCAGGCTCAGCTCGTCGATAACCGGAGAGTCGGTGTAGGACAGCCGGACCCGGTCCAGTGTCAAACTCATGCCGACCGTCATCGCCCGTTCTCCGCACTGCGCGGCAGCCAGCGGGTCAGCCGCCGCCCGACCGTCTCCACCGCAGCCGAGGTGGCGAACCCCAGTACGCCGATGGTGATGATGCCGACGAACACGTCCGGGTAGGCCAGCACGGTGTAGGCCTGCCAGGTGCGATAGCCGATGCCGAGGCGCCCGGAGATCATCTCCGCGGAGATCACGCATATCCACGACACACCCATGCCGACCGATAGGCCGCCGAAGACCCCGGGAAGGATGCCCGGAATCACCACCTGGCTCAACACATCCCAGCGTCCGCCGCCCAGGGTGCGGACCGAGTCCTCCCACAGTGTGGGCAGTGCGCGCACCGCGTGCCGGGTGCTGACCAGGATCGGGAAAAAGGCGGCCAGGAACGTGATGAACACGATGCCCTGTTCGCTGGCCGGAAAGAGCAGGATCGCGACCGGAACCAGCGCGATGGCCGGGATGGGCCGGATCAGTTCGGTGAGCGGGCCTACGACGTCGGCGGCCACCCGCGATCTGCCCAGCAGGATTCCGGTGGCGACCCCGACCGTCGCGGCCAGACCGAAGCCGGTGAGGATCCGGATCAGTGACTGGGCCAGATCCAGCCAGTAAGCCTCGGTGCCCAACCGGCGCACCAACGTGGTGAAGACCTCATCGACGGTCGGCAGGGTGTCGAACCGCAGCCACCACCGCACGTCGGCGACGGTCAGCGCCTGCCACAGCCCTAGTGCGGCCGCTACCGAGGCCAGCCGCAGCAGCCAGGACCACCTTAGGGTCCGGGCCCGGCGCGGTATGGCGCCGACCGGAGCAGACGCCGCCGGGGCGCCGGCGAGGACCGCCGTCACGCCGCACCCGCCAGGGCCTGCCGGTAGTCCAGCACGACGCCACCCGGATGCGCGGCGACATAGCGCTGCGCCCCGGCGGTCGTGTCGAAGGGTAGGTAGTGCGTACCGTCACGGACCCACACCGATTTGTCGGCGAACCACCGAGTCCCCAGTTCGGCGTCATTGACATAGGCGGCCCGCAGGTGATCGCCGCGGGCGGTCGCGGCCCGCACGGCATCCAACAGCGCGTCGGAATCCGGCACCATAACGGTGGTTTCGGATCCGTCCAGCCAGATCTCGCCGCCGACCGTGGTGGGTTTGTCGATCTGATCGACCGCCTTGTCGTAGTCCAGCTTTCGCGCATCGAACGCGGCGCGCAGCGGCTTGTCGTCGACGAATTCGTCCACGTCGAAGTCGTCCAGCTCGGCGAAGTCGCCGATCGACTTGAGGTAGGGCACGTCGTTGTTCAAGGCGGCGACCAGCTGCGGTTTGAGAGTCGCATCGAACGAGGTGCCGCCCGGCCCGTTATAGAGGTAGACGACCTCTTGCGGCAGCCCGCTGCCCTCGGCGACGATACGGGCCGCCTCCAACGGTTTATGTTTGAGGAAGTCGGTGGCGTCCAGCTGGGCTTGCAGGAATGCGTCGAGCACTTCCGGGTGGGCGTGCGCATAGCGTCGGCGCACCACCACCCCGTGCAGGGTCGGGTAATTGAGTTCGGCGCCGTCATAGAGCAGCCGTGCCCGATCCTGATACACCAACAATCCGGGCCAGGCCACGAACTGCGACAGGCCTTGGACCTGACCGGATTCCAGCGCTGAGGCGCCCACCTGAGGCTGCTGGTTGAGTACCTCGACGCCCGCTCCGGCGCTGGCCAGTGCGCGCAGCAGGGTGCCGTGGCCGGCCGAGCCCACGCTGGCCGACACCTTAGTGCCGGCCAGGTCGGCCAGCGTGTCTGCGTGGGAGTCGGGCGACACCACCACCATGTTCAGGGCGCCGGCGGGGTGGTAACCGGTTACCGAAACGAGCGCCGTGCGGGCCTGCTCGTTGGCCCGGGTTCGGACGCCGTTGACCAGCATGGGGTAATCCCCCATCGAGCCGATGTCGATCTTCTCGGCGAGCATCTGCGCGGTGATCGGCGCCCCGGTGTCGTAGTCCTGCCAGTCGACTCGGTAGCGAGTTCCGGTCCGGTTGGTGATGTCGGCGAGCCGGTGCTCCAAGTAGCCGCGGGCCCGCAGCAGTGTGCCGGCGGTCGCGGTGTTGATGGTCTTGGACTGATAACCCACCACCACGTCGACGGAATTACCCGCGCTCGTGGAATCCAGCGAGCATCCGGCCAGGACGAGAACGCCGGTGGTCAGCAGAATGAGGGATCTCTTCATGAAACACCTTGATGGTCAATGTATTCAGCGAATGAGATAGGGCATGTTGACGGTGACGGCGCCGGTCGGACAGCGCGCCGCACACGGTCCGCAGTACCAGCACTCGTCGACGTGCATGAAGGCCTTGCCGTTCTCCGGGTTGATCGCCAGGGAATCCAGCGGGCATATGTCCACGCACAGCGTGCAGCCGGAGATGCACAGCGATTCATCGATCGTCACGGGGACATCGGTACGGCCGTTGACCAGCGTCATAGATAGCTCCTTGTCAGGGTGCCGCGCATGGTGACGCGGTCACCGCGCATCCGGATGTATTCGAGATCGACGGGCCGGCCGTCCTCCAAGCTGGTGAGCCGTTCCAACATCAGCAGGGCCGCGCCGCCGGGAAGTTGCAGGATGGCCGCGGTGTGCGGGTCGGCCGGAATCGCCTCCAGAGCCAAGGCCGCATCGCCCAAGCGCTGGCCGCTGATCTGCTCGATCAGCGGGAACACGTCGGTGGACTCCAAAGGATGGGCCAACACGGCAGCGCCAATATCGGGCGCAAGATAGGTCTGGTCCAGGCTCAGCGGCACATCACCGAGGTAGCGCAGTCGTTCGATGAAGACCACCTGGGTACCGGCGCCGAGTCCGAGCCGGCGGGCGACCGACGGTGGGGCGCTTACCGTCGTGGCCACCCGCACCTCGTTGCGCACCTCTTGCGCGTCGAAGGTCTCCTGCAGGCCGCGCAGTGAGTCCAGTCCGTGATCGTATTTGTGCTGAGCCACATGGGTGCCGGTTCGCGGCCCGCGATGGATCAGTCCCTCGGCCTTCAGCGCGGCCAACGCCTCGCGAACGATATTGCGGGAGACGACGAACTCAGTGGCCAGTTCCGGTTCGCTGGGCAACCCGTCGTCGTAGGCGCCGGCATGGATCTGATGGCGCAGCACGTCGGCGACCTGCCGGGCCCGATCCGCACGGCGGATCGGCTGCGATGCGACGTGGGCTTCGGCCATGCAGACACGCTAAGGGCCGGTACCTCGGCGACCCCAGAGCTGCGAATTCCGCTGATCGGGCGGTGAAACGCATTGCGCCACCCACCCGCTGCTGGCTGCCAGCAGAAACCTCCCGGTGTGGGCGCATTGCGCCGCCGCAGTGCCCGTGGCCGGGGTAACAATCGCGGTGAGGCTAATCGGCGACGCCGGGTGCCTGCCCGTACCGGGCCAGCGCCTCCGGGGTGAACACCGCCAGCCCCAGCTCGGGGTTATAGCCGTGAATCTCCTTCACATCGAGTTCGGCCAGGAAGTACAGGATCTCTTTGGAGATCACCTGACCGGGCACCAAGACGGGAAAGCCCGGCGGGTACGGCACAACGAAGGTGCTCGAGACCAACATCTTGCCGTCGGCGACACGGCGACCGGCATCGCCGAGCAGCACGTGCTCGCGATCAGACTCCTCGTAACCGTCGTAGAAGGCCGCACGCATATCGCCGATGGGACTGTCGCCGCCCGGACGGAACTCGGGCGCGAACGCGCTGAAGTCCGGCAGCGGCGGCAGGTCTTCGGTGATCTCGGTGACGCGGCGCCGCAGCAGCGCCCGATCGTCGTTGCTGGCCGCGGTCCAGGCCCGGTCCAGCTCCCCCGCGACCCGGCGCAGCGCATCGAGCAGGTAGTGCACGCTGGACCAGGTGACGCCGATGGTGAAGATCAGCAGCACCGAATTGATCGATGTCTTGTTGATCTGAATTCCGAACCGCTGCATCAAGATGTTCTCGCGGAAGTCATAGCCGTTCATCCCGGTCTTGCCGACATACAGCGTGACCCGGGTCGGATCGAGCACGAACTCGTCGGATCGCCATGCTTCGTTCCATTCGGCAAGCGCCCCCTGGCGCACCTCGCGGTAGGAGCTGACCGCCGACTGGCGGAATCGGTCGGGGATCAGGTCGCTCTCGTCAAGAATGTGGAACCACTTACTGATCAAACGGTCCTTGCGGACCCGGTGGCGAAACACCAGCGCCATGTCGTAAACCCGGCGGACCATGTCGAAGCCCTCGATGTCCACCTGCCGGCGCGCCAGGTCCAAGGACGCCAAAAGCTGCTGATTGGGCGAGGTCGACGTGTGGGTCAAGAACGCCTCGGCGAATGATTCCCTGGCCAGCGCATTGAAGTCCTGGTCCCTGATGTGAATCATCGACGCCTGCCGCAACGCCGACAACGACTTGTGGGTCGAATGGGTCGAATACACCCGCACCCGCGCCGAGGGGTGCGGCAGCAGTCGATGCTCGCTCCACTGGTCGCGCTCGATCCCCTCCATGCCCTCGTGCCACGCCTGGTAGTCCTTGGCGTACTGGGCTGAGCCCAGCGTGGTCTCCAGCCCTTCGGCGGCGACCATCGCGGTGCGCTGCCGGGCCCACGGCACCGCGGTGGCGAACGCGTACCACGCCTCGTCCCACAGAAAGCAGATGTCCGGCTTGATCGCCAGGATCTCCTCCATGACCCGGCGCGGGTTGTAGACGACACCGTCAAACGTGCAGTTGGTCAGGAGCAACATGCGGACCCGGTGCAACTGGCCGGCGGCCTCCAAGTCGAGCAGCGCACGCTTGATGGTGCGCAGAGCCACCGCCCCGTAGATCGCGTACGGCGCCAGCGGGTAGGCGTCCAGGTACAGCGGATATGCCCCGGCCAACACCAGCCCGTAGTGGTGCGACTTGTGGCAGTTCCGGTCGATCAACACGATGTCACCGGGCCGGGTCAGGGCCTGAACGACGATCTTGTTGGCGGTCGAGGTTCCGTTGGTGACGAAGTAGGTGTGCTGGGCGTTCCAGGTCTTTGCGGCCTTGTTCATCGCCACGCGGATGGTGCCGTGCGGGTCCAGCAGTGAATCAAGGCCGCCGGAGGTGGATGACGTCTCGGCCATGAAGATGTTGCGTCCGTAGAACTCCCCCATGTCCTGCAGCGAACGCGAGTTGAAGATGCTGGCACCACGGGCCACCGGTAGCGCGTGAAACTGCCCCACCGGCTCGGCTGCATAGGCGCGCAGGGCATCGAAAAACGGTGTGGAGTAACGCTTTCGAATGCCAGCGAGCACCGTGCTGTGCAGGTCGGTGACGTCGTTGAGTCGATAGAAGCTTCGGTCGTAGACGTCCGGCTCATCGTCGGTGTCGGCGGCGATCGATTCGTCGGTGAGCAGGTACAGATCGATGTGCGGGCGCAGCAGCCGCATCCACTCACCACACTCGATGGCGTCGCGGCCGCAGCCGACAGAACCGGCCCCGTCGTCGGCGCCCAACAGCGTGGTCATCAACGGAACCCGGTCACGGGAGCGCAGCGGCAGGTCGTGTCGCACGATCGCGGCCTGGATCTCGCCATTGAGCGCGACGGCGGTGACCGCGTCTTCAACGCTGGACACCACCAGCAGCTCGATCTGCACTTCGTCATCGGGCCGGCGGAGCCGACGAAGGCTTTCCACCAGGCACTCGGGAACGTCCGGGGGCGAGTCGTCGGCCAGCAGCACCGTATAGAACTGCTGCTGGCGCGCCTGTGCCACCAGTTCCTGATCAGACAGCGGCAGGCCGAGATCGAACAGCGCGGCCCGATCCCCATAGTCGGACAGCAACCGCACCGCCAGCGAAACCCGCTCGGACAGGGACACCGTCGCCATCGAGTCCAAGTGTGCGCGGAACGCAGCCAGGTTTGCCGCGCCGGGAAACAGCCAGTACCGCTCGTACGCACCGAGGCGGTCCAGCAGGCGTCGCACCCGCGCAACGTGATGCGCGGTGTCCAGACCGGCCCGGTTGACCTCGGCCAGTTGCCGGCAGGCGTCATCGAGCAGGTTCCAGGTATCGACCCGCGAGTACGACGGGTTGGCCACCGCCGCCAACGCCGACACACGCAGTCTCCGATTCGGTGCGTCCCAGCCCTCACTCATAGGGCAAGTGTGCCCGTGCGGTGGCGGCGCGGGGCCGATTCAGTCCGCTGGGTCGGCGTCCGGCTCTTCCGCAGTGTCGGTGTCGGTGCCGGAATCGGTGTCGAGAGGCGCGGTGGCCCCCCTGACCGCCAGCGACGCGGCCCGCAACTGCGGTGTCACCAACATCACCTGTCCCAACACGCCGTTGATGAAGCTCGGCGACTCGTCGGTCGACAGCTCCTTGGCGAGCTTCACCGCCTCGTCCACGGCGACGGGCTCCGGAACGTCGACGGCATGCAGCAGCTCCCAGATCGCGACCCGCAGAATCGCACGGTCCACCGCCGGCAGCCGCTCCAGCTTCCAGCCCTGCAGGTGCGAGGTGATCAGGTCATCGATATGAGCGCTGTGGGCGGTGACACCGTTGGCCACCGTGATGGTGTACGGATGCAGCGCCGACACGTCGGGCTGCTCACGTGCCAGCGCGGTGCGCAGTTCCGCGCCCTGGGCCGGGGTCAGCCCCCGGGCCTCGGCCTCGAAGATCACGTCGACGGCACGCTTACGGGCCTGGTGCCGGCCTTTAACCGGCTTGCCAGCGGGCATGGTCAGGAGTTGACCCGTCCCAGGTAGCTGCCGTCGCGGGTGTCGACCTTCAGCTTGTCTCCGGTGTTGATGAACAGCGGCACGTTGATCTCGGCACCGGTCTCCATGGTGGCCGGTTTGGTGCCCGCGCTGGAGCGATCGCCCTGCAGACCAGGCTCGGTGTGGGCCACCAACAGCTCGACACTGACCGGCAGCTCCAGGTACAGCGGCACGCCGTTGTGGAAGGCGATCTGCACCAGCATGCTCTCCAGCAGGTAGTTCGCCGAGTCGCCGACCAGCGACTCGGGCAACGGGTGCTGCTCGTAGTCTTCGCTGTCCATGAACACGAAGTCGTTGCCGTCGCGGTACAGGTAAGTAGCGTCGCGGCGGTCCACGGTGGCGGTCTCGACCTTGACGCCCGCGTTGTAGGTCTTGTCCACGACCTTGCCCGACACCACGTTCTTGAGCTTGGTGCGCACGAAGGCCGGTCCCTTGCCGGGCTTGACGTGCTGGAATTCGGTGATCTGCCACAACTGGCCGTCGATCACCAGCACCAGCCCGTTTTTGAAATCAGCGGTTGAAGCCACGGTCGTTCACGTCTCCTAGAGAATGGTCAGTTCCTTGGGGAACCGAGTCAGCAGGTCCGGGGCCTGCCCGGCGGTATCAGCGACCACGAGCGTGTCCTCGATACGGACCCCGCCACGATCAGCAAGATAGACGCCGGGCTCTACGGTCACCACAGCACCGGCAAGCAGTGTACCGTCGGCCGTCGCATTGATTCCGGGCGCTTCATGAATTCGCAGGCCCACCCCGTGACCGAGGCCATGACTGAAGGTCTCGCCGTAGCCCGCCTCGGCGATCACCATGCGCGCAGCGGCATCGACCTCACGCAGGAGCGCTCCCGGTCGCAGCGCCTCTCGACCGGCTCGCTGCGCGGCTTCGACCACCTCGTAGATCTCCCGCTGCCACTGCGCCGGCGGTCCCAACACAAACGTCCGGGTCATATCGGAGTGGTAACCCGCGACCAGGGCGCCGAAGTCGATCTTGACGAAGTCGCCGGCGGCCAGGACGGCATCGGTGGGCCGGTGGTGCGGAATCGCCGAGTTGGGGCCCGCGGCCACGATCGTCTCGAACGACGCCGCGTCCGCACCGTGATCCAGCATCAGGGCCTCGAGCTCCCGGCGGACCTCACGCTCAGAGCGACCCGGCCGCAGGCCGCCGCGCTCCACGAGCTCCACCAGAGCGGCATCGGCCGCTTCGCAGGCCAACCGCAACAGGGCCACTTCCCCGGCGTCCTTGACCTCCCGCAATGCCTCCACCGTGTTTGAGGCCCGGACCAGCTCGGCACGACTGTCCGTGCCGGCGACCGCGTGGTCCGCCGAGATAGCCGCCGTGAGGGCGTCGAAGCCGTCCACGGTCAGCACGTGGGCCTCGAAACCCACGCGGCGAGCCCCGGCCGCCACGGCCTGCGCCAGCAGATGGCGCGCACCGGCACGCTCGATCGCGACCTGCACATCAGGCGCCTGCCGAGCGGCTTGGGTGCGGTAGCGGCCATCGGTGGCCAGTACCGGGGGTTGTTCGTCCGCAAAGACCAGCAGCGCGCCGGCCGAACCGGTGAATCCCGACAGGTAACGCACGTTGATCAAGTCGGTGACCAGCATCGCGTCCAGTCCAGCGGCGCGGATCTCGGCACTCAGACGCGCCCGACGGGAGGAATGTGTCACGCGGTGTGACGGTACTCGCTACGCTGTGGCCCCATGAGCAAGTGGTTTCTGCGCGGGCTGGTCTTCGCTGCACTGATGGTCGTGATCCGCCTCATCCAGGGGGTGTTGATCAACGCCTTCGAGGCGCAGGCCGGTCTGATCAGCCTGGTGTTGATGATCTTGTTCGCAATCGGCGTGTACATCTGGGGCCGCTCCGACGGCCGCGAGGACGCCAAGGCCCACGCCGACCCGGACCGCCGCGACGACCTCGCCATGACCTGGCTGGGTGCCGGACTGGCGGCCGGCCTGCTCAGCGGATTCGTCGCGTGGCTCATCGGCCAGTTCTACAAGGCGCTCTACGTCAGCTCGTTCTTCAATGAGCTGACCAGCTTCGCGGCCTTCACCGCACTGCTGGTGTTCGTGGTGGCGGTGGCGGCGGTGGCACTGGGCCGCCGCGCCGTCGACAAGGAGTACGAGAAGCACCCGGAACGCCGTCCCGTGGCGGACGCGGCCGCGCAGAGCCAGCCCGAGACCGACGTGTTCGCCACGGTCGGAGCGCCCGCAGTGGTCGCCGAAGAGACCGGCGCCGTGCAGACCGAAGCGGTGGCCGCTCCCGCCGCTGACGCGACACTGGGCGGCCCCTCGGCCGGTTTCACCACCGAAGAGTTCCCGGCCGATGCCGATGTCACCACGGAGTTCCCCGTGATCGACGACGCCGGCGAGGCCGAGACTCAGTCCGACGACTCGGCCAAGTAGCGCAGCGCGAGCAGGTAGCCGCGCACCCCGAGTCCGACGATCACCCCGTTGGACACCGGGCTCAGGTAGGAGTGCCGGCGAAACTCCTCGCGGGCATGCACATTGGAGATGTGCACCTCGATGAGCGGTGCCGGCAGCTCGGCGCAGGCGTCGCGCAACGCCACCGAGGTGTGAGTCAGACCGCCCGCGTTGAGGATCACCGGCTCAGCGGCGTCGGCGGCAGCGTGAATCCACTCCAGCAGTTCGGCTTCGCTGTCGCTCTGGCGCACCAGGACGTCGACCCCGAGTTCGGCGGCCTCCCGCGCGATCAGCGCCTCGAGATCCGCGTAACTGGTGCTGCCGTAGACGGCAGGTTCGCGGCGCCCCAAACGCTGCAGGTTGGGGCCGTTGATGACGTTGATCCGGTTCATCGACGCTCCAATCGGAATCGCCGCCCGACCTCGTCGTAGGCGGCCGCCAGCAGCATCGGGTCGGGGCCTTCCAAACGGCCGGGTTTGGCCAGTCCGTCGAGCACCACGAACCGCAGGACGCCGGCCCTATTCTTCTTGTCACCCATCATGTATTCCAGCAGGGCCGGCAGCGCGTCCTCGTAGTAACTGACCGGAAGTCCCAGCGACAGCAGGATCGAGCGATGCCGATCCGCGGTCGCGTCATCGAGACGTCCGGTGATGCGCGCCAGCTCCGCGGCGAACACCAACCCGACCGAAACCGCGTCGCCATGGCGCCACTGGTAGTGCTCCAGCGCCTCGATCGCGTGGGCCAGGGTATGCCCGTAGTTGAGGATTTCGCGCAGGTCCGACTCTTTCTCGTCGGCGGCCACGACTTCGGCTTTGACGGTGATGGCGCGCCTGATCAGCTCGCCGAGCACCTCCCCCGCCGGGTCCATCGCCGCTACCGGGTCGGCCTCGATCAGGTCCAGAATCACCGGGTCGGCGATGAAGCCGGCCTTGACGATCTCCGGCATGCCCGCAACGATCTCGCGCTGCGGCAGGGTCGCCAGCGTGGCCAGGTCGACGATGACGCCGGCCGGCTGATGGAACGCTCCGACCAGGTTCTTTCCTGCGTCGGTGTTGATGCCGGTCTTGCCGCCGACCGCGGCGTCCACCATCGCCAGCAACGTGGTGGGCACGTGCACGATAGAGATGCCGCGCAACCAGGTCGCCGCGGCAAAGCCTGCGACGTCGGTGGCTGCACCGCCGCCCAGACTCACCAGTGCGTCCCGCCGGTCCAGGCCAATGCGGCCAAGCACGTCCCAGATGAACCCGAGCACCTGCAGGGACTTACCGTCCTCGGCGTCGGGAATCTCGATGCGGTGCGCCTCGATCCCGTTGTCCGCCAGATACGTTCGAATCCCCTCGGCGGTCGCCTCCAGCGTCGGCTGGTGCAGGATCGCGACCTTGTTGCGTCCCGCGAGGAGACCTGCCAGATCACCGAGCAGGCCGGTGCCGATCACCACCGGGTACGGCGGTTCGGTGGCCACCGTCACGGTGATCGGCTCGGGTATCTCGGTCACTTGCGTCCTCCGGTCTGTCGTGCGGCCAAGGTGGCGGGTGTGGGCGGTGCGGCGGGTGTGGGCGCCACAGGTTGCTGCGGCTCAGCGGCGGATTCCGCGGTCTCCAGCCGAGACACGATATAGCGGACGACCGCGCCGGGATTGCGTCGGTTGGTGTTGACCCGGATCGTGGCCACGCGACGGTACAGCGGCACCCGCTGTGACATCAGCTCACGGAACTTCTCGGCTCGGCCGGGACCGGCCAGAAGGGGCCGGGCGTTGCTGCCACTGGTGCGTCGAACACCTTCGGCCGCAGTGATTTCCAGGAATACCACGGTGTGACCGGCCAGCGCGTCACGCACCCCGGGGGTGGTGACGGCTCCGCCACCGAGCGACAGCACCCCGGAGTGCTCGGCAAGTGCCTCCCGAATGACCTCTTCCTCGATGCGACGGAATTCCGGCTCGCCCTCGGTCGCGAAGATGTCGGCGATGGTGCGGCCAGTGCGGGCCTCGATGGCCGCATCGGTGTCGAGCATCTCCACGTCGAGGGCCTTGGCCAAACGTCGCCCGATGGTGGACTTGCCCGCCCCGGGCAACCCCACCAGAACCGCCTTGGGCGTCACCGCCGCCGCCGAGGGGCAACGCAGAGATGAGGAGAAGGCGGCGTACGCACAGCGCCTACCCCGATGCCCGATCCTGGTCGCCCGCCGGCACGCGGTCGTCCACCGAACGGCGGTAGGCCTCGATGTTGCGGCGGGTTTCGGCCAGCGAGTCGCCGCCGAACTTCGCCAACGCGGCCCGAGCCACGACCAGTGCCACCATGGCCTCGGCCACCACACCGGCGGCCGGTACCGCACACACGTCCGAGCGCTGGTGAATCGCGACGGCTTCCCCACCGGTTGCCATGTCGACGGTGGCCAAGGCCCGCGGCACGGTGGAGATCGGTTTCATCGCCGCGCGCACCCGCAACGGCAGGCCGTTGGTCATGCCACCCTCAAGGCCGCCGGCCCGGTTGGTGGAACGCACCACCCCGTCGGGCCCCGGGTACATCTCGTCGTGGGCTAAGCTGCCGCGCCGCCGGGCCGTGGTGAAGCCGTCGCCGATCTCGACGCCCTTGATCGCCTGGATGCCCATGATCGCGGCAGCCAATTGGCTGTCGAGTCTGTCATCACCGCTGATGAAGGAACCCAGCCCGATCGGCAGGCCGGAAACCACCACCTCAACCACCCCGCCCAAGGTGTCACCGTCGGCCTTGGCGGCCTCGATCTCGGCGATCATGGATTCCTCGGCGCGCGCGTCGAAGGCGCGCACCGGGCTGGCGTCGATCGTGGCCAGGTCGGCCGGGGATGGCACCGGACCGTCGTAGGGTTCGGAGGCACCTATGGAGATCACGTGGGAGATCACCTGGACGCCCAGCGCCTGGTCCAGAAACGCCCGGGCGACCGTGCCTGCGGTTACCCGCGCCGCCGTTTCCCGTGCGCTGGCACGTTCGAGCACCGGGCGGGCGTCGTCGAACCCGTACTTGAGCATGCCGGCGAAGTCGGCATGGCCGGGCCGCGGCCGGGTGAGCGGGGCATTGCGTGCTCCACCCTCGCTGTCCAGCAGAGCTGGGTCCACCGGATCGGTGGACATCACCGTTTCCCATTTGGGCCATTCGGTGTTGCCGATCTCCACCGCGATCGGGCCACCGAGGGTGACGCCATGACGCACACCTGACAGCACGGTGACCGCGTCGGCCTCAAACTTCATTCGGGCCCCGCGACCGTAGCCCAGGCGCCGACGGGCCAGCTGGGCGGCAATGTCGGCCGAGGTGACGGTCACTCCCGCGACCATGCCCTCGACCATGGCGACCAGCGCGCGACCATGTGATTCCCCGGCGGTTATCCAACGCAACACGTGACCCATCTTCCCATGCCGGTCAGGCCCGTCCGGGCCTGGAGGAGGTTAAGGTCGCGCGCAGCGGACGCTCAGTGCAGCGACGACCGGAATTCGGTTCGCCCGGCCACCCCGCGACGAGGTACAGCCGGTTCAGGAACCGTTTTTGAGGATCAGGTAGGTGACGGCGTCGGGCCCGTTAGCCGGCGAAGTGACCGCGTTGAGCTGACTGCCGGCGTGACCGACCACACCATCGAGGATCTGATCAAAATCCTCAGCGGCACTTTGCGGATCGATCAGGACCAAGGGAGCCTCCCCGGGACCGGCGGCGGCGCTGGGATCCAGCAGGTAGCCGCCGAACGCGTCCGCGTTGGCCGATGAGGTCTGCGCGAAGAGGTCCAGCCACTGTACGGTGGCGTCGTTCCCTTCGGCGCTGGACAACTGAATGGCCGGAACCTGAACGTCAGGCAGAGACGGCGAAGCCATGGTGCTGGCCAGCAGAGTCCCGCCGACGACAACGGCAGCCGCGGCGGTGGCACCGATCACGGATCGCTTCACGGTCACCCCCTTTGGCTAGACACCGGTCAGCAGTTCATTACTCTCGATATTACCTGATAATGGCCTGAGCGGCAAACGTTTCCTGGCAAGATCACATCCGACGTTAATTTGCTGTATCTCAGCTCATTGTCGGCCACCGGCTGATCCCTTGGCTGGTCAGCTCATCGCCAGGGCCACCGCAATCGCGCTGGACAGACACATCGCGGGCCCGTGCGGCACTCGGGTCCCACGGCCACCCCGCACGACGGCGAGCCCCCACAACCCGGTCAGCAGGGGCGCCGCCACGGCGGCCAGCACCCACACGTCCGCGCCGAACGCCCCGGTCAGCGCGCCAAGAGCTCCGGCCAACTTGACGTCACCGGCACCCATTCCCGCCGGTGCGATCAGGTGCACCAGCAGGTAGACCCCGGCCAGGACCGCAGCACCCGTCAATGCGGCGGGTCCCCGGCCCGCCGCGCCCGCCACGACCGGCACCATCACGGCGGCCGGCAGCGTCAACCAGTTCGGCAGCCGGTGCTGGCGGATGTCGTAGCAACTGAGCAGCGTCAGCCAGGCCAGCACCAAGCCCGCGGCCGCCTCGTCCACGCCGTCATGTTCAGGCCGGGTCGGCGAGGGCGCAAGTCATCTCCGCGCGGGGCGCAGGCCGACCGGTGAACAGTTCCACCTGCGTGAACGCCTGGTTCAACAGCATCTGCAGCCCACTGACCACCGTGCCGCCCGCGGCGCTCACCGCAGCGGCCAGCGGGGTCGGCCACGGGTCATAGATCGCGTCCAACACCACCGGAACTCCCGCCAAGGCACCTAGGTAACGGGCGGCAACGTCGGCCGGCAGGGTGTTGACCAGAACCGATGCGACCTGTGCCGCCTCGCCGAGTGCGGGATCGTCGAGCGCGCAGAAGCGGGCCTGCACACCGACATCGGTGGCCAACTCGACCACCCTGGCGGCATTGTCGGCATTGCGGGCGGCCACCGTGATGTGACCGACCCCCAGCTCAGCCAGACCAACCACCGCGGCCGGCGCGGTACCGCCCGAACCGAGCACGATGGCCGCCCCCGACACCGGCGCCGCCGAACGCAGCGCTCCACTGACGCCGTCGACGTCGGTGTTGTCGGCCAGCCAACCGTTCGCGGTACGGACGAGGGTGTTCGCCGAACCGATGCGTTCGGCGCGCCGGGTTCGCTCGTCGGCGAAGGCCAAGGCCGCGAACTTGCCCGGCATGGTGACCGATACACCGACCCATTCCGGCCCAAACCCGCCGACCAGCGCCGGCAGCTCCTCAGCACCGCACTCAATGCGCTCGTAGGTCCAGTCGTGCAGGCCTAACGCGCGGTAGGCGGCCAGGTGCAGCTGCGGAGATCGGGAGTGAGCAATCGGCGAGCCCAGCACCGCGGCGCGGCGGGGCCCGAGATCAGCGGGAGCTGTCGAGGACACCGTTGTCCAGCGCCAACTCGATGTTGCTCAGGTGCTGCTGATAGTTATGGGTGAACAACGTGGTGCCGTCCTTGTCGATCGTCACGAAGTACAGCCAGTCGCCGGGTTCGGGATGCTCGGCGGCACGCAGCGCGTCCATCCCCGGTGAGCAGATCGGGGTGGCCGGCAGACCGTCGGAGGCGTAGGTGTTCCACGGCGTGACCTTGGCCCGATCGGCGTCGGTGGTGGCCACCTCCTGGCGGTCCAGCGGATAGTTGACCGTCGAGTCGAACTCCAGCCGCTGCGGCTCGCTGAGCCGATTGTCGATGACCCGTGCCACCTTGGCGAAGTCGTGCGGCAGGGCTTCACGTTGAACCAGCGACGCCACCACCAGCATTTCGTAGGGCGTCATGCCCACCTGCTCGGCGGTGGTGGGCAGGCCGGATCTGTCCAGTTCGGTGCTGCTCTGGTTGATCAGTTTCGCCAGCACCGTCGGCGCCGGTGCTGTCGGGTCGACGTTCCAGGTGCCCGCGATGATCAAGCCCTCGATGCGGCGATGGTCAGCGCCCAAGGTGGTGACCGGGCCCAGCGCCCATTCCGGTACGGACAGCGCCTGGGGCGACTCGGTCTCCGCCGCGCGGCGCAGGTCTTGGGCTTTCAGGCAGGTGCGCTCGCCGTTGAGGTCCAGACAGCTCGCCTCAGCGATCAGTGAGAACACCCCTGGGGTGACCCGCCCGGTCTTCATGTCGGCGGTGTCGTCGAGCTGACGCCCCTCCGGGATCACCAGCTTGCCCACCCGATTCTCCGGATCGACGAGCTGCTGCACTGCGGTGGCGGCCGGGATCTGTGCCCGCAGCCGGTAGAAGCCCGGCTGGATTGCGGCAATGTCGGCATTGCCTTGGGCCGCGGACAGAAAAGTCCCGACGTTGGCGATCACGCCGGCCTCAAGCATCGTTTCGGCAATCGCGGTGGTGAAGTCTCCCTCGTTCACCTCGATCAAGACCTGCTGGCCACCGTCACCGGTGAAGTCGAGCCCCGGGCCGCCGGCATGCCAGTACCTGGAGCCCAGGAAGACCGCTGCGATCGCGGCCAGCGCGACCAGCGCGACGCCAAGGCCGCGCGCCATCCGGCGGTTTCGGTGGTGCTGGCGCTGCCGCCGGCTCTCCCGAGCCCGCTGTGTCCGGCTCATCCGGCGCCGCGGCGGCCCCACCGCAGTGGGTCGCGCCTTCCGCCCGTCGGTGTCATAGGCCGTCCCGCGTTGTTCGTCAGACACCGTTGTCCTCCGTCGGCACCGCCGGGGCCGGTGCGATCAGGGCCCGGCGCTGGTCGAGCCAGCTCTGCAGGATCGTCACCGCGGCGGCCTGGTCGATCACCGAACGTTGACGTTTGGACCGCACCCCTGCCGCGTGCAGGTCCCGTGCCGCGCTCACGGTGCTCAGGCGCTCGTCGGCCAACCGCACCGGGGCTCGTCGGCCACGCTTGGCCAGCATTCGAACAAGGTCGTCGGCCATCGCAGTGGCATCCTCTGCGGCCGATCCAGCCCGATCGGCCAGTGTCCGGGGCAATCCCACAACCACTTCGACGACGTCATATTCGTCGGCCAGATCAGCCAGCCGCCGCAGGTGCGAACCGGATGGGTGCCGCCGCACCGTCTCCACCGGAGTCGCCAACAGGCCATCAGGGTCGCTGCAGGACACCCCGATACGCACACTGCCCACATCCACCCCGAGTCGACGCCCTCGGCCGGGATCGTCCGGCCCGCCTGGACGGTCCGGGGTGCGATGGTGGGCCGGGGTCACGCCGGAGCGCTCCGGGCGACCGCCGCGCGGACCGCCGCCAGCGCGGCGTCGATTCCGGAGGAGTCCTTACCGGAGCCCTGCGCCAGGTCCGCCTTGCCGCCGCCGCGACCGGCCACCGCCGCCGCCAGCTCCTTGACCAGCTCGTCCGCGCGTAGACCGAGGTCCTGCGCGGCGGCGTTGGTGGCGACCACGTAGGGAACGCTGTCCTGTCCGTCGGCGATCAGCGCCACCACCGCGGGCTCTTCGCCGAACTTGCCGCGGATGTCGCCGACCAGTGAGCGCAGGTCGCCACCGTCGATACCGCCGGACATTCGCTGCGCCACCAGGCGCACGTTACCGATGTGTTCGGCGCCGGCAGCAGCATTCGCCGCAGCTGCTCGCGCTGTCGCCAGCCGGGCCCGGTCCAGTTCCTTCTCCGCAGCCCGCAGCCGCTCGACCAAGGTGGCCACCCGAGCCGGCACTTCCTCCGAGGGCACCTTGAGCGAAGAGGCCAGACCGGCCATGAGCGCCCGCTCCTTGGCCAGATGACGGAACGAGTCCAACCCGACGTAGGCCTCAACGCGGCGGATCCCCGAACCGACCGACGATTCACCCAGGATGGTGACCGGGCCGATCTGCGCGGAGTTGTGGACGTGCGTACCACCGCACAGCTCCATCGAGAAGGGGCCGCCGATCTCGACGACCCGTACCCGATCGGGGTACTTCTCGCCGAACATCGCCATGGCACCCATGGAACGAGCCTTCTCCAGATCCTCGATGTAGGTGTGGACCTCGAAGTCGGCCTGTACCGCCTCGTTGGTGACCTCTTCGACCTGCTGGCGCTGCTCCTCGGTGAGCGCGCCCTGCCAGTTGAAGTCGAATCGCAGATAACCTGGCCGGTTCAACGAACCCGCTTGAACGGCGCCCGGCCCCAATACTTGCCGCAGTGCGGCGTGCACCATGTGGGTACCTGAGTGGCCTTGCGTGGCACCCCTGCGCCAGGCCTGGTCGACGGCAGCGGTGACGGTGTCGCCCTCGACGAACTCCCCGGACTCCACAGTCACCCGGTGCACAAACAGCGTCTGGGCGATCTTCTGCACGTCGGTGACCGCGGCCCGTGCCGTTCCGGCACTGATCGTCCCGGCGTCGGCGATCTGCCCACCGGCTTCGGCGTAGAGCGGCGTGCGGTCCAAGACCAGCTCGATGTTGTCGGCGGCAACGTCCTCGTGGGACACCACCGGCACCCGCCGCCCGTCGACGAAGATGCCCAGGATGCGTGCATCGGTGGTGAGCTCGTCGAACCCGGTGAACTCGGTGGGTCCAGAGTCGATCAGCTCCCGATAGGCGCTCAGGTCGGCGTGTGCGTGTTTGCGGGCGGCGGCGTCGGCCTTGGCGCGTTGGCGTTGTTCGGCCATCAGGGCACGGAAGCCGGACTCGTCGACCTGCAACCCGGCCTCGGAGGCCATTTCCAGGGTGAGCTCGATCGGGAATCCGTAGGTGTCATGCAAGGTGAACGCGTCACTGCCCGAGAGCACGGTGACACCGGCCGAACGGGTGGCCGCCGCAGCGTCCTCGAAAAGTTTGGATCCCGATGCCAGGGTGCGGTTGAACGCGGTCTCCTCGGCGACCGCGATCCTGGCGATCCGGTCGAAGTCGGTGACCAGCTCGGGGTACGACGGGCCCATCGTGTCGCGCACGCATCCGATCAGGTCAGCGACGATCGGGCCCTCGACTCCCAGCAGCTTGGCCGACCGGATCACCCGGCGCAGCAACCGGCGCAGCACGTAGCCGCGGCCGTCGTTGCCCGGGCTCACGCCATCACCGATCAGGATGGCCGCGGTACGCGAGTGGTCGGCGATGATCCGATAGCGGACATCGTCGGCGGAGTTGCCGGTGTCGTAGCCACGCGGAGCGCGGGTGGCGACCAGGTCGATGACCGGGCGGACGAGGTCGGTCTCGTAAACGTTGTTGACGCCTTGGAGCAGGAACGCGACCCGCTCCACTCCCATCCCGGTGTCGATGTTCTGGCGCGGCAGCGGGCCGAGAATCTCGAAGTCCTCCTTGGAGGTTCCCTCGCCCCGCTCGTTCTGCATGAACACGAGGTTCCAGATCTCGATATAGCGGTCCTCGTTGGCCACCGGGCCGCCGTCGACACCGAACTCGGGCCCACGGTCGTAGTAGATCTCCGAAGACGGGCCGCACGGCCCGGGGATGCCCATCGACCAGTAGTTGTCTGCCATGCCGCGACGCTGGATCCGCTCCAGCGGCAATCCCGCGATGTCCTGCCACAGCGCGATGGCTTCGTCGTCGTCGAGGTAGACGGTGGCCCACAGGCGCTGCGGGTCCAGCCCGTAACCACCGTCGGAGACGCTGTTGGTCAGCAAAGTCCAGGCCAGCTCGATCGCTCCGCGCTTGAAATAGTCGCCGAACGAGAAGTTGCCTGCCATCTGAAAGAAGGTGTTGTGCCGGGTGGTGATGCCCACCTCATCGATGTCCGGGGTGCGGATGCACTTCTGGACACTGGTGGCGGTGGCATAGGGCGGGGTGCGCTGGCCCAGGAAGAACGGCACGAACTGCACCATGCCGGCGTTGATGAACAACAAGTTGGGGTCATCAAGGATCACCGACGCGCTCGGCACCTCGGTGTGGCCCGCTTTCACGAAGTGATCGAGGAAGCGTTTCCTGATCTCGTGTGTCTGCACTATCTATCGATTCCCGCCGTCTCGCCCGTTTAGACGGCACTACAGTACCGGGCTGCCGATCGTGTTCTCGGCAGGCAAGGATCCTCAGGTTGCGCCGGCGCCCACAAAGGTCAGTCGGACACTGCGCCGAGGGTTGTCGCGGTTCAGGTCCACCAGGACAACCGACTGCCAGATGCCCAGCAACGGCTCACCGTCTGCGACGGGCACCGTGATCGATGGCGCGACGATGGCCGGCAGCACATGATCGGCCCCGTGCCCCGGCGAGCCGTGCGCATGCCGGTACCGGTCGTCGCGCGGCAGCAGCCGCTCCAGGGTGTCGACCAGATCAGCATCCGAGCCGGCACCGGTCTCGATGATCGCCACCCCGGCGGTCGCATGAGGCACGAAGACGTTGCACAGTCCATCGCCGTGTCCGGCACAGAACGAACGCAGCGGCTCGGTGAGGTCGACGGTGCGACGGCGTGCGGTGTCAACGTCGAGCACTTCGGTGTTCATGACACCAGGGTAGGTGCCGCAACTCCCCTCGACCGGCGTGGCGATTCCGACCGTGTCAACGCAGGTCAGCCGCGACGGCGGATGATCGCCCGCAGCCGCGCCAACCGGCCACCGATTTCGCGTTCAGCCCCCCGGCCGGTGGGCTGATAATAGTCCACCCCGACCAGTTCGTCGGGTGGATATTGTTGCGGCACAACGCCGTCGGGATGATCATGAGCGTAGCGATAACCCACGGCGTTGCCCAGGGCTTGCGCGCCCGCGTAATGCCCATCCCGCAGGTGTGCCGGCACTGCGCCGGACTTACCAGCCCGAATGTCGGCCATCGCGGCGCCCAGGGCGGTAGTCACCGCATTCGACTTCGGGGCGGTCGCCAGGTGCACGGTGGCATGCGCCAGGGTCAGTTGCGCTTCAGGCATACCGATCAACGCCACGGTCTGCGCTGCGGCGACCGCGGTCTGCAGGGCGGTCGGATCACCCATCCCGATGTCTTCGCTGGCCAGGATCATCAGCCGGCGGGCGATGAACCGCGGGTCCTCCCCCGCGACCAGCATCCGGGCCAAATAGTGCAGTGCGGCGTCGACGTCGGACCCACGCACCGACTTGATGAACGCGCTGATGACGTCGTAATGCTGGTCGCCGTCGCGGTCATAGCGGACCGCGGCCTGGTCAAGCGAGCCCTCGACGACCTCGATGGTCACCGGGTCCCCGGTTGCCGCCACCGTCTCTGCGGCCACCTCCAGCGCGGTCAAGGCACGGCGGGCATCACCGGCGGCCAGCCGGACCAGCAGATCCACCGCATCCGGCACCACGCGTACCTGCCCACCCAGACCGCGCTCGTCCTCGACGGCGCGTCGCACCACTGCCGCGATGTCGTCGGGTTCCAGGGGCCGCAGCTGCAGAATCAGCGACCGGCTCAACAGCGGCGCGACCACGGAAAACGACGGGTTCTCCGTGGTAGCTGCCACCAGCAGCACCACCCGGTTCTCCACCGCGGCCAGCAGCGCGTCCTGCTGGGTCTTGGAGAACCGGTGCACCTCGTCGATGAACAACACCGTCTGCTCGCCGTAGGCGGCCGCACGCCGCGCCGTGTCGATCACGGCGCGCACTTCCTTGACGCCGGCACTCAGCGCTGACAGTGCTTCGAAGCGCCGGCCGGTGGCACCGGAGATCAGCGAGGCCAATGTGGTTTTTCCGGTTCCCGGCGGGCCGTAGAGGATCACCGAGGCCGCGCCGGAACCGTCGACCAGGCGACGCAGCGGAGACCCCGCCCCCAACAGGTGATCCTGACCGACCACCTCGTCGAGGCTCGCCGGGCGCATCCGTACCGCCAGCGGGGTGGATGCGCCGGCACCGGGCGACGGCGGCGGGGCACCGGTCAGGTCGAACAGGCCGTCGGACACGGTTTCAGGCATACCACGCACGGCCGCCGGCCGCCGTGACCCCACCCCGGCGGTTTACCGCACGGATCAGCGGTGCACGATCACCCCGCGAATGTTCTTACCCTCACGCAGGTCCTGGTAGCCCTCGTTGACCTGCTCGAGGGTGTAGCGCCGAGTGACCAGCTCGTCGAGCTTGAGCTGGCCGGCGTCATAGAGTCGCAGCAGTCGCACGATGTCGTACTGCGGATTGGCACCTCCGAACAGCGTGCCCTTGATGGTCTTACCGAACAGGGCCAGCATGGTGCCCGACACCTGCACGTCGAGGTCTTCCAAGCGGGCCATCGCCGCGATCACGACGGTGCCGCCTTTTCCGACCGTGTTGATCGCGGCGGTGGTGACTTCCAAGCCCAGGTCGCCGACGGTGATCAGCGCCTGGTCGGCCATCTGCCCCCAGGTGAGCTCGGCGATCTTGTCCATCGCCTCAGCGGCGGTGGCGAAGGCGTGGGTGGCACCCAGCTTGAGCGCGGTGTCGCGCTTGAACTCCACGGGGTCCACTGCCACCACATACTTGGCACCCGCGTGCGCGGCACCCTGTACGGCGTTGATGCCGACCCCGCCGATGCCGTAGACCACCACCGTGTCCCCGGCGCGTACGCCGCCGTCATAGTTGGCCGTCGCCCAGCCGGTGGGCACCCCGCAACCTGCCAGCACCGCGGTCTCCAGCGGGAGCCAGTCATCGATCTTGACCACGGAGTGCTGCGACACGGTGGCCCGCTCGGCGAAAGTCCCCAGCATGCAAAACCCGCCATAGTCGATTCCCCCCGCGTGGAATCGGAAGGTGCCGTCGGGCATGCAGCCCTCCAGGATCGTGGCACCCATGTCGCACAGGTTCTGCCGGCCGGTGGAGCAGTACCGGCAGCTGCCACAACTGGGGATGAAACAGCACACCACATGATCGCCGGGACGGACCTTGGTGACGCCGGGCCCGACATCCTCGATGATCCCCGACCCCTCGTGGCCGCCGACGATCGGAAACCTCGAGGGCCAGTCACCATCGGCCAGGTGCAGGTCCGAGTGGCACAACCCGGCAGCGGTGAACTTGATCAGCACCTCGCCCGGACCAGGCCCGTCGAGTTCCAGCTCCATGATCTCGAACGGCTGGTGAGGCGCATGTGCCACGGCGGCAATTGTTTTCATGTCTGCCATCCAACCGGCTCGGACAGCCCGGGTGGCCCGATTCGGCCGAATCCCCACGCCGGTCCAGCGTCACCTCTCCTCCGTCGCGGCTCTCCTCCGTCGAGGCTCGCTAAGCGGAGGGTTGAGTCACGAAGTCGATCAGCTCCTCCACCCGGCCGATCAGCTCCGGCTCCAGGTCGGTCCAGTCGCGCACCCGACCCCGAATACGCTGCCACGCTGCGGCGATGTCGGCCTGGCCGGTGTGTGGCCAGCCCAGTGCGGCACAGATCCCGTGCTTCCATTCCACGTTGCGCGGGATCGTGGGCCAGGCCGCCAACCCCAACCGCCCGGGTTTGACGGCCTGCCAGATGTCGACGTAGGGGTGACCGACGATCAGGGTGTGCCGGCCGCCCGGCCCACGGCGCACGGCCTCGGCAATGCGGGTCTCCTTGGAGCCCTCGACCAGGTGATCGACGAGGACGCCGAGCCGGCGGCCCGGCCCGGGCTGGAATTCGGCCACGATGCCGGCCAGATCATCAATGCCGCCGAGATACTCCACCACCACTCCCTCGACTCGCAGATCCTCACCCCAGACCTGTTCGACGAGTTCGGCATCGTGGCGGCCTTCCACGTAGATCCGGCTGGCCAGCGCAACCTTGGCACGTGCGCCGCGTACGGCGACCGATCCTGACGCGGTGCGCGCCGGTGCAGTCGGGGCCGTCGGCTTCGGTTCGGTGAGAATCACCGGCCGCCCGTCGATCAGGTAGCCGGGACCGACGGGGAATCCTCGGGTGCGGCCGTGGCGATCCTCGAGATCCATCCGGCCGTAGGCGATCCGCACCACTGCGCCGACATACCCGGTTTGGGCGTCTTCGACCACCATGCCGCGTTCCACAGGCACCTCGATGGAGCGGACCCTGCGGGCGGCGTGCGGGTTGTCGGCGAGGATGTCTGTCCCATAGCGGTCGGCCACCCGAGGCAGCCTAGGGGCCTGCGGCGGCGCGGCGGCTGAACCCCCTGCGCGATTCCGCCGATTTTTTCCGCCAGCACCCGCGACCAGGTCACCGACACATCAGCAACTTTGGCACCGTTCATCACTCCAGCAACATGAGTCACACAATTTTCTCTTAATTTCTAAGAGATCTCTCGCAACATACGTAACAATAACAACTTCGTTAACTCAAACAACTGCAGTTAACTTCTGCCTCAATTTATAACAACAAACCCATTTACATCTTTAGGTGACGGAAATGTGCAATTTCATCTTTTATCGCGTTATGCTCTGAGACCTCACTGATATACACCTATCACGGAGGTTGTGATATGCACCGGAACACGGCACAGCGTGTCGTGCAGTTCGGGCGGCGCCACCTTAATTGGGCAACGTCGGGGCTGGTCACCGGGGGGATTGTGGGCACGCTGTTAACTTCAGCGGGGGTGGCCCATGCAGACAACATGGCGATGGGCTGGGATGCCGTCGCACAATGCGAATCGGGCGGCAACTGGGCCGCCGACACCGGCAATGGATTCTATGGCGGCCTGCAGTTCAAGCCGTCGACATGGCGCGCATTCGGCGGTGTGGGATCACCGGCGAAGGCGTCGCGGGAGCAACAGATCGCGGTGGCCAATAGAGTCCTCGACGAGCAGGGGCCCTATGCCTGGCCACATTGTGGACCGGGTCGGGTATTCCCGTCGTCGGTAAAAGGCTGGGTGCCGCCGGCAATGCGCCAGCTGCTCAAGCCGTTCTGGTGAACACACCTAGGTAGGCTTCGGCGACAGCACCGCCTGGGTCTGGGTGACCCGCGCGACCAACTTGCCGTTGTCGTCGTTCAGATCGGTCTGCACCACGATCGTCGTTCGCCCGACATGCAGCGGAACGCTGGTCGCGGTGACAACACCGCCCCGTACCGCCCGGAAGAAATTGGTCTTGGACTCGATGGTCGAGGTGCTGGCGCCCTGAGGAAGATTGACCACCGCGCACACCGCCCCGGCGGTGTCGGCGAAGGCCATCAGCGCTCCACCGTGCAGCATTGCCCCGGTGGTACAGCGCTCGGGAGCCCAAGCCATGGTCGCGCATACCTGCTGCGGCGAGAGCTCGGCGATCTCGATCTGCAGCGCCGCGGCGAACGGCATGTTGGCCACCACCAGGCGTGCGAATTCGGTCGAATCCATTGCTGCAGCCTGACCGACCGCCGAGCCGCTGTCTAGCGATCGCCTCAGCGCGGTTGCGGTACCGCGTCGATCCCGGCTTCCTTGCGCTGAGCCGCAGTGATCGGCGCCGGCGCGTCGGTGAGCGGGTCGATACCGCCGCCCGACTTCGGGAAAGCGATGACCTCGCGAATCGATTCGACACCGGCCAGCAGTGCCACGACGCGGTCCCAACCGAACGCGAGCCCGCCGTGCGGTGGAGCACCATAGCTGAACGCATCCAGCAGAAAGCCGAACTTCTCCTTGGCGGCGGCCTCATCGATGCCCATGACCTTGAAGACTTGCTCTTGAAGATCGCGGCGGTGAATACGGATCGAACCGCCGCCGATCTCATTGCCGTTGCACACCACGTCGTAGGCATCGGCGAGCACCGCGCCGGGGTCAGTCTCCACCAGGTCGGCGTGCTCTGGCTTCGGAGAGGTGAAGGCGTGGTGTACCGCGGTCCACGCCCCGGATCCGACGGCCACATCACCGGCTGCGGTGGCGTCGTCGGCGGGCTCGAACAGTGGCGGGTCGACCACCCAGGTGAACGCCCAGGCGTCCGGAGCGATCAGGTCGAGGCGACGAGCGATCTCGCCGCGAGCCGCCCCCAGCAGCGCCCGAGACGGCTTGGCCGGACCGGCCGCAAAGAAGATGCAGTCCCCCGGCGCGGCACCCACGTGCCCGGCAAGACCGGCACGCTCGGCGTCGGTCAGGTTCTTGGCCACCGGTCCGGACAGCTCGCCGTCTTCGCCCACCAAGACATACGCCAAACCCTTGGCCCCGCGCTGCTTGGCCCACTCCTGCCAACCGTCGAGTGTGCGCCGCGGCTGCGAGGCCCCACCCGGCATGACGACCGCACCCACGTAGGGGGCCTGAAACACCCGGAAGGTGGTTTCGGAGAAGAACTCCGTGCACTCCACCAGCTCCAGGCCGAATCGCAGGTCGGGCTTGTCTGAACCGAACCGCCGCATCGCGTCGGCGTAGGTCATCCGTGGCAGCGGCAATGGCAGGTCGTAACCGATCAGGGCCCACAACGCCTTGAGCACCTGCTCGGCGATGCCGATCACGTCCTCGGCGTCGACGAAGCTCATCTCCAGGTCCAGCTGGGTGAACTCAGGCTGACGGTCCGCACGGAAGTCTTCGTCGCGGTAGCAACGGGCGATCTGGTAGTAGCGCTCCATGCCGGCCACCATCAACAGCTGCTTGAACAGCTGCGGGCTCTGCGGCAGCGCGTAGAACGATCCGGGCTGCAAACGCGCCGGGACCAGGAAATCGCGGGCGCCTTCCGGCGTGGAGCGGGTCAGCGTGGGCGTCTCGATCTCGAGGAAGTTCTGCGCGGCCAGCACCGATCGAGCCGCGGCATTGACCGCCGAACGCAATCGCAACGCGGCTCCCGGGCCGCCCTCGCGCCGCAGATCCAGGTAGCGGTGCTTCAGCCTGGCCTCTTCGCCGGCGGATTCATCGAGCTGGAACGGCAGTGGCGCGGCCTCGTTGAGCACCAGCAATTCGGCAGCATTGATCTCGATGGCGCCGGTGGGCAGGTCTGGATTCTCGTTGCCCTCGGGCCGCACCTCGACGACACCGGTGACCGTCACACAGAACTCGGCCCGCAACCGGTGCGCCTGTTCCAGCACGGCGGAGTCCCGGAAGACCACCTGCGCCACCCCTGACGCATCGCGCAGGTCGATGAAGATGACACCACCGTGGTCGCGTCGGCGCGCTACCCACCCGGCAAGCGTGACGCTGCGCCCGGCGTCGGTGACCCGCAGTGAGCCGGCGTCGTGGCTGCGCAGCACAAAAACCCCCTTGGAGATGGAAACATTAGGTAACGGTTCGACGGTCGCCCAGTCTAGAGCCTTCTTGCAGCACTGCCCCGCGCCGGTCAGTGCTTTAAGCTTGCTGACTGTGACCAATGGCAGCGATGACCTCGACGATGACCTCGACTACGACGACGAGGATGAGGAGTACGAGGACGACAACGAAGTCGCTGCGCCCAAGCAGAACAAGAGCCTCAAGTGGGGGCTGGCCGCGGTAGTCGTTTTGGCGGTGGTGGCCCTGGTGCTGGTCGGTGTGGTGCTGATGGGCGGTGACACCGGCAAGAGTTCGCTGGACGCCGCGGCGTCGAGCCGCAACGCGGCCTCGGGCATTGCCAGCGCCGACGACAACGGACCGGTCGCGGTCATCATCAATGACCCCAGTTGCACCGCCTGGGCCTCGATCAGCGGCAACCTGTCCAGCACACTGTCGATGCTGGGACACGGCCATTGGAATGAGCGCGATCAGTCGATTCCCGCGTCGGCCTGGGACGACGAGCAGAAGCATGCCTATCTGGCCGCTGGCCAGGTGGTGCGCAACGCAGCGGCGCAAACCGTCGGTCTGGTGAAGCTGACCCCGCACCGGGTGATGCGCGAGCTCTATGAACAGTTCATCGCCTACGCCCGGACCTTCGTCGAGCACATTCCCACCTACACCGAGCGGGATGCCGCGCTGGCCGGTACCGCGCACAGCGCAGCATCGGCGCTGGCCGCGATCTGCGCGGCCGCCAACAACGGCTCAGCAGCCGCCCGCGGGCCGATGGTCGAACCGCAGGCTTCGCCCACCAAAGTCGCCGCGCCGGGCAATCCCGCCAACCCGCAGCGCTACCTGACCGGAACGAATTCGGTGTGTGGGGAGTGGAAGGCCACCTTGGACAAATTCGGTGTCGATGCCACCGAGTGGCATCAGATGGACCCCAGTGTTCCGGGAACCTTCTGGAACCCGCAGCAGAAGGCGGTCAACCTGGCTGTCGGACCGATCATGATCAGCCTGGCCAACAAGTTGCAGCAGCTGGGCCGGCGCAGCAGCAACCCCACGTTGCAGGATTTCGCGGAACTGTCTGCGCAGTACCGGCGGGCGTTCGTGCTGGCGCTACCCACCTACGACCCGTCCGACAACTCACTGGCCAACGCTGCGACCTTCCTTTCCACCACGGTGCTGGGGGCCTGCGCGTCGGCAGGGACCGCGAGCTAGCAAACTAGCCCACCGCACGAGAGCGTCCGAAGTTGCTACCCGGCGACGCCGTCTCGGCCACACGCCGTAGCTGCCAGGGCGCTAACACATGCAAGAAACCGGCACAGCCCGTAGGCTGCGCCGGTTTCTTGATGGAGATTGGCTTGGATCAGGCCCAGCTGGAGCCAACCGAGGCGTCGGTGTTGGCCATGTTGTTGCCGGCCGACTGCACCTTCTGACCGTGCGAGTTGGCCTGCTGGTAGATCACCGCGAAGTTGCGGCCCA
>NZ_MVHH01000040.1 GCF_002086515.1 Mycolicibacter arupensis
CTGCGGGCTCGGGCGGTAACGCCGGTAACGGTGGTGCCGGTGCGGCGGGTGCCGCCGGTAGTGCGGGCGTCACCGGGGTCAACAGCGGTGCCGGTGGTGCGGGTCAGGACGGCGGCAATGGCGGTAACGCCGGAGTCGGCGGTAAGGCCGGTACCGGTACCGGGGCGGCGACCAGTGGCACCAACGGTGCGGCCGGTGTCGGTGGTGCTGGTGGCAAGGGCGGTGCCGGTGCTGCCGGCACCGACGCCAGCACGTCGGGAAGCCCCAACGGTGGCGCGGGCGGCAACGGTGGCAAGGGCGGCAGTGGCGGCCAGGGCGGCTTGCAGGCCGACGGTTCGACGCGCGCGGCTGACGGCCAGGGTGCCGACGGTGGTACCGGCGGCCGGGGCGGCAACGGCTTCACTCAGGCCGCGGGCAGCGGTGCCACGGGTGGCAACGGTGGCCAGGGCGGCGTCGGTGGTGCCGGCGGTAACCGGGGCGCGGTCGCAGCCAGCGGCGGCGCCGGCGGCCAGGGCGGCAACGCCGGCAACGGCGGCAGCGGCGCGGACGGCAAGGCCGGTGCAGACGCCACCGTGGCCGGTTCCGCCGGTGGTACCGGTGGCGACGCCACCAGTGGCGGCAAGGGCGGCAACGGTGGCGCCGGTGGCGCCGGTGGCGCCAGCGGTACCGCCACCAGCGGCACCGCCAACCAGCACGGGGTCGGTGGCGTCGGTGGTAACGCCGGAAGCGGTGGCAACGCCGGTAACGGTGGTGCCGGCGGTAAGGGCCTCGGTGGCGGCAGTGGGGCGACGGCCGGTGTCGGTGGCGCCGGTGGTTCCGGTGGTAGCCGCGGCGCTGCGGGCACCGCGGGTGCCGGTGGAGACAGCGGCGGCGGCAAGACGGCCGCCAGTGGCGCGGCCGGGGCGGCAGGAACCTCCGGTGGTAACGGCGGCGCCGGCGGCGCCGGCGGCAACGGCACCACTTTGGCCAGTGGCGTCGGCCAGAACGGTGGCGCCGGTGGTAAGGGCGGTGCGGCCGGAGCGCTCGGCAACGGTGGAGTGGGCGGTAACGGCGGCAACGGCGGTACCGGCAACAACGGCACCACCGGCGGCTCCAACGGCCTGGCCGGCGGTAACGGCGGCAACGCCGGTGACGGCGGCAAGGCCGGTGCGGGCGCCAGCGATGTCGGCGGCAACGCCGGTACCGCCGGTAACGGTGGTAACGGTGGCAGTGGCGCCAACGCCACCACGGCCGGCGGCAAGGGCGGCAACGGAGCCGTCGGCGGCAATGCCGGCAACGGCGGGGCCGGTGGCAGCGCAGCCAACGGCAAGGCGGGCACCGACAGTAACGGCGGCGTGGCCGGCAACGGCGGTAACGGCGGCAACGGCGCCCGCGGCACCGACGGGGTGGCGACCACGGAGTACGACGCCACTGCCAGTAACGGAACTGCGGGCGGCGCCGGCGGTACCGGCGCGACCGGCGGTGCCGGTGGTGCTGGGGGCGGAACCACCGGTGCGGGCTCCAACGGCGGCGCGGGCGGTAAGGGCGGCGCCGGTGCCGATGGCGGCAACGGTGGCTACACCACCCATGGTGACGACGGTTACCCGGGCCAGGGGCACAACATCGGCAACGGTGCCAACGGTGGCGTGGGCGGTGCCGGCGGCAACGGCGGCACGGCCGGTGCCGGTACCTCCCTCGGTGCGGCAGGCCGCGCCGGTGACGGTGGCGACGGCGGTGCCGGCGGCAACGGTGGCAGCAGCGGCAACTTCAAGTCGGTGGCCTACTTCGACACCGCCGGAAACTCCTCGGCTAAAACCCCGGTCACCGTTACCGGTGCCGGTGGTGCCGGTGGTGCCGGTGGCACCGGATTCAACGGTGGCGACGGCGGTGCCGGCGGTAACGGTGGCAGCGACCTCTACGCGGCAGGCTCCAACGGCGGCGTCGGTGGCACCGGTGGTGCCGGCGGCAACGGCGTCGGTACCGGTAGCACCGGCGGCGACGGCGGTGCGGGCGGCAAGGGCGGTGACGGCAGCAACATCCGCTGGGGCTGGACCGGCAAGGGCACACCGCCCTCGTCGATCAGCAACGGAACCACCAGTGCCTCCGGCCCGGTCAACAATGTGTCGGGCGGAAAGGGTGGCAACGGCGGCAACGGCGGCACCGGCACGACCAGCGGCGTCGGTGGCAGCGGCGGGTCCGGTGGCGCTGTCAACACCCCGGACCTGCCGACCGGCCCGGGATCCATCGGCGCCAATGCCGGTCAGATCAACGGCGGTGCCGGAGCCACGGGTGGCACCGGGGGCAAGGCCGGCGGCAGCGGAAACAACGGCAACACGCCGTAGGGACCCTGTCGGTCTCAACGACAGAGCCCCGCACACCTGGTGTGTGCGGGGCTCTCTCGTTGACGATCAACCCGGCTGTGTCACTCGCTCAGCGGCGATGACTGCCCTGCCTCGGAACACGCCGAGCGGGCCCTGGATCGGTTTTACGGTTCGCAGATGATGATCGGGATCTCCCGATCGGTCCAGGCGCGGTAGTTGGCGAAGTCGGGGTACATGGCGTCGAGCTTGGGCCAGTAGGCGGCCCGCTCGGCTTCGCTGGCTTCGCGCGCGCGCAACGCCAGCACCTCGCTGCGGATCCGGAAGGACACCTGCGGGTTGGCCTTCAGGTTGAGGTACCACATCGGATTGTTGGCACGCCCGCCCTGGGAGGCCACCAGGATCACCCGGTCGCCTTCGCGTAGGAACAACAGCGGCGACTCCCGCGGTTCACCCGTCTTACGCCCGGTGGTGGTGAGGATGCCGACTTCGGGAACGTCACCGAAGCGCTTGCTGCCCAATCGCCACTTACCGCCCACGCGGCCGCCGGTCGCCTTGTAGGCCCAGGTGTTGGCACGCGACATCCACTTGATCACCGTGCCGGTGGTCGGGGAATCCAGCGCCTTCGGCTTCTCGGGAATCTCTGGCTTGCTCACGAGCTCACTCTAACGGTGGATGAAAGGCCGGATTCCCGCGCGGATGTGGCGGATGACGGCGGTGCCGTCTGGGCTGTCCGCCGGGATCTGAAAGACCTCGTCGACGTGTGAGCAGACTCGGACCCCGAACAGTGACGGTTTGGTGATGATGTCGTAGACCGCACGCACATCGTCGCCGTCGATGCTGTACTCGGGCAACGTGGCCGCCGAGATCAACCGGAACTGCGGGCCGCGGTTGAGGCTGCGGCGCAGATGATTTCCCGAGAAACCGGTCTTGAGTCCGACCTCGATCCGGACGCAGTCCGGGCTGAACGGGACCGCCGAGGCGTCGTGACTGACCAGCGCGTCGATATAGGCCTGGGCCGCCGCTATCCGGTCGGTCTCGGAAACCGGGGCCACTAGATGCGCTCGATGATGGTGCCGGTGGACAGCGCTCCGCCGGCGCACATGGTGATCAGTGCGGTGGACTTGTCGGTGCGCTCGAGCTCGTGCAGCGCCGTGGTGATCAGGCGGCTGCCGGTGGAGCCCACCGGATGGCCCAGGGCGATCGCCCCGCCGTTGACGTTGACGCGGTCCATGTCCGGCTTGTGCACTGCAGCCCAGGACAGCACCACCGAGGCGAACGCCTCGTTGATCTCGACCAGGTCGATGTCGCCCATCTTCATCCCGGCCTTCTCCAGCACCCGTGCGGTGGACTGAACCGGCCCGTCCAGGTGGTAATAGGTCTCCGAGCCCACGTTGGCCTGGCTGATGATCCGGGCCCGAGGCTTCAAGCCCAATGCCTTGGCCTTGTCCTCATCCATCCACAGCACCGCGGCAGCGCCGTCGGAGATCTGCGACGAGGTGCCGGCGGTGTGAATACCGCCCTCAATCACCGGGTTCAGCGACGCGAGGCCCTCGGCCGTGGTGTCACGCAGCCCCTGGTCGCGGCTGACGATGTTCAGCTCGGCGGTGGGTTGCTTGTTCTCATCGATCACCGGGGCCTCGATGGGGGAGATCTCCCGGTCGAACCGGCCTTCGGCCCAGGCCTGCTTGGCCAATTGCTGAGAGCGCAGGCCCAGGGCGTCGACGTCGGCACGGGTGATTCCGCGGCGCTTGGCGATCCGCTCTGCGGCCTCGAACTGATTCGGCAGGTCGATGTCCCAGGACGCCGCACGAGCGCCGCCACCATTGGCCCCCAGCGGAACCCGGCTCATGGCCTCGATGCCGCAGGCGATGCCGATGTCGATGGCGCCGGTCGCGATCAGCCCGGCGATCAGGTGGTTGGCCTGCTGCGCGCTGCCACACTGACAGTCGATGCTCGTCGCGCCCACGTGCTCGGGCAGGCCCGCTACCAACCAGGACTGCCGGGTGACATTGTTGCCCTGCTCGCCGAACTGAGTGACGCAGCCGCCGATGACCTGCTCCACGCTGCCGGCGTCAATGCCTGCCTTGGCGATCAGTGCCTTCTGCACGGCCCCGAGCAGCTCGGTGGCATGCAGGCCGGACAACCAGCCGTTACGTTTGCCAATGGGACTGCGGGTGGCTTCGACGATCACAGGGTTACCCATGCGGCCAGGCTAGAACACGTTTCATTAGTCTGACAAGCGACGATGAGAGACTGCCTTTGATCTGCGGTCGGGCCGTGTTTCAATGGTCGCAATCAGGCACTAGACGGCGTTGTTTCCAGCGCTGTCAGAACCGCGCAGTACTAACTGATGACCGTAGGAGTTAAGAACATGGGTTGTCCCGCCATCCCCAACGACTTCGACTTCCTCGACTCGGAGATGAGCCTCAAGGGCCTCCCGGTCAACGAACTCGCTGAGTTGCGTAAGTCTGAACCGGTGCACTGGGTGGACGTTCCCGGTGGGACCGGCGGCTTCGGCGACAAGGGCTACTGGTTGGTGACCAAGCACAAGGACGTCAAGGACGTCTCGCTGCGCAGCGATGTCTTCTCCAGCGCCATGAACGGCGCGATCCCGGTGTGGCCGCAGGAGATGACCCGCGAGGCCGTCGACCTGCAGCGGGCCGTCCTGCTGAACATGGACGCGCCGCACCACACCCGGCTGCGCAAGATCATCTCGCGAGGCTTCACCCCCCGCGCCCTCTCGCGGCTCGAGGACGAGCTGAAGGCCCGGGCGCAGGCCATCGCCAAGAACGCCGCCGAGTCCAACACCGGAGACTTCGTCGAGCAGGTGTCGTGCGAGCTGCCGCTGCAGGCCATCGCCGAACTGCTCGGCGTCCCCCAGGATGACCGGGACAAGCTGTTCCGCTGGTCCAACGAAATGACCGCCGGCGAAGACCCCGAGTACGCCGACGTCGACCCGGCGATGTCGTCCTTCGAGGTCATCACCTACGCCATGAAGATGGCCGAAGAGCGCGGCGTGAACCCGACCGACGACATCGTGACCAAGCTGATTCAGGCCGACGTCGACGGCGAGAAGCTCAGTGACGACGAGTTCGGCTTCTTCGTCATCATGCTCGCGGTCGCCGGGAATGAGACCAGCCGTAACTCGATCACCCACGGCATGGTGGCGTTCTCGCAGAACCCGGACCAGTGGGAGCTCTACAAGCGGGAGCGGCCGACCACGGCCGTCGACGAGATCATCCGTTGGGCCACCCCGGTTTCGGCATTCCAGCGGACCGCAAGCCAGGACACCGAGATCTCCGGAGTGAAGATCAAGGCCGGCGACCGGGTCGTGATGTCCTACCGCTCGGCGAACTTCGACGAAGAGGTGTTCGACGACCCGTTCACCTTCAACATCCTGCGCGACCCGAACCCGCACGTCGGATTCGGCGGCACCGGTGCCCACTACTGCATCGGCGCCAACCTGGCCCGCCTGACCATCAACCTGATCTTCAACGCGGTCGCCGACCACATGCCGGACCTCAAGCCGATGGGCGAGCCGGAGCGGCTGAAGTCCGGCTGGCTCAACGGCATCAAGCACTGGCCGGTGGACTACTCGGGTAGTTGCCCGGTCGCCCACTGAGCTGACGGACGGTCTAACGAATCAAGGAGGATTCGGGTGGATTTCACACCGAACCCGGAGCAGCAGGCTGTCGCCGATGTGGTGACCTCCGTTCTGGACCGCGACAACAGCTGGGAGGCGCTCGTCGCCGGCGGTGTCGCGGCGCTGGGCGTGCCGGAGCGGCTCGGTGGCGACGGCCAGAGCCTCGCGGAGCTGGCCACCGCACTGACTGAAATCGGTCGGCACGGCACCGTCGGCCCGGCTCTTGCGACGCTGGGCCTGGGCCTGGTTCCGCTGCTGGAGCTGGCCTCGCCGGCCCAGCAGGACCGGTATCTGGCAGAGGTCCCCGCCGGCGCCGTGCTCTCGGCGGCCCTGAACGAGCCCGGGCAGCAGTTGCCGGCACATCCCCGGACCAGCTATGCCGACGGCAAGCTCAACGGCACCAAGACCGGTGTTGCCTACGCCGAGACGGCGAAATGGCTGATCGTCACCGCGGACAAGGCGGTGGTGGTCGTCTCGCCGACCGCCGAGGGTGTCAGCGTCACCGCGACACCGACGTCCAACGGATCCGACGAGTACGTGGTGACGTTCACCGATGTCTCGGTCGAGCAGGCCGACGTACTCGAGGGCGCCACCGCGCAGCGGATCAACCAGCTGGCACTGGCAGCCACCGGGGCGTTTGCGTCCGGGCTGGTCGCTGGAGCGTTGCGGCTGACCGCCGACTATGTGGCGACCCGCGAACAGTTCGGCCGCCCGCTGTCGACGTTTCAGACCGTGGCCGCGCAGCTGTCGGAGGTCTACATCGCGTCGCGGACCATCGCCCTGCTGGCCACCTCCGCGGTGTGGCGGCTGGCCGAAGGGCTGGACGCCGACGACGACCTCGGAATTCTCGGCTACTGGCTCACGTCGCAGGCTGCACCGGCCATGCGACTCTGCCACCACCTGCACGGCGGCATGGGCATGGACATCACCTACCCGATGGACCGCTACTACTCCTCGATCAAAGACTTGACTCGGCTCTTGGGCGGTCCGACGTACCGCCTCGATTTGGTGGGAGCGTAATGTTCATCGACCTGACGCCCGAGCAGCGGGCGCTGCAAGCCGAACTCCGCGAGTACTTCTCGACGCTGATCACGCCCGAAGAAGCCGAGGCGATGGAGTCCGACCGCCACAACGAGGCCTACCGCACCGTGATCAAGCGGATGGGCAGTGACGGCAAACTGGGGGTCGGCTGGCCCAAGGAGTACGGCGGCCTGGGATTCGGCCCGGTCGAGCAGCAGATCTTCATCAACGAGGCCAACCGGGCCGACATCCCGTTGCCGATGGTCACCCTGCAGACCGTGGGTCCCACCCTGCAGGCGCTGGGAACCGAAGAACAGAAGAAGAAGTTCCTGCCCGGAATCCTCTCCGGCGACATCCATTTCGCCATCGGCTACTCCGAGCCCGATGCCGGCACCGACCTTGCCTCGCTGCGCACAACGGCGGTCAAGCATGGCGACGAGTACATCGTCAACGGTCAGAAGATGTGGACCACCGGGGCTCACGACGCGGACTACATCTGGCTGGCGTGCCGAACCGACCCCACCGCCGCCAAACACAAGGGCATCTCGATCCTGATCGTCGACACCAAGGATCCGGGCTATTCCTGGACGCCGATCATTCTCTCCGACGGCGCCCACCACACCAACGCGTCGTACTACAACGACGTTCACGTTCCCGCGGACATGCTGGTGGGTGAGGAGAACGGCGGCTGGAAGCTCATCACCACTCAGCTCAACCACGAGCGGGTCGGTCTGGGCCCCGCCGGCCGCGTCGCCGGCATCTACGACCAGGTCCACGCGTGGGCGTCCAAGCCCGGCTCGGACGGGGTCACGCCGATCGACCACGACGATGTCAAACATCTTCTGGCGCAGATCAAGTCGATCTGGCGTATCAATGAGCTGCTCAACTGGCAGGTGGCGGCCTCCGGTGAGAACATCGCCGTCGCCGACGCCGCGGCCACCAAGGTGTTCTCCACCGAGCGGATCCAGGAAGTCAATCGCCTTGCCGAGGAGATCGTCGGCCGCTTCGGCAACCCCGCGGACCCCGAGACCGCCGAAGTCCTCGTCTGGCTGGACAAGATGGCCAAGCGCAACCTGGTGATCACCTTCGGTGGCGGCGTCAACGAGGTGATGCGCGAGATGATCGCCGCTTCGGGGTTGAAGGTCCCGCGAGTGTCACGATGAGTCGAGGAGACAAATGACCGACCTCTCCGCCGGGATCGAGCAGATCCTGGCCGCTGGCCGCAGCGAGCCCCGAACTGGGCGGGATCCGGTGAACCAACCGATGATTCGTCATTGGGTGGACGCCATTGGCGACGACAATCCGATCTACATCGACGAGGCGGCCGCGCGGGCGGCCGGGCACCCCGGCATTGTGGCGCCGCCGGCGATGATCCAGGTCTGGACGATGATGGGCCTGGGCGGACAGCGGCCCGCCGACGACCCGCTCGGCAAGATCATGGAACTGTTCGACGGCGCCGGATATGTCGGAGTGGTGGCCACCAACTGTGAGCAGACCTACCACCGGTACCTGCGCCCGGGCGAAGAGGTCAGTGTCACCGCCGAGGTGACCGACATCGTGGGGCCCAAGAAGACCGGCCTGGGTGAGGGGTACTTCATCACCCAGAAGATCCGCTGGTGGGTAGGCGAAGAGAATGTCGCCGACATGATCTGGCGCATCCTCAAGTTTCTGCCCGCCGACAAGGCCGGTCAGGAATCCGCGCCAGCCGCAACGCCCGAAGACCTTGACCCCGACAAGATGATGCGGCCGTCCTGGTCGCGCGACTCCCAGTATTTCTGGGAGGGCGTTGCCGCGCACGAGCTGCGGCTTCAGCTTCGCCCGGACGGCAGCCTGCAGCACCCGCCGGTGCCTGCGGTGTGGAAGGACAAGACCGAGACCACCGACTACCTCGTCGCCAGCGGCAGGGGAACGGTGTTCAGCTACGTGGTGCACCACGCACCCAAGGTTCCCGGCCGCAGCCTGCCGTTCGTGATCGCGCTGGTCGAACTCGAGGAAGGCGTGCGGATGCTCGGTGAGCTGCGCGGCGTCGATGCGGCCGCGGTGAAGATCGGCATGCCGGTTCGCGCAACCTATCTCGATTTTCCAGCCAGTGACGCCGGTCCGGCGTGGACGCTGTACGCATGGGAGCCGGCGGAAGGAGACGGGGCATGAGCGCTCCGACTGTCGAGGTGGGCACCAAGCTGCCCGAGCTCAAGATCTACGGTGACCCGACATTCATCGTGTCCACGGCTATCGCCACTCGCGACTACCAGGACGTGCACCACGATCGGGACAAGGCGCAGGCCAAGGGGTCCAAGGACATCTTCGTCAACATCCTGACCGACACCGGGCTGGTGCAGCGCTACATCACCGACTGGGCCGGGTCCGACGCGGTGGTCCGTTCGATCGGGCTGCGTCTGGGTGTGCCGTGGTACGCCTATGACACCGTCACGTTCTCCGGTGAGGTGACCGCGGTGGACGAGGGCCTTGTCACCGTGAAGGTCGTGGGCAACAACAGTCTTGGTGATCACGTCATCGCCACCGCCACACTGACCCTCGGGGAGGCCTGATGTTGTCCGGTAAGGCGGCTATCGCCGGAATCGGCGCGACCGACTTCTCCAAGGAATCCGGGCGCAGTGAGCTGCGGCTGGCCGCAGAGGCCGTACTGGATGCGCTCGACGACGCGGGCCTGAAGCCCGCGGACGTCGACGGCCTGGTCACGTTCACCATGGACTCCAACCTGGAGACCGCGGTCGCGCGGGCCACCGGGATCGGTGAGCTGAAGTTCTTCTCGCAGATCGGTTATGGCGGCGGTGCCGCCGCGGCTACCGTGCAGCAGGCCGCCCTGGCGGTGGCCACCGGGGTCGCTGAAGTGGTGGTGGCGTACCGCGCCTTCAATGAGCGCTCGGAGTTTCGGTTCGGCCAGGTGATGACGGGGCTGACCGTCAACGCTGACTCTCGCGGCGTGGAGTACAGCTGGTCCTATCCGCATGGGCTGAGCACACCGGCGGCGTCGGTGGCGATGATCGCGCAGCGCTACATGCACGAATACGGTGCCACCAGTGCCGATTTCGGTGTGGTGTCGGTGGCCGACCGCAAGCATGCGGCGACCAACCCGAAGGCGCACTTCTACGGCAAGCCCATCACCATCGAGGACCACCAGAACTCGCGGTGGATCGCCGAGCCGTTGCGTCTGCTCGACTGCTGCCAGGAGACCGACGGTGGGGTGGCGATCGTCGTCACCACACCGGAGCGGGCCCGCGACCTCAAGCATCGGCCGGCGATCATCGAGGCGGCCGCCCAGGGCGCCGGGGCCGACCAGTTCACCATGTACTCCTACTACCGGGAGGAGCTCGGGCTGCCCGAGATGGGACTGGTGGGCAAGCAGTTGTGGTCGCAGTCGGGACTGACTCCCGCCGACATCCAAACCGCGGTGCTCTACGACCACTTCACCCCCTACACGCTGATCCAGCTGGAGGAGTTGGGATTTTGCGGTAAGGGCGAAGCCAAGGACTTCATCGCCGGCGGGGCCATCGAACTCGGTGGCCGGCTGCCCATCAACACCCACGGCGGGCAGCTGGGCGAGGCCTACGTGCATGGCATGAACGGCATCGCCGAGGGCGTGCGTCAGCTGCGCGGTACGTCGGTCAATCAGGTCGACGGGGTCGAGCACGTGCTGGTGACCGCGGGAACCGGAGTTCCCACGTCGGGTCTGATTCTGGGCTGAGCCCCTCGCCCCCTCGCCCTCGCCCCCTCGCGCCTTCGCGCCTTCGCGCCTTCGCGCCGAACGTGAAGTTGGCTTGACGTTCGGCGGTCGATCGTGAAGCCAACTTCACGGTGGGCGGGGTGTGAATGCGACAGGGTGTGGATAGATCAGCGGAGTGAAGTGACGGCCGGCGAAGCCGGGTGAGACGCTGCCGTCGTGGCGGACCCGTTCATCGGCAGTGAGGCGCTTGAGGCTGGACTGGTCACACCGGGGCGATTGATCACGGGTCACGCCAGGGTGTTTCGCGATGTTTACCTACACAGGGATATCGAGGTCACCGCGGTCGACCGGGCGAGAGCGGGGTGGCTCTGGTCCAAGCGGCAAGGTGTGGTCGCAGGCTTCTCGGCGTCGGCCCTGCACGGCAGTGAATGGGTAGGCGCCGACAGGCCCGCCGAACTCATCCACGGTAATCGGCATCGCGTGCCCGGGTTGCTCATTCGTGGCGACGCCTTGCGCCGCGATGAGATCCAGGAGATCGGCGGGGTGCCTGTCACCACGCCGGCGCGCACCGCCGTGGACCTGGCGTGCTGGTATCGGACAGTCGAGGCGGTTGCGGGCCTGGATGCTCTGGCTCGCGCCGCCGAGTTCACAGACGTTGATGTTCAACGGATTGTGGAACGTTGCGGTGGGCGACGCGGCATCGTGCGCGCGCGGGAGTCGCTGGGCCTGGTCGACGCCGGTGCGGAGTCGCCGAAGGAGAGCTGGCTGCGGGTCATCCTGATCCGGGCCGGATTGCCTCCGCCGGTCACCCAGATCCCGGTGTATGACAGCTATTGGCGGCCGTTCGCAGTTCTGGACATGGGTTGGCTGGAGGCGAAGGTCGCTGCGGAGTATGACGGTGGCACGCATCGGACGGACCCCATCCGCTGGCGCAGGGATGCGAAGCGTCATGAGCGACTCCAGCGCTGCGGCTGGATCGTCGTCCGGGTGTTGGCCGGTGACCGCGAAGGTGACGTGATCCGCCGGGTGCGTTCCGCCCTTGCCCGCCGAGCGTGAAGGTGGCTTCACTCTGGAGGGTCGGGTGTGAAGGTGGCTTCACGCTCGGCGGGAGGGGAGAGAGACCGCGGCGCTCAACCGTTGGTGGGTTCGGTCCAACTCTCGGGCAGCAGCGGCAGGGTCGGACCATCGCCGAGACCGCTGCCGGCCAGCGTGGCCAATCCTGTTGCGGGCAAACTGGTTTTGGCGTGCTTCGCGGCCAAGCCGAGACTCCCGGCACTGTGGTGCGATGCCCGAGTGACGGGAACCTCGGGTGCGCTGTCGGCATACACATAGACGTACTCGTCCGCGTGGCCGCGAGCGGCTCGGCGTCGCCGGGCCCGCGTCCGATCCCGGGCGGTCTGGGCTGCGGCGGCGGCCTCGGCGGCCGCTTCAGGAGTCGACGCCTTGTTCGCGGCGCGGCGGCGTGTGACGGCGGCGATCTGCCCGGTGGCTCCAGGAGGGCCGATCACGTAAGGCGGGAAGAATGCCGGACTACTGGGCGCTGGCGGAGCCGCGGGCGGTGCCGCAGCCGGCGCCGCGCTGGTGGTCGGCACTGACGCGGACGAGGGTGTAGCGGGTGCGGCGGAGCTGGGAGCCGGCGGGGTCGCCGAGGACGTTCCCGCCGTGGGCAAGGCAAGGGTGACGGGTTCTGGGGCGGCGGTCAGGGCCGGTGCCGGCGATATACCGGCCAGGCCGGCCAGACCCGCGGCCCAGCCCAGATTCCCGATGGCCACGACCAGGGCCGGCTGGATCAGCGCGGGCGCGAACTGATTGAGCGTTGCGGCGATCTGCGCGGCGTGGAACGTCAGATCGGCGACGATCCACGACAGGTCGCTCATGAATGCGCCCGGATTGGTCATGAGGTCGTTCAGCAGGACTTCGGCGTAGTATCCCAACTCGCCCAGCACCGCCCGCCACCATGCCGGGTCGGTGGGGTCCAGTCCCTCGCTGGGGTGCTCGTGGTCGTGGTCGTCACCGCCGTGGTCGTGGTCGTGGTCGTGGTCGTGATCATCGTGATCGTCGTCGTCATGGTCGTGCTCATCGTGCGTCACGATGGCGGGTGCCATGGTGTCCTGCGGAGTCGATGCCAGTGCCGCGCCCGCGACCGCCTCGTAGGTGGTCATCGCCGTCGCGGCCTGGACCCACATGCGCACGTAGTCGGCTTCGTTGACGGCGATGGGAATGGTGTTGATGCCAAAGAAGTTGGTGGCGACCAACACGCCGTGGATGGCGTGGTTGGCGGCCAGCTCGGGCAGCGTCGGCATCGCCGCCAACGCGCTGATGTAGGCCGCAGCCGCCATCTCGTGCTGGGCGGCATGGGCGGCGGCGTCCGCGCTGGCCTTCGCCAGCCACGCCAGGTAGGGCAGGTGCGCAACCAGATAGCTCTCGGCGCTGGGCCCCTGCCACGCGGTGGCTTCAGTGGCGGCCAGCAACTCCCGCAGGGCTTCGGCGATCGCGGTGTATTCCGCGCTCAGTGACGACCATGCGCCGGCCGCCGAGAGCAGTGGGCCTGCTCCGGGGCCACTGCTCAGTGCCGCCGAATGTACCTCGGGGGGCGAGGCCATCCACACCGGCGCGGTCATAGCGCACACCATATCGAAGATGAAAGTCATTTTCAATTAGGTGTCGCCGCGGGCGACCGGTGCAGTCTCCGGGGCGAACTATGCCGAGACGAGCTCCACATCATTGAGAATGGCGGCGTCCTCGCGCGACGGTGCCACCACGTTGCCCACGAGCTTGCCGTCTTGCTTCCACAGTCGTGCCCGCAGGGTCTCGCCCGGGAAGACCACCCCGGCGAACCGAGCGCCGAACGAGCGCACCGCGCCGGCGTCACCGTCCAGTGCGGCGTCCACGGCCGCCTTGCCGGTCATGCCATAGGTGCACAACCCATGCAGGATGGGCCGGTCGAAGCCTGCGGCCGCGGCAAACGCCGGATCTGAATGCAGCGGATTACGGTCGCCGCAGAGCCGGTACAGCAGTGCCTGCTGTGGCGACACCGGAATGTCGATCTCGAAATCGGGCGTCCGCTCGGGCAATTCGCTGGCGGTCGACGGCCCCCGTTCGCCGCCGAAGCCGCCTTCGCCGCGGGCGAAGATGGACCGGTGCTGGGTCCACAGCGGCGTGCCGTCGGTGCTGGTCACCGAGGTCTCCAAGACCACCACCGCGGCCTTGCCCTTGTCCCAGACCTCGACGATCCGACTGATGGCTCGGGCGCTGCCCGACGGCGGCAGCGGCGCGGGCACGGTGACCTTCTCCGAGGCGTGCAGGATCTTGGCCAGGTCTATCTCGATGCCCGGCCAGCTGACCTTGGGCGGGTTGACCTCGTTGAACGAGGCCGCGACGCAGCCGAAGGTCGGGAGCACCTGCGGGTTGCCGTCGACGACGTAGCTCAGCTCGCGCGGGTCCATCGGATCCGAACCGGCGCCTAGCGCCAGGTTGTACAGCTGAACATTCGTCGATGTCCAGGAGAATTCGGTGGCACCGAACTCCGCGCCCAGGGCGGCATTCAGGTCGATCGGCATGTCAGGCCTTCCCCGCGATGTCGAGTGCGGCCAGGTAGCCGAAGGTCATGGCCGGTCCGATGGTGCCACCGGGGCCGGGATAGGTGTGACCCATCACGGGGGCGCTGACGTTGCCCGCCGCATACAGTCCGGCGATGACGCTGCCGTCGTCGCGCAGCGCCCGGCCGTTCACGTCGGTGCGGATTCCGCCCTTGGTGCCCAAGTCGCCCGGAACCATCTTGGCCGCGTAGAACGGGCCCTGGGCGATCTGCCCCAGGTTGGGGTTCGGCTTGTTGGTCGGGTCGCCGTAGTAGCGGTCATAGGCGCTCTCGCCGCGGTGGAAGTCCTCATCCACACCGGCGCGGGCGAATTCGTTGAATCGCTCGACGGTCGCGGTCAGCGCGGCCACCGGCACGCCGGTCTTGGTGGCCAGCTCGTCCAAGGTGTCCGCGGACACGATCACGCCGGACTCCAGCCATTTCTTCGGAATCCGTTGTCCCGGCTGCAAACCGGCGAAGATGTAGTTGTTGCGGTAGCGCTGATCGAAGATCAGCCAGGCCGGGATGTTCTCACCAGGACCGGGGCCCTGGCCGAATTCGCCGCCATACATGTGGTGGCAGGCCTCGACGTAGGGCATCGACTCGTTCATGAACCGCTTGCCGGCCATGTTCACGATGATCGACCCGGGGGAGTTGCGCTCCGAGAGCGCGAACCACGGCGACCCGGGCAGCGGCACCGTCGGCCCCCACCAGGAGTCCTCCATGATGTCCAGGGCGGCACCGAGCTTCTCGCCGGCCAGGATGCCCTCGCCGGTGTTGGCCTTGGCGCCCACGGTCCACTCGGTGGTGATCGGGGCGCGCTGGTACTTCACCCGCATCTGTTCGTTGTGCTCGAATCCGCCACTGCCGAGGATGACACCGCGCCGCGCGCGGATCAGCCGGGGCTCGCTCGACTCGGAGTCGCCGGTACCGCGAACGTAGACGCCGCGGACCACGCCGTCCTCGACGTAGAGATCGGTGAGCGCGGTGTTGAGCTCAACGGGCACCCCGGCGTCGCGCAGGCCGATGCGCAGGGGGGCGATAAGGGCCCGCCCCATGCCGACCAGGTTCTTGCCGGTGGCCTGCGCCCACATGGTGCGGGCGCCGACCTTCAGGCTGCGCAGCACACCGCGCGGGTGCCGCTTGAGTTGGTTGAGCCGGACATAGTCCTGCTGCATGACCACCACGTTCAACGGCACCTTGCCGTAGGCGGGCTCCAGGCCGTTCATGTCGGCGCCCAGCTTCTTGGCGTTGAACGGCTTGGGCTCGATGGAGCGTCCGGTGGGCTTGCCGCCGGGCTGCTCGGGGTAGTAGTCGGCGTAGCCGGGGACCCAGCACATCTTCAGCGGCGAGTGCTTCAGCACGAACGACAACATCTCCGGCCCGCGCTGCAGGTAGGTGTCGATCTTCTCGGCCGGAACCACGTCGCCGACGATGGTGTGCAGATAGGTGCGTGCGGCGTGGATGTCGTCTTTGACACCGGCGCGCTGCAGCACCTCGTTGTTGGGGATCCAGACGCCGCCACCGGAGCGTGCGGTCGAGCCGCCGTAGTGCGCGGCTTTCTCGATGACGATGGTGGACAGTCCCTGGTGGGCGGCGGTGAGGGCGGCGACCATCCCGGCGCCGCCGCTTCCGACCACGACGACGTCGTACTCCTGTTTGGCCATGTAGAACACGTTATAGAATTGCCCCGGCCGGACGCCAGTTGGGCCGGACGAACTTCGGGACCGGTCTGCGCACGGCATCTCTCTACCCTGCGAGTAATCCGGTGGTTCCGGCCTGGGTGCGGTGGTCCCCCGAATTAGTAGAACGTGTTGTAGTTACACACACGGTTCTTGCGCTCGGTGATCAGAACCCCGCGGCCGTGCAGCGGGCGAAGTACGGCAGGCTCGCCAGGGGCGCGGACACCGTAGCCTCCGACGGCCCGTTGTAGCTGCCGCCGCCGTCTTGGCGGTTCCAGCATCCGGGCGGGAAGTACACCTTTCGCGAGGTGGCGCCCTGGGTGACGACAGGGGCGACCAGGACATCGGGGCCGATCATCCATTCCTGGTCGGCTGCCCAGGCCTGCGGATCATCGGGCGCGGCCAGCCACACCGGCCGCGAGAGCGGCACGCCGGTGCCGGCCGCGGTGGCCCAGGTGGCGGAGATCAGCGGGATGGCCCGCTTGCGCAGTTCGGCCAGCTGCCGGAAGTTGTCCAGCGTCTCCTGGTCGTAGTCCCACGGCATGTGGGTGCCGGAGTGGGCCCCGTGGACCCGCATGATCGGGGACAGCGCGGCCATCTGCGACCACCGCATGAACAGCTCCTTGGGCGTGGGGCCGGCCAGCAGGTCCTGGTATCCGCCGATGTCGGTGCCATAGCCATAGGCGCCGGCCAGGCCCCGGTTGAGCATGTCCGGGGTCAACGCGCCGAGCCCGGACGCTACCGAGAAATCGGTGCTCTCGTCGCCCGGGAAATTGCCGCCTTCATAGCCGGTCGACCCGGTATACCCTGCGCGGTTGTAGAACCAGATGTGCCGGCCCGGATGTGATTGCTCGAAGGACTCCACCGCTTCGCGTACGGCCTGCTGGTAGATCGCAGGGTAGGCGTTGTGCATGGTGGCCCCGGTCTGACCGTTGGCGAAGTGCATGTCGGGCAGGGTCTGCTCGCCGAAGTCGCTCATGAACCCGTCCGCTCCGGTTTCGAGCTGTTCGATCACCGTGTGCTGATACCAGGCCTTTGCGGCGGGGTTGGTGAAGTCGATGACGGCGGCCTGTCCGCCGAGCGCCTGGTTGGGGGAGCCGACGATGTAGGGCTTGCCATTGGCATGGGTTGCCACGTAGTTGTTGGCCACCGCGTACCGGTAGTCCTCCGGGGAAGTGTTGCGCAGCGGATCCATGCTGACGAAGCTGCGGGTGTAGAGCAGCACGTGAATACCGTGCTCGCCGAAATCCCTGATGAGTTGACGCAGGACCGCCGGGTCCAGGGTCATCCAGGCCTCGGGGCGGTAGGCGGTGATCGGCAGGTTGTAGGCGACGATCTTGGCCAGGTCGCTGCGCACGACCTCGGCGTAGTCCGCTCCGGTCTGGCCGGTGACGATGCGGCGGTCCAACTGCGTGCCCAGCGCCCATGCCGGCGGGACGCGATGTCGGCCGTTGGCGGCGCTGAGCGCACTGATCACCTGTCCCGGGTCACCGATCGCGACCTCGTAGTCCAAGTGGGCGGCGGCGACGTTGACATGCCAGGCATCGGGGCGATCGGAGTCCAGATGCCAGTCGGCCAGCTCGGTCTGGCCCAGCACGAAGCCGTAGCCCGCGGTGGAGGTGAACTGTGGCTGCACGTAGTAGGCGGCCCGAGGACCGCCGGGGAACAGATAGTGCGGGCCGCCGGAGCTGGCCATCAGGACATTGAATACCGGTGCCAAGGGTCCGGCGCCGACGTTGGCCTCCTGCACCCAGTTGGTGAATCTGCCCCCACGCTGATCCAGTCCGTTGTGCAGGCCGCCGAAGCCGGCGAATCGCTCGCCGGCCGGCGACGCGAAACTGTCTCCCATCGAGACGATGCCCGCCGTGCTGCTGGGGATGACCGACACCCGTAGCCGGCCGGAGTCCTCGCTGAGCGTCACTCCCAGCGTGCGACCTGACGGGTCGTCGGTGCTCAGCGTCAGCTCCAGGCCCTGCGGCACGGGGCGAGTGGAAAGCACACCGGTGGCCCCGTACTGGATTCCGCAGCTGGAGGCCTCCCACAGGTCGCCCACCCACAACGGGCTGATCAGAAACGGCGTCGTCGAGGACGTGCCCACGGTGAACGTGAAGGGTGTGTAGCGGGTGGGAAACAGCCACTCGGAGGGGGTTACACCCAGAGGCTTCTGGACTTCGTTTTTGACCAGCCGTGGTCCACCGTTGCTGGGCACCTGCGTCAACACCGGTTGCCCTGCGGAGTTGAGCACTTGCATCGCAAACGGGGTCTGGTTGACGCGCACGGTGAATCCGGGACCGGCGTAGCTCAGCTCGCCGGGGTCCGGGAGTGCCGTGCTGGGTGGGATGACTGCGATTGCTGCAGCGGCGAGGCCGATACTGGTCACAACGGCCCTCAGCCGCATCGCGCCTCCACGGGTTTCACAAAGTGGACGGTTGTCCGATCAGTTGTTTCACCGGCAGATCCTGGCGGCTGAAGATCACGTTGGCGTCGCTGCGGTACAACGGCCTCGTCTCAAGTGTCGGCGCTTTTAGAACACGTTATAGAATTACCGCTGAACGGCACGTTTTCACCCGCTCACCACCACCCGAGGGGACCATCGAAGATGCTCAGCGCCCAGATCCGTGAGGAGCTCGCTGCCGAGTTGGCGCAGGCGGAGCGCAGCCGGGTTCCGATCTCGCCGCTGACTGCGGCCCAGCCCGGGATCGACGTCGTCGACGCCTACGAGATCCAGCTGATCAACATTCGCCAGCGGATCGCCGAGGGCGCGCGCGTCGTGGGACACAAGGTCGGCCTGTCCAGCGAGGCGATGCAGCAGATGATGGGCGTCGACGAACCGGACTACGGACACCTGCTCAACGAGATGCAGGTGTTCGAGGACAAGCCGGTCAAGGCCTCGAACTACCTGTACCCGCGCGTCGAGGTCGAGGTGGCCTTCATCCTGGCCAAGGATCTGCCGGGGGCGGACTGCACCGAAGATGACGTGCTGGCCGCCACCGAAGCGTTCGCCCCGGCGATCGAGCTGATCGACAGCCGGATCAGCGACTGGAAGATCAAACTCTGCGACACCATTGCCGACAATGCCTCCTCGGCGGGATTCGTCCTGGGCAAGCAGCGGGTGAAGCCGGGAGACATCGATATCAAGGGCATCGATGCCTCGTTGACCAAGAACGGTCAGGTGGTCGCCGAAGGTCGCAGTGACGCCGTGCTGGGCAACCCGGTCACCGCGGTGGCGTGGCTGGCCCGCAAGGTGGAGAGTTTCGGGGTGCGGTTGAAGGCCGGCGACATCGTGTTGCCCGGCACCGCTACCCGGGCCATCGACGTCCATGCCGGCGACGACTGCGTCGCCGACTTCACCGGGCTGGGTTCGGTCCGGCTGGTTTTCGAATAGATTCGAATAGAGGAGCTTTCATGGCTGCTAAGGCCTCAGTCGCGATCGTTGGGTCGGGCAATATCAGCACCGATCTGTTGTATAAGTTGCTGCGTTCGGAGTGGCTGGAGCCGCGCTGGATGATCGGTATCGACCCCGAGTCCGAGGGCCTGGCCCGGGCACGCAAGCTCGGCCTGGAGACCTCGGCCGAGGGGGCGGACTGGCTGCTGGCCCTGGATGAGAAGCCGGACTTCGTGTTCGAGGCCACCAGTGCTTATGTGCACAAGGCGTACGCGCCCAAGTACGAGGCGGCCGGTATTCGGGCCATCGACTTGACGCCGGCGGCGGTGGGCCCGGCGGTGATTCCGCCGGCGAACCTGCACGAGCACGTGGATGCGCCTAACGTCAACATGATCACCTGTGGTGGGCAGGCCACCATCCCGATCGTGTACGCGGTCACCCGCGCGGTCAAGGAGCAGGGCGGCACGGTGCCTTATGCCGAGATCGTCGCCAGCGTCGCCAGTGTGTCGGCCGGCCCCGGTACTCGCGCCAACATCGATGAGTTCACCAAGACCACCTCGGCGGGTGTGCAGACCATCGGTGGTGCGCAGCGCGGCAAGGCGATCATCATCTTGAACCCGGCTGACCCGCCGATGATCATGCGCGACACCATCTTCTGCCAGATCCCCGAGGACGCCGATCGGGATGCGATCACCGCGTCCATCAAGGACGTCGTGGCCCAGGTGCAGACCTACGTGCCCGGCTACCGGCTGCTCAATGAGCCGCAGTTCGATGAGCCGTCGCTGAACTCCGGTGGGCGCGCGGTGGTCACCACGTTCGTGGAGGTCGAGGGAGCCGGGGATTACCTGCCGCCGTATGCGGGGAACCTGGACATCATGACCGCCGCCGCCACCAAGGTCGGCGAGGAGATCGCCCGCGAGATGGCCGGTGCCACTGCTGGAGGAGCGAAATGAGCGACCACATCTTCGACGTGCGGATCACCGACACCTCGCTGCGCGACGGGTCGCACCACAAGCGGCATCAGTTCACTCTCGAAGAGGTCGGCGCGATCGTGGCCGCCCTGGATGCTGCCGGGGTGCCGGTGATCGAGGTGACCCACGGTGACGGGTTGGGCGGGTCGAGCTTTAACTACGGGTTCTCCAAGACCCCGGAACAGGAGCTGATCAAGCTGGCGGCGCAGACCGCCAAAGACGCCAAGATCGCCTTCTTGATGCTACCCGGGGTCGGCACCAAGGAGGACATCAAGGAGGCGCAGGACAACGGTGGTGCGATCTGTCGAATCGCCACGCACTGCACCGAGGCCGACGTCTCCATCCAGCACTTCGGCCTGGCCCGTGAGCTGGGACTGGAGACTGTCGGGTTTTTGATGATGGCCCACACCATCTCTCCGGAGAAGCTGGCCGCTCAGGCCCGGATCATGGCCGATGCGGGTTGTCAGTGCGTGTATGTGGTGGATTCGGCCGGTGCGCTGGTGCTCGAAGGCGTGGCCGACCGGGTGTCGGCACTGGTCGCTGAGCTCGGCGATGACGCGCAGGTCGGTTTTCACGGGCATGAGAACCTCGGGCTTGGGGTGGCCAACTCGGTGGAGGCGGTGCGTGCCGGAGCCAAGCAGATCGACGGTTCGGTGCGCCGCTTCGGTGCGGGTGCGGGCAACGCCCCGGTGGAGGCGTTGATCGGGGTGTTCGACAAGATCGGCGTCAAGACCGGCATCGACTTCTTCGACATCGCTGATGCCGCTGAGGACGTGGTGCGCCCGGCGATGCCCGCCGAGTGCGTCCTGGACCGCAATGCGCTGGTGATGGGCTACTCGGGGGTGTACTCGAGCTTCCTCAAGCACGCGGTGCGCCAGGGGGAGCGCTACGGGGTGCCCGCCCACGAGTTGCTGCTGCGGGTCGGTCAGCGCAAGCTGATCGGCGGCCAGGAAGACCAGCTCATCGACATCGCGCTGGAGATCCAGCGGGAGCGGGCCGCGAAATAATCGCGGCATGACCACACGGCCACAAGCCCAGGCAATCCTGGAACAACTGGCCGGACCGCAGGCGCGGCTGCGCGACGACCAGTGGGCGGCGATCGAGGCGCTGGTGGTGGCGCGCCGCCGCGCCCTGGTGGTGCAGCGAACCGGTTGGGGCAAGTCCGCGGTGTACTTCATCGCCGCGAAGCTGCTGCGGGCCGGCGGACACGGTCCGACGGTGATCGTGTCGCCGCTGTTGGCGCTGATGCGCAACCAGGTCGCCGCCGCGGAACGGGCCGGTGTGCACGCGGCCACCATCAACTCGTCCAACGTGACCGAATGGGCGGACGTGCAACGCCGAGTGGCCGCCGGTGAACTCGACGTGCTGCTGGTCAGCCCGGAACGGCTCAACAACCCCGATTTCCGCGATCAGGTGTTGCCGGCGCTGGCCGCCAAGGCGGGGCTGGTCGTGGTCGACGAGGCGCACTGCGTGTCGGACTGGGGCCACGACTTCCGGCCCGACTACCGGCGCATCCGCACGCTGATCGCCGAGCTCGGCGCCGACATCCCGGTGCTGGCGACCACGGCGACGGCCAACGACCGGGTGGTCGCCGACGTCGCGGGCCAGCTCGGGGTCGGCGGTGGCGACACGCTGGTGCTGCGGGGCGGCTTGGACCGCGAGTCACTGCGGATGTCGGTGGTGGCCGCCGGCGGACCGGCCCAGCGAGCCGCCTGGATCGGCGCACACCTGGACCAGCTGCCCGGATCCGGGATCGTCTACACGCTCACCGTGGCCCAAGCCCACGATGTGGCCGCTGACCTGCGGGCACAGGGATTCGCGGTGGCCGCCTACACCGGTTCGACCGACTCGGCCGATCGCGAGCAGCTCGAGGCCGATCTGCTCGCCAATCGGGTCAAGGCGCTGATCGCCACTTCGGCTCTGGGTATGGGATTCGACAAGCCCGACCTGGGTTTCGTCGTCCACCTGGGTGCGCCGTCTTCTCCGATCGCCTACTACCAGCAGGTCGGTCGGGCCGGTCGCGCCACGTCCAGCGCCGAGGTCATCCTGTTGCCCGGCACCGAGGACGCCGACATCTGGCGTTATTTCGCGTCGCTGGCCTTCCCCCCGGAGTCCTTGGTGCGCAAGGTGATCGGCCAGCTATCGCCCGACCAGCCGCTGTCCACGCCGGCATTGGAGGCTCGGGTTGACCTGAATCGGTCGCGGCTGGAGATGGTGCTCAAGGTTCTCGACGTCGACGGCGCGGTGCGCCGGGTCAAGGGCGGCTGGCTGGGAACCGGTGCCGAGTGGACCTACGACGAGCAGCGCTACCGCACGCTCGACGAACTCCGCCGGGCTGAGCAGCAGGCCATGCTGGACTACCAGCGCACCGACGGTTGCCGGATGAGTTTCCTGCGTGCCCAGCTCAATGACCCCCAGCTTCAGGCGGGGGAGCGTTGCGGGCGGTGCGACAACTGCGCCGGACAGCGGTTCGATGCCGAAGTGGATGCCACCGCCACCGCTGCCACCCTTGAGCGGTTGATGCGTCCCGGAGTGGAGATCACGCCGCGGCGGCAGTGGCCGTCGGGGCTGGCGCAGCTCGGCGTGGACCTGTCCGGGCGGATCTCCGATGGACCCGAGCCCGGCCGGGTCATTGGCCGGCTCACCGACCTGGGCTGGGGGGCCCGGCTGCGCCGGCTGCTCGACGAGCCGGACCAGCAAGTGCCCGAGGAGGTGGTCCGCGCCGCGGTCAGTGTGCTGGCCGGCTGGGAGTGGAAGCTGAGGCCGACCGCGGTGCTGGGTCTGGATTCGGTGACGCATCCTTTGCTGATCGGTTCCCTGACCGACAGGTTGGCGCAGCTCGGCCGCCTGACCCGCTTGGACACCTTGAGGTATGCGCCGAATCGTCGCACCACGACGGCGGCGAACTCCGCCTACCGGGTCGCCGCCCTGCAGGGATGCTGGCTTCCGCCGGACCTTCCCGCCGACGTCGGACCGGTGCTGCTGGTCGACGACGTGACAGACTCCGGATGGACGCTGACAATGGCCGCCCGGGTGGTGCGCGCCGCCGGCGCGCCGCAGGTCCTGCCGTTCGCTCTGGCCAGCGTGTCCTAGAACGCGCGTACCGTCGAGTGATGAGCGGTATTACTCGAGCAATCGCGGTCGGCGTGCTGAGTGTGGCGGGGGTACTGGCGCCGGTGGCCAACGCCGCGCCGCAGCAGTGTGACCAGACCGTCGGGAACTCTGTCGACGCGTATTTGACGCGGCATCCCGACGTCAAGAGCACCTTGTCGCATCGGGGGCAGCAGGAGGACCCGGGTGCCCCCGATCCGGTGCTGTCCTATCTGCAGCGCCACCCCGACGTACGCCAGGCGTTGATCACGCTGTCTCAGCAGTGTGTGTGACGAACGGCGTCCGGAACACGTAGCGGCTGGTGGGCACCGTGTCGATATTCAGGTGGGCGCCGAACGCGCTGACACTGGCGACCATCCGGCCTACCCGATCGGTGAGGTCGGCCTGGTCGGCCGCGCCATAGAACGCGTACGGGTCGGACACCGCCTCATCGGGGAAGTTCTCCTCGACGATGGCGTCGATACCGGGCGCGTCCTCGGTGAGGGCGCGGATCACCACGTTCTGGGTGTAACCGAATGTCGCCTGGGTGTCGATCGCCACCGGGGTGTGGTCGATGTGCCAGCGATGTAGCCACGTCGCCTGGTCGAGATCGGCGGGCCGGCGCAGTAACGCCACGTTGGCCAATCCGCGTGTGCGGCGGCCTTCGCCTGGGTCCGGCGGGGGCATCGGCATGGACTCGGTCACCAGATACGCTGCCGCCGAGTCGGATTCGGACCTGATCAGGGCTATGGCGGCCTGGGTCGCCTCGCCGTAGTACTGCTGGGTCCACAGGCTGATGATCGCCGCCGCCGGCGGGTCCAGTGTCGTCAGAGTCATCATCGAGTCGCGCACCGGCTCGTCGCGGACATTGACCACGACCCCCGGAAGCCCCAGATCGAGCAGTTTCGCCGCGATCGGGCCGCGCAGCTTCTGGCACCACGCGTCGCCGAAGTCGGCGGCTTGCGCCACGATCATGACCTTTTCCATCGATGTCTCTCCTTAACCGGTTGCGGCGCGGAACGCCTCGACGAGTTCGCTGAGCAGATCGGTGGCCCGGCCGATGTCCTTGGGCAGCGAGCAGGTGACCCGCACGTCGGTGACCCCGGCGGCTACCAGTGCCGGTGCCGAGGCTGCGGTGGCATCGGTGTCCAGCGAGCCGTCCGCGTTCTTGGCGGTGGTCGCGTGGCCCAGGACCTGCAGGCCGGTCGGATCGCCGCCCAGCGCGGCGATGCGGTCCCGCATGTCCGCGATGGCGCCGGCGGGGTCACGCATCGCCGGGCCCCACGGGATCCAACCCGACCCGAATCGGGCCAGTCGTCGGGCTACCGCGTCGTTCACGGTGCCGCTCACCCAGATCGGAACTCCCCCGGGCGCAACGGGTTTGGGCATCTGGTGAATATTGCCGAAGGACAGTTCCGGGGAAGCGTAGGTGCTGCGCTGCTGAGTCCACAGCGCCTTACATACCTCCAGGGTGTGGTCCAGGAGTCGGCCACGGCGTTCGAACGACAGGCCGGCCGCTTCGTACTCCTCACGCTGCCAGCCCACGCCCACACCCAGATCCAGCCGGCCGCCGGACAGCACATCCAGGGTGGACAACTCCTTGGCCAGCACCGCCGGCCGCCGCAGGGCGGCCAGCAGCACCGCGGTGCCCAGGCGGATGCGGGTCGTGGTGGCGGCCAGCGCGGTCAGCACGATCAGGGGGTCCAGCCACTGGCCGTCGGGCCCGGTGGGCTGGCGCCCCCCGGCGATCCCGCCGAGCCGGGGATCGGCATAGGCGTCCGGGTTCTCCCCGAACACGACGTGGTCGGAGACCACCACCCGATCCACACCCGCGGCATCCATCGCGCGGCCCAGTGCCAGCGTGGCACTCCAGTCGTGGTCGGGGTCGTCGGTGAAGGTCTTGAGCTGAAAGGAGATCTGGGGCTTGGAAGGCGACGTCATGAGCGCACCCGTCCGGCCGGCAGAGACTCGATCGCGTCGATGATCAAGCTGCGCTGCGCAATTCGCCAGCCCTGCTCGGTGCGGTGATAGACGTCGCGGTAGTGCAGATGCCAGACATGATCGGTGAGCGTGCCGTGGCGCTCGATCCAGTGATGGGCCACCCCGGTGATCTCCCCGGTCGCCACCGTGTCGGTCGATGAGGCGGCGTAGACCTCGCCGAGAATGCCGTGGTGGGTGCGCGTGACCGCGGCCAGCCCGGACATCGCAGCGCGCACACCGTCGTGGCCGCGGTGGTGCACGCCGGGCTCCAGCTGGTCCGGCGGTTCGGGCAGTATCAGTTCGGCATCGACGGTAAACAGTTGGGCCACTTCATCGAATCGACGAGCATCTACGTGCGCGGCATAGCGATGCACGAGTGCCGACAGCTGGAGTTGATCGGCGACCGACAACATCATGGGGCCGAACCTAACAGTGGTGCGGGTTTGATCCCGCCGAGTTGTCCGGTCAGCGCATCGGCGGTCCGCAGCACCCCGCGTGCCCACTTGGTGATTTCGTTGTCGGTCAGCGCGCGCTGGGCATGCAGGGAGACCACCATCGCCTGGCGTTGATGGTGGTCATACACCGGTGCCGAGATCACGCTGATGTCGTGGCGCCCGCGGCCGCCGGCCTCACCGCGCAGATAGACGCGCTCACCGATGTCGGACACCAGTTCGCCGAGCAGCGCTCGCAGCTCGTCGGGCAATTCACTGGACAGGCCCGCCATCAACGAGTAGAGGCGCTGCCCGCCCGGAGTCAGCCGCTCGACCAGATAGCCGTCGGCGCGGCATTCGGAGACGACGCGTTGCAGTCGCTCACTCTCCGACCGAAGCGGGATGGTGGGCGCCCGGGCGAGCCAGTCCCGCAGGGCGCTGTCGTCCCATAACACGAACATCAGCCCGACCGGAGGAGCGAACGGGTAGCTCTGGCCGGCCTGTACACCCAGATGTGCGTTCGGGGCGGCGACCAGCTCCAGCACGGTGATGCGGTCGTCGACCACCGCGCTCAGTGCCGCGGAGGTGGCGAAGTCCGCGGACAGCCGCCGCAACAGCTCACGCGCCTCGGGGCCGACCCGCAGTGCCTGCTGGGCTGCTCGGCCGAGCGAGATCAGCGCCGGCCCCAGCCGGTAGGTCTTGTCCGGCTCATCGCGTGTCAGGTAACCCGCATCGGCCAGGGCTGTGGCGATGCCCAGGCAGGTGGGCTTGGCCAGGCCGGTGCGGCGGGCGAGTTCGGAGAGGCCGAAGCACTGGTCGGGATGACGGGCGAGGAAGTCCAGAACCGTCACGACGCGTTCGGTCGGGGGAGAGGACCGCACGGCCTGTCGGGAGACCTCGTGTCCAGGCGGAGCCATTGCAGCATGCTACCGCGACGTCTACAGTCAGTTCGAGATATCTACCACGTCGATCCAATATTGGACCATTTGACGATCTGAGAGGTGTTGCACCGATGTACTCCGAACCCCTGTCGGCCGCGATCGCCGAGGCGGAGAAGCTGGTAGCCGCGGCTCCGCACATCGAGACCGAGGCCGACCTGCTCGAGGGCCTGCAATACCTGGCCGGTGGCGTAGAAGCCTGCGTGCACGCCGCATTCAACGGGGAGCGTGACCACCCGTTCCTCATGTCGGGCACCGGGCCGTTCACCAAGATGGGATTGGACAACCCCGACACGCTCTACTTCGGGACCGTGGTGCGCCCCGGCAACGACTACGTGGTGCGCGGCACCCGTGGAACCACCACCGACCTGAGTTTCCAGCTGCTCGGCGGCGGCGAGTACACCGACGACAACGTCCCGGTCAGCGATGCTGCCTTCGACGACCGCGAACTCGACGTCGCCGAGGACGGAACCTTCACCTGGCGGTTCCAGCCCACGAAGCCGGCGCAGCTGGTGATTCGCGAGGTCTATAACGACTGGGCTGCCCGCCGTGGCACCCTGGCGATCTCGCGAACCGACACCGTGGGCACCGCGCCGCCGGCGCTGACCCGTCAGCTGATCGAGAAGCGTTATGCAGCAGCGGGTAAGCAGCTGATCAACCGGATCAAGACCTGGCTGGCGTTCCCGCAGTGGTTCTACCTGAACCTCCCGGTGAACACCATGGTGGCGCCGCGGCTCACGCCCGGTGGGCTGGCCACCCAGTACTCGTCGGCCGGGCACTACGAGCTCGAGCCCGGTCAGGCCCTGGTGATCACCCTGCCCGTGTCCGATGCCCCCTACCTGGGCTTCCAGCTGGGCAGTCTCTGGTACATCTCACTGGACTACATCAACCACCAGACGTCGCTGAACGGCACTCAGGCTCAAGCTGATCCGGACGGCAAGATCCGGATCGTGGTGTCCGACACCAACCCCGGCGTCACCAACTGGGTGGAGACCCTGGGCCACCGGCGCGGATTTCTGCAGTTCCGCTGGCAGCGAGTGTCGCGGCCGCTGACCGAGGCCGATGGTCCGACCGTTGAGCTGGTGGACGTGGACCAGGTGCAGTCTGCGCTGCCGTTCTACGAGCACAACAAGATTTCCGAAGAAGACTGGCGCGCGCGTATCGCGTTGCGGCAGGAGCAGATCGCAAACAGGATGTTGGGGTAGAGATGACCGGATTGCTGACAGGCAAAGTCGCGGTGATCAGCGGGGTCGGGCCGGGGCTCGGCAGCACGCTGGCGAACAGGTTCGCGGCCGAAGGCGCCGATCTGGTGCTGGCGGCTCGTAGCGCGGATCGCCTTGAGGAGGTGGCGAAGCAAGTCAGGGCCGCCGGTAGGCGGGCGCTGGTGGTGCCGGCCGACATCACCGACGACGAGCAGGTCGCACGCTTGGTGGAGGCGGCCACGGCCGAGTTCGACCACATCGACGTGTTGATCAACAACGCCTTCCGGGTGCCGTCGATGAAGCCGCTTGCGCAGACCTCGTTTCAGCACATCCGCGATGCGATCGAGCTCAGCGGGCTCGGCGCGCTGCGCCTGACGCAGGGCTTCACGCCCGCGCTGGCCGCCGCCAACGGCGCCATCGTCAATCTGAACTCGATGGTGATCCGGCATTCCCAGCCCAAGTACGGCGCCTACAAGATGGCCAAAGCCGCGCTGCTGGCGATGTCACAGTCTTTGGCCTCCGAGTTGGGCGAGCAGGGGATCCGAGTCAACTCGGTTGCACCCGGGTACATCTGGGGTGACACCCTGCAGAGCTATTTCACTCACCAGGCCGGCAAGTACGGCACCACCGTCGACCAGATCTATGCCGCCACCGCGGCCAACTCCGACCTGAAGCGCCTGCCCACCGAGGACGAGGTGGCTTCCGCTGTGCTGTTCTTGGCCAGTGACCTGGCCAGTGGGATCAGCGGACAGGTTCTCGACGTCAACTGCGGGGAGTACCACAACTGATGACCGCTCGTACCAATGTCGGCACCGTCGACGATCTGCACGCCTCAGCCACCAAGATGGTGGGTCTGGACGACTTCGGCCCCGACGACGATAACTACCGCGAAGCGCTCGGGATCTTGCTGGAGTCCTATCGCACCGAGGCTGACCTGACCGAGCTGGGCAGCAAGATGAATCGTTTCTTCTTGCGCGCTGCCCTGGTTGCCCGGTTGCTGTCGCAGGCCGGCTGGAATGCCAACCCCCAGTACGTCGACGTCGCCATCGAGCGGCCGATCTTCGTCACCGGGTTGCCCCGCACCGGAACCACTGCGCTGCATCGCTTGTTGGGTGCCGACCCGGGTCACCAGGGCTTGGAGATGTGGCTGGCGGACTTCCCGCAGCCGCGGCCGCCGCGCGACACCTGGGACACCAACCCGGTGTATCGGGAGATGGCGGCCCAGTTCGCCCGGCACCACGACGAGAACCCGGACTACACCGGACTGCACTTCATGACCGCCGATGGCCTCGAGGAGTGCTGGCAGTTGCTGCGGCAGTCCCTGCACTCGGTGTCCTATGAGACGCTGGCGCACCTGCCGACCTACTCGCGCTGGCTTTCCGAACAGGACTGGACTCCGGTCTACCAACGGCACCGCCGCAATCTGCAGCTGATCGGTCTCAACGATCCGGACAAGCGGTGGGTGCTCAAGAACCCCAGTCACCTGTTCGCGCTGGATGCGATCATGGCGGTCTACCCCGATGCACTCTTTGTGCAGTGCCACCGGCCGGCCGAGACCATCATGGCGTCGATGTGCTCCCTGGCGCGGCACACCACCGAAGGCCACTCCAACACCTTCGTGGGCGCGCGGATCGGTGCCGACGAGATGGAGACCTGGGCTCGGGGTCTGGAACTGTTCAACAGCCAACGCGCCAAATACGATCAGGCGCAGTTCTGCGACATCGACTACAAGGACTTCGTCGCCGACCCGCTGGCCACCGCTGCGAGCATCTACGAACGATTCGGCCTGTCGCTGTCCGATGAAGCTCGCCAGGCCATGGCCGACGACTACGCCGCGAGCAAGACCGGTCCGCGGGCTCCCAAGCATGAGTACTCGTTGGCCGACTATGGCCTGACTGCCGAACAGGTGCGGGAGCGCTTCGCCGGGCTGTGAGCCGGTGAATCCGGCCGGGCACTCATCGAGTGTGCGGTTTGGTCGGTCAAAGACGCGATCTGCCAACCAAACCGCACTCTCGGCGGAGAGAACGAGCTAGTCGATGCCGTCACCGGGCGGAGGAGCGCTGGAGCGCTCCTCCAGATGTCCCTCGGCGACCGCGTGCGTGATGCTCTTGGACAGCCGTGGGCAGCCGCGGCTTCGGCTGCTGGTGTGGCCGGCCTCGCGTTCGGCCGCGAAGAACGCGCACCGCTTCACCGCCGCCGAATTCCACTGCACCGACGTGTATCCGGGACCCAGCTTCTTGACCTCGACGGTCGCGGTGCAGTGCCGGCATTCCACCGGCATCAGACCCGAATGCAGGTAGCGGTCGGTATCCCGTTCGGTCGCAGCACGAATCGCGTCGAGCTGCTCTGGGCGATCCGGGAACAGCGGGTGCCGTGAGTAACGGGTATCGGGGCCCGATTCGTCGTCGTCGGACCCGTGGCCGTGTTCGTGGTGGTCGTCGTGGCCACCGGAGAACATCAGCATGGACCGGGCCAGCTCGCCGGCGTCGGGAACCTCGCGGGCCATGGGGTCAGACCTACTCCGCGTTGACGGTTTCTGAAGCCTTGGCTTCCTCTTCCTGCACGCGCAGATTCTCGGCGACCTCGGCGTTCCACTTCTCGTTGGCGACCGTGGCGTCGATCTCGATCTCGTAGCGGTCGGTCATCTCCGCGGTCACATCGGCAGCGTCGACGTAGAACTGGGAGTACCACCGGCGCAGCTGGTAGACCGCCCCGTCCTCTTCGACCAGCAGGGGGTTCTCGATCCGGCTCTTGTGGGTCCAGATCTCGACATCCTGCAGGAAGCCCTTGCTGACGCCGTCGGTCATGGCGTCGGCGATCTTCTCCGTGGTGGCGTCGTCCAGGCCCTTGGGCTTCTGCACGATGACGCCCCACATCAGCCGGAACTGGTCTTGGCTGATCGGGTAGTGGCAGTTGATCAGGATGGACTCGGCTTTGAACCCGCCATAGGTGTTGTGCAGCCAGTTGATCATGAACGACGGACCGAAGTACGAGGCCTCGGAGTCCAATTCCGAACCGCCGTAGCTGGTGCCCAGGCCCGGGACGTCGGAACGCCCGACATTGTGCAGGTACTGCGAGGCGATGTGGCCCTCGAAGACGTTCTTGAACGACGTGGGCAGGCCGTAGTGGATGTAGAAGAAGTGCGCGAAATCGGTGACGTTGTCGATGATGTCGCGGCAGTTGGAGTCGATCACCATGGAGTTCCAGCGCCAGTCGGTCCACTCGCCGCTGGACCACTCGGGGATCTCCGGGATCCGCACCTCGTCCGGTGGCGGGTTGCCCTCGGGGTCGTTGTACATGAACAGCAGGCCGCCGCGAACGTCGGTCGGGAAGGACTGGGTGCGCGCCACCCGCGGAGTGCGCTTGGAGTAGGGCACCAGCTTGCAGCGGCCGTCGCCGCCCCAGCGCCAGTCGTGGAACGGGCAGGCGACCTCGTCGCCCTTGACCTCGCCCCGGCTCAGGTCGCCGCCCATGTGGCGGCAGTAGGCGTCGAGCACGTGCAGTTCGCCCTGGGAGTCGGCGAAGACCACGAGCTTGGCACCGAAGGCATGGATGGAATGTGGCTTGCCGTCCTGGAAGTCCTTCACCGGGCCCAGGCAGTGCCAGCCACGCGCGTAGCGGTCCGGCAGTGTTCCGGTATCGATGTGGCGGACGCCGACCTCGGCGTTGTCAGTGCTCACCTGTTGCCTCCAACCCTCTGCTTCTAACTAGAACACGTTACAGTTTTGACACGTGTTTGCGCAATAAACCCTGCTGGTTCGGGGTCTTTGGTCCCTGGTATATGTGGACGATGCAGTTGTTCTCCTTCAATGGTCGGTCACCCAAGATCGACCCCACCGCGTTCGTCGCACCCACCGCCACGCTGATCGGTGACGTCACCATCGAAGCGGGGGCCTCGGTGTGGTTCGGCGCGATACTGCGCGGCGACGACGCGCCGATCGTGGTGCGTGAGGGTGCCAATGTGCAGGACGGCTCGGTGTTGCACGTGCCGCCGGGCGTTCCGGTCGACATCGGCCCGGGCGCGACGATCGCGCACATGTGCCTCATCCACGGCGCCAACATCGGTTCCGAGGCGTTGATCGGCAATCACTCGACCGTGCTCGACGGCGCGGTGATCGGCGCTCGCAGCCTGATTGCGGCCGGCTCGACGGTGCTCGCCGGGACCAGGATCCCGGACGGGGTGCTGGTGACCGGCGCGCCTGCCGTGGTCAAGGGCCCGATCGCCGGAACCGGTGCCGAGGTGTGGATCAACGCCAATCCGCCCTACTACCGCGACCTCGCGAAGCGGTATCGCGAAGGGATGGAGCCGGTCGCCGAGCAGTGACCGGTCCGGCGGTGCAGCGCCTAGATCGTGCTGCCTAGATCTTGCGTGCCGTCTTGGCCGCGCGGTCCAGCTCCCAGTAGGCGCGCAGCGCGACCAGTTCACCCTTGTCGTTGGCTCGGTAGGTGAACACACCCTCGGTGACGATCTGGTGGCCGCCCAGCGTGATGGTGATGTTGCCGGTGTTGGCTTCCTCGTCGCCGCATTGGAACGTGTCGGAGAAGTTGAACTCGATCTTGTCGGTGCTCGCGATGGCCTTGTCCCAGAACGCCGAGATCTCGTCGCGGCCGCGGTGGCCCTTGCCCTCGGGGTCGAAATGCGACGGACCGATGGGGTCCTGAACGATCGCGTCGTCGGCGAAGTTGGCCAGCCAGGCTTCCTTGTCGCGGGCAGCTACCGCGTCACGGGAGCGCTTGCCCGCAAGGTGGGCGGGGTGATCTGCGTTCATGCGGGTGTCCTCCTCAGTTGGCGGGCTTGATGCGACGGTCCAGCTTCGGCTCTCCTTCGTCGAGCCTCGCTAACCGCCGGGCTTGTCGGCGCCGACAACCCACATCGAGTAGTACTGCGAGCCGCCGCCGTAGGCGTGGCCAAGGGCCTTGCGGGCATTCGGAACCTGGTGGTCACCGGCCTTGCCCATCACCTGGATCGCCGACTCGGCGAAGCGGATCATGCCCGAGGCACCGATCGGGTTGGACGACAACACGCCTCCGGAGGCATTGAACGGGATCTTGCCGTCGATCGCGGTCTCGCCGGCCTCGGTGAGCTTCCAGCCCTCACCTTCGGGAGCGAACCCGAGATTCTCCAGCCACATCGGTTCGAACCAGGAGAACGGCACATACACCTCGGCGCAGTCGATCTCGTCGATCGGGCTGGTGATACCGGCTTCCTTCCACAGGGCCGCCGCAGCGTCTCGGCCGGCCTGCGGGTTGACCTGATCACGACCGGAGTAGGCCAGTGGCTCGGTGCGCAGGGCGGTGGCGTGGATCCAGGCCACCGGATGCCCCTCGGCGATCCGCGCGTCAGCGATCTCCTCGTTGCCGATCACCATGGCGGCGGCACCGTCGGAGGACGGGCAGGTCTCATCGAATCGGATGGGATCCCACAGCATCTGGGAGGCCATCACCTTCTCGAGCGTGATGTCCGGTTGATGCAGATGCGCCAGCGGATTGCGGGCTCCGTTGAGCCGGTCCTTGACCGCGACCATCGCTCCGATATGCGTCGGCGCGCCGGAGCGACGGATGTAGGCGCGTACGTGCGGGGCGAAGTAGCCACCGGCGCCGGCTCCCACCGGCTTGGTGAACGGCACCGGAATGCTCAGCGCCCACATGGCGTTGGACTCCGACTGCTTCTCCCAGGCCATGGTCAGCACCCGCCGGAACTTGCCGGACTTCACCAGGCTGGCGGCCACGACCGCGGTCGAGCCGCCCACTGAGCCCGCGGTGTGCACCCGGATCAGCGGCTTGCCGGTGGCGCCCACGGCGTCGGCCATGAACAGCTCGGGCATCATGACGCCCTCGAAGAAGTCCGGAGCTTTACCGACCACCACTGCGTCGATGTCGTCGAACGTCGAGCCCGAATCGGCCAGCGCGCGATCGATGGCCTCGCGCACCAGGCCGTTCATCGACACGTCCTGGCGCTTGGCGACGTACTTGGTCTGCCCGGTGCCCAGCACCGCAGCGAGCTGGCCCATCAGTTGCGTCCTTCCATCACCGCGACCAGGTTCTGCTGCAGCGCAGGTCCGCTGGTGGCGTGGGCCAGTACTCGGCCCGCCGAACCATTGAAGATGTGTTGTGCGGCAAAGCCGATGCGCTCCAGTCCCGCGACGAACATCGGATTGGCCGCCAGGGCGCCGCCGGAGGGGTTCACCTTCGTCTTCGACGGCAACTGCATGGCTTCGGTCAAAATCAGGTGCTGATGGGTGAACGGCGCGTGGATCTCAGCGACGTCCACCGCCGGCATGTCGTCGCCGGTCGCCGCGCGAGTCGAGACGGAGGTCGACGGGGAGCGAGTCAGGTCCCGGCTGCCCAGCACCGGAGACTCGATGCGGTGCTCGAATCCGGTGATCCAGGCCGGGTTTTCGCACAGTTCACGAGCCCTGTCGCCGGCGGCCAGAACGATCGCGGCCGCGCCGTCGGTGATGGGTGCGATGTCGTGCCGGCGCAGGGGGTCGGCGAAGAACGGGCGTGCCAGCAGCTCGTCGAGGTCGGTCGAGGACTCCACCGAGTCCACCCGGTCTGAGGCGGCGAATGAATCCATTGCCACCCGGGCCATCTGCTCGCGGGTCCACTGACCGCTGTCCAGTCCGAGCCGGGCCTGCAGCGCGGCGATCGAGACCGCGTCCGGCCACAGCGGCGCGACGGTGTACGGATCGGTCTGCAGCGCCAGGATGCGGCGCAGTTGGCCGGCCGAGGACTTGCCGAAACCGTAGGCCAGGGCGGTGTCGACCTCGCCGGTCAGCACCTTGATGTAGGCCTCATACAGCGCCCACGCGCCGTCCATCTCCACGTGCGACTCGTTGATGGGCGGGACTGCGCCGATCGAGTCGATCGCTGAGATGAAGGAGAATGCGCGTCCGGCAAGGTAATCCGACGAACCCGAGCACCAGAAGCCGATGTCGGTCTGGGCGATCCCCAGGTCGGAGTACAACTGCGCGAAACACGGCATCAACATCTCGACGCCGTTGGTGGTGCCGTCGGTGCGGCGAACGTGCGGGGCGTGGGCGAAACCCACCACCGCGACATCGCGTTGCGTCATGCTGCCCCTCACAGGTGGTGCTTGTAGGTGTCGTAGTCGGCGTCCGGTTCGCCGGTGGGCCGGAAGTATTCGATGTTGTCGATGCCCAGGCCCCACTCCTCGCGGGGCTTCCACACCGCCGCCACGCGCATGCCCATGCGCACCTCGTGAGCGTCGATGTCGGACACCAAGTGCAGGAACGGAATGTCGGCACCGTCGAGCAGCACGTAGGCGGCCACATACGGCGGCTTGATGCGCTGCCCTGCGAACGGGATGTTGATGATCGCGAACGTCGTCACCGTGCCGGTGTCGGGCAACTCGACGAAGTTGTCCAGCGGCAGGCCGGTGGCCGGGTCGGCCTCCTTGGGCGGGAAGTACAGCTTGCCCTCGGTGCCGGTGCGGGCCCCCAGCAGTTTGCCCTCCTGCAAGGCGCGCAGATACGCGCTTTCGGGCAGTGATGCGGTGTGCTGGATCTCCAGGCTGGACGGGACGACCACCATGGTCACCGGGTCGCGCTCGTCGGGGACATCGGCTACCGGCTCGGCCTCGTCACCGATCGCGAAGTAGGCGATGTCGGTGATCGCGCCGACGGTCTCCTCTGCCCAGTGCGCGTGCACCCGGGTACCGGCGCTGATGGCCTTGGGGTTCTCGGCGGCCACGGCGTGCAGCAGCGGCACGTCGGCGCCGTCGAGCTTGATCAGCGCCCAGGCGAACGGGCGGTCCAGTGGCTGCCCCTCCAGGGGCTCCGGCTGCCATGACCACGAGACCACGGTGCCCACACTGGCCACCGGTACGATCTCGGTGAGCTGTTCGTAGCTGACCGGGTCGTACTCGGCCGGCGGCACGTACACCCGACCGTCGGATCCCCGGACGCCGACGATGCGGCGCTCGCGCAGAGCGGTGAAGAACGCTCCCAGTACTGGGCCGACTGAACGTGTGTAGTCGAAGGACAACTTCAGCGGCGCAGAGAGGGGCGGCTCATGCTCATCGATCTGCGCGCGGGTGCTTTGGCTGGCAGTCACGGCATCGAGTAGAACAGGTTCTAACAATGGTGGCAAGCAGGCGAGCGAGGAGCCAAGGATGAAGCTGGGACTGCAACTCGGATATTGGGGCGCGCAGCCGCCGACCAACCACGCCGAACTGGTGTCCGCGGCTGAGGATGCGGGGTTCGACGCCGTCTTCACCGCCGAGGCGTGGGGCTCCGACGCCTACACGCCGCTGGCCTGGTGGGGTTCGTCGACGTCGCGAGTCCGGTTGGGTACCTCGGTGGTGCAGCTCTCGGCGCGGACCCCGACCGCGTGCGCGATGGCCGCCCTGACGCTGGACCATCTGTCCGGTGGCCGCCACATTCTGGGCCTGGGTGTCTCCGGGCCGCAGGTGGTGGAGGGCTGGTACGGGCAGCGTTTCGGCAAGCCGCTGGCCCGCACCCGTGAGTACATCGACATCCTGCGCCAGGTGTGGGCCCGCGAGGCCCCGGTGACCAGTGCCGGCCCGCACTACCCCCTGCCGATCAGCGGCGAGGGCACGACTGGGCTGGGTAAGGCCCTCAAGCCGATCACCCACCCACGCCGGGCCGACATCCCGGTGATGCTCGGTGCCGAAGGCCCGAAGAACGTTGCGCTTTCGGCCGAGATCGCCGACGGCTGGCTGCCGATCTTCTACTCCCCGCGGCTGGCCGACATGTACAACGAATGGCTGGACGAAGGCTTCGCCCGTCCGGGCGCTCGCCGCACCCGGGAGACCTTCGAGATCTGCGCGACGGCCAACATCGTCATCACGCCCGACCGCGCCGCGGCGTTCGCGGCCATGAAGCCCTACCTGGCTCTCTACATGGGCGGTATGGGTTCGGAGGACACCAACTTCCACGCTGAGGTCTACCGCCGGATGGGCTATGGCGAGGTCGTCGACGACGTGACCAAGTTGTTCCGCAGCGGGCAGAAGGACAAGGCCGGCGAAGTCATCCCCGACGAGCTGGTGGACGACGCCGCGATCGTGGGCGACATCGACTACGTCCGTGAGCAAATCAAGGTCTGGGAAGCCGCGGGCGTCACCATGATGGTGGTCACCGGCCGCAGCACCGAGCAGATCCAGCAGCTGGCCTCGCTGGTCTGATTCGGGGTGGCCGGCTGACTAAGGTCAGCCGGCTGCCCGGCTAGCTGTGATGTCCAGGGAGGTTGTCCCGCACGGTATCGGTGAGCCTGTGTGACAGGGA
>NZ_MVHH01000041.1 GCF_002086515.1 Mycolicibacter arupensis
TGCACCACGCACCCTCACTGCTGGCCTTCACCAACCCCACCATCAACTCCTACAAGCGGCTGGTGCCGGGCTACGAGGCCCCCATCAACCTGGTCTACAGCCAACGCAACCGCTCCGCCTGCGTGCGTATCCCCATCACCGGCACCAACCCCAAGGCCAAGCGCCTGGAATTCCGCTGCCCCGACTCCTCCGGCAACCCCTACCTGGCCTTCTCCGCCATGCTCATGGCCGGCATCGACGGCATCAAGAACAAAATCGAACCCGCCGCCCCCATCGACAAAGACCTCTACGAACTCCCGCCCGACGAGGCCGCCCAGATCGCCCAGGCACCCACCTCACTGGCCCAGGTCATCGACAACCTCGAAGCCGACCATGAGTACCTCACCGAAGGCGGCGTCTTCACCCCCGACGTCATCGACACCTGGATCAACTACAAACGCGACAACGAAATCACCCCAATCAACCTGCGCCCCCACCCCTACGAATTCGCCCTCTACTACGACTGCTGAGCCGAGCGCAGGGAGCCGGGCACTCACCGACCAGGCTGGGTGCCCTGCTCCGCCCGCTGCTTGAGCCGGTCCAGGGTGAGCCGGATGTGCTCAGCATTGGCGGTGGTCCGATCAGCGACACCGGTGATAAACCGGGTCAACCCGATGATCCAGCGCGGACGGTGATCCCAGGTGCTCTCGGTGACCTGACAGCCGCCGTCGGCAGGAGTGATCTCGTAGGCCCAGCGGGCCACCGGGATGATCGCCGATCGCACGTCGAATGCGAACCGGCGACCGGGTTCGGCGGCGACGACCGTGCAGGTGGTATTCCAGCTGTGCGAGCCGTTGCGGTTGGCACCGCTGAACTTCGCTCCGGGAGTCGCCGCGTCGCCTTTGCGCCACTGCATGGCGACGGTCTCCTCGGCGCAGTCAGCCAGCGCGGTCAGGTCGGTGATCAGCGCGTAGACCGACTCGGGGGCCGCCTGGATGTGCACGGTGCCGGTTGCTGAGGGGGTGGAGGTCTCACTCATGCGGCGATCATAACGACGCCGCGGCGCTGTTTAGGGCGTCAGTGCAGCAATGATGTCGGCAGCCGCGGCCGCACGGACACTTCGGAAACCGGTCCCCGCCCACAGATTGGTCCCGTGCGGGTCGTCATGGGTGACCGCCGCGGCGCGAATCGGTGCCGTCATGTGGTTGATCTCGGGGTATCCCACCGGGGCCACATCCTCGAATGCCCGGGTGAAGTCGTTTTCCAGACCTCGCGCGTAGCGGCCGGAGAATGCACACGTGACGGTGGTGTTGATGAACTCCGGATTGGTCAGCGCGGCTCGATGCGTCGGATTGGTCCCGGCTTCGTGAGCCAGGAGCAGGGCGGTGCCCACCTGCGCGGCCGCCGCACCCTTGCGCAGCACCCCGGCCACTTCGGCGGCGGTGCTGATCCCCCCGGTCGCCACCAACGGCACTTGAGGGTGGGCATGGCCGATCTCGGCCAGCAGGTGCTCCAGGGAGTCGGTACCCGGGAGCACGTCGGGGGCGAACGTGCCCCGATGGCCGCCGGCGCCGGGTCCCTGCACCACCAGAGCCTCGGCTCCGTGCCCCAGGGCCACGCCGGCCTCATAGGCCGAGGTCACCGTGACCATGGTCAGGATGCGCATGTCCCGCAGCCACTCCAGGTCGTCGGGCGGCGGTGTCCCGAAGGTGAACGACACCACGGTGGGCCGCAGATGGGCGACCACGTCAAGTTTCTCGGGCCAGCAGTCGTCATCGCCGAAGCGGGGCTCCCCCAGTTCCACCCCGTAGTGTTCGGCCAGTGGATCCAGTAGGTCGGCGTACTCGTCGAGGAGCACCACGTCGGCGTAACTGGGCTGGGGCACAAACAGATTGACCCCGATGGGGCCAGTGGTGAGTGCGCGCGCCGCGGTGATGTCGTCAGCTAGTTGTTGGGCTGTGCGGTAGCCACCGGCCACAAATCCCAGTCCGCCCGCCTCTGACACCGCGGCTGCCAGCGCCGGGGTACTGGGTCCGCCCGCCATCGGGGCACCGACAAGTGGGACCGTGAGTTCGGAGAAGCTGAAGGCCATTGCCCTAGCCTGCCATCGACCGCAACCGGCGCGGAAGCGCCCCTTTCGACCGGTAGGGCCCCAAGACCGCGACACCATAGGGCTGGGTCAGCAGCCGCCGGGCAACGGCATTGACCTCATCGACGGTGACTGCGGACAGTTCCCGCAGGGTGCGTGCGATAGGCCGGTGGCGGCCGTAGTTCAGTTCACTGCGGCCCAAACGATTCATGCGCGAACCGGAATCCTCCAGGCCCAGCACCAATCCTCCGCGCAGTGAACCCTTCGCGATCCGACACTCGTCGGCGGTGATGCCGTCGCGTGCCACGGACTGGAGTACCTCGGCGGTCACGGCGGCGACTTCGGCGAACCGGTCGGGCTGGCATGCGGTATAGACCGACAATGCGCCCGCATCGGCAAACGTGTCCACCGATGAGTAGATCGAGTAGGCCAGGCCGCGGGTCTCCCGAACCTGTTGAAAAAGGCGGGAACTGAGGCCACCACCCAACGCGGTGTTGAGCACCGCCAGCGCCTGACGGTGCTGCCAGTTGCGTCCGGGGGCACGCACGCCCAGGGACATGTGGGTCTGATCTGCGTCGCGATTGACCAGGGTGAGGCCCGGAACACCCGGTACTCGCGCAGCGCCACGCCGCGGCGCGGCGGGGCCTCGACCTCGAACCAGGCGATGCCCGAAGTGTTCTCGCACCAACGACACGACCGTGCCGTGGTCGATGTTGCCGGCGACGGCCACCACCATGCGCTCGGGCGTGTAGCGCCGCTGGTGAAACGATCGCAACTGGGCGCGCGTCATCGACGACACCGATTCGACATTGCCGATCACCGGTCGTCCGATCGGGTGGTCGCCGAACAGGGTCGACAAGAACACGTCGCCCAGCGCGTCCTCGGGATCGTCGTCACGCATCGCGAGTTCTTCCAGGACCACGTCACGCTCGAGGTCGACATCGGCGGCCGCGCACGAGCCGTTCAGGACGACATCGCTGACCAGCGCGACAGCCAGCTCGAGATCGGTGTCGAGTACGTGGGCGTAGTAGCAGGTGTGCTCTTTGCCGGTGAAGGCGTTGAGCTCACCCCCGACGGCGTCCATCGCCTGGGCGATACCGGCTGCCGTGCGGCTCGGGGTGGCCTTGAACAACAGGTGCTCAAGGAAGTGCGCCGCCCCGGCCACCGTGGCGCCCTCGTCACGCGATCCGACGCCGACCCACACGCCCACCGACGCCGAACGAACCGCGGGGAGGTACTCGGTGACCACCCGCAGTCCGCCCGGCAGGGTGGTGCGTCGCAGTGTGGCGCCCGTGGGCGCCGGCGGGTCAGCTCTGGGCGGGCGCGGCATCGGCAGGCTCAGCGGACCCCGCTTCTTGGGTCGCGTCCGCTGCGTCTTCGACAGGCACCAGCGAGATCTTGCCGCGGTTGTCGATGTCGGCGATCTCCACGCGCAGCTTGTCGCCGACCTTCACCACGTCTTCGACCTTGGCCACCCGCTTGCCCTTGCCGAGCTTGGAGATGTGCACCAGCCCGTCCCGACCCGGCAGCAGCGACACGAAGGCGCCGAAGTCGGTGGTCTTGACCACGGTGCCCAGGAACCGCTCGCCGATCTTGGGCAGCTGGGGGTTGGCGATGGCGTTGATCTTGTCGATCGCGGCCTGCGCCGACGGCCCGTCGGTGGCTCCGACGAACACCGTGCCGTCGTCCTCGATGGAGATCTGGGCGCCGGTCTCCTCGGTGATCGAGTTGATCATCTTGCCCTTGGGCCCGATCACCTCGCCGATCTTGTCCACCGGAACCTTGATGGTGGTGACCCGCGGCGCGTACGGGCTCATCTCGTCGGGCTCGTCGATGGCCTCGGCCATCACCTCGAGGATGGTCATACGGGCGTCCTTGGCCTGGGCCAGCGCACCGGCGAGCACCTGGGAAGGAATGCCGTCGAGCTTGGTGTCCAGCTGCAGAGCGGTGACGAAGTCCTTGGTGCCGGCGACCTTGAAGTCCATGTCGCCGAACGCGTCCTCGGCGCCCAGGATGTCGGTCAGCGCGACGAAGCGGCGCTCCGTCTTGCCGTCCACCTCGACGTCGTCGGAGACCAGACCCATCGCGATACCGGCGACGGGAGCCTTCAGCGGCACACCCGCATTGAGCAATGCCAGCGTCGAGGCGCAGACCGAACCCATCGAGGTGGATCCGTTGGAGCTCAACGCTTCCGAGACCTGGCGGATGGCGTAGGGGAACTCTTCGACGCTGGGCAGCACCGGAACCAGGGCCCGCTCGGCCAAGGCGCCGTGACCGATCTCGCGGCGCTTGGGCGAACCGACCCGGCCGGTCTCACCGGTCGAGTACGGCGGGAAGTTGTAGTGGTGCATGTAGCGCTTGGACTTCTCCGGCCCCAGCGAGTCGATCTGCTGCGCCATCTTCATCATGTCCAGCGTGGTCACACCCATGATCTGGGTCTCGCCGCGCTCGAACAGGGCGCTGCCGTGCGCCCGCGGGATCACTGCGACCTCTGCGGACAGCGCGCGGATGTCGGTGATCCCACGGCCGTCGATGCGGAAGTGGTCGGTCAGGATGCGCTGACGCACCAACTTCTTGGTCAAGCTGCGGTAGGCCGCGCTGATCTCCTTCTCGCGCCCCTCGTAGGTCTCGGCCAAACGCTGGACGACCTCGGCCTTGATCTCCTCGGTGCGCTCGTCACGTTCGGCCTTGGCCGCGATGGTCAGCGCCTTCGCCAGCTCGTCGGTCGCCACCGAGGCAACCGCGTAGTAGACGTCCTCGCCGTAGGGCGGGAACAGCGGGTAGTCGGCGGTCGGACGGGCAGCAGCGGCGGCCAGCTCCTGCTGGGCCTTGCACAGCGCCGCGATGAACGGCTTGGCTGCCTCCAGGCCCTCGGCCACCACGGCCTCGGTCGGCGCCTGGGCGCCGGCCTGGATCAGCTCGATGACGTTCTCGGTGGCCTCGGCCTCGACCATCATGATCGCGACGTCGCCGTCCTCGAGGAGGCGACCCGCCAGCACCATGTCGAAGGCCGCACCCTCAAGCTGCTCGACGGTGGGGAACGCCACCCAGGTGCCGTCGATCAGCGCCACCCGCGCGGCACCGACCGGGCCGGAGAACGGCAGGCCGGCGAGCTGGGTGGAGGCCGACGCGGCGTTGATCGCCACCACGTCGTAGAGGTCATTCGGGTTCAAGCTCAGCACGGTCACCACGACCTGAACCTCGTTGCGCAGGCCGTCGACGAACGACGGGCGCAGCGGGCGGTCGGTGAGACGGCAGGTCAGGATCGCGTCGGTGGACGGCCGGCCCTCGCGGCGGAAGAACGAGCCGGGGATGCGCCCGGCCGCGTACATGCGCTCTTCGACGTCAACGGTGAGCGGGAAGAAGTCGAAGTGGTCCTTGGGGGCCTTGCTGGCTGTGGTCGCCGACAGCAACATGGTTTCGTCGTCGAGGTAGGCGACGACGCTGCCCGCGGCTTGCTGAGCCAGCCGGCCGGTCTCGAAGCGGATGGTGCGCTTGCCGAAGCTGCCGTTGTCGATGACAGCGGTGGATTCGAACACGCCTTCTTCAATTTCAATTGCAGACATAAAAGCCCGTACGGCCTTTCCTGGTTCATTCAGCTGTTTTGCGACGTCAGACGTGCGTTGAGCGAAAGACCTGGATGCGGCTACGGTCGTCGATCGAAGCGGCCGGATCTTGATAAAGACGTGCTTTCAGACCCGGCTGCCACTACCGAAGACCGCCCGAAACGAGGTCTGGCTGATCGCAGACGAACATGTCTCGTCGTGACGTGCCGGAGTGGCGCACGCGGCTGCGCGGGCCACACCGATGTCCGGGCCTGGAAGGCCCGGACCGGTCTCACTCTAACAGGCAGCGACCGCTGCCGACCCGATTCGCCGTCAGCGACGCAGGCCCAGGCGCTCGATGAGCGAGCGGTACCGCGCCACATCGGTCGCGGTCAGGTACTTGAGGAGGCGACGACGCCGACCGACCAGCAGCAACAGCCCACGACGCGAGTGGTGGTCGTGCTTGTGCTTCTTGAGGTGCTCGGTGAGGTCGACGATCCGCTTGGTCAGCAACGCGACCTGAGCCTCAGGAGATCCGGTGTCGGTCTCGTGCAGACCGTAGTTGGCCAGGATCTCTTTTTTCTGCTCGACGGTCAGCGCCACAACAAATCTCCATCATTCGGTCCCGCGAATATCACGTCGGCGGCCACCGCGGACTGCAGCACGCCGAGGCGCAACTCTAGCAGCGCAGCGGGCGGTAGTCCCAATCGCGCAGCCGGTCACTCCCCGGAAAGTAGTCCGCGAGTCTTCTCGACGTCGGTGTTCATCACCGCGACCAGGTCGGCCACCGAGTCGAACTTCTCCTGACCCCGGATACGGCTGACGAAGTCGACAGCGACGCGCTGCCCGTACAGGTCAGCGGTTTCATCGATCACGAAGGCCTCGACGGTGCGGGCGCGCCCGGAGAAGGTCGGATTGGTCCCTACCGACACCGCAGCCCTGCAGCGCTGACCTGCAACGACAGTGCCTGGAACCTGGCCGTGCCCGAGCACGGTGAACCAGGCGGCATAGACCCCATCGGCCGGAATCGCCGCAAAGGCCGACGGCGCCACATTGGCCGTCGGGAAACCCAGTCCTCGCCCGCGGCCATCGCCGCGCACCACCAGCCCTTCGACCCGGTGTGGTCGCCCCAGCGCCTCGGCCGCGGCGGACACATCCCCGGCGTCCACGCAGGACCGGATGTAGGTCGAGGAGAAGGTGACCGACTGCACGGCATCTGCACGCTCGGCCACCAGCGACACCGATTCGACCCCGAACCCGAACTGCTCACCGGCCCGGCGCAGCGTCTCGACGTTGCCGGCCGCTTTACGCCCGAAGGTGAAGTTCTCCCCCACCACCACCTCCACCACGTGCAGATGCTCGACCAACAGCTGGTGGATATAGCGGTCGGGGGTGAGCTTCATGAACTCGGGCGTGAAGGGAATCACCAGGAAGACGTCGATGCCGAACTGCTCCACCAGCTCGGCGCGTCGCGCCAGCGTGGTGAGCGGCGCCGGGTGGTTGCCCGGGTAGACGACCTCCATCGGATGTGGATCAAAGGTCATCAGCACTGTCGGCACCCCACGCGCTTGCCCAGCCTTCACCGCATGGGTGATCAACTCCGCATGACCTCGATGCACACCATCGAAAACGCCGATGGTGAGCACGCACCTGCCCCAGTCTGTGGGGATCTCATCCTGCCCCCGCCACCGCTGCACGAGGACAAGCCTAAACTGTCCCGTTGTGAGCCCTTGGGAGCAGTCGGATGGGCTGAGTAGCGTCGCCCAGGACTATCTGAAAGTCATCTGGACCGCCCAGGAATGGTCACCCGACAGGGTCAGCACCAAAATGCTGGCCGAGAAGATTGGCGTGTCCGCGAGCACCGCCTCGGAGTCGATTCGCAAACTGGCTGACGCAGGCCTGGTGGACCACGAGAAATACGGGGCGGTGACCCTCACCGACGAGGGCCGACGGGCAGCCCTGGCGATGGTGCGCCGACACCGACTCATCGAGACATTCCTGGTGCGGGAGCTCGGTTACGGCTGGGATGAGGTGCACGACGAGGCCGAAGTCCTCGAACACGCGGTCTCCGACAGAATGGTTGCGCGGATCGACGCCAAGCTGGGTTACCCACAGCGCGACCCGCACGGGGACCCGATCCCTGCCCCCGACGGCCAGGTGCCGACTCCACCCGCCCGGCAGCTGTGGGCGTGTGCCGACGGCGAGACCGGCACCGTGGCCCGCATCTCCGACAACGATCCCGAGATGCTGCGCTACTTCGCCCAGGTGGGTATCAGCCTCGACGCCCGACTGCGGGTACTGACCCGCCGCGACTTCGCCGGGATCATCTCGGTGGCACTGGACGCACCCGAGGGCTCCGACCGCGAGCAGGCGACCTTCGATCTGGGCAGCCCAGCCGCCCAGGCGATCTGGGTGGTCTGACCCATCCGTAACGCGGCGGGTGCCGGCCTTCATCGCGGCACAGAGGGCCACACGCTCTAGGCTTTGCCGATGGCAAAACTTGAGCTGTCCCGTGAGCTGGCGCTGCCACCGGACGATGCCTGGGCCCATGCGTCGAATCTGGCCGAGTTGGGCGATTGGCTTTCCCTGCACCAGGGCTGGCGCTGCGACATCCCTGCCGAACTCACCGCCGGAGCAACGCTGGTCGGGGTGGCGGGCGCCAAGGGCATGCGCAATCGGGTCACCTGGACGGTCCGCAAGATCGAACCCCCAAAGCTGCTGGAACTCACCGGCGACGGTGTGGGCGGCACCAAGTACGCCCTGACACTGGGGATAAGCCCGGCCGAGTCGGGGTCGACGTTCATCCTGCGGATGGATCTGGGTGGGCGGCCGCTGTTCGGGCCGATCGGCACGGCCGCCGTCCGCGCGGTCAAGGGCGATATCGAGCGCTCAATCAAACAATTCGAAGCGCTCTACACCTGAGCGGTCGGCCGCCCGGGCGTGATCGCCAGGGATCAGCTACGAAAGCAGGCCTTTGGCGATGTGGGTGACCTGTACCTCGTTGCTGCCCGCGTAGATCATCAGCGACTTGGCGTCACGGGCCAGCTGTTCCACCCGGTACTCGGTCATGTAGCCGTTGCCGCCGAACAGCTGCACTGCCTCCATCGCGACCTCGGTCGCCGCTTCCGAGGAGTACAGCTTGATCGCCGACGCCTCGGCCAGCGTGGGGATCTTTCCGTGCTTGGCCTTCTCCAGCGTCTGGAACACCATGTTCTGCACGTTGATCCGGGCCACTTCCATCTTGGCCAGCTTGAGTTGAATCAGCTGAAATTGGCCGATGTTGCGGCCCCACAGCGTGCGGCTCTTGGCGTAGTCGACGCAGAGCCGATGACATTCGTTGATGATTCCCAGCGCCAGCGCGGCGACCCCGACCCGCTCGGCGACGAAGTTGGCCCGCGCACTGTCACGTCCGTCTCCGCCGGTGTGCTCTTCGGTCTCGCCCAGTAGCCGGTCGCGCCCCAGCCGCACATCGTCGAAGAACAACTCACCGGTCGGCGAGGAATGCATGCCCATCTTCTTGAACGGTTTGCCCTGCGTCAGGCCCGGCATCCCGGCGTCGAGCACGAAGGTGAGCACCTTGCGGTTACGCGGATCGGCGCCGTCCTGTTCGTCTAACTTTGCGTAGACGATGAGAGTGTCGGCATAGGGGCCGTTGGTGATGAACGTCTTCTGGCCGTTGAGGATGTAGTCCTCACCGTCACGCCGGACATAGGTCTTCATACCGCCGAAGGCATCGGAGCCCGCGTCGGGCTCAGTGATTGCCCAAGCGGCGATCTTCTCCAGGGTCACCAGCTCCGGCAGCCAGCGTTCCTGCTGCGCCAAGGTGCCGCGCGACATGATCGTGGCGGCGCCCAGTCCGAGGCTGACCCCGACCGCTGCGACCAATCCCAGACTGACCCCGGCGAGTTCGCTGACCAGGATCAGTCCCATTGAGGCCTGAGCCCCCAGATCGCCGAATCCGCCGCCCGCCGATTGGGCCGGCTTGCTCTCGCCGTCGACGGCCTGCCTCGCGTGCGCCTTTTCCAGTCGGCTCTTGATGGCTTCCGCAGCGATCACGTCGATCCCGAAGTCGGCGAAGAGTTTCCGCAGGATCGCATACGGCGGCAGTTCGCCGCTCTCCAGCGCGTCGAGGTTCGGCCGAACCTCCCGATCAATGAATTCCCGGACGCTGTCCCGGATCAGCTCGTCCGTGTCAGACCACTCGATCATCTTTTACTCCGCCTCCTCAGCATCACTTCGTTCTGCATCGTCGCCGGTGGCTACGGCAACCTCGCCGCGATGTCGTCGATCTCCCAGATGCCTTCAGTCTCAATGGTGTCGGTGTCGTGCCAGCCGGCCAGCCGCGAGATAGCGCCACCCTGTACCGCGTACACCGCGCCGGTGATCGGACACTTCTCGGTGGCCAGATACGCCACCAAGGGCGAAATATTGGCCGGGCTGAACAGATCCAGCTCCCCGTCCTCCGGTTCTGCCATCAATGCGCCCATGCCAGGCGTGGCCAGGGTGAGGCGGGTGCGCGCTATCGGGGCGATCGCGTTGACCCGCACCCCATAGCGATCCAGCTCCTCGGCGGCGATCAGGGTCAGTGCGGCGATCCCGGCCTTGGCCGCTCCGTAGTTCGCCTGGCCGGGGTTGGGCAGCGTGACCCCGGACCCGGAGGCGGTGTTGATCACTGCGGCGTTGGGCTGCTCCCCTGCCTTGGACTGCGCCTTCCAATAGGCCGCGGCGTGGTGCAGCATCGCGAAGTGGCCCTTGAGATGTACCGCGACCACGGCATCCCATTGCGCTTCTTCCATGCCGGGAATGAATGCATCCCGCAGGATTCCGGCATTGTTGACCAACACGTCCAACCTGCCGAACTCGTCGATGGCCTGCTGGACAAGCCGTTCCGCGCACGACCAGTCCGAGACGCTGTCGGTGTTGGCCACCGCGCGCCCGCCAGCCGCCACGATCTCGTCGACGACCTGCTGCGCAGTGGTGGTGTCGGACCCCTCGCCGGCGTTGCTTCCACCCAGATCGTTGACTACCACTGCGGCCCCCTCGGCCGCGAAAAGCAGGGCGTGTTCGCGCCCGATGCCACGTCCGGCGCCGGTGATCACCGCGACCCGGCCTTCCAATACGCCCATATCTGACTCCTCGGATCTCTCGTCGACGCTGCCTTAGTCGGCGATCACGGCCAAGCCGTCGGTGATCGCCATTTCGCCGGCGCCTAAGCGCGCGGTCTCGAATGCGTACGTGGTGGCGCCGTCGCCGCGACCGCTGGTCCAGATCCGGGTCTCAAGGTCGTCGCCGGGCAGCACCATCTTGGAGAACCGCACCGCCAATCGCCGCAGTCGGCTGACATCTGATCCGGCCACCTCGGTGAGCACCGCCCAGGAGGTGAACGCCATGGTGCACAGGCCGTGCGCGATGATCCCCGGCAGTCCGGCGTCGCGGGCGACTTCCTCGTCCAGGTGAATCGGCATCGGATCACCCGCGGCCGGCCCGTAGCGGAACGTCTGGTCGGCATCGACGTGTTGGACGACCTTGGCCACCGGCGCCTGCTGACGCAGCGCGTCGTCGAACTTGTGTCCGGGGCTGAGTTCGCCGACTCTCTTGCCCGCATTGTGTCCGCGGAAGAAGCAGGTCACGTATTGCTCGTTGACCAGTTCGCCTTCCTCGGTGCGGCATTCAAGCAATATCGCTGCGCGGGTGCCCTTCTCCAGTCCTTCGTAGCCGATCATCTTGCCGCGGGAGACCAGCTTGTCTCCCGGCCGGATGGGCCGGTGGAACCAGAAGTCCTGCTCGCCGTGCACCACCCGCGGGATCAGCTCGACCGGTGCCACCTCGACCGCGGGAACCAGCAGTGACTCGAACACCGGCACGATCGCAAACACCGGCGGCGCGATGTCGCCGCTGCGGTGCGCGGCGATCGGGTCGTTGGTCGCCGCGGCGTATTCGACGATCCGCTCGCGGGTGACCGCGAACCGGTCCTCGTCACTCCATTTGTCCAGCCCGGCATCGTCAAAGGCCAGATCGTCGGTCACCTCAGGCCGCCGCCGACGCCAGCGCCTCGAGTTGAGCGAGGGTCTTGTCGAGTTGCCTGGCCCCGTCCTTCTCGACCGCCTTGCCCAGCGCACCTTTGATCAGCGCGCCCTCGAAGTCGCCGGCCACGCTGAACTGGGAGCCGTCGCCGTCGGGAGTGACCGTGAAGTCGAAGCGGCACTTCACGCCGGCCATGCCGGTGCCCGACAGCGTCAGGGTGGTGGGGGCGGCCACGTTCTCGACCGTCCATTCGATCTTGTTCGCCATGCCGAGCATGACGATCTTGGCGGTCAACGTCTCACCCGGCGCCAGGGCGGCCGGCGGCTCGGTGAGCCACTTCTCGTGGATGGTGAACCACTTGTCCCAGCTGGACAGGTCGCTGATGGTGTCCCACAGCGCGTTCGGGCTGACGGCGAGGCTTTTGGTGGCTTCGATGTGTCCCATGGTGCGTCCTCCTCGGGTGTCGATGGCTTAGCGCTCGGCGCGCTGGTAGGCGGTGACCACGGCGGCGCCGCCGAGGCCGATGTTGTGTTGCAGGGCGGCGGTGACGTTGGGCACCTGACGCTTGTCGGCGTCACCGCGAAGCTGCCAGGTCAGTTCGGAGCACTGCGCCAACCCGGTGGCCCCCAGCGGATGCCCCTTGGAGATCAGGCCGCCGGAAGGGTTGACCACCCACCGCCCGCCGTAGGTGGTGTCGCCGTCGTCGATGAGCCGCGGCGCATCGCCCTGCGCGCACAGGCCCAGCGCTTCGTAGAGCAGCAGCTCGTTGGCCGAGAAACAGTCATGCAGCTCGATCACCTGGAAGTCCTCGGGCCCCAGGCCGGACTGGTGATAGACACGCTGTGCGGCTTGCACATTCATGTCATAGCCGATCAGATTCTTTGCCGAGCCGTCGAAGGTGGAGCCGAAGTCGGTGGTCATCGCCTGACCGACGATCTCAACGGCACGGCCGGCCAGGCCGTGCTTGTCGACTAATGCCTCGCTGGCAAGAATCGCCGCCCCAGAACCGTCCGAGGTCGGTGAGCACTGGAGCTTGGTGAGCGGGTCGTAGATCATCCGCGAACCCAGGATGTCTTCGAGGCTGTACTCGTCCTGGAATTGAGCGTAGGGGTTGTTGACCGAATGCTTGTGGTTCTTGTAACCGATCTTGGCGAAATGCTCTGCGGTGGAACCGTGTTGCTTCATGTGCTCGCGGCCGGCGGCGCCGAACATCCACGGCGCCACGGGGAACAGCACCTCAGAGATCTCGGCCAGCGCCAGCACATGCTTCTCCATCGGCTGCGCGCGGTCGTCGTAGGTGGACCCCAGCGAGCCGGGCTGCATCTTCTCGAAGCCCAGTGCGATGGTGCAGTCGGCGAGCCCGCCCCGGATCGCCTGAGCGGCCAGATACAGCGCGGTCGAACCGGTCGAACAGTTGTTGTTGACATTGACCACCGGAATCCCGGTCAGTCCCAACTCGTACAGTGCCCGCTGCCCGGAGGTGGATTCACCGTAGACATAACCGACGTAGCCCTGCTCCACCTCGCGGTAGTCGATCCCGGCGTCGGCCAGCGCCTTGGTGCCGGACTCCCGGGCCATGTCCGGGTAGTCCCACGCCGATCCGTCGTCGTTGGTCCGCCGACCCGGCTTCTCGAACTTCGTCATGCCGACACCGATTACGTAGACCTTGTTCGCCATGGTTCCCCTTCGATTCCGGCCAGTGGCCAAAAACATACCGGCCTGATTGCATCTTTACAAGAGTGCGCGCAGGGGCACAGAACACGAGGGTGCGCGAGGGTGCGGCGCGTTGGCGACCCGCGGCGTCAGTCAGTCAGATTGCGGCAAGACGCCGGCGGCCACCTGACGCAGGTGCACACAGGCGCGATCCCAGCGTCGCCGGGCACGCTGCGGATCGTCGTCGACGAAGTTCGACACCAGGATGCCGCGCAGCACGTCCATCGCGGTGAAGACGATGTTGCGAATCTCCTTCTGCGCGGGATGCCCAGGCATCAACTGGGCGATCGCGGCAACCAAGGTCCCGTTGACGACGCCTTCTACCCGTTCGATGTGCTGCGCGAGCACCCGGTCCGTACGGGCGGCCACCCAGAGTTCCACGGTGGCAATGAACATCGGCCCTTGGTGGGCCTCCCACAGGAAGTTCAAGGCGGTCGCCACCGGGTCCGGGATCGACCGAACCTGACCGAGTTCACGAATGGCTGCCTGGGTGCGCTGCTGAGCCAGATGCTCGACGGCGGCAACAACGAGGTCTTCTTTCGACCGGAAATGATGGATCTGGGCACCCCGGGTGACTCCGGCCAATTCGGCGATACGCGGCGTGGTGGTGCCGGAGTAGCCGTAGTTCACCAGACATTCGATGGTGGCGTCGAGCAGTCGCGTCCGCATCGCGGCACTGCGCTCGGCCTGGGTACGCCGCACCGCCGGTGCAGTACCGCTCGCAGCCATCCCACCACCTCCGCCACTCGGCTACCGCCTCAACTGGGACCATCAGCATAGCCCCAGTTACGTTCGTATAGGTATGCAACATTGCGGGCTCTGTCGCGCTCACCAGAGCATGTGCACCTGTTCGGCCCAGCCGAGGAGATCGGTCACGACGAGGTCGGCGCCGTCGTCGGTGCGGATGCGCCCGTTGTAGTGCCCGAAACACTGATGGGTGCCCGGCATCGGCGAGCGGTGATGGAATGGGGTGAAGGTCAGCTGCACCTGATCGGAGTCGGGTGTGCGGATTCTCCAGGGCCCGTCGTATTCGGGGTAGTGCCAGTCCAGTTCGGCGCCGATCTTGCTGAGTCGTCCGTCGACGCAGAGCGCGTTCTCTGTGCTTGGGGTGCCGACCGTCCACTTACCGCCCAGCTGCAGTCCGACGGTGCGCCCGTCGGTGTGACCGGAAGCCGCACCCCAGTTCCACACGATGTTGGCCGGCCAGCGGCCGCGCCCGTGGTCAAGCACACCCCACCCGCCGGCGAAGTCGTAGGTGTCCGCTCCCACCCGAACCAATCCCGAAGCGGGCCGCGCGGTGTGCTTGGCGGTGTACTGGAACCTGCTCTGGCTCCACGGCACCACTACCGCGAGCGTCTCGTGTCCGGGCGGCAGCGCGACGAACAGGTCGCCGGTCATCGCTCCTGCAGAGGTCTTGCAGGAGAACTGAATCCGAGTGCCGTCGGTCTCGGTGGTGATATCGATCGTGATCAGTCCGCGAGCCGTGGCCGGTCCATCACCGAGACTGGACGGCAAGGTGATCCCCCACCCGCCCGGGTGCAGGCAGCTCCGGCTCACCTGAAGTCCGGAGTAATCCAGCAGAAAGACATTGCTCACGCCGAGGTAGTCGAGGTCGGCGACGGTGACCGCGATCAGATGGGTGGGCGTCGTCAGGCACCAGTACTCCCACCGCTTAGTCCGCCCCCAGCCGCGCAGATTGCAGCGGTGCAGCGGCGTTCGTGTCCAACCGACGGCGCCCGGGTTCAACAATCCGGACGAGGCGCAAAGATCAACAGCCTGCGTGATCTCGCGCTCCTCGGTGGCCACCGGCGGACTATAACGTCGCCGGGCGGATGACGACCGCCGATTTGGTCCGCCGTCCCGAGTCCTCCAGCAGCGCGATCACCCGTCCATCGGCGTCGGTGGCCGCGTAAATCCCGTCGATGCCCGCTGGGGCCAACGGCCGGCCGTGGCTGACGTCGAGTGCCTCGTCAACGTTGAGGTCCCGCCGCGGAAACGTCTGCAGGCAGGCGTCATCGAGGCTGTAGCTCAGCGCGGGACGCTCCCCCAGTTCGTCGAGGGTGCGGGCCTGATCCAGCCCGAAGCTGCCGGCCCGGGTGCGCCGCAGTGCGGTCAGATGACCCCCCACTTCCAGCTCGTTGCCCACGTCGCGGGCCAGTGCCCGGATATAGGTTCCCGCCGAACAGTCCACCTCGACATCCAGATCCACGAACTGCTCTTCGCGCCGCATCGCCAGCAACTCGAACCGCGCGATGTGCACCGGCCGGGCGGCCAGCTCGACGGCGTGGCCTTCCCGGGCCAACTGGTAGGACCGCTTGCCCGCGACTTTGATGGCGCTCACCGCCGAGGGCACCTGAGCTATGTCGCCACGCAGCCCCGCGATCGCCGCGGTGATCTGCTGTTCGGTGACGTGCGCGGCCGATGTCGTGGCCAGCACCTCGCCTTCGGCATCTTCGGTCGAGGTGGTCTGCCCCAGTCGGATGGTGGCGGCGTAGGACTTCTGCGACGTGGTAAGCAAACCCAGGATCTTGGTGGCCCGTTCGATGCCGATCACCAGCACACCGGTTGCCATCGGGTCGAGTGTGCCGGCATGGCCCACCTTGCGGGTGCCGAAGAACCTGCGACAGCGCGCAACCACGTCGTGGCTGGTGATTCCCGCGGGTTTGTCGACGATCACCAGGCCCGCCGGCACGGCACTCACAGCACGATCGCCGTCAGCACCAGACCACCGGACACCGACCATCGGCCACCGAGCTCGGTCAGCGGCGGTCCGGACAACGCTGCGGGGTCAATGAGGATGCGCGAGGAAAACGTGCCGTCGGGATCGAAGGTGATGTGAGCGTCCTCGAAGCCCAGCCACCGCCTGGTCAACGGAAACCATGCCTTATAGGTGGCCTCTTTGGCGCAGAACAGGATTCGGTCCCAGTGCTGACCTTCCGGCAACGCCGCGAGTTGGTCTCTTTCGACGGGCAGACTGACGGCTTTGAGCACACCGTCGGGGAGTACGTCGTGCGGTTCGGCATCGATACCCACCGATCGCACCGCGGTGCTGCGGCCCACCACCGCACCGCGGAAACCCGCGCAGTGCGTCAGACTGCCGACCACACCCGCGGGCCACGTGGGCTCACCCTTCTCCCCCTTGAGGATCGGGACCGGCGGCTGCCCGAGCTCTTCCAACGCCAACCGCGCGCAGTAGCGGGCGGTGACGAATTCGTTGCGCCGCTTGGCCACCGAACGTGCGACCAGTGGCTCCTCCTCGGCCAGCGGAGCTAACCCGGGTGGATCGTCATAGCGTTCGGCCCAGGCCAGCGATCCCGCCGGCACTCCCTCGAGCACCCTGTCCAGCAGTCCGCTCATCGTGCCTGCCGCCGACGCAGTCGCTCCGTGAATTTCGCACTGGCCTCACGCATCTCGTCGGTGATCACGAAGTGCCCGCCGAACTCATTGAGGTAGCCGGGCGGGTACTGCGGCTCCGGCAGTATCTGACGTAGCCAGCGATGCGGCCGGCGGCGGCGCCACTCCCGCGGGTAGCCCACCGAGACCTCCTCGAAGCGCACCCCGTCGTAGTACGTGGTACGCGGGATGTGCAGATGGCCATAGACCGAACACGTCGCGTTGTAACGGGTATGCCAGTCGGCAGTCTCGACGGTGCCGCACCAGAGCGAGAACTCCGGATAGAACAGTGCATCGCAGGGCTGACGCACCATCGGGAAGTGATTGACCAGCACAGTCGGGTTCATCCAGTCGAGGTCTTCCAGGCGCTTTCGGGTGACCGCGACCCGATCACGGCACCAGGCGTCGCGGGTGCCGTAGGGCTCGGGCGACAGCAGGAACTCATCGGTGGCCACCACATTGTTCTCCCGCGCGATCGCCAGGCCCTCGGCCTTGGTGGACGCCCCGTCCGGCAGGAAGGTGTAGTCGTAGAGCAGGAACATTCCCACGATGGTCGCGGGGCCACCCTGCTCGGTCCAGACCGGGAAGGGATGCTCGGGTGTGATGACACCCATCTGGTCGCACATGTCGACGAGGTAGTCATAGCGAGACCGGCCGAACACCTGCATTGGGTCCTTGGTGGTGGTCCACAGCTCGTGGTTTCCCGGAACCCAGATCACCTTCGCGAAGCGTTTGCGCAGCAGGTCCAGCGCCCAACGGATCTCATCGGTGCGCTCCGCCACATCACCGGCAACGATCAGCCAGTCGTCACCGGTGACCGGATGCAGTTCCTCGGTGATCGGCTTGTTGCCCAGATGGCCGGTGTGCAGATCGGAGATCGCCCACAGGGTGGGGCCGTCAGCGGCCCTCGGCGCGTGGGTGGTCACGAGGATTCAGAGTAGCGGCGATCGGTGGGCACGCAGAATTAGAACGTGTTCTCACCTTTGGGGAAGTGGCGGGCGCCACAACTTGTAGACTCCCGGCAGTACAACCGGGTGGAAGCGAGGAGTGTCATGCTGACCAAACTGCGCCTGATCACCGCGTTGGGGGCGCTGGTGATGGCCGTCGTGATGGTCTGGCAACAGACACCCCCCGGCCGCGACATCGCCGACGGCGCCGATGTGCAGCTGCGCTCCACCGCCCTGCCGCTGGCACCCCCGACCACGTCGAGCAAAGCGGTCAACCTCACCAACCCGCGTCCGTTCGACGCCTGTGAAGACATCCCCTATGACGTGATCGCGCAGTTGGGTTTGGCGTTCACACCGCCCAAGCCGGTCGAGGGTGTGCGCTGCGAGTTCGATGCCGGCAACTACCAGATGGCCGTCGAGACGTTCGTGTGGCGCAGCTATGACGAGACCATTCCCGCCGACGCCATTGAGATGGACATCAACGGGCACCGCGCGGCGCAGTACTGGGTCATGAAGCCGACCGAGTGGAACAACCGGTGGTGGTTCTCCTGCATGGTGGCGTTCAAGACCAGCTACGGGGTCATCCAGCAGTCGCTGTACTATTCGCCGGTGTATTCCAACCCTGATGTGGACTGTCCCACCGAGAACCTGATGCGGGCACACCAGCTGGCGCCGCACTACAAGTACTGACCTTTGGCCGCCTCAACACCACGTCCGGCCCGCCCCCGGCTGACCGATGTCGTGATCAACCGGGCGCTGCGCCGGCTGCCGCCGCCCACCACCGGATACACCGTGCGCCGAGAGCACATTCCGATGCGCGACGGGGTGCAGCTGCGCGCCGACCACTATCAGCCCACCGGCGCTGTGGCCGGCACGCTGCTGGTGCGCTGCCCCTACGGCCGCGGTTTCCCGTTCTCGGTGGTGTTCGCGCGGTTGTATGCCGCCCGCGGCTACCGGGTGATCCTGCAGAGCGTGCGCGGCACCTTCGGCTCTGGTGGGGTGTTCGAGCCGATGGTCAACGAGGCCGCCGACGGTGCCGACACGGTGGCGTGGCTGCGGACCCAGCCGTGGTTCACCGGTTCCTTCGGCACCATCGGATTGTCCTACCTGGGTTTCACCCAGTGGGCGTTGCTGGCCGATCCCCCGCCGGAGTTGAAGGCCGCGGTCATCACGGTCGGAATGCACGATCTGTACCAGTCGACCTGGGGTGTGGGGTCATTCGCGTTGAACGACTTTTTGGGCTGGAGCCACATGATGGCCCACCAGGAGGCCCGTCCGCGGATCCGTGCCGGGCTGCAGCAGCTGACTGCGCAACGCCGGGTCAAACGCGCCGCGGCCGCACTGCCGCTGGGCTCGGCCGGCCGGGCCCTACTGGGCGGCGGCTCGCCCTGGTACGAGTCCTGGGTCGAGCACCCTGATCGCGATGACCCGTTCTGGGACAGGATGCGTTACCCGGTGGCGCTGGAGCAGACCCAGGTGCCGGTGCTGCTGCTCAGTGGCTGGCAAGACCTGTTCTTGGATCAAGCGCTGGCTCAGTTCCGGACGTTGCGCGACCGAGGAGCCGAGGTGGCGCTGACCGTCGGCCCGTGGACCCACACCGAGATGCTGACCAAGGGACTGCGCACCGTCATGGCGGAATCCCTGGACTGGTTAGGCACTCACCTGGCCGGCGCCGAGCGGCCGTCGCGGACCAGCCCGGTACGGGTCTACGTCACCGGCGCTGGACAATGGCGCGAGCTCCCCGATTGGCCCCCCGAGACTTCCGGTCGCAGCTGGTGGCTGCAACCCGGCGGCCGGTTGGCCGATGGCCCGTCAGCCACAGATGCCGCCGAGGCGGTCAGCTTCACCTACGACCCCGCTGACCCCACACCCACGGTCGGCGGGCGACTGCTGGCGCCCGGTGGTGGTTATCAGCGCGACGACGCGTTGGCGCGGCGCGACGACGTGCTGACCTTCACCAGCGAGCCGCTGTCCGACGCCCTCGATGTCTTCGGCAGCCCCGCCGTGGAGCTGTCACATGCCAGCGACAACCCGCACGTCGACCTGTTCGTCAGGATCAGCGAAGTCGACGCTCGTGGACGTTCACGCAATGTCAGCGACGGATACCGCCGGTTGAAGCGCGGCGCGGGGATCGTCCACCTTGAGCTGGATGAGATCGCGCACCGGTTTTCGTCCGGGGCACGCATCCGGCTTCTCATCGCCGGCGGCTGTCACCCCCGCTTCGCGCGCAACCTGGGCACCGAGGATCCGGCGGTCAGCGGCGTCGAGCTGCGACCGGCGACGCACACGGTACGGTTCACCGACTCACGGCTGCTGCTGCCCACGCACCGCTGACACGGCTTTGACCAGCAGGTCTGACATCAACCTCTGCGGGTCTAACTGCTGGTCGGCGCTGCCCATCACGACAACCGACGTGCTGTCGTCGAGTGCTGCGGTGAACAGATAGTCAGGATCGTCTGCGGAGTCCGCGACTGTCAGCCTGACCCCCGTCGTCCTCACGCCCCCGACGGCGGGGGCCGCGATGCGCTCCACCGTGCCGGTCGCCTCCGGCGAACCGGACAGCGAGATCCGATCACATCCGGGCGGATCAGGCTCAGCTGCGACGGGATGGGGCGACCGCAGTGCGACAACGTACATGCTGCCCCGATCGCCCTGCCCGATGACGCCGGCGGCCTCCGTACCGACCGTCGGATCCGCGTAGGGCGGGATCACGACTGAACGGCACTGAGGTGGGTCGAACTGGGCGCCGGTGAACGCAGCGACCGCCGAGCCCCCGATATCGGACTGCTCCAGTGTCTTTGCCGGGTGCGCCTGCGGCGAGAATCCCTGCGGAAAATCGTCGACGACGGCATCGACTTTGGAGATGTCGTACGGCGCCGGGGTGGATTGCGCAGCGGGCGGCGGGGCCGCCACCGGTCCCGCGGGCGCGACTTCTGCGCTGGTGCCGCACCCGGCTGCGGCGGTCGCGACGCCGAGCGCGGCCAGCAGTATCGGTACGCGTCCAGCGGCAGGCCGGTCACTCGACATCGCGGTCACCACCACCACCAGTGGTGCCACAGATGGTGGTGCCGCCACCAGTGGTGCCGGCCCCACACCTGCGGCAGGGGGGCCGAGCGCCAATCCGTGGCGAACACGGTCTGGGCTGGATCGTGACCCGCGGCGCTACCGTGCCCGAGGGCCAGTTGCCCACCAGCCAGGTGGACCGCGGCCGGCAGCCCGGATGCCTCCGCCACGGATGCCTGTGCCGGCCCCGCAACCGCCGCGCCGGCCACGGCGCAGGCGCCCAGAGCTCCGGCGACAACGCGTCGGCGCGCCCCTCGTGACATCACCATGGTTTCCTCCTCGTCGGCAATAGAGAATTCTTTCAATACTCGGACGGTAGCACCGGGAGAAGCGGCATTCAACGGTCTCGATAACACTTTTTCATACTTCATAATTTGACCTCAAACTCGCTATAGATTCATAACTAACTTTCATCTCTGCAGCTCACAGTGCATTTACTGATGTACTGATTCACTGATATACGCGCCTCCGTATTCAATGAAGTAATGACGGACCCGGGCGTGCGTATATTCGATTTCACTTAGGCGGATAATGGTCCGAGAAATTGATGTCACTGCCGCCCCCGCGGCCGGCCATCGCGTCAACGGGTCCAGGGATCGGCGGGGCGTGCGAGTATGCGGTCATCACACGACAGGGAGCAGAATGAAACAGCTCTACGAACGCCACAGCACGGCGACGACCCCCGCCAGCATTGATCCGGATCTTCGTGCGGCGATCGAGGACCACGCTGCGGGCAATCAACTCGGCGACGTGCTGACCACAGCAACAGCGGTGTGCGAGACGCGCAACGTGCGGCTCTACCGAAACGGACTGCTCGCCACGATCACCGGCTCGGGCGACCCGGATCGCGAACACCGGACCGTTGCTCTGCTGACTCCTCGCTACCTGGTGATCGGTGTGGCCGGCGACAAGCGTGGCGTGCACGTCCGCTCCGCACGCCTCGAGACCGTCACTCTCAGCCCCGGCATCGTTTCGAGTGCCGACTCCGGCATCAGCGTGGTGGCTCAGTGGTCTGGCGCGACCGCCGACCAGGTGACCACGGCGTTCTATCTCGGCCTGGGCGACGACCCCAGCGGTCACGACTTCTCCAGCCGGCTCCGCACGGCCATCACCGATGCCAAGTCTCGCTGATCTGGGGAAACCCGCGCCCGTGTGCGCGCACCAGCGGTCCCATCCCTTGTGACGGTTGACGAGCTACCCTGGCGGAAGTCCCCAGGGTGAGGTTCCACCGCAACCGAAGGTCCACACGATGAGCGCTGCCAGCAATCCCCTAGACAACCGTGGCTACGGAGCCCCAGCCTCCGATTGGACACCGCCACGCGAGACCGGGATGAAGCCGACAGAGCCGATCCCGCTGCGGCAAACCCGGACCCGCCGCACCGTCGATCTGTCGCCCGCCCAACATCGCGGCCTCGATCTGTGGCAGCGCGACGCCGCCGACCGAGTGGGATGCGCGCGCATCACCGGGCAGGAAGTCATGACGGCGCTGATCGACCAGCTACTGGCCGATCCGGAGCTGTCGGCTCAGATCATTCGAACACTGCGATCGCGCCGCTAGCGGCCCGGCATCACTTGGCGTGCATCGCGGCGCAGTTGGAGTTCGTCAGGACACCGTTGAAGCGATCACCGACCCAAGCCATGCTGCGCTCACCGTCAACGAACTCCGGTTGTGCGAGATATGCACCGGCCCTTTGGGTTTGATATCCTCGACGCACCGAGCGGCGAGGATGGTCTTCAGCGGTTCGGCTGACGCCAGTTCGTCCACCTGCGGGGACAGCACGGAGCCATGAGCCGGGCGCACTCAATCGGTTCGCCCAGGGCCGAGTAACGGTGGGAATTGAAATCACCTTGCGTTTTGTCGCGTTCTGCCGAGAAATCGCTGGTCATGCCGGTTTCAGTCCCCTGGTCGGTGCGTCAGCCATCTTGCCGGTGCGGCAAGGCCCAGCGTTGGATCTCGTCAGCACCCGACATCCAACACCAGAACATTCGTTGTGGCACTTAGTGCCTGAGGAGCATCCATGACCACCATTGCCGAACCGGCAGCAGTCAGCGACGTGTTCTTCGGCGCCGTGCCGGCAACCGCCGACCTCGTCGCCGAACAACTGCGGCAGAACGCCACCGAGCGCGACCGGGCCAATGCAACGCCACGCGCCGAGTTCTGTCTGTACCGCTGATGGCCATCACCTATCAGCGAATCTCGGGCGGCCGGCTGCTGCTCAATGTGATGACCGGCGGCGACGACGCCGAGCAGCGCCGGTTTGGCGACGACCTGGACAAGACGGCGCGCGACCGCCGGGCTGGCGAGTTCATCACGGTCTTTCGGCAGCTGTGGTCGGGCGAACCCGTCACCTTTCACGGCGATCACCTCTTCGTTGAGGACGCCAGGATCGTCCTATCCGGATACCCGCACCTTGAGGAGGCGTTCTCATTCGGGGAGGGCGTGCTGCCGATTCTGGCCGAGCGCGGCCTGCTCGCCAACTCTGAGCTTCGCTGAGAGATCCAGGGAGACAACACGATGCCGAACGTCGACTCCAGGCCACTGAGCTTCGCGTACTGGGTTCCCAATATCAGCGGCGGCCTCGACGGGTTCACCGCCGAACAGCCCACCGATTGGAGCTACCAGTACAACATCGAACTGGCACGAATCGCAGAGCAAGCCGGTTTCGAGTACGCCCTGACCCAGGTGCGCAACATCGGGAGCCATGAGGCGCACTACCAATATGAGTCGACCAGTTTCGCCCTGGCCTTGCTCTTGGCGACCGAACGGCTCAAGGTGATCGCGGCCGTGCACCCGGGGTTGTGGCATCCGGGCGTACTGGCGAGCTGGCTGGCGACCGCCGACCACCTGTCGAACGGGCGGGTTGCGGTCAACGTCGTCAGCGGCTGGCTCAAGGATGAGTTCACCCAGCTCGGCGAGCCGTGGCTCGAGCACGACGAACGCTATCGGCGCGGCGCCGAGTTCATCCAAGTCCTCCAGGCGATGTGGAGCAGCCGGCCCGCCAACTTTGTCGGCGACTTCTACCGTATCCACGACGTTGTCCTGCAACCCGCGCCGCTGTCGTGGGCGGGCCGGCCCCATCCGGAGATCTGTCAGGGCGGCAATTCGACGGCGGACCGCGACAACGGCGGACGCTTCTCCAACTGGTACTTCTCCAACGGCAGCGACTTCGACGGGGTCGTAGCCCAAGTTGCCGACATACGCAGGATCGCCGCAGATTCCGGCCGCAGTGAGCCGCCCCGTTTCGGTCTCAACGGCTTCGTGATCGTCCGCGATACCGAAGCCGAGGCACACGCCGTGCTGCGCGAGATCATCGCCAAGTCTGATCTGCCCACCATGCAGGGGTTTGGCACAACAGTGAGAAGCGCCCAAGCACCGAACGGAGACCACCGTGACATCTGGGCCGATTCCAGTTTCGAGGACCTGATGCGGTACAACGACGGCTTTCGCACGCAGCTGATCGGCACCGCCGAACAGGTCGCCGAACGCATAGTGGCCTACCGAAAGCTAGGCGTGAACCTGATCCTGGCCGAGTTCCTGGATTTCCGGGAGGACATCCAGGCCTTCGGTCGTACCGTGCTGCCGCTGGTGCGCGAACTGGAGGCACAGGCCGGCCTGTCCGCCCCTCCCCTGCCCGCGCTGTCATGACCAGCGCCCCACCCGCCTAGCCACGGGCAGATCTGAGCTGACCTGCGGCCGGTCAGCCGACTGCGTCGCGGACCCGCCGCGTCACCGCGGCAAGCTCCGCGTCGGTGCAGATCGGCTCGCCGAGCACCGGGTCGGCGATCGGCAGCTGAACCCAGCTGGCGCACCCGGCGTAGTCGGGACTGCGATCCAAACGCACCGGCTCGGCCAGTGGAAACACCTGGACCACCAACGCCGTCAGTCGGTGTTTGGGCCTGAAGTCCAGCCGATCCGCCCGCACCGATTCGGCGGTCCAGATATGCAGGTCCGCGATGGACTCCAGCGCGTCGGGCCGCTCGACGGGCAGTGCGGCAACGACTTTCGCCGCCGCTCGCACCAGAATCTGTTCTTCGGTGGAGTCGGCGGCCGCAGGACCGAGCAGGTCTCGATGTTCGGGACGGACACGGTCGGCGTGACTGTGCACCGAGGTCGGAAACAGCAGGAACTCGTCCGCGCTGACATCGAATCGCTTCTCGTGAATGCCACCTTTGCGCAGCAGAATTCGTTGCCGCCCGGCGAGCAGTGCGGCAACGACAGCGCTCCACTCCTTCAATGCCATGCCGTGCATTGCCCTCAGCGTAGCCGCGGCTACGGTGAACCGGTGAGCGACGACATTTTGCTGGTCCAGACCCAGGACCGGATCTGCACCGTGACCCTCAACCGCCCGCAGGCGCGCAATGCGCTGTCCGTCGCCTTACGCGAGGCCATGTTCGGCGCGTTGGCCGACGCCGACGCCGACGCCGAGGTCGACGTGGTGATCCTGACCGGCGCCGACCCGGTGTTCTGCGCGGGTCTGGATCTCAAAGAGTTCGGCGAGTCAACGGGCCTGACCGACATCTCACCGCAGTGGCCGCCGATGACAAAGCCGGTCATCGGCGCGATCAATGGGGCGGCGGTGACCGGTGGGCTCGAGTTGGCGCTGTACTGCGACGTGCTGATCGCCTCCGAGCAGGCCCGATTCGCCGACACCCACGCCCGCGTCGGCCTGCTGCCGTCCTGGGGGCTCAGTGTCCGGCTGCCTCAGAAGGTCGGCGTCGGATTGGCCCGCCGGATGAGCCTGACCGGCGACTACCTGTCGGCGGCCGAAGCACTGCGGGCCGGGCTGGTGACCGAAGTGGTTCCGCACGCAGAGCTGCTTCCTGCGGCACACCGGATGGCCGCCACGATCGTGGGCAACAACCAGGCCGCGGTTCGTGCGCTGCTGGCGTCGTATCACCGCATCGACGAATCGCAGAACGCCGCAGGTCTGTGGATCGAGGCGATGGCGGCCAAGCAGTGGCTCAACACCGTGACCGGCGCCGACGTCGCCGCCAACCGCGCGGCGGTACTGGAACGGGGACGCTCCCAGGTGCACTGACCGCACCCGCCCCGGGCGGCGTGATGAGCCGCCCGGGACGTGTCGGTCAACGCAGGCCTAGAAATCCAGGCCGAGGAACGCAGCACCCGGGTCCATCAACGCCGAGGCGTCGAAGCCGCCGAACAACCCGCTGAGGTCGACGTCGCCGAACGGTGTCACGAAAAGGTCGGAGACGGTGCTGTCGGCGCCGTCCAGACCCGGGATAGCCGTGTAGACATTGGCAAAGCCGCCGCCGAGGTTGAACACGTCGTACACCGAGCCGATCTCGGGCAGACCCGCGGCTCCCGCATTGCCCGCCGTGACTCCGTCGATGACGAACTCGGTGTTGGTCAGGCCCAACAGTTGGGTGACGGTCTCCTGTGCGTGCGCGCTCCCAAGCAGCTCGGCGTCGGCCCCGGTGCCGTCGTAGACGTTGAAGTCCTGCGACGTGATGGGCAGCGGGAAATAGGTGCCGCCGAGGTCGAGACCGGGGGTGCCCCCGCCGATGTTCAACAGTGGCAGGGCTCCGACGGTCTGGAAAACCGGGTTGAAGCCCTGCGCCCCGGCCACGGTGACGGGATCGAAGGTGGTGCCACCGATGCTGAATGCGGCAGCGCCCAGGGCTGTGTCACTCAACCCGGTGAACGCACCGCCCGGGTCCAGCACCGTTCCGGTGCCGGTGACGCCACTGAACAGCCAACTCAAGTCCATGTTGCCCAAAGGCGTCACGAGGGTGTCGGTGATCTTTGCGTCCTGTCCCGGTGTGGCGACGTAGACATTGGCGAAGCCGCCACCGAAGTTGAAGGCGTCGTAGACCGTGCCGGCAGTCGGCAGTTCGGCACCGCCGTCGGCCGCCGTGACCACCAGCTGCGTGTTGGTCATGCCCAGCAGGTCCGTGACGTCGACGCCGGTGTTGATGGTGCCGATCTGTGTGACATCGCCGCCGCTACCGCTGTAGACATCGAAGCTCTGGCTGGCCAGGCCGTTGCCCTGCTGGGTCGGATCACCCAGCGACGCACCACCGATGGTCAAGAGCGGAGCGGCTCCACCGAGGGCGATGATCGGGGCGAAACCCTCCTGCGCCGCATCACCGGTCCCGGTGTACGGGTCCAATGTGAAGCCGCCGATGGCGAAGGCTTCCGCGCCGCCGCCGGCGGCGGCCGCGTGCAGAGCGCCGAAGGCATCGCCGGGCTGCAGCGCGTCTGCCGCGTTGAGGCCGGCAAACATCGAGCTGAGATCCATGCTGCCCCACGGCGTCACGAAGGTGTCGGTGATGTTGCCGTCATCTCCGGGCGTGGCGACGTACACGTTCGCGAAGCCGCTACCGAAGTTGAACACGTCGTAGACCGAACCCGACAACGGCAGATCCGCCGGCGACCCGCCGGATGCTGCGGTGACATCGGTGACGGTGAACTCGGTGTTGGTCAGGCCCGCCAGGTTCGTCACCACCACGCTGGAATTGACGCTGCCCAGGTTGGTGCCGTCGGCGCCGTACACCGCGAAACTCTGGGGCGCGGTGGGCAGCAGGCCGCCCGGGCTGCCGCCGCCCAAGGTCAGCAGCGGCGCGGAACCGGTGAGGGGGTGAACCAGCGAGAACCCTTCCGCGCCCGTGGCGTCGTTGAAGGGGTCGAACGTAAACCCGCCGATGGTGAAGGCATCGGCGCCGGATGCGCTCGGCGCGAGAGCGTCTTCGCCCGGGCCGGCCGCTGCGGTCGCGGCCTGCAAGAACGCCGTAGTAAGCAGCCCACCCCCGGTGGCCAGGCCTGCGGCGATCAGTCGATAGTGCATCATCGTCAGCTTCCCCAATTCCGTCGTTTTGCGAAGTCGGCGGATTACATCCGGATGGTCAGATGTATGCCACCGGTAACAACGGCCAGAACGTTACCGACGAGTAACCTGAATAGATAGATAGAATTCCTAGGCATTTTCTGCCGATCTACTGGAGGTCCCCTGGCGCTCCCCGGCCTGGATCGGGGCTAACGTGGCGTGATGATGCGCGGCCAAGCGGGACCGACAGACAGGCTCACGCTCGCGAATCCTCAGGCGGCCTGAGGTGTCCCAGCGCTACCCGCCGTATCCCCCGTACCCCTACGGCGGCTTTCCCCCACCGACGCCGCCACCCCGACGGGCCTGGGACGTGGTCAGCGCCGGCGTGCTCGCAATACTTCTGCTCCCGGCCTGTGGATTTGGCCTGATCTACTCGATGTTTGCCGGTATGGCGACCGACGTGTGCTCGAGCACCCGCCAGTGCAGCGACAGCATGATCGGCGGCGCCTATCTGGTCGCCTGGGGCGGCATGGCGGCCGCCCTCCTGCTCACAGTGGTGGGACTGGGCGTCAGTGCGCGCCGGCGCAGCCGCATGGTCATCTGGCCGGCACTGGGCTGGGCGACGTTCCTGATCACGTTCGTCGCCGGGGGCGTGCTGTTGAACGCGGGCGTCGGCGGCTGACAACGTCGCGTCAGTACAGCGGCCTGAGGACGCGGCACGGATTTCCGACCGCGAGCACCCCGGCCGGGATGTCTCGGGTCACCACGCTGCCGGCCCCCACCACCGAGCCGGCACCGATAGAGACACCCGGACACACGATCACACCTGCCGCCAGCCAGACGTCGTTGCCGATGGTGATCGCAGCAGCCGATTCCCAGCCCTCGCGGCGCGCATCGATGTCATCGACGGGGTGCAGGGCGGTCAGAAGTTGGGCGCGCGGGCCGATCTGCACGTCATTGCCGAGGGTGATGGGGGCGCAGTCCAGAAAGACCGCGTCGTAGTTGATGAAGCAGTTGGCCCCGATGGTGATGTAGATGCCGTAGTCGCAACAAAAACGGGGCAGTATCTGCGAGTTCTCCCCGAACGAGCCGAGCAGCTCGACCAGTAGGTCATGCCGTACTGCCGAGTCGTCGGGACCGGTGGCGTTGAACGCCGTCACCAGGCGCTGACACCTCAACCGGCCGGCGACCAGGTCGGGGTCATCAGGCCGATACAACGCGCCACGGAGCATCCGATCTCGCTGATGGCTCACGACCGCCGATCCTACGGCCGACCAGCCCGCACCCAGCGCCCCGACAGTGCCCGCCATCCGACGAACAGCAACCGCAGCACGATGAAGGCACTCAAACCCGACCAGATGCCGGCCAGACCCCAGTGCAGCACCAGCGACATCCAGGTCAAGGGTAGGAAGCCGAGCAGGGCACTGGCCACGGTGGCGGTACGCATGAACGCCGCGTCGCCGGCGCCCAACAGCACACCGTCCAGTGCGAAAACTATTCCGGCGATGGGTAACTGAGCAACCAGGAACCACCACGGCACACCGATCGCAGCCAGCACCGCGCCGTCGCCGGTGAACACACTCGGCAGCACACCGGAACCGGCGGCCAGCGCTGCAGCCAGCGCGCCCGCGGCCAGTGCCGAGAACCCTGTCACCTGGATCGCCACCGACTTGGCCCGGCCGCCGTCACCAGCACCGAGCGCAGCACCCACCAGGGCCTGCGCGGCGATCGCCAACGAATCGAGTACCAGCGCCAGAAACGTCCAGAGCTGCAGAACGACCTGGTGGGCGGCCAGCGCGGCGGCGCCGAACCGGGCCGCGACCGCGGCGGCGGAGACAAAGCAGGCCTGGAATGCCAGCGATCGAACGATCAGGTCGCGGCCCATCACCAGTTGCGAGCGCAGCACCGCGGCGTCGAACCGTAGCGAGATCCGCTCCGAACCGAGTGCCCGCAGGAACAGCAGCGCCGACAGCCACTGCCCTGCACAGTTGGCCACCGCCGATCCCGCCAGGCCCCACCGCGGAAGACCCAGCGCCCCAAAGACCAGCAAGGGGCACAGCAGTGCCGAAAGCGCGAAGCCCGCAACCACATAACGTGGCGGCCGCGACGTGTCCTGCACGCCGCGCAACCATCCGTTGCCTGCCAGCGACACCAGGATCGCCGGTGCTCCCAGGATCGCGATGCGCAGCCACGGCAGGGCCGCCTGCGCAATGGTGTCGCGCCCGGCGACGGCCGAGACCAAGGGTGCCGCCACAATCTGGATCACGATGACGGCCAGTGCACCCAGGCCCAGCGCCAGCCACGTGGCCTGCACGCCCTCGGCGACCGCGGCGCCACGGTCGCCGGCGCCGAAGTGCCGGGCGGCCCGCGCAGTGGTGCCGTAGGACAGGAAGGTGGCCTGCGAGGCCACCAGCCCCAGGATCAGGGCGCCGATCGCCAGCCCGGCCAGACTCAGCGCGCCGAGCCGGCCGACCACAGCGGTGTCGAACAGCAGATACAGCGGTTCGGCGGCCAGCACCACCAGCGCCGGGACCGCCAGTGCCACGATCTGGCGGCCGCCAGCGGTACGGTCTGTCACCGTCCGAGCGCGGCAACCAGCGCGGCGACCACGTCCTGGGCCGTACCGGTGCCCGTGTAGCCGGCGGCCAGCCGGTGCCCGCCGCCGCCGAACCGGCAGGCCACCGCTGCCAAGTCCACCGTCGACTTCGCCCGCAGCGACACCGCCCAGCTACCCGGCTGGGTCTCCTTGAACACCGCGGCAACCTCGGCCTGGGCGGTGGTGCGGACGATGTCGACGATGCTCTCCACCTCCTCGGATCCCGCGGCGGTCCACTCGGCATGATCGACCAGGGCATAGACCAGTCCGCGCCCGTCCACCGCCTCAGGCAGCAGGCAGGCGCCGGCCAGCACTCGCGACAGCATCGTGAGCCAGCCGAACGGGTGAGTGTCCATCACGGTCCGGGTGACCGCGGCGTTGTCGACGCCGACGTCCACCAAGCGCGCCGCCAGCCGATGCCCGCGAGCGCTGGCCCACCGAAACGAGCCGGTGTCGGTGGCCAGCCCGGCGTAGAGGCAGTGCGCCACCTCTGCGTCGATGGGCTCCCCCAGTGCGTCGATCAGCTCCGCGACCATCATTGTCGTCGAATCAGCTTTCGGGTCAACAAAATTCGCCGTGCCAAACAGCTGATTGGATGCGTGGTGGTCGATCACCAGCAACGTGCCGACGGACATCGCCAGCGCCTGAAGCTCACCGAGCCGGTCGGCGCTGGAGACATCGACCGTCACCACCAAATCGACATCACCGCGGACCCCGTCTGGGCCGACCACCAAGTCGCTGCCGGGCAGCGAACGCAGCGATCGCGGCAGTTGTGCGGGATGAGCGAAGCTGACCGTCACCGCCGTGCCACGGCGGCGCAGCACCGCCGCCAGCGCCAATCCCGCGCCGATGGTGTCGGCGTCGGGCTGCACATGACAGATCACGGCCAGCGAGCTCGCACCCGCCAGCAGCTCCGCGGCCCCGGCGACATCAACCCGCCGGCCCGCGGGCAACGGGTCAGTCGCCCGTCTGCTCACCGTCACCGCTGTCGTCGGCACCCGATTCGCCGGGCGCCTCCCGGTAGGGATTGGGGTCCCCCACCGGCTGCTTTCCTTCCCGAATCCTGGCCAGGTCGGCGTCGGCGGCACGGGCGGCGGCCAGCAGTTCCTCCATGTGGGCAGCGGTGTCGGGCACCTTGTCCAGGACGAATGACAACGTGGGGGTGAACCGCACCCCGGTGCCGGCGCCCACCTTGGTCCGCAGCGTTCCCTTCGCACGCTCCAGTGCCGCGGCTGCGCCGGCATAGTCGGGCTCGTCCTGCAGGGTTGCCCCGCGCACCGTGTAGAACACCGTCGCGTCGTGCAGGTCGCCCGTCACCTTCGTGTCCGTCACAGTCACGAAGGCCAACGGAGGATCCTTGATCTCGAACTCAATGGCCGACGCGACGATGGTCCCGATCCGCTTGGAAAGCCGGCGAGCCCGGCCCACATCGACCACGGCTACGTCCGCGCCTTCTCGACGAGCTCGTAGGTCTCGATGACGTCGCCTTCCTTGATGTCGCTGTAGGTCAGCGTCAGACCACACTCGTAGCCGTCGCGGACCTCGGTGACATCGTCCTTCTCCCGGCGCAGCGACGAGACCGTGATGTTCTCGGCGACCACCACGTTGTCGCGCAGCAGCCGCGCCTTGGCATTGCGGCGGATGAGACCGGAGGTGACGAGGCAGCCGGCGATGTTTCCGACCTTCGAGGACCGGAAGATCGCACGAATCTCCGCGCGCCCCAGCTCCTTCTCCTCGTAGACCGGCTTGAGCATGCCCTTCAGGGCGCTCTCGATCTCATCGATGGCCTGGTAGATGACCGAGTAGTACCGGATCTCCACACCCTCGCGGTTGGCCAGTTCGGTGGCCTTGCCCTCGGCACGGACGTTGAAGCCGATGATGATCGCGTCCGACGCCGAGGCCAGGTTGACGTTGGTCTCGGTGATGCCACCGACACCGCGGTCGATGACCCGCAGCTGCACCTCGTCGTCGACCTGGATTCCCATCAGGGCCTCTTCCAGCGCCTCGACGGTACCGGCGTTGTCGCCCTTGAGGATCAGGTTCAGCTGACTGGTTTCCTTCAGCGCCGAGTCCAGGTCCTCCAGCGAGATCCGCTTGCGCGAGCGCGCGGCGAGCGCATTGCGCTTACGCGCGCTGCGCTTGTCGGCGATCTGACGTGCGATCCGGTCTTCGTCGACCACCAGCAGGTTGTCGCCGGCGCCAGGCACCGAGGTGAACCCGATGACCTGGACGGGCCGCGACGGCAACGCCTCTTCGACGTCGTCGCCGTGCTCGTCGACCATGCGTCGCACGCGGCCGTAGGCATCGCCGGCGACGATCGAGTCGCCGACCCGCAGTGTGCCGCGCTGGATCAGCACGGTGGCCACCGGACCGCGACCGCGGTCCAGGTGCGCCTCGATCGCCACGCCCTGGGCCTCCATGTCGGGGTTGGCCCGCAGGTCCAAGGCCGCGTCGGCGGTCAACAGCACCGCCTCCTCCAGGGCCGCGATGTTGGTGCCCTGCTTGGCGGAGATGTCGACGAACATGGTGTCGCCACCGAAGTCCTCGGCAACCAGGCCGTATTCGGTGAGCTGCCCCCGGATCTTGGCCGGATCGGCACCTTCCTTGTCGATCTTGTTGACCGCCACGACGATCGGCACGTCAGCGGCCTGGGCGTGGTTGATGGCCTCCACCGTCTGGGGCATCACACCGTCGTCGGCGGCCACCACCAGGATCGCGATGTCGGTGGCCTTGGCGCCACGGGCACGCATGGCGGTGAACGCCTCGTGACCCGGGGTGTCGATGAACGTGATGAGACGCTCGGAGCCGTCGAAATCGACCGAGACCTGGTAGGCACCGATGTGCTGGGTGATGCCGCCGGCTTCGCCCTCGCGGACGTTGGCCTTGCGGATGGTGTCCAGCAGTCGGGTCTTGCCGTGGTCGACGTGACCCATGACGGTCACCACCGGCGGCCGGCTCTGCAGGTCCTCCTCGCCGCCCTCGTCTTCGCCGTAGGTCAGGTCGAAGGACTCCAGCAGCTCGCGGTCCTCGTCCTCGGGCGAGACCACCTGAACGACGAAGTTCATCTCGCTGCCCAGCAGCTCCAGCGTCTCGTCACCGACCGACTGGGTGGCGGTGACCATCTCACCGAGGTTGAACAGCGCCTGCACCAGGGCAGCCGGGTTGGCGTCGATCTTCTCGGCGAAGTCGCTCAGCGATGCGCCGCGGGCCAGCCGGATGGTCTCGCCGTTGCCGTGCGGCAACCGCACGCCACCGACGACCGGCGCCTGCATGTTCTCGTACTCGGCGCGTTTCGCCCGCTTCGACTTGCGACCCCGCTTGGGCGCACCGCCGGGACGGCCGAAGGCACCGGCCGCGCCGCCGCGCTGACCCGGACGGCCGCCACCGCCACCGCCACCGCCGGGACGGCCGCGGAAGCCGCCAGCTGCGGCGCCCGCGGGACCTCCGCCACCGGGACCGCCGGCACCGCCGCCGCGGTAGTTACCACCGGGACCACCGCCGGGACCGCCGGGACGGCCACCGGGCGCACCCGGACGGCCACCGCCGCCGGGACGCGGCGGACCACCGGGACGCGCCGGGCGCCCCTGGGCACCGAAGTTGCTGCTGCGGCCGGGCATGTTGCCCGGTGTCGCACCGCCGCCGGGACGCGGCATGCCAGGCCGGGGGGCGGCTCCCCCTGGCCGTGGCGCCTGCGGGTGCGGGCGGGGAATGGCGCGCTCCACCGGCTGCGCCGAGGAGAACGGGTTGTTACCGACGCGGGGAGTGCGGGCGCCGGGCTTGGGGCCGGGCGCAGCGGGCCGGGGGCCGGGCGCG
>NZ_MVHH01000042.1 GCF_002086515.1 Mycolicibacter arupensis
AATCCAGGTCGTCAGCTACATCGACTACACACCCGTAGCGACCCTAGGGAACATATGTTCGATACTTCGTTGACGGGGCCGGAGGAGCTGGCCGCTGCGGGCACCGACGTGCTGGTCGCGTCGATCGCCGGCTGGGCCAGGGTGGAGGCCGCTGCCGCCGCCCATCGATTGGCCGCCATCGGAGAGTTGGTGGCACGTCGCACCAGCGGTGACGGGTTCGACCGTTCGCGGTGGGCGTGCGACAACTGGGACAGCGCGGCCGCCGAGGTGGCCGCCGCGGAGCACATCAGCCACGGCATGGCGTCGTCGCAGATGTACCTGGCCAGCGCACTGCGAGACAGAATCCCCGCAGTGGCTGCACTGTTCCTGTCCGGCCGGATCAGCGCCCGGCTGGCGTCGACGATCGCATGGCACACCACCTTGATCACCGACCCGGGCGTCCTGACGCTCGTCGATGCCGACCTGGCCGAGGTGGCCACCTCGCTTGGACCGCTCTCGTCCGCCAAAGCCGCAGCTGCCATCGACGCGCTGATCGAACGGCATGACCCGGCGGCGGTACGTCGGGCGCGAGACCGGGCTCGGGGCCGGGAGGTGGTCGTCGACACCAACCACACCGAGGACGGGACCACGGCGGTGTGGGGCCGCTTGTTCGCGGTGGACGCGGCCGCCCTGGACCAGCGGTTGATGCAGCTGGCCCACGGTGTCTGCGACGACGACCCCCGCACCCTGGCCCAGCGTCGCGCCGATGCGCTCGGCGCCCTGGCCGCCGGGGCTCAGTCGCTGGCCTGCGGCTGCGGCAACCGCGATTGCCCCGCCGCCGGAGAAGCCGACCCCCGAGCGAAGGGCGTCGTCGTCTACGTCGTCGCCGAGCCGGCCGCCCTCGATGCCACCCCCGACGGCCAGTTGTCCGGTGAAGCCATCGGCGGGCCGCAGCGGCCCGCTCACGCACGCCCGTCACCGTCGGGACGCATCATCGGCGGCGGGAAAGTGCCGCCGGGCCTCCTGGCCGAGCTCATTACCGGCGGGGCCGCCGTCAGGCCGCTGTCGCAACCCACGGACCTGACAGCTGAGTCGGGTTACCGGCCCTCGGCGGCGCTGGCGGCTTTCGTTCGTGCCCGCGACATCACGTGCCGCTTCCCGGGCTGTGATCGTCCGGCCACCGTGTGCGACATCGACCACGCCGTCCCCTTCCCCTGGGGGCCGACTCACCCATCCAACTTGCGCTGTCTGTGCCGAAAGCACCACTTGCTCAAGACCTTTTGGACCGGCCGAGGTGGCTGGAGCGACAGCCAACACCCTAACGGCGTCATCGAATGGACCGCACCCACCGGCCACACCTACACCACGCAGCCCGGCAGCCGACTGTTGTTTCCCAGCCTGTGCCTGCCCACCGCCGCGCTACCGGCCACCATCGCGGTAGCGGCACCGGATCACGGGCGTGACGTCATGATGCCCACCCGCCGGAGCACCCGGGCCCAAGACCGGCTCCGGTGCATCGCGGCCGAGCGCGCCGACAACGTGGCCCGGCGCGAGAGACCCCCGCCGTAATGCGACGTTGAAGCCTACACCCCCAGCGGTGACTCGACCCGGATCTTCTCGTCACGGATCAGCCCGCGCAGCAGGGCGGTGCTGAACTCCGCGGCGATCTCCTTGGCACTGCGCCGGCCGCTGGGCCGCAACCACCGATACGCACCCAGGGTCATGCCGATGTAGCCCAATGCCAGCACGTGCGAGTCGCACGGGTAGAACTCGCCGCTGGCTATGCCGCGGTCGATCAGGCCGTGCACGTGCTCGTAGACCTGGGCTTCCTTCTCCCGGACCTCGACGACCTGCTCTTCGGTGAACCACTCGGTGATGTAAGGCTGCTCCTGGAAATAGACCGCGGCACCTTCGGGATTCACCGCGATCTGGTCGAGCAGACGCACCGTGTACTGGTACAACGCCTCCCGCGCGGTCCACGACGGGTCATCGTGCACGGCCGCCAACGTCCGTTCTGCGGCCTGCTGGTAGATGTCATAGAGGATCAGCGACTTGCTGGCGTAGTAGTGGTAGACCGTCGCCTTGTTCAGCCCCACGACGTCGGCCACATCGTCCATCCGGGTGCCGTGGTAGCCGCGGGCGGCGAACAGCTTGGTTGCGACCGCGAGTAATTCCTCGCGGCGAGACGGGGCCTGGGCAGATCCCGACGGCGTAGCCTTGCCGTTTGCCATGTGCACTCACTCTTCGGCCAGGCCGGGTGTTCTCGGCCGTATCAATCAACTGGTTGGAAGGATTCTAGGCAGTCCGCTGTTGGGACGTTGACGGGCCGACTAAACTGGCGGAATCCAAGCTAAGGGGTTGACGACATGGGTCCTGGTTACGGTTACGATCCGAATCCGGATTACGAGCTGAGCGATGAGGCCGAGTTCTTCTTCAAGTATCTGACTTGGGGCATTCGTGGCGTCGAAAGCGGCGGCGGCTACCCCCCGCAGAATTACCCCCCGGTGTAAACCGGCTCCCGTGAACCTGACTGACGGCCCCTGATCCCGCCCGGATCGGGGGCCGTCGCTCGTCTGATGAGCGGCGCCATCAGCATGGTGTCCTATCGTGGCCGGGTGACCTCCCAGCCGACTCTGCCCGGGGCGTGGAACTTTCGCGACGTCTCCGAGACCACCGGGGCGCTGCGCCCCGGCCGCCTGTTCCGCTCCAGCGAGTTGAGTCGCCTCGAGGACGGCGGCCGCGAGGAACTGGTGCGGCTCGGCGTGTCCGACGTGGCCGACCTGCGATCACCGCGCGAGGTCACCCGCCGCGGTCCGGGTCTGGTGCCCACCGGCGTCGGCATTCACCTGCTGCCGTTCCCGGATCTGGCCGGCGATCAGTCCCCCGACAGCTCGGCGCCGCACGAGGACGCGTTCCGCAACATGATGGCCGAGAAGCCCGAAGATGATTCCGCCGCCGACGTCGCCGCCCGCTACATGCTGGAGGAATACGAACGCTTCCCCACGCTGGCCGGCTCGCGCCGGGCAGTGCAACGGGTGGTGTCGCTGCTGGCGTCCGGGCGGCCGGTGCTGGCCCACTGCTTCGCCGGCAAGGACCGCACCGGATTCGTCGTGGCGGTGGTGCTGCGGGCGGCCGGGGTGGACCGAGACGCCGTGGTCGCCGACTACCTGCACAGCAACACCGCGGTGCCGGTACTGCGGGATCGCATCATGGAGATGATCCGCGAGCGCCCCGAGACCGAGATCACGCCCGAAGTGCTGACGTTCACCGAGGCACGGCTCTCGGACGAGGTGCTCGGCGTACGCGCCGACTACCTGGATGCCGCCGAACGCTCGATCGAGACGAACTTCGGGTCGTTCGACGGCTTCCTGCAGGCCGCCGGAGTCACCGACGCCGACCGAGACGGGCTGCGCAGCGCGCTGCGCGGCTGAGGGGCTCGGTCGGCGCCGGTGCGCTGCGATTAGAGCGAGAAGTTGGCTGCCTTGGCCGCCGACAGGTCGGCGATCGTCGACCACTGCGCCGCGACGTCATCGACCGACGGCGGGTTCTCGAAGAGGGCTCCGGTGTTCTCGAACAGCGCCGCGCGCTGCACCTTGCCACCACCGGCGATGAACACCGAGCCGGTCTCGGCGAGCTCTTCGGTGCACAGGTAGGCCACCACCGGCGCGACGTACTCGGGCTTGAGCTTGGCCAGCACCTCCGGCGGCAGGATGTCCTCGGTCATCCGGGTGGCCGCGATGGGGGCGATCGCGTTGGCCTTGATGTTGTACTTGGCGCCCTCGATGGCGAGCGTGTTGATCATGCCGACCAGCCCGAGCTTGGCGGCGCCGTAGTTGGCCTGCCCGAAATTGCCGAACAGGCCACTGGTGGAGGTGGCGACCACGACACGACCGAAGCCCTGCTCACGGAAGTGCGGCCACGCTGCCCGGACCACGTTGTACCCGCCGTAGAGGTGCACCTGCAGTACGGCGTCCCAGTTCTCCGACGTCATCTTGTGGAAGGTGCCATCACGCAGGATGCCGGCATTGCTGACGACGCCGTCGATCTTGCCGAACTCATCCACCGCGGTCTTGATGATGTTTGCCGCGCCCTCGGCGTCGGCGACACTGTCGTAGTTGGCGACGGCCCGACCGCCGGCCTCTTTGATCTCCGAGACCACCTGGTCGGCCATGTTGTGCCCGGCACCGGTGCCGTCGCGGGCACCACCGAGGTCGTTGACCACCACACAGGCGCCCTCGCGGGCCAGGGTCAGCGCGTATTCACGGCCCAACCCGCCACCGGCTCCGGTGACGACGACTACACGATCCTGCACTCCGGACATCAGTTTCCTTCCTCGATTTCGATCGCCACGCTAGAACAGCCTGGAACAAGCGGCACGCCACTTCCAGGCTTTCTCTGTATACGGGGAATGAATCGGGGCCGCTATGCCGGGTCGGCTGTGCGGCTCAGGTGCGAACTGCGGTGACGAACTCGGAGAAGGCGTCCTCGTCGTCGGTCATCGTGACGCCCGTCCAGCGGTCCAGTCGGCGCATCTCGGCGGTGGAGGGCTGGGCGCTGGCCCGCCAGCCATGCTCGTCGAGCCACGCGCCGACCGAGGCACGGTCTTCGTCGCGATACATCAAGTCCTCAATGTCGACCGTCTGCGTCAGACCGATGGTCTCGGCGATCTTCTTGAATCGCTCCGACATCTGCTCACGACGCTCATCGGAGCGGTGGTTGCCCGCGGTCTCCGCCGCGATCCGGCTTCCCGGCGCGCTGAGTTCGGTGATCTGTTCGAACAGCCGGTCCTGGCCCTCGGCCGGCAGGTACATCAGCAGTCCCTCGGCCAGCCATGCCGTCGGAGCGGCAGCGTCGAAGCCGGCGGCGGCCAGGGCGGCCGGCCAGTCCTGGCGCAGGTCGATGGCCACGGCGCGCCGCACCGCGGCCGGCGTCACGCCGTGGGCCGCGAGCGTCTGTTCCTTGTAGTCCAAGACTTTCGGTTGGTCGATCTCGTAGACGACGGTTCCGGCCGGCCAGTCCAGTCGGTAGGCCCGCGAGTCCAGTCCGGAGGCCAGGATCACCACCTGCCGGATACCGGATTCGACGGCCTCGGCGAAGTAGGCGTCGAAGAAGTGGGTGCGAACGGCTTGGTAGTTGCGCATGTGCTGATAGACGGCGGCGATCTCGGGGTCGATCTCAGCCACCTTGTCGACCAGAGATTCGTCGAGCAGGGCCTCCCACACCCCGGTGCCGGCCCCGGCGACCAGCAGCTTGGCGTAGGGGTCGCGAATCAGCGGGTCGGCGCTCTCCGTCTCCGATGCCCGGGCGGCGGCCACCATGACGGCGGTCGAGCCGACACTGGTGGCGATATCCCAGCTGTCGTCGTGGGTGCGAAGTGCGCTCATGGGCTTCCTTCATCTGCTAGCGGCCGTGGTGGACGCCATAGTACCGATGAAAGTTAGCCGGACTATTAACTCTTGTCGTCGGAGGGCTGTTGCAACTTCCAGAGTTGCTGCGTCAACAGCGCCTGTAGCGAGGCGACCACGCCCGCCGGGTCCGCCTGGCTGCCGCCCAGCGAGATGTAGAACGCGATGCCCCACAACACGGCCAGCAGCATCTCGGCCAGCTCGGGGATATTCGAGGTGGTGACGAGCTCACCGCGCGCGATGGCATCGCCGACCGCCTGGGTCAGAAATGTCCGGGGCAGGCCCTGGATGTCGCCGGCCAGCGCCCGCAAGGCCGGGTCCCGCTGAGCATCGACCACCGCGGTGACCGCGAACGCCGCCGCTGTGCGGTCGTCCTCACCGAGTTGAGCCGCCGACGCGATCAACGAAGACAGCTGAGCGATCAGGGTCGGCTCGGCGCGCGCCTGTTCGGCTGCACGTTCGAACATAGCCGCAGCCTGGGCAAGAACCGCCTGATAAAGCAGTTGCTTGTTGGGGAAATAGTGGTTGATCGCCGGGCGCGTCAGCTGCGCCCGTTCGGCCACCGCTTGGAACGTTGTTGCGTGGTAGCCGAATTCGCCGAAGAGTCCCCTGGCGGCAGTGACGATTCGCTCGCGCGTCTCATTCGAGCGGGCCCCCCGGGGCCGCCCTACCCTCCGCAGTGCCGCGTTCTGCACCGCTCAAGTGTGGCACCGAAAGCCGATTTCCGCGCCACAACATCACGATCACGAAGATTCACTTAAGAGTAGGCCGTGCTGTACCCTAACGAAGCCCAGCGAACTAAAGTCGACTTATGGGCGCGCTACTCTCTCGTCAGGCGTACTTCGAGACCGGTCTTGAGGTGCTGTCCGAATTGGGCTACGGCGGACTCAAGCTCGCGGAGGTCTGTAATCGGCTCGGCGTGACCACCGGGTCGTTCTACCACTACTTCACCAGCTGGCCGGTTTACACGCGTGACCTGGTGCAACACTGGCTGGAGGAACGCACCGTCCAGCAGGTGGAGTTTGTCCGGGCAATACCCGACCCACGTCAGCGGCTCGACAGCCTGATCCAGATCGGCCTGACGCTGCCGCACAGCGCCGAAGCCGCGATCCGCGCCTGGAGCTCGGCTGATGCGCGGGTACATGCGATGCAGACCGAAGTGGACCAGCAACGCTTCGACATTCTCCGCGAATCGGCTCTGGAGGTACTCGGGGACGAGCGCCAAGCGCAACTGTTCGCTAACTGGGCGATCTATCTGCTGATCGGCTACGAGCAGGCGCTGCTGCCGCGCGACAGCTCGACGTTCGAATGGATCGCCGGCCAACTTCTCGACGCGCTGGACTCCGGCAGGTTTGCCACGGCGTCCTCATCCACGGCCGGCACCCCGCCTACAGCGCGCTGATCCGCTGCACCGGCAAGCGCGCTCCGCGACGTTTGCTGACAGCGAGCCCACTTTCGATCAGCAACCGCACCACTCGGTGCCGGTGGGGCCGCATCGGCTCCATCAGCGTCACCATGTCGGCATCGGTGAACAGCGCATCGAGCGGAAGCCCCCGCAGTGTGCGCCCGATCATCGTCGCCAAGTGGTAGTCCCCGACCGACAACGCGTCGGCGTCACCGAACGCGCGCTGCGCGGTCTCGGCCGCGGTCCACTCCCCCACACCGGGTAACGACATCAGGGCCGCCCTGGCCTCTGCGGGCGGGCGGGCCACCAGCCTTTCCAGCGCCGAGGCCCGCCGCGCGCATCCCACGATGGTGCGGGCCCGCCCTCCGTCAACGTTGGCGAGGTGGAACTTCCAGGACGGAATCGCCTGCCAGGTCTGCGCCGAAGGCGGAACCCGCATGCCTGCCGGCGCTGGACCTGGTGCAGCCGAGCCGAATTCGGTCACCAGCACGCGCCACGCCCGGAAGGCGTCGGCACCCGGCACTCGCTGTTCGAGCACGGCCGGGACGAGCGCCTCGAGCACCCGTCCGGTGCGCCCCAACCGCAGGTGCGGCACCCGCCGGTGTGCGGCGGCCACTGTCGGATCGGTCGGGACGAAGTCGGTCGCCACGTCGTGGGCGCCGAGCAGACCTGGCGCGGCGTCAAGGAACTCTTCGGCTCCGGCGCCCCAGGCCTCGCAGCCGACTGCCTCGGTCGCGCTCCGGCTGATGCGGGCCGTCACCGGCCCGCTGGGCATCAAACTGGTCCGCCAGAAGGCACCGTCGTGGACCTGCAGACAAGGATCGCCCGGCCCGCGGCGCAGCGGAGCCAGGGCCAGCGCAGGACTGGCCGGCCCGGCAAAAGTGACCGTTCGGCGGAGCGAAGTACTGATGGCGCAATCATAAGGATCCGTTGTCCGCGTTGACCGGTCCGCGTCGTCAGGCCACGATAGTCAAGTGGCTACCCCGTTCGATGATCCGCAGGCTGAGTTGGCATGGATGTTTCTGCAGGGGATCTGCGGCGACGACGAGTTAGACGACATTTTTTCGCTGGTCAGCGACGACTTCACCTGGTGGACCATCTTGACCCGCGAGGCCGTCGACAAGGACACGCTGCGGTTGGAGGTCGAGCAGCGCCGCCGCGGGCTGCGGATCGAGTTGGATCTGGTGCGCTGCATCAACGAGCACGAGACCGTGGTGATCGAAGCGTTGGGTGACTGCGTCACCGCCGACGGTTCGCACTACGACAGTCCCCTGGTGTTCATCGTCGACACCCAAGACGGGCGGATCGTATCGGTGCGTGAGTACACCGACACCCGCTACGCCGGGCCACTGCTGGGGCTCTAGGGGCCCTCAGTCTCCGGCGATGCTGATCTCGGCTTTGTTCGGGTAGAAGGCGATATGCCCGGCGATCGCCGCGACCGCCGGAAACGGCTGCTCATAGGTCCAGATCGCGTCGGGGACTGTCTGGCCGTCCGCAGTGGTCACGCTGTAGTAGGTGGCGTCGCCCTTGAACGGGCAGTAGCTGGTGGTGGCCGTCCTGCTCAATACGCCTTGACGCACGTCGGCCAGCGGAATGTACTGCACTGCAGGATGATTCGCCTCCTGCAGAGTCAATGCGGCAGCGCTGTCCGCCACCACCTCGCCGCCGACTCGGACGGTGACCTGTCGGCCGGTCGGGGTCACGGTGATCGGGTAATCCGCGCTGGGGGTATGGATTGGCCGTCCATCAGAAGATCCGTGTGTCATCCGGGGGTACCTCGCTTCTTGGCGTCACGCAGTTTCACCCAGAAACGCGCGGCCTCCCGGATCGATTCCTCGACCGGCCGGGGCTGCCAGCCGAGCTCGCGCACCGCCTTGCTGTGGTCCACCGGAGCTTCGGCGCGCATCATCCGCACCGACTTCAGGCTCAGTTCCGCATCCTTACCGGTCAGACGGGCCCGGAGGCTGCCCAACGCACCGAGGGCATACAGCGCCGGCACCGAAATCGAGCGCGACGGCGCCGGCACCCCGGCCTCATCCGCGGCGATCTTGACGACGTCCTGTAGCTGGATCAGCCGATCGGAGATCAGGTAGCGCTCGCCGTTGCGGCCGTGTTCGGCGGCCAGGATCATCGCGCGGGCTGCGTCGTCGACCCCCACGACCTCCAGCTCGATCCCCTTCATCAGGAAAGGCAGCTTGCCGAAGGCCGCCCCGGCGATGAACGCGCCGTGCGGGGTCCGGCCCCAGTCACCGTCGCCATAGGTGGTGGACACGCACATCGCGACCGCGGGCAAGCCGGATTCGGTGGCGCTGCGCAGCACCAGCTCTTCAGCCTGCACGCGTGAGCGCACGTAGGGGGTCAGCCCACGCGGGTTGATGATGTCGTCCTCGGTGGCCACGTGACCGCGGCGACGGCCGACCGTGGCGTAGCTGCTGGTGAACACGAACCTGCGCAGGCCGGCTTTCTTGGCGACCTCCAGGACGTTGCGGGTTCCCTCGACGTTGGTGCGAAACAGCGGGCTCGGGTCCTGGAGCCACGCCCGGGTGTCCACGACGCAGTAGTAGACGTCGTCGCAGCCGGCCATCGCCTCGGCGAGGGTGGCGGAGTCGAAGATGTCGCCGTGGAATCGGGTGACGTCGAGATGGTCAATGGCGGTCGTGTTGGCGCTCGGGCGCACCATCACGCGCACGTCTTCTCCGGCGTCGACCAGCCGGCGGGTCACGTGTGACCCCAAGAACCCGTTGGCGCCGATGACGAGCTTGGGCTTGCCCCTCACGCGTTACCTCCGAACTGCCGCATCCAGGCGGCCGCCTCGTCGTCGAGGGTGCCGAGCTCCTGGGACTTGCGGCACCATTTCATGGTCGCGGTGACGAAGCGCAGGGGGTTGTAGATGTCTTCCTGGCGGGACCACAGGCCGTCACCGGCGTAGGTGACGATCGAGATGTTGGTGGCGCTGATGATGGTGCCGTCGCCGGGGTCGCGCATCGGATTGTCCAGCTCGCAGATGATGCGCCCGCGCTCCTCATCGATGACGGTCCACAGCGCCGGGAACTCCGTCATGTAGCTGCCGGGGAAGGTCGACATGGTCTTTCGAATCCAGCTGCGGACCTCGTCGCGGCCGTGCATGGTGCCCATCGCGTGCTCGATGTATTCGACGTCGGGGGTGTAATGGGCGACCCAGGCATCCCAGTCCTTGGTCTCGGCGGCATGGGCGACGGTCTGCTCGAACACGTCGAATGCCGCGGCGAGTTCTGCGCGGCTGAACTGCGGATTCGTCATGCGAAGAACTAGAACACGTTCTAGCCATGTTGTCGAGGGAACTCCACCGAAATCGAATCTGGGTTTATATTCACCAACAGTGCTACGGTGACGCCGTCGGCCCACCGCGGGCCATGAGGAGGTTCGGCAGCCCGTGACGTCACCCAAGCCCACCGTCGGCCTGCACCACGCGGCCTACGCCTGCGCGGACCTTGAGGCCACGAACCACTTCTATGAGGACCTGCTGGGCCTCCCGCTGGTGCACACCGAAGTCGAACATCTGCAAGAGGGCTTCTTCCGGCACGTGTTCTACGACCTGGGCGACGGCTCCTGCATCGCGTTCTTCGACCTGCACGGCGTCGGAGAGAAGCCCGACTGGTCCAGCTCGCTGTCCCGCCCGAACGGGCTGCCGGTGTGGGTGAACCACTTCGCGTTCCGGGCCACCGAGGAGAAGCAGAACGAGGTCCGGGCCCGGATGGAAGCCGCCGGCATCAAGGCGCTCATGGACGTCGACCACGGCTGGTGCCACTCGCTGTACTACCTGGACCCCAACGGCATCATGATCGAGCTGTGCCGCGACACCCCCGGGTTCGAACCCGACCCCGAGCAGGCACACAAGCTGCTCAACAGCACCGAGCGGGCGGCTGATCCCAAGGTGGTCACGTCGAAGACAACCACCACCCAGCTCGGCTGAATCGGGCAGTCATGGGCGTCGATTCCCTGGCGTCGCTGAAGGTCAGCCAGATCGGCCCGGTGGCCCGGGTGCTCATCAGCCACGGCGAGATGAACCTGATGGACGCCGCCATGATGGGCGACCTGTGGCGACTGGTGAAGTGGCTGCGCTCTCCCGCCGGTAGCGATGTGCGGGTGGTGGTTCTGGAAAGCGCCAACCCCGACTTCTTCATCGCCCACGTGGACCTCGCGCTGTTGGCGGCCTCCGTCGACGACACCGAAGGCGCCTGCGGCTCCTTCCAGGATCTGGTCGGCGCATTTCGGGCGCTCGATCAGGTCACCATCGGCGTGGTCGCCGGACGGGTGGCCGGCGGCGGGATGGAGCTGCTGGTCAATCTCGACCTCCGGTTTGCGGTCACCGGCCGCGCGCTGTTCAACCAGATCGAGACCGGGATCGGCGTCATCCCGGCCGGTTCGGGTCCGCAGCACCTGCTCGCTCTGCTGGGGCGGGGCCGGGCGCTGGAGGTCATCCTGGCCCACGACGACCTCGACGCCGCCCTCGCCGAACGCTACGGGCTGGTCAACCGGGCATTGGCGCCCGACGAGATCGGGCCATTCCTCCACCGGCTGGTGGAGCGCATCGCCACGGTGCCGCTGGCCGACATCATCGACGTGAAGGCCACCTTGGCCGCCCCGGACCTGGACACCGGACTGGCGGTGGAGCGCTCCGCATTCGCCCGGATGCTTCGCCGCGGTGCCGCGCTGCCGAAGATGCAGCGCTTCCTGGCCGCCGGCGGCCAGACGCCGGCCGGCGAACTTCGACTGGCCGACTTGGCGGCCGAACTGGACCAGGCGGAGACGTCGTGACCTCCGCGGACGGCGGGTCCGCGGACGGGTCGGCCCCCCGCCCCACCGTCCGGGGCCGCGACACCCAGGCACGGCTGGAGCAGGCGGGCCGTGAGGTGATCGCCCGCAAGGGCTTCTTCAAGACCACGATCACCGACATCACCTCCGCCGCCAGGCGCTCGCCGGCGTCGTTCTACCACTACTTCGAGTCCAAGGAAGACCTCCTGGCATCGTTGGCCGAGGACTTCCGCGCCTCGGCGAAAAGCCGTGCGGTGCAAGCGTTGCACCCGGGCCAAGATCTGCACGAGATCATCGAGGAGTCCGTGCGCGCGCACTGGGACACCTACCGCGAACACCTCGGCGTCATGGTCGGGGTGTTCCAGCTGGCGATGATCAACGACGAATTCGCGCAGCGCTGGCGCGACATGTGCGCCGACGCCATCGACTGGGTGGCGCAGACGGTGCGGATGGCGCAGCGCAAGGGATATGCGCCTGGCGCGGACCCCGAACTGGTGGGGTCGGCGATAGTGGCCATGCTCAACAACTTCACCTATGTCTGGCTGGTGGCAGGCGGCGACGTCGCCGGGCGCGAACTGGACGAAGAAGCGGCGATCAGGACACTGACCGACACGTGGTATCGCGCGGTGACCTGGCGCGAACAGGATTGATGATCAAAGGAGCAATGCAGTGGCAGTAACCCGCGAATTCGTTTCGCTCACTTCGGCATCGGCGGGCGTGAACCCCGCCGGGTATCACCCCGCTCAGGGGCTGTACTGGACCCCGTCCGGCGTCAAGCCGAAGGTGGCCGTGATCGCCAGCCACTACAACGTGGACTTCGCCGAGCACTACCTGGCACCGCTGATCGCCGAACGCGGCTACGGCTTCCTGGGCTGGAACACCCGGTATCGCAGCGGCGAGTCGCTGTTCCTGCTCGAGCACGCGCTGCTGGACATCGCGGCCGGGGTGCAGTGGCTGCGGGAAAAGGCCGGGGTCGAGACCATCGTCCTGCTCGGCAATTCCGGCGGTGGATCGTTGATGGCGGCCTACCAGTCACAGTCGGTGGACCCCCACATCACCACCGTCGGCGGCGGCCCGGTGCCTGACGCGTGCAACGCACTGCCGCCCGGAGATCTGTATGTGTCTACCCAGGCACACGCCGGACGCCCCGAGGTGCTGACCGCGTGGATGGACCCCTCGGTGACCGACGAGACCGACCCGCTGTCCTGCGATTCGTCTCTGGACATGTTCGCCGAGCAGAACACCCCGCCCTACACCCCCGAATTCATCGCCCGCTATCGCCAGGCCCAGCGGGACCGCAATGACCGGATCACCGAGTGGGCACAGGCGGAGTTGAAGCGGCTGAAGGCCGGCGGCACCTACGACCGGTCGTTCTCGGTGCACCGGGTGTGGGCCGACCCGCGCTACCTGGACCCCTCGCTCGACCCGTCGGACCGTCCGCTGAACCTGTGCTATCTGGGCGACCCGCGACGCGCCAACCGCGCGCCCTACAACATCGCCGCGCACTGCACGCTGCGGACGTGGCTGTCGATGTGGAGCCTGCAGACATCGTTCTGCCAGGGCACGCCGCACCTGGGCCGGATCACGTTGCCCTCGCTGGTGATTCAGGGCACCGCAGACACCGGCGTGTTCCCCAGCGACGCCCAGCACATCCATGACTCGCTGGCCAGCACCGACAAGCAGCTCCATTTCATCGCCGGCGACCACTACCTGGAGCAGCCGAGCGACAGTCGCACCGTCTGCGCCGACCTGGTGGCGTCCTGGATCGCCGAACGCACCTGATGGACGCGCTCGACTTCGACTTCCGCGACCCGGCGCTGCACGTCGACCCCCTGGCGTACCAGCGCCGGTTCGCCGACGCCGAGCCGGTGCACCGCAGCAGCCAGGGGCTGTGGGTGCTGACGCGCTACGCCGATGTGCTGGCGATGCTGCGCGACGACAGGGTGAGCACGGACCGGCGCAGTCTGTACCGCAACAAGCTCGAACCGGGCCGCCCGTACCTGACCCACGTGGAGAACAACCTGTTCTACCGCTCCGCCGACGACCACCGCCGGCTTCGGGCGCCGTTGTCTCGGGCTTTCACGCCGCGGGCGCTGGCCTCGTTCGAGGCCGAGGTGGCCGAGCGCGCTCGGTCCTTGGCGGCCGGGCTGGACGAGGGCGGCTTCGACCTGGTGGCAGAGTTCGCCAAGCCGTTGCCGCTGGGGGCAATCGCCACCCTGCTAGGTGTGCCCGACAGCGAACTGGACAATCTGGCGGCGTGGTCCATGGCGCTGATCGCTGCCCTGGAGCCGGCGGCCTCCCGCGAGGTGTTCGTCGCCGCGGACGAGGCCGCGGCCGGGATGAAAGCCCTGCTCGCCGATCTGCTGGAGCTGCGGCGCGCCGACCCGGAGCATGATCTGCTGTCCGTGGTGGCCAGCAGCGGGCTGCCGCTGACCGATGACGAACTGCTGCACAACGCGATCTTCCTGTTGTCGGCCGGCCACGACACCACCACGGCCGTGCTCACGGGGGCGGCCGCGTTGCTGATCGACGAACGCGAGCAACGCGGCCTGCTTGCCGAGTCCCCGCAGGCGGTCGACGAATTGGTCCGGTTCATCAGCCCGGCCCTGATGATCTCCCGGGTGGCCAGCGCCCCGATCGAGATCGGCGACGACGTGATCGAAACGGGTGCCCCGATCCTGTTGGGGCTGGCGGCGGCCAACCGCGACCCGGCGGCGTTTCCCGATCCCGACCGGCTCGACCTGGCCCGTTCGCAGACCGGGCACCTGGGCTTCGGGTTCGGACCGCATGTCTGCCTGGGCGCGCCGCTGGCGCGCATGCAGATTCGGTTGGGTCTGGCCGCCCTGTTCGACCGTTTCCCCGAGTTGACCGCCGCCGCGCCACCCCAGCGCGAACCCAGCGCGGTCTTGACCAGCTACCGCTCGTATCCGGTGGCGGCCGGCGGCTAGCTGCGGATAATCGGGAGCATGACCAACTACCAGAGAGCGATCCTGGCCGGCGGCTGCTTCTGGGGCATGCAGGACCTGATCCGCAAGCAGCCCGGCGTGGTGACCACCCGGGTCGGCTACACCGGCGACCCCCATGTCCCCAACGCCACCTACCGCAATCACGGCACCCATGCCGAGGCCATCGAGATCACCTTCGACCCCGCGGCCACCGACTACCGCAGCCTGCTGGAGTTCTTCTTCGCCATCCACGACCCGACGACCCGGAATCGACAGGGCAACGACGTGGGCACCAGCTACCGCTCGGCGATCTTCTACCTCGATGAGGAGCAGCGCCAGATCGCGCTGGACACCATCGCCGACGTGGACGCATCCAGGCGCTGGCCCGGCAAGGTGGTGACCGAGGTCAGCCCCGCCGGCGACTTCTGGGAGGCCGAGCCCGAGCACCAGGACTACCTGGAGCGGTTCCCCGGCGGCTACACCTGCCACTACATCCGGCCGAACTGGCAGCTGCAGCCGCAGCGCTAGCCGGGGTCACTCCCGGGGGCGCACCGTGATCTGACCACCCTTCTTCGGGGTGAAGGCGATGCCCCGGGAGTGAAACTTCTCGCCCGGGGCGCTGGTGGGTTCGATGGTCAGGCGCTGCAGCACGGTACGCAGCACCACGTCCATTTCCAGGTTGGCGAAAGTCGAGCCCGGGCAGCGCCGAGTCCCCCCGCCGTAGGGCATCCACTCGAAGGCCGACGGGCTGCCGTCGAGGTAACGCTTGGGGTCGAAGTCGTCGGGGTCGTTGAACGCGGCGGGGTTCTGGTGGACCTGGTTGATGGCGACGATCACCGAGTGGCCGCGCGGTATCACCCACTCCCCGATCTGGATGCTGGGGGCGTAGACGTGACGTCCCGAGAAGTCGATCACGGTGCGCACCCGTTGCACCTCGCGAATGGTGGCGCGCCGCAACGTGGCACCGCCGGCGTCCGCCTCGGCGGTCAATTCGTCGAGCAGTCTAGGGAATCGGCTGAGTCGCTCGAAGACCCACGCCATGGTCGACGCCGTGGTCTCATGTCCGGCGGCCAACAGGGTCAGCAACTCGTCGCCGATCTCCTGGCGGGTCATCACGGTGCCGTCCTCGTAGGTGCTGCTCAACAGTAGAGTCAGCACGTCGGAGCGGCTCTCGAAATCCGGGTCGGCACGGACGTCCTCGATCAGCTTGTCCAGGACGATCTCGTACTCGGCGCGCCACGCGGCCAGCCGGCCCCACGGGGTGAGCCGGCCATAGGGACGGATCGGGATCGGTAGGGCCGCCAGCCGGGAGCCGAGTGTCACCCACTTGGGCAGGCCGATCCGCAGCTTGTCCAACTCGGCGCCTTCGGCCCCGAAGATGGCCCGCAGGATCACGTTGATGGTGATCCTGTTCATCGGCCGCAGAGTTTCGAAGGGCTTTCCGATGGGCCAGGTGGCGATCTCCCGCAGGGTCTCCTCGACGATGATCTGCTCGTAGGCGCGGACGCGCTTGCCGTGGAACGGCGGGCTCAGCAGGTTGCGGCGCCGCCGGTGCGCCGCACCGTCGAGCGCGAACACCGACCCCGCCCCGAGAATCCGCGACAGGTTGGGCTGGACGTTGCCGAGATCGTCCGGACTGGTGAGCAAAACCTGCCTGGCCAGTTCCGGGTCGGTGATCAGCACCGTCGGGCCGAACATCGGCACGTCGACGGAGATCGCGGCGCCATATTTGCGGGTCAGGCGTTTGAGCGCCGTGCGCCGCGACAGGATGAACAGCAGTCCGGCGGTCAACTTCGAGGCACGCGGTCCGGGGGGCAGGTTGATCGCCGGCGAGACTGACGCCTCAGCGGTCTCCGTTGCCGTACCGGCAACCGTGTAAGTCATGCGACGCCTCCCGACGTGATCCCGTGGTACCACTGCGTACCAAATGCTTGCGGGTCACGGTACCCTTTAGTACCAACGGGTGGCAATATTTACGCGCAGGGAGGTGCGGAAATGACGATGACTGCCATCGATGTCCCGGCGGCCGAAACCGCCGACCCTTTCCGGCGTCGACTGCTCGACGGCCTGGCCGAATCGATCGCCGAGCGGGGATACCGGGCCAGCACAGTCGCGGAGATCGTGCGCGCCGCCCGCACCTCCAAGCGCACCTTCTACGACCACTTCGCCAGCAAGGAAGAGTGCTACCTGGAGCTGCTGCGCGCCGATAACGAGGCGCTGGCGGTGCGGATTAGGGCGGCGGTGGACCCGGAGGCCGATTGGCAGGTCCAGATCCGCCAGGCGGTACAGGCCTATGTCGCCCAGGTACGGGACCGGGCGGCCATCACGCTGAGCTGGATTCGCGACATGCCCTCGCTCGGCGAGATCGCCCGTCCGGCGCAGCGGCGCGGGCTGCAACGCATGACCGACCTCTTGGTCGAACTCAGTGGAAGTCCGGGCTTTCGCCGGGCGGACCTGCCGGCCCTGAGCCCAGCCCTCGCGGTGATCCTGTTGGGAGGTCTGCGGGAGCTCACGGCGCTGGCCTTCGAGGACGGTGCCGATATCGGCGTCATCACCGAGCCGGCCATCGACGCCTCCAACGCCCTGCTGGGTCCTCGCGTCTGACTCAGTTCCAGGGCAGGGCCAGCTTGCAGATCTTGCGAACCACGGTGCCGAACTGCTTGAGCAGCGGGCCGGTGTTGTAGGGCACGCCATAGCGTTCGCAGATCTCGCGGACCTGCGGCGCGATCTCGGCGTAGCGGTGCGCGGGCAGGTCGGGGAACAGGTGGTGCTCGACCTGGAACGAGAGGTTCCCGGAGAAGATGTGGAACCACTTGCCGCCGGTGAGGTTCGCCGATCCGAGAATCTGGCGGTAGTACCACATCCCGCGTGTCTCGTTCGCGGTCTCCTCGATGGTGAATTCGCGTGTGCCATCGGGGAAGTGCCCGCAGAAGATGATCGTGTACGCCCAGATGTTGCGCATCAGGTTAGCGGTCATGTTTCCGGCGAACACCAACGGCGCGAACGGTCCGGCCAGTAGTGGGAAGGCGACGTAGTCCTTGAGCGTCTGGCGGCGCACCTTCTGCCAGGTCTCAAGAAGCATCTCCTTCTTGTCGGCGATACCGATCTCACCGGCCCGGATGCGCTCTGTCTCCAGTTCGTGCACCGCGACGCCGTATTGGAACAGCACCATCAGCAAGAATGCGTACAGCGGGTTGCCCAGGTAGTACGGCGTCCAGGGCTGCTTCTCGCTCATCCGCAGGATGCCGTAGCCCACGTCGCGGTCCATCCCGACGATGTTGGTGTGGGTGTGGTGCATGTAGTTGTGCGAATGCCGCCACTGGTCGGAGGGGCAGGCGCTGTCCCACTCGAAGTGCTTGCCGTACAAAGCCGGCTCGCCCATCCAGTCGTACTGGCCGTGCATGACGTTGTGGCCGATCTCCATGTTGTCGAGGATCTTCGACAGCCCCAGCATGACCGTGCCGGCCAGCCAGGCCGGCGGGATGATGCTGAAGAACAGCAGGGCGCGCCCACCGACCTCCAGGGAGCGCTGGGCCTTGATCATCCGATGGATGTAGTCGGCGTCACGCTCGCCGAGGTCTTCGAGAACGCTCTGGCGCAGCGCGTCGAGCTCGGCACCGAAGGCATCGAGGTGCGCGGGCAGGTCCGGGCTTTCCAGAACCCGCGGCAGTTCAGGCGCCTGCGGCGCTTCGCGGGTGAGGACTGGTTGCGACATGGTTGGCTCCTTTGCTTCTACAGATCGATTTCGACGTCGCCGACGGGCACCGACACGCAGATCTGGATGTCTTCGCCCTCGTCGGTGGAGACCGCTCCGGTGATCAGGTTGCGCACCGTGCCAACGGTTTTGCGGCAGGTGCAGCTGTGGCAGATACCCATCCGGCATCCGCTGGCCGGTGTCAGGCCGGCTGCTTCAGCCTGCTCCAGCAGTGGGCGGCCGTCATCGACCACCGATACGGTGCTACCGCGGAACGTGACCCGCCCGCCGGACGGGTCAGCCGGCGTAACGAACTCCGGCGGCACGAAACTCTCCGAAATGGCGTCGGGGCGCTGCTCGCGCACCGCGGCCACCAAAGCCGTTGGCCCGCACACGTACACCGCATCGGGGTCCGGCCCCGCCGCCCGCAGGTGCTCCGCACCGAAGTGGCCCTTCAGATCCCCGGCCTCGATGCCGCGGGTGTAGCCGTGCAGCACCTGCACCCGTGGCATGGCGGCGAGCTCGTCGTAGTAGCAGGCCTCCTCGCGGCTACGGGCGTAGTGGATGAAGGTGACCCGGCCCGCATAGCGTTCCGCGTTCAGGGTCCGCAGCATGGACATCACCGGGGTGATGCCGCTGCCGCCGGAGATCAGCAGGATCCGGCGCGGGCGAATCGCCGGCAGTACGAAGTCCCCGGCGGCCTTGTCCAGGCCGACGACCATGCCTGGGCGGGCCTGCCGGTACAGGTACTCCGAGACCAAGCCCCCTTCGTGGAGACCGACGGTGATCTCCAGGAGCCGCTGCCCCTCGGCGTTGGCCGGTGAGTAGCACCGGGTGCGCCGACGGCCATTGATGTCGACGGACAGCTGGATGTGCTGGCCCGCGGTGAAGCCCTGGAAGGCATCGTTGGGTTCGAGCACCAGGGTCACGCTGCGCGGAGTGGTGCGCTGGACTGAGATCACCTGGGCGCGGGCGTCGTTGCGGGTCCACGTCGGTGACACCAGCTCGGTGTAGCGGTCGACCCCGTGGGGGCCGGTGAGCAGATCGACCAGGCTGGAGCCCAGGACCCGCCGCGTCAAAGTTTGAGTGAACATATGTACACAGTGAACACTCGTTCACGATCAGTCAAGGCCCTTTTGCCGGTTGTGTTACGCTTCACAACAGTGAACAGTCGTACGCCGAACTCACGGTCCGAGCGCGCGCGGCCACCCCGGCCAGAACGCCCTTCCCGTGCCTCCCGTCCCGAGCGCTCGCCCCGCCCCGAACGGCCCGAGCGCGTTTCGCGTGAGGATCGCAAGGAAGCCACCCGGCGCGCCATCATCAACGCGGCGCTCACCCTGCTCGACGAACGCAGCTTCAGCGCACTGAGCCTCCGCGAGGTGACCCGGGCCGCGCACATCGTTCCGGCCGCGTTCTACCGGCACTTCGAGTCGATGGACGCCCTGGGCCTGGTTCTCATCGATGAATCGTTTCGGGCCCTGCGCGAGACCCTGCGCGACGCCCGCACCGGCGGGGTGGACCCCAGCCGGATCATCGAGTCCTCGGTCGAAGTCCTGGTCGACAGCGTGGCATCCCGCCACGAGTACTGGCGCTTCATCAACCGAGAGCGCTTCAGCGGAATGACCGTGCTGCGGTATGCGATTCGCACCGAGATTCGGCTGATCACCTCCGAGCTGGCCACCGACTTGGCGCGGCTGCCCGGGTTGGACGGCTGGAGCGCAGAAGATCTCAATATTCTGGCGGGCCTGTTCGTCAACGCGATGATCGTGACCGCGGAGGCCATCGACGAAGCCCCCGATGCCGAAGCCCTTGCCGAGATCAAACAGGTTGCCGTCAAACAGCTCCGGATGATCGCCCTGGCCACCGGCGGCTGGCGCAGCAAGCCCTGACCGGTGTGCCCGGCCGCGCGTAACACCTCGGGAAAGTGGGCCGACGTCACCGGCCCGGGAATCACCGAACGCTGGGGGGTGAGGTGCGCCGACCTGGGCGCTTCAGTGCTGGCGCCCAACGGTTCCCTGGTGTCGGTGTTCGGCGACACCTTCTCCGGTGAGTTTGTCGGCCAAGGGGATTGGCGTTCACCGGTGATTCTCATCGGCACCGGAGACGCCGCCCACCGGGTGCGCTACCAGCGAGCCGGCGGCCCCGATCCGAACTACGCCCGCCAGCTGTGGCACTACCGGCACCGCGAACCCGCCTCGCGGTGGGACCGCGCCGCGATCAGCACGGTGATTCCCTCCGATCTGCTGCGGGTGGACCAGGCGCTCTACCTGCACGCGATCGTCAACCGCGGCTTCGGCAACGTGGCCTGGACCGAGATCTGGCGATCGGCCGACAATGGTGTGTCCTGGCAGCACCTCGGGGCGCGGTTCCCGGCCCGGTCGCATCGGGGGCACGCCCAATGCTGGTCGTGGGATTTCGACCCCGACGACGGCTGGGTGTATGTGGTCTCGACCGCATTCCGGCGCGACAGGGGCGTGATCCTGCGGCGGGTGCGCCCCGAGCACCTGGGCGACCCGGGCCGCTACTCGGGCTGGGGTTACCGGGACGGTCACCGCGCCTGGGGCCACACCCCGGCCCCGATCACCCCGCCCGGCGAGACGTGGGGCGAACTGTCACTGCGCCGGCTGGCCCCGCGGACCTGGGTCCTGGGCGGATTCGTCTCGTCGCGCTACGCCCTGGGCTACCGCGTACTGGACTCCCCCACCGCCGCGCTGGCGCGTGTACCGCTGCAGCTTCCGCTGCTTGGCTGCGCCTGGGCGGACGAGGACCACGCCTGCGGCCGCGTCGCCCAGCTCTATGGCGGTTACGTCCTGCCCGGCTCCCGGGTGGATCACCCCTGCGGAGTGGGACTGATGGTGTCGCAGTGGAACACCGCGGCGGGCTGGCCGTATCGGGTGATGCAGTTCCGCACGACCCTGGTCAGCCACCCCACACCCGGATAACTCCATCGCAACCAGATACTGCGAGAAAGCTGAGGAATTCCTGGGTAACTGCTAGCATCGCCGCCAACCGGTTCACCCGACTTCGGCGAGAGGCAGCGATCGTGACAAAAGTGAAGAAGTTTCTCTGCGGTGCCGCCGCCGCCAGCCTGGTAGCGGGAGCGGGCGCGGCCGTCGGAACCCAGGTGGGCCTGTCGAAGGTGACCGCGGACTGGATGCTCACCGCCGAGCACGTGCTGCTGATCGGCCTCGACGGCGTCAACCTGTCCAAGGTTCTGGAATACGCCTACAACGACGACAGCGGCTTCAAGACCGCGATGGACCAGGGCATCACCGGGACCGCCAGCATCATCAACCACACCACGCTCTCCGGACCGTCCTGGTCGACGGTGCTCACCGGGGTGTGGGACGACAAGCACGGCGTCTTCAACAACCTGTTCCGCGCCGAGCCGTACAACCTGTGGCCGTCGGTGTTCAACCTGATCGAGTACAACAAGCCCGAGATCAACACCACGATCATCAGCAACTGGGAGTACCTCAACCAGCTGGCCGACTCCGGGGGATATCCGGTCGACAACAACGTCTTCGTCGGGCCCGGGGACAGTCCCGCCGACAGCGACGCGTCGGTCACCGCACTCACCATCGCCCAGATCCTCGCCACCGCGGACAACCCCGATGACATCTCCAACTTCCTGTTCTCCTACCAGAGCCAGGCCGACCACGCCGGACATGAGTTCGCCGGCGGGTCGGAGGAATACCAACAGGCCATCATCAACCTCGGGGGCAACCTCCAGCAGATTCTGGCCGCGATCGCCCAGGTGCAGGCGCTCACCGGCGACGACTGGTCGATCATCGTGACCACCGACCACGGCCACCAGCAGACGGTGACGCTGCCCGGCCTCAGCATCGGCCACGGCTTCCAGTCGCCCAACGAGACGTCGTCGTTCGTCATCTTCGATCAGGCCGGCAGTAACGCGACCGACGGCAGCCAGAACCTGAACTTCTCGATCGCCGACATCACCCCGACGATCCTGTCGCTGTTCGGCATCGACCTGCGGTCGGACTTCGACGGCGTCTCGCTGACCGATGACCCGACCGTCCTGGACAGCCACGTCACTCCCGTCGACCTCCAACAGGCACTGCTGGCGGCGCTGGCGATGTACGGCTACCCCAACATCGGCAACGAGCTCACCCTGGGGTTCCGGACGTTGGTGGGCTCGGTCCCCTACTTCCTCAACACCTTTGTCAACCAGATCGACCAGTTCCTGCAGGGGATCGTCAACCAGGACATCTTCCTGATCAGCGGGCTGGCCGAGGGCGCTCAACTGGTCAACAATTTCTTCGGCGGCCTGACCGTGGACGTCACCAATACGGTGGCCCAGGCCATTACGCACCTGCTCGGTTCGGGCGTGATCGCACCCACCGACGCGCCCCTGCCGCTGCCGGGCGTGGCCGAGTTCACCGGATTGGAGTCCCTGCTCGACCTCGACGCCCTAGTGGGCTGACACCAGGCCCGAGGCACCTCTGAGCAACCGGCGCGATACCCCAGATCGCGTCGGTCGCCCAGAGATTCCTCAGTAACTTCCTGCAGGAATAGTCCGCTTTCGCGCACAAGCTGTGGATTACCTGGGGAACTGTTAGTATCGCCGCAAATTGGCCCGCACAACTTCGGCGAGGGAATGCGATCGTGACGACAATCAAGCGAGTGCTCTGTGGTGCGGCTGTCGCCGGCCTGGTCGCCGGAACGGCTTCGGTGGCGGGCTCGCAGGTGGGCCTGTCCACGGTGACCGCCGATTGGATGCTGGCCGCCGAGCACGTGCTGCTGCTGGGCACGGACGGCACCAACCTGGACAAGATCCTGGAGTACGCCTACAACGACGACAGCGGCTTCAAGATGCTGATGGACCGGGGCATCACCGCGGCCACCACCATCGCCGGCCACATGACCATGTCCACGCCGTCGTGGTCGACGATTCTCACCGGCGTGTGGGACGACAAGCACGGTGTGGTCAGCAACGTCTACCGGCCCGAGCCGTACACCACCTGGCCGTCGGTGTTCAACCTGATCGAGTACTTCAAGCCCGAGGTCGACACCACGGTGATCTCCGGCCGCGGCCTGTTCACCGAGATCGCGTCCACGGGCGGTTACCCGGCCGACAACATCATCGGCATCACCGGTGGATCCACCTCAGCGGAGATGGATTCGCTGGTCACCCAGGAGACCATCGCCCGGATTCTGGCGACCACCACCAACCCGAACCTCGACACCTTCATGTTTTCCTACCAGTCGCAGGTCGACCATGCCGGGCACTCCTTCGGCGGTGGATCGGACGAGTACCGCGACGCCGTGATCAACGTCGGGGCCAACTGGAAAGAGATCCTGGACGCGGTGGCGGCCGCCGAGGAGGCCACCGGCGATAAGTGGACGATCATCGCGGTCACCGACCACGGCCACCAGCAGAACCCAGACCTGTTCGGATTCAGCCTGGGCCACGGCTTCCAGTCGCCCAATGAGACCTCCAGCTTCGTCATGCTGTCGCTGGCCGGTAACGAGGCCCAGGCCGGCGGCCAGAGCCTGACCTATCAGACCGTCGACATCACCCCCACGATCCTGCAGGTCTTCGGCATCCCGATGCGCTCGGACTTCGACGGTGTCCCAATGCAGACCGACCCGGACATCTTGAACAGCATCGTCTTCCCGACCGACCTCAAGCAGGCCCTCACCGCTGCCATCGCAAGCTACGGCTACCCGAACATCGGCATCGACGTCATGCTGAGCATCCGTGCGCTGGCGGGCGGGGCCGGGTACTTCCTGGAGAACTACGCGCTGCCGCCCATCCTGAACTACCTGCAGACGATCGTCGACCAGGACATCTTCTTGATCAGCGGGCTGGCCGAAGGCGCCCAGTGGGTGCTCAAGACCGTCGGTGACGCCACCGCAGATGTGCTCACCGACATCGGCCGGGTGGTCGCGTACTTCACCGGCGCCGGCGTCATCCCGCCGAGCGACGCGCCCCTGCCGCCTCCGGGCGTCGCCGAGTTCACCGGGTCGCTGGACACCCTGTTCACCGGCTTCGCGGCCCCTGAGCTGGGCGCCCCCGAGCTGCCTGCGCTGCTCGACCTCGACGTCCTGGCGGGCTGATACAGCCCGGACGGCATGTGTGCGGCCAGGTGAAATGCTGGGCCAACTCCTCAGCAACACCCTGCTCACATGAGGAAAATCGCCCAGAAAGCTGAGTTTTCTCTGGGTGACTGATAGTGTCGCGATCAATTGGCTGGCAGGACTTGGGACGAGGGAATCCGATCGTGATCACAACCAAGAAGTTTCTGAGTGGTGTTGTCGTCGCCGGCTTGGTTGCCGGGACCGGAGCCGCCGTCGGAACGCCCGTCGGGCTGTCCGCTTCGACGGCAGAGTGGCTGCTGGCCGCCGAGCACGTGCTGCTGATCGGCACCGACGGCACCAACCTCTCGAAGATCCTGGAGTACGCCTACAACGAAGACAGCGGTTTCAAGACCGCCATGGACTGGGGCATCACCGGGGCGGCCACCGAGGTCAACCACACCACGATCTCCGGTCCTTCGTGGTCGACCATCCTCACCGGCGTCTGGGACGACAAGCACGGCGTGATCAACAACGTGTTCGAAGCGGCGCCGTACAACTCATGGCCCACCGTGTTCAACCTGATCGAGTACTACAAGCCGGAGATCCAGACCACGGTGATCGCCGACTGGGACTACATCAACCAGATGAGTGCCGCCGGCGGTTACCCGGCCGACAACAACCTGTACGTGCCGTTCCAGAACAATTGGGCCGACACCGACGCGGAGGTCACGTCGCAGACCATCGCCCAGATTCTGGCGACCACCACTAACCCGAACATCGACAACTTCATCTTCTCCTACCAGGTGCAGGCCGATGAGGCCGGCCACGCCTACGGCGGCGGATCGGCCGAGTACGCCCAGGCCGTCATCAACGTCGGCGGAAACATCCAGCAGATCCTGGACGCCGTCGCCTACGCCCGGGCCGAGACCGGCGACGACTGGTCGATCATCATCACCACCGACCACGGCCACCAGATGTCACTGGGCTTCGGGCACGGCTTCCAGTCGCCGAATGAGACCACCCAGTTCGTCATCTTCGACCAGGCCGGCGACAACGCCACCGACGGCAGCCAGAACTTGAACTACTCGATCGCCGACATCACCCCGACCATCCTGCAGCTCTTCGGCATCCCGCTGCGGTCGGACTTCGACGGTGCCCCGATGTTCACCGACCCCAATATCATCAACAGCATCGTCTCGCCGGTCGACCTCAAAGAGGCGCTCACCGCCGCGATCGCGATGTACGGCTACCCGAACATCGGCAACGACCTCGCCCTCGGGCTGCGCACGGTGGTCGCCACGATCCCCTACCTGCTCAACGGCGTGGTCGCCGACATCGACAAGTTCCTGCAGTCGATCGTCGACCAGGACATCTTCCTGATCAGCGGCCTGGCCGAGGTTGGTCAGCAGATCAACGACTTCTTCGGTGGTCTGTCGGTCGATGTGCTCCAGCTGGCAGCGGGCGGGGTCGCCTGGCTGACAGGGGCAGGGCGCATTGAGCCCACCGACGCACCGCTGCCGCCTCCGGGAAGTGCCGAGTTCACCGGCCTGGAGGCCCTGCTGGCCAGCGGCACGGTCCCCGCCCCCGACCTGGGCGGCACCGACCTGGCCGGTCTGCTGGACCTGACCGCGCTGGCAGGCTGATAACTGAACATCGAAGCGCCGCCAGGTCCCGCAACACCCGGGCCTGGCGGCGCTTCGTGTGTGCTGGGATAGCGTCCTGGCAGTGACTTCACCCCACGGGGCTAGGAACCAGCCGTCGGCCTTCCTCGTTCCCGGTCGAACTTCAGGAGCGGCGACACCATGAAGACCCCCATCTGCGAGCAGTACGGCATCGAGTTCCCGCTTTTCGCGTTCAGCCACTGCCGCGACGTGGTGGCCGCGGTGACCAATGCCGGCGGCTTCGGCGTGTTCGGCGGCGCGGCCTACACCCCGGAGCGGTTGGACCAGGAGTTGAGCTGGATCGACGAGCAAGTCAAGGGCAAGCCCTACGGCATCGACATCATCGTCCCGGCGAAGTTCGAGGGCAAGGGCGAAAACCTCTCGGGCGGCCAGCTTTCCGACCGTATTCCCGCTGAGTACCGGGCCTTCATCGCAGACCTGCTGGCCCAACACGACATCGAGCCCGAGGAGAAGCCGCGCGTGGGTTCGGCCATGCTGGCCGGCAGTGCGGGAGAACAGCTGCTCGAGGTGGCCGTCGCCCACCCCATCCGGATGATGGCAAATGCGCTCGGTGTTCCGCCGGACTACATGATCAAGTCCGGGAAGGACAACGACATCCCGGTCGCGGCCCTGGTGGGCGCCAAGGAGCACGCGCTGAAGCAGGTGGCCCACGGCGTTGACCTCATCGTCGCCCAGGGCACCGAGGCCGGTGGCCACTGCGGAGAGGTGTCGACGCTGGTCGTGGTTCCCGAAGTGATCGAAGCGATCGACAATGCAGTCCCCGTACTGGCCGCCGGCGGAATCGTCACCGGTCGACAGATGGCGGCCTGCGTGGCCTTGGGTGCCGCCGGGGCCTGGACGGGCTCGGTGTGGCTCACCACCGAGGAAGCCGAGACCGAGCCGCACACCGTGCAGAAGATGCTGGAGGCCACGTCGCGCGACACCATTCGCTCGACCGCACGCACCGGCAAGCCCGCCCGCCAACTGGTCTCGGAATGGACCGATGCGTGGCGCCCCAATGAGAAGGGCCACCCGACGCTGCCGCTGCCGCTGCAGTCAATGCTGGCCGAGCCCACCCTGCGTCGCATCGACAAACTGGCTGCCACCGGACACCCTGGGGCACAAGCGCTTTCCACGTATTTCGTGGGCCAGGGCGTCGGGCTGATGAACAAGGTCAAGCCCGCGCGCGACGTCGTGTTCGAGTTCATCGAGGACTACATCGCCGCCGCCGAGCGGCTCGGCGGCTCGCTCAGCGACTGAGCCGCCGGCCGCGCCTTAGGGGGTCTGCGGCTCCCGCCACATCTTCCACAACGTGGGCCCGCCGTTCGGCAGGTTGATCTCGCCGATCACCCGGAAGCCGAAACGCTCGTAATACGGCACGTTCTCGAACTTGCTGGACTCCAGGTAGGCCGGGCACAGCTCCGCGTCGCAGCGATCCAGCCGCGGTTGCATGACGGCCTGCCCGAACCCCCGGCCCCGCACCGACGGGTCACTGCCGATCACCGCCAAATACCAGTGCGGTTCCTCGGGGTGGTTGGCGTCCAACAGATCTGAGAGCACCCGCCCCTGCCCCAGGCGAAAACCGAACGCCCGGAACAAGGACGGCACCATCCGCAGCTGGGACCAGATCGACTGCTTCCACTGGTTGGGCGGGTCCCACAGCGCGGCCGCACCGACGGCCGCACCGTCGTCGGCCACCTCGACACCGCCCCCGGCCAGGTGATGGACCCGGGCCGAGGTGCCGAAGTACGTCGTCAACTGGTCTTCACGCGCGTCGTCGTCGGGGAGCAGCCACATCGACACCGGGTCGTCGTAGAACGCGCGCCCCAGCGCCTTCGCCAGCGAGGGGAGGTCGGACTTGAGCGCGGGCCGCGAGTCGATTGCCATAGGGCTACATTAATGCGTCGCAATCGGCGGCGGTGCAGAGCAAGATCATCGGATATGAGCACCCTGCTGTGGGACCAACACACGTGTCTGCCGTTGCAGGACGGTGCCGAGGTCACGCCGCTGACCCGCTACCAGCATTCCGGCGGAGTGCTGTTGTCGGTGAATGCGGGGTACGCGCCGCAGAGCCTTGCCGACAGCCTGGCGCTGCTGCAACACTTTCGCCGCGCCATCGAGGCCCACCCGGGCCTGGCGGTGGCCGCCACCGTCAGTGACGTCGACACGATCACCGGTGCGGGCGGAATCGCGGTGGTGTTCGACCTGGAGGACTCCCATCCCCTCGATGACGATCTGGCCAACCTGGCCGTTTTGGCCGCGCACGGGGTGCGCACCTTGCTGCCCACCTACAACCACGCCAATCGCGCCGGTTCCGGCTGCCTGGATTCGGCAGATGCGGGCCTGACCTCCTGGGGCCGGGCGATCGTCGCCGAGATGAACACCGTCGGCATGGTTCCCGACGGCTCCCATTGCAGCGTCCGCACCGGCCTGGACATGTGCGCGGTATCGAAGGGACCTGTGGTGTACAGCCATTCGTGTATGCGGGCGCTGTGGGATCACCCCCGCAACATCACCGACGATCAGGCGCGGGCGTGTGCGGCCACCGGCGGCGTCGTCGGAATCACCGCGGTGGGAATCTTCTTGGGGCCCAACACCCCCACCCTGGAAGCGGTGACGCGCCATCTGGAATATGCGGTCGAACTGGTGGGAATCGAGCACGTGGGCGTCAGCACCGACCACTCCTTCGACCATGCGGACTTCAACGCCGAGATGCTGGCCAACCCGCAACTGTTCGACCAGAGCTACACGCGCTGGGGTCCGATCCAGTGGATGACACCCGAGACCTGGCTGGGTCTGCGCGCACACCTTTGTGACCGGGGCTGGAGCGAGGCCGACGTCAGCGCCGTCCTGGGTGGCAACTTCCGCCGCGTGGCCCAGCAGGTGTGGCTCGGCTAGGGATTGCCGGGAGCGAAGACGAACTGCTCTATGGCACTGACGAATTCGTCCGGCTTCTCCACCAAGGGGCTGTGCCCCGATCCAGGGATGACGACCGGCTGCAGGCCGGCCCTGCGATAGCGTTCGACGTTCGGGGCGGTGGGAGCCAAAACGTCGTTCTCCCCCCACACCACCAGCACCGGCTTGCCCAGGCCCGCCAGCCTGTCGGCCACGGCACGCTGTTCGTTGAGCCGCCCCGCGGTCTTGGCGTGGCACAAGGCGTTGTGAGTCATGCGCTTCAACGATCGGTAGGCGAACGCAGGGATCGGAAAGTCGGCGTCAAACCCGGTCTGCAGCGAGCTCTTGTCTACCGTGTCCGAGCGACGCAGTTGATCCACCGAGGGGCCCAGCACCGGCCAGCACACCGCGTTGCTCAGCGCGGGCATAGCGGTGAGGCCCTGGTCTGCGGGGGTGTCGGAGACCAGCACGCGGTCCACCAGCTCCGGTGCGCTCTCGGCCAGCGCGGTGGCCACCGTGCCGCCCATCGAATGCCCGACCAGCACCGCGTGCTGCACACCCAAGGTGTCCAATGCCTGGTGCACGGCAGTGGCCTGCCCTTCGGCGCTGTAGGCCGTGGCGTCGCTGGGGGCTTCCGAGCCGCCGTGGCCCACCAGGTCGATCGCGATCACCCGGGTCGAGTCGGCCAACGCCGGAGCCACCGCCTCCCACCATTGGATCGAGGCCGAATAGCCGTGCAGCAGCACGATGGCGTGGTCGTCATCGCCTTCGCCGTATTCGCGGACGTTGAGGTCGGGGCCGGGTAGGTCTAGCACCAAGCCTTCGGCGAACGGCTCGGCGGTACGCGTGGCGCGGCCCGCCACCACCGCGGTGGCCAGCAGGGCGATCAGGGCCAGCGTGAACACGGCGGCGGCAATGCGTTTACCCACCCGCTGACGCTAGCGCGGGCATAGCCTGTACCGAGGCCGAATCACGGGAGGTAGCAATGAGCGACCACGACATCCGGATGATCGTCTTGTCCACCGATGACCTGGACGAATCGATCAAGTTCTACAGCGAAACCCTGGGCATGCCGCTGAAGTTCCGCGACGGCGCGCACTTCGCCGCCCTCGACGGCGGGTCGGTGACTTTGGCCTTGGCGACCGCGGTGGATCACCCCATCCACGGCCAGGTGGTGGTGGGGATCAAGACCGACGACGTGGACGGTGCCGCGAAAGCCATCGAGGCCAGCGGGGGCGGAATCGTCAAGGGCCCCTACGACGACGCCCACGAGCGCCGGGCGGTGGTCTACGACAACAAGGGCAATGGGCTGGTGTTCTATAAGCCGTTGGGGCGGTAGAGCGCGGGGCGGTCCAGCAAGGTCGGGCTAGGTCCGAAAGGCCTCCGCGTCGGGTGAATTGACGAACTCACGTTCGTGCGTAGCCTTCGACCGATAGTGCGCGGCGAAAGGCAACCCGTCATGTTGGTCCACGCGGCGACGCGGTATGGCGCGGCTGCAGCGCGTGGTGATGCCGGTGGCGCGGCGTGAGCGGCAGGCACCCAATGCCCAAATGGAGCCCTGCCAACTCGGCAGTCAATGGGGTCCGGGCACAAGCCTGCCTGGTCACCAGTGGGTCGGTGGGGTGGCGCCCCGATCCCGTACGTACGCCCCGACATGCCTGGCTGGAAGTGGGAACTAGAGAACTTACTGCCGTTCATGCATGGTCCGTTTATTGCGCACACGCAGCTGCTCAGTGATCCACCGGACCACGTCCCGGCCGTCTCGGTGGGGCGATGATCAGACTGCGGTTCGTCAAGCCAACTCTTAGTCGAGTGGCGTGGTGTACCACGGCGGTTGCGGTTGTATGCAGTCTCGCCGCGGGCCTATTCCTCTACGGGGCCGCAATCGCGACTCTCTCTGATAACGATCGACCCGCGGGAGGCGAATACGTTCGCCTGTTGCTCCTCGACCTGACATTTTGGGGTCCGGTCTTGCTCCTAACCTGTTGGAAATTCACAACTCCGCTCGCGCTTGTGCTCGGTTCGCTCACCGCAGGTATACGCCGCGTACCACCGGCGCCGGATTAAGCGGCGAACCCGAACCGCTGCACTGAGCCACCCAGCGATGCCGGGTTGACAACCCCTGACCTGCCGGTCGAGCTACGATCCGAAATGTGACCACCGCGCCCAACCTTTGGCCGTCCCCGCTGCCCTCTTCCCCGCCGCGCCATGTGGGCAAAGTTCTACCAGTTCTGACCTTCATCTTCTCCCTGGCTGCCCTGATCGCGGCCATTGCGGCTTTCGCGCGGCTGGCTCCCCAACCGACATACACCACGGCCGAGAAGTCCGCAGCTCAGGAACGGCTATGCGGTCAGTACCAGCTTGCGGCGCGAGCTGCGCATATCGAGACGGCGCTCGACGGTGACACCGCTTTGGCAAGGATCTCGATGATCAACGCTGCACTGATTCTTGAGACCGCGTCCTCAGACCAGGCGCTCGCGTCGAATTACCGCGATGCCGCAAGGGCTTTGGCCGACGCCTACCAGACCATGGCGGCTACAGCAAGCCTCGGCGATGCCACGAAATTCCAGGCTGCTGTGGACGCTACGAACACCCAGGTCGAAACAATGAAAGCACTCTGCGGAGACTGACGGACTTCCCGGCCATCGGTTAGCTCGGGCCGCATGTCGTCATGTAGGGCGGCCAGGGAGAGTCTGCCAAGCCCACGTAGGCCAAAAATCAGGATGTAAACGTGAAATCGCGTTGCGGACTACCATCCGCAATGTGACCACGAATCTGCCGCCTTGGACCAGCCAGCCCGCTGCGCGACCCCCAAGCCGACTGGCCCCGGTGCTTGCTGGGCTAGCTACGTTATTGGCAGCGGCTGCGCTAACTGTTGGGATAGTAGCGCTCACCCGGCCAGCCTCGTCACCAATATATTCGGGCGCTCAACAGAAAGCCGCGGATGACGAACTTTGCGGGACATATAAATTGGCGTCAACCGCGATGAGTATCGCCACTAATGCGCCCAACGGAGACGTATCCGTGGCTCGCCTTTCATTAACAAATGGAGCCCGGATGCTTCAAACAGCTGCGTCAGACCCCGCCCTCGCTGATAAATACCGTGACGCTGCGCGCGCACTGGCGAAAGCTTACCAAACGCAATCGGCAAAGGGCATTACTGCCACGCCCGAACAGTATCAAGCAGCAATGCGCGATACCAACTCGAAAACTCTGGTCATGATCGGCCTGTGTGGTGACTGACCTACCGCCGGGAAGATGGTCGATCTATTTGGTGGGTACATGGTGGCCCGCCCCCCCATCCATGCCAGCGAGCGGTTTCCAGTACTGGTCTGAGCAATCTAGCTCCAAAGAGCAGGAGGCTCTCGAGCTCCAGGCTTTCACTGACAGCATCGGCGCAAGGAACAATGGTCGGACTACCGAAGACGAGCTGATGCGTCTCAGGATTGGCTACAACCGTCTGACGAATGCAGCCGAACACTGTCGCAGCAAAAGCACTGCCAGCCTGGCTGTCGCCAATGCAGTTGACGAGCTCCGTCGTAAACTGACGACCATTGTCGATATTTACAACCCCAAAATTGATGAACTCGTGGCGAAGCAGACACCAGAGGCTATGGCCGAAGCCATTGGACTAATCGCCACTGGCAATGCTGAAGCCGCCGAACGCGGTTCCGAAGCGAACGGCAAGATCATTGCCGCAACGCAGCAGATGTTCAACGAATTAGGCATCGACGGTGACGCGCAGCGGTGGCTGCACGACAACGGAGCGAATTTCAGTCCACCGACCTCGGAACTACCCACGAGCGAGGAGCTGATCCGTAAGGCAGCCGGCGCAGACGATTTTCCCTGGCCGTTTAGCCCTGGGAACGCGGAGAACTACGGGCGGCCTAAGGGAGTAGACGAACTTCTTCTTCCAGCTGGCCCGGCCAACAGCGGCAGCGGTGGCGGCGCAGGCGGACTCAGTCAATCGAACCCGGGGCAATCGGTTCCGAATGACGGCGTTGCAGTTGGAGCAGGAGGCAACAGCGGGACCGGCGGCACAAACACAGTTGGAGGCGGCGGGGGCGGCACAAACACAGTCGGAGCAGGAGGCAACAGCGGGACCGCTGGCACAAACGCAGTTGGAGGCGGCGGGGGCGGCACAAACACGGCCGGAGCAGGACGCAGTAGCGGGACCGGCGGCACAAACACAGTCGGAGGCGGGGGCAACAGTGGGACCGGCGGCCCAACGACAGTTGCGGATGTCGGAACGGGGGTTCCACCTGCGGTAGGCCCACCACCAGCCGGCGGCGGCATGCCCGGCGGTGCGGTGATGGGGGGAGGCGGTCCCTCCCCCATGGCCTCCGGCATGCCCGGCCTCGGGAGCCCCGGAGGCGGGATGCCTGGTGGCTCCGGCGGCGGCATGCCACCCGGCCTCTCCTCGGGCGGCCCCACCCAGGCGCTCGCCGCGGGCATGCCGGGCGGTGGGCCTCCCGGACTAGGCGGACCGCCGACGCCCTCCGCGACGGGCGGATCAGGTCTCGGTGGTTTCGGCCAGGCCTCGCAGATTCCACCGTCGCCGTCGGTGACGCCGATGGCGGGCGGTTCGCTGGGCAGCATGGCCCAACTGGCTGGCTCGAGCACGGAGGTGGCCCCTGCCGCGCCGGCCGCGGGAGCCACCCCGGCAACACCCGCGGCGGCCCCGGTGACAGCCGGGCCCTCCTCGGTGCCGTCGGGGCCGATCAGCGCCGGGCCGATGGCCCCGTCGGGCCCGTTGCCCGGGTATGGCGCGGACTTACGTCCAGCGGCCGCCGCCCCGGCCGTCCCCACCC
>NZ_MVHH01000043.1 GCF_002086515.1 Mycolicibacter arupensis
GTGGGTGGGGTGGGCGGCGGTAGTGACCCGGGAACCATCACCGGGGTGCCCGGTGGCACCCCCGGCGGGGTGGCCCCGGCGCCGCCGTCCGCGCCTTTGCCGTCCGGCGTTGCGGGGGTGTGGCCATTGGCGCCGCCAGTGCCACCGGCACCACCATCGGCTCCCGCTGGGGTACCGCCAGGCGGTGTCTGCCCGGTGCCGCGGTTGGCGGGGCTGGCGGTCCCGGGAGCGCCGCTGCCGGCAGCAGGCTCGCCCTCGGCGTCGAACTTGCGTACCGCGATGTCGGGGTCGTAGCCGTCCTTGACCCGCAGGTTGGTCAGGGCCAGCTTCAGTGTCTTGGAGTAGTCGTTGCGGAAAAACGTCTCGTTGTGCAGGGCTGTCACGGTGTCGGCCTTGGCTGCCTGCCGAACATTTTCGATATCGGCGTCGCGATTCAGGCCCTGGTTCTCCAGGTCGAGGTAGTGGCCGATCAGAACGTCGGCGGTCTGCAGGTTCTCGTTGAGTGACGTGATGTTGCCCCGCGAGGTTCCGCGGGCTTGAGCCAGGGCGGCGGCGATGGTCCCCAGGTCCGCGGCGATCTGGCCGAGCTGCTCGGTGGTGGCGTGCAGGCCGTCTTTGACGCGCTGGACTTCGGCGCCGTTGTTGATGGGTTGCTCGCCGTTTTCGCGGTTGTACTGGGTGAAGTGTTCTTGGGCGGTGCGGAAGGACTGTTCGGCGGAGGTGGCCGAGCCGCTGCGGAGTGGAAGGCCTGGGCCAAGAAGTTGATCTGGGTGGGGCTGCCGGCCTGCAGACTGTCGTCGATCGCCCATGGATCACCACCGGCCTGCGCGACGAGGTCGTCGACGCTCAGGTGCTGCAGGGTGGGACGACTCACTGGTGGGGGCCGGCGACGTCCCGCAACCGTTGGGCGTTGTGGTTGTCCATCTGGGTGAAGCCGTCGGCGGCGGTGCGCACGTTTTCGGCGATGCCGGTGAGGTTCTGGTGATGGCCCTGCAGGGCGTCGCGATGACTGTCCTTGGCGCTGCCGAGCGCGGCGTGGAATCCGTGTGCGTCGTCGAAATCGCCGAACATCTTGGCGGTCACACCGGCAACATCGAGGCGCTGAGCACCGTCGTTGGCATGCCCGCCGGCGTCGTCGGACACGTTTGCTCCGGTACGCAGCACATGGGGGTTGACGCGCATCGCCGGTCACCTTCCGTCGGCTTCTGTCCAGGTCAGAGCCTACCGACGTGCGTGGAACCGTCAATTCACCCGCGGCCGCCGGCCTGCTGAGCAGCGCAGACCGGTCGGGGTCAGACCAGGGGTCGACCGGCCCGGATGCGCCGGTCCAGGTCCCACAGGATCAGGTTGAACGGGAAGCCGCGCAAGAACTGCGGCAGCACGCTGTTGACGCCGCGGATCGCGCCCATCAACCGGTCGAAACGACGCTGCTGGTCGGGGCCCCACGGCAGCTGCATCTCGTCGCGGAAACGCTGGGGCAGGAAGCCGGTGGTGATCAGCAGTGCGAGCCGTTCGTTGGCGCGCTGCAGCGGGCCGGGCATCGTCAGGCCTCGCAGCCGGGCCGCCGCGATCGGCTTGAGGTACTCCCGGACCGCGTCATCGATGTGCACCTTCTCCAGCTGCTCGTTCCAGTACCGGTCGAAGGCGGCCCGGTCGGCCGGCCACATGTCCTCGGGCACCTGCAACATGGTGGCCATGGCCTTGCCCTCATTGTGGTAGTGCCGGTCGGCGTGCTCGTCGTCCATCTCGCCCAGGAAGATCCGGTGGACGTCGACGTTGCCCTTGTACAGGCAGGCCCCGACCCAGAGCTGCAGGTCACGGTCGAAAGCGTTGTACTTCACCGGGCTGTCGTCGGTGGAACGGACCTGGCGGTGGGCGCTGTTGACGGCCTCGCGGAAGGCGGCCTTCTGGGTCTCGTTGCCCTGGGTGGAGACCACCAGGTAGGTGAAGGTGGTGCGAGCCCGCTTGATCGGGTGCAGGTCCACCCGGCCGCTTTCGACCTTGCTCTCCATCACGCCGTAGCCCACGCCGGGCCGCGCCAGCTGCATGATCACATTGGCCGGTCCGGCCAGCAATGCCACGCCCATCATCATGTTGTCGTGGCAGTCGACCTGCGGCAGCCAGGACCGCCGCCGTGACACGGGGTGCTTGTTCAGCGAATCGTTGACCGAACGCTCCACCAGGGGAATCGGCTCGCTGATTGTCATTCCTGCACCTCGCTAATTGTGAGAACGTCGGTTTCCTGATATTGCCCAGCCGCGGGCCCGGTGTCAAGATGGTCAACGTGGTTTCCGCCGTACCCGAGCGCCCCTACCGAGGGGTGCAGGCAGCCGATCGGCTCGCCGAGCGCCGTGAACGCCTGCTGCAGGCCGGTCTGGATCTACTCGGTGCCCGCGAGTTGATCGAGCTGACCGTCCGCGGGATCTGCCATCAGGCCGGCGTGGCGTCCCGGTACTTCTATGAGAGCTTCGCCGACAAGGACGAGTTCGTGGCTGCGGTCTTCGACCGGGTGGTCGGCGACCTGGCGGCCAGCACCCAGGCCGCTATGGCGGCAGTGCCCTACGCCGAGCAGACGCGCGCGGGCATGGCTCATCTGGTGGCGGCCATCGCCGGCGACGCCCGGGTGGGCCGGATGCTGTTCAGCACGCAGCTGACCAATGCGCTGCTGGTACGCAAGCGCGCCGAGTCCAGTGCACTGTTCGCGATGTTGTCCGGACGCCATGTGCAGAATGTCCTGCGCGTGCCGGGAAATGACCGGATCAAGGCGGTGGCCCACTTCGTGGTGGGCGGGGTGGCCCAGACCATCAGCGCCTGGCTGGCCGGCGACGTGAAACTTGCACCGGACCAGCTGGTGGACCAACTGACCGCGCTGCTGGGCAAACTCGACGATCCGGCGCTGTTCCGCGGTTAGCCCCGGCGCTGCGCTCTACCGGCTTCAGCCCGCAAGTTCCCGCGCCATGGAGCTGAAGGCGCGCAACGTGTCCGACATCATCCGCGTGTCCGCGGCGAAGGACTGACTGGACAGCTTGGCCCCGACCACCGCCGCGTCGCGGTCGATGTAGATCATCTGGCCGCACATGCCTTGGCACAACACCACAGTGCTGCCCGGGTGGGGAAACCACACCTGATTGCGGTACATCCCGCCGGGCATTCCGGTGTCACCCGGGCTGGCGGCGAACGCCTGACGCGAGTCCGGGCCGCCCTCGAGGGTGTCGGCGATCCACGCGGCGGGAACCACCTGGCGGCCGGTCAGGGAGACACCGTCGCGCACGAACAGTGATCCGAACCGGATCAGGTCGGTCAGGCAGGCGCTGATGCCGCCGTCGAAAAAGCCTGTGCCGGAAGCATCGACGCCGATCGTGGCGTCGCAGAGCGCCCCGAGGGGTCCCCACAGCACCTCCGCCATGAGCTGGGGCATCCGCTGCCCCGCCGCGACTTCGCAGATCCACCCGAGCACATCGGTCTCGCACGACCGATACTCGAAAGGTCCGCCGTGCGCCGACTTCTGCCGCAACGTGAGCAGGAAGTCATACAGGGTGCCGGGGCTGTCCCCGTTGCCCGTCGCCCACCCCATTGCCGCGTCGAGGGCGTGCACCTCCGCGGTCGGGTGCAGGTAGTTGTCCGAGAAGGCAATACCCGAGCGCATGTCGAGCAGATGGCGCACCGACGCGCCGGCGTAGCCGCTGTCCGCCAATGCGGGGACGTATGACGTCACCGGCGCCTCGAGGTCGATGGCCCCGTTCCCGTGCAGCGCACCGACGACGGCGGCCACCATCGACTTGCTCACCGAGAACAACAGATGCGGGGTATGCGCCCGCAAGGTGCCGACGTACTCCTCGGCCACCAGCGCCCCGTGGTGGGCGACGGCCCACCCGTCGGTGTCGGTGGCCGCCATGATCGCGCCCACGGTGGTGCGGGTTCCGTCGGTCGCGGTCACCGGGACGGCGGACAGCTCAGCGCCGGCGGTGGGCAACTGCGCTATCGGCCCGGCCCCTCGCGAAATCACCGCGGTGGGCACAAAGTCGTGGACATGCTGAAACGACCACCGCGCGTAGGGCGCCTCAAGCCAGTTGTCCAGTGAGATCCCTTCTGGGACTGCGTCGCTCACGCTCGCGCGACGAGCCGGGAAACGATCGGCGCCGCCGGTGTCAGGGGTGTGGAGACAAACTTCGCGCGCATGCCCTTGACCCAGCGCTGGCAGCGTTCGGTCAGCCGATAATCGGGGGTCTGCAGGTGCCCGCGGGTGATGAGCACGCCCAACTGGGCACCCTCGGAGCGCAAATCCCCGGGTGCGGCCACGCGCAGGTAGAACGCCTCCGACCCGTCGAGCAGTGTGGTCCAGTCGTTCGCCGACCGCGCGAAGGACACCCGGCCGTCATCGTCGATGCGCCACACCCCGGTGCGCGGCGTCGCGGTGAAGAGCTCCACATCCGGCGAGGTCTCGTTGATGACCACCTGTCCCCAGACCTCGTCCTCGCCGTAGCCCCGCTCCCAGCGGCGGTTGATCTCGTCGATGTCGAGTTCGTACTCCACGTCCATGAACTCCAGCAGATGGAACAGGAACAGCGGCATGTCGGCGTAGGCCTCGGTGGTCAGATTCGTCATCGGGCTGGCCCCCGACAGCCGCGGATTGACCTCGCCCAGGTAGAGCTCGTCGGAGTCCAGGTCGTGCAGCAGATCCACCTCGAAATAGCCGCGGTAGCCCTGACTGCTCAGGATGTCGCCCAGCTTGCCCACCATCTCTCGCGCCGTATGCGTCTGATCCGGTGGGAGGACTTCGCGCCAGATGTCATTGCCGCACCAGGCGCCGCGAACCGGAGTCAGCTCCGAATAGCCGACGAGGCTGGTCATCGCGGGGCCGATCACGGTGCCGTGACGAGTCACCGCACCTTCGATGCACACCTCGACGTTGCGGATGCGCTTCATGACTTTGAATTCCTGCTGTGCGGTCAACTCTGCGGCGTGCTGGTCCCAATCGGCCTGGCCGCGCACGAAGAACGTCCCGCTGCCGGCGTTTCCGTAGGGGATGGAGATAACGAGGTCATCGCCCAATTCGGCGTCCCGGGCGAGCGCCAGCAGCTCGTCGTAGGAGTCGGCCCGGCCCATCGTGTGCGGCACGCTCGGCACCCCGGCCGCATCGGCCAGCCGCGTCATGATGGTCTTCGAGCCCAGGCGATTGCGCACCTCCACGGACGGGTGCATGACTTCCAGGCCGGCCTGGCGCGCGAGCGACTGCGTTTCTTCTTCCATCATCACGAAGCAGGCCTTGCCGCCGGGGCCGCGGCCCGCGATGAACTCCAATGTCTCGGGATCGGACAGCAGGTGGTTGCACACGTCGCCCATGGAATCGAAGTCGAGCCGGTCTCGCCGCCGGGGCACGAACACGCGCGAATGCGTGCCCTCGAAGGAGTCGAAGTACGTCAGATAGAAGAAGTTGCGTACCCAGCGGTCGATACCCAACAGGTTGAATGGGGTCGGCGAGACGAAATACAGCGGCGTGGTGTTGGTGTGAAAGAACGCGCGCACGTCAGACAGACCGCGCAGCACGCGACGCGGTGCGGGTGCATCCATGATCAAAGTGTGCGCCTGCGTGACCGCGCGCGCCGAAGAATTGGCGACCCCGAAAAAATCGGTCAGCCGCGCGGCTTGCGGTTCTTCCGCCGGATTCCGACGCCGCCCCACAGTGAGAATCCGCGCACCTTGACCGTGGGTGCGCCCGGGGTGCCCACGCCCTCGACCTGCTGGTCGAAGCCACCCATCACGCCGTAGCCGTGGATGTCGACATTGACCTCCGGCGGCAGCAGGATGGTCTGCCCACCCATGATGGAGTAGGCGTTGATCTCCACATCCGGTGAGGTGAAGTCGGCGTAGCGCAGGTCGATGACGCCGCCGCCCCACAGCGAGAAGGTGGTCAGTCGCTTGGGCACGTTCCAGCGGCCCCGCCGCTCGAAGGAACTCATGATCGCCAGCAGCAAGGTGGATGGCGCAGGTTTGCAGTCCCCGCCGCGATGCGGGCACACCGAGGATCCCGGCAGATCGGCCCGCAGGCCGTCGAGCTCGTCGTAGGTCTGTGCCGCGTAGGCCTTCGCGAGCCTGGCCTCGTACTCGCTCATCGGGAGCTGCCCGTGAGCTACCGCGTCGCCCAGTAGCTGTGCCAACTGGATCCGGTCGGTGTCCGCGGCGCGCGAAGGGGTGCCTTCGGTGTCGTCGGCACGCCGGGTTGAGTTCCCCATTTGGGGATACAGAATACGACGAACCGCGCGACGCGCAACCCGGGTGGGGAAACTACGTCCTACTCGGCCCAGCTGGGACGGCGCTTCTGCAGGAAAGCCAGCATTCCCTCGCGGGCCTCGTCGGAGACGAACATTCGTGCCGAGGCCACGCTGAGCGGCTCCGCATCCCGCTCAAACCCGGCCAGCACCGCCGCGGTGGTCAGCGCCTTGGACGCCGCCAGACCCTGCGGCGACCCGAGCCGGATGTCACCGACCAGGCCGGCAACCGCGGTTTCGACGTCCGCTGTGTTCTCAACGGCCAGCGTGATCAGCCCGATCGCCGCGGCCTCGGCTGCGCCGAACTTCTCACCGGTCAGGTAGTAGCGTGCCGCGGCCCTCGGGGACAGCTTGGGCAGCAGGGTCAGCGAGATGATCGCCGGTGCCACTCCGATCCGGGCCTCGGTCAGGGCGAAGGTGCTGGCCGGGCCGGCGACCGCGAGGTCGCAGGCGCCGACCAGTCCCATGCCGCCGGCCCGCACGTGGCCGTTCACGGCCGCGATCACCGGTCGCGGTGACTCGACGATCGCACGCAGCAGGGCCGCCAGCTCGCGGGCCCGGTCGGCGGCCAAGTCGCCGGGTGAACCTCCGGGTTCGCCGGTGGCCTCACTCAGGTCCGCGCCGGCGCAGAAGGTGTTGCCGGTGTGGCTCAGCACCACCACCCGCACGTTCGGGTCGGCCGCCGCGTCGCGCAGGCCGGCGTGCAGCTGGGCGACCAGCTTCGCCGACAGGGCGTTGCGGTTGTGCGGCGAGTCCAGCGTGAGCCGGGCCGAGCCGTCGCCGGTGTGTTCCGGCCCGGTGTAGGTGACCAGCGTTTCCATCAGTACGACCTCAGTAGCTTCGGGGCAGGCCCAGCGACGTCTGCGCGACGAAGTTGAGGATCATCTCGCGGCTCACCGGTGCGATCCGCGCCAGCCGGGACGCGGTGACCGCCGCGGCGATGCCGTACTCCTTGGTCAGGCCGTTGCCGCCGAGGGACTGCACCGCCTGATCGACCGCCCGGGTCGAGGCCTCGCCGGCGGCGTACTTGGCCATGTTGGCCGCCTCGGCAGCGCCGAAGTCATCGCCGGTGTCGTACAGGGTCGCGGCCTTCTGCATCATCAGCTTGGCCAACTGGATCTCGATGTGGTTCTGGGCCAGTGGATGTGACAGGCCCTGGTGCGCGCCGATCGGGGTCTTCCACACCTGGCGGGTGGTGACGTAATCCACCGCCTTGCCGATCGCGAAGCGGCCCATGCCGACCGCGCTGGCCGCGCCCATGATGCGCTCGGGGTTCAGCCCGGCGAACAGCTGCGCGATCGCGGCGTCCTCGGAACCCACCAGCGCGTCGGCCGGTAGCCGAACATCGTCGAGGAACACCTGGAACTGGCGCTCCGGGCTGATGATCTCCATCTCGATCGGGGTGTAGCTCAGCCCGGGGGCGTCGGTGGGCACCACGAACAGCGCGGGCCGCAGGTTGCCGGTCTTGGCGTCCTCACTGCGGCCCACCACCAGCACCGCCTGCGCCTGGTCGACACCGGAGATGTAGGTCTTCTGGCCCTTGAGGATCCAGTCGGAGCCGTCGCGGCGGGCGGTGGTGGTGATCTTGTGCGAGTTCGATCCGGCGTCGGGCTCGGTGATGGCGAACGCCATGGTCAGTGAGCCGTCGGCGATGCCGGGGATCCAGCGCTGCTTCTGCTCGTCGGTACCGAACTTGGAGATGATGGTGCCGTTGATGGCGGGCGAGACGACCATCATCAGCAGGGCGCAGCCGTTGGCCGACATCTCCTCCATCACCAGCGACAGCTCGTACATGCCGGCGCCGCCGCCGCCGTACTCCTCGGGCAGGTTCACCCCGATGAAGCCGAGCTTGCCCGCCTCGCTCCACAGTTCGTCGGTGTGCTCGCCGGCGCGAGCCTTCTCCAGGTAGTAGTCCTGGCCGTAATTCTTGGCCATCGCCGCGACGGCCTCGCGCAGCGCGCGACGTTCGTCGTTCTCGATGAAGCTGGTGTCGATCGTGGAATCGGTCACAGTGGATCTCCTTCTGCTTGCGTTGATTCGGGCGCTTCGACACGGGCCAGCACGGCGCCGACCTCTACCTGGTCGCCCGGCTTGACGTCGAGTGACGTGAGCACACCGTCGGTCGGTGCGCTGATGGTGTGCTCCATCTTCATGGCTTCCAGCCAGATCAGTGGCTGGCCGGAGCTCACCTGGTCGCCGACGGCGGCGCCCAGCCGGATCACGTTGCCGGGCATGGGTGCCAGCAGCGATCCCTGCGCCACCGCCGACTCCGGATCTCCGAATCGGGGCAACGCCACCAGGTGGACGCCACCTGCGGGGGAGTCCACATAGACGTCCGACCCGTACCGCGCGACGGTGAACGCGCGGGCGACGCCGGCGGCGTCGGCCAGCACCACTTCGCCCGGGGTCGACGAAATCAGGGTGACCTCGCCACCGTTGACGAGCAATCCCGCTCGGGTGAAACGGTATTCGACGTGGTGCTCTGCGCCGGCGTCGTCGAGGTAGCCCTTGGACTGAAAGCCTGAGGCCAGGTTGCGCCACCCGCCGGGAATGGAGCCGAACGCCTGCGCGGTGGCCCGATTGTGCGCGGCATCGGCCAGGGCGGCCGCGAGCGCGCTGGTCTGCACTGTTGTGGCGTCGGCCAACGGCGCCGACAGCTCCGCCAGGCCGTGGGTGTCGAAGAACGCCGTGTCGGTCGCGCCGTCCAGGAAGGCCGGATGGCGCAGCACGTTGACCAGCAGATCACGGTTGGTTCGCAGCCCGTGCAGGCGGGTTCGTGCGAGAGCGCCGGCCAGCACAGTCGCGGCCTGCCGGCGGGTCGGTGCGTAGCTGATCACCTTGGCCAGCATCGGGTCGTAGTGGATGGACACCGTCGATCCGCTCACGATGCCCGAATCCAGCCGGACTCCGGTACGCCGGGACAGCGTCTGGAACTGTGTCGCCACGCCCGGAACATCAAGGGTGTACACCGGCCCGGCCTGCGGCTGCCAGCCGTGGGCCGGGTCTTCGGCATAGAGCCGCACCTCGATCGAGTGGCCCTGCGCGGCAGGCGGTTCGGCGTCGAGCCGAGCGCCGTCGGCCACCGCGATCTGCAGTTCGACCAGATCGAGGCCGGTGGTCTCCTCGGTGACCGGGTGCTCGACCTGCAGTCGGGTGTTCATCTCCAGGAAGTAGAACTCCCCATGGGAGTCGGCCAGGAATTCCACGGTGCCGGCGCCGGTGTAGCCGATGGCGCCGGCCGCCAGCCGGGCGGCCTCGAACAGCTTGGCGCGCATCCCCGGGGTGCGCTCCACCAGCGGCGACGGCGCCTCTTCGATGACCTTCTGGTGCCGGCGCTGAATGGAGCACTCCCGCTCGCCGACGGCCCACACCGTGCCGTGCGCATCGGCCATCACCTGCACCTCGATGTGATGTCCGGTCGGCAGGTAGCGCTCGCAGAACACCGTCGGGTCGCCGAACGCCGACGCCGCCTCGCGCTGGGCGGCCTCCACTTCGCCGGCCAGGGCAGACAATTCGCTGACCACACGCATACCGCGGCCGCCACCGCCCGCGGAGGCCTTCACCAGCACCGGCAGTTGTGCCTCGGTGACGGTAGCCGGGTCGAGTTCTTCGAGAACCGGTACTCCCGCGGCGGCCATCATCTTCTTGGACTCGATCTTGGAGCCCATCGAGGTGACCGCGGCCACCGGCGGCCCGATCCAGGTCAGCCCGGCCGCCTGCACGGCAGCGGCGAAGTCGGCGTTCTCGGAGAGGAATCCGTAGCCGGGGTGGATGGCGTCGGCGCCGGCGGCGCGAGCCGCGGCGATGATCGCCTCGGCGGACAGGTAGCTGGTGGTCTCCGGCAGGCGCACCTTGGCGTCGGCTTCGGCGACGTGCGGCATGCCCGCATCGGGATCGGTGTAGACCGCGACCGTGCCCAGGCCCAACCGGCGGCAGGTGGCGAAGACCCGTCGGGCGATCTCGCCGCGATTGGCCACCAGAACAGTGCTGATCATGGGGGTCCTCACATCCGGAAGACGCCGAAGTTCGACGTCCCCTCGATCGGGCCATTGGCGATGGCGGACAAACACATTCCCAACACGGTGCGGGTGTCGCGGGGGTCGATCACACCGTCGTCGTAGAGCATTCCCGACAACACCATCGGCAGTGACTCGGCTTCGATCTGCCCTTCCACCGTGGCGCGCATGGCGGCGTCGGCCTGCTCGTCGACCTGCTGGCCGCGGGCCTCGGTGGCCGCCCGGTTCACGATCGACAGCACGCCCGCGAGCTGCGCCCCGCCCATCACCGAGGACTTGGCCGACGGCCAGGCGAACAGGAAACGGGGATCGTAGGCGCGCCCACACATCCCGTAGTGCCCGGCGCCGTACGAGGCGCCGAGCAGCAGCGAGATGTGCGGCACCTTCGAGTTCGAGACGGCATTGATCATCATCGAGCCGTGCTTGATCATGCCGCCCTCTTCGTAGTCCTTGCCCACCATGTAGCCGGTGGTGTTGTGCAGGAACAACAGCGGGGTGTTGGAGCGGTTGGCCAACTGGATGAACTGGGTGGCCTTCTGGGATTCCTCGCTGAACAGCACGCCGCGCGCATTGGCGAGGATGCCGATCGGATAGCCGTGCAGCCGTGCCCAGCCGGTCACCAACGAGGACCCGTAGAGCGGCTTGAACTCATCGAAGTCGGAGCCGTCGACGATCCGCGCGATCACCTCGCGGGGGTCGAACGGGATGCGCAGGTCGGCGGGGACGATGCCGATCAGTTCTTCGGAGTCGAACAGCGGCTCGGTCACCGGCTGGGGCTTGGGCCCCTTCTTGGTCCAGTTCAGCCGGGCCACGATCCGCCGGCCGATGCGCAGCGCGTCGAGCTCGTCATTGGCCAGATAATCGCCCAGCCCTGACGTGCGCGAGTGCATCTCGGCCCCGCCGAGCGACTCGTCGTCGGACTCCTCACCGGTGGCCATCTTCACCAACGGCGGTCCGGCCAGGAATACCTTCGACCGCTCCTTGATCATCACGACGTGATCGGACATGCCCGGCACGTAGGCTCCGCCCGCGGTGGAGTTGCCGAACACCAGCGCGATGGTCGGGATGCCGGCGGCCGACAGGCGGGTCAGATCGCGGAACATCTGACCGCCGGGGATGAAGACTTCCTTCTGGGTGGGCAGGTCTGCTCCACCGGATTCCACCAGAGAGATCAGTGGGAGTCGATTCTCCATCGCGATCTTGTTGGCCCGCAGGATCTTACGCAGGGTCCAGGGGTTGGACGTGCCGCCCTTGATGGTCGGGTCATTAGCGATGATCATGCACTCGACGCCTTCGACCGCGCCGATACCGGTGACCACGCTGGCCCCGACATGAAAGGCGCTGCCCCAGGCGGCCAGCGGGCACAGCTCCAGGAAGGGCGAATCGGCGTCGACCAGAGCTTCGATCCGCTCCCGGGCGGTGAGTTTGCCGCGGGCGTGGTGGCGCTCGACGTACTTGGGTCCGCCGCCGGCCAGGGCCTTGGCGTGCTCGGCGTCGATCTCCGCAAGCTTCTCGTTCAGCGCCGACGCCGCCTCGGCGTAGGCGGGGGACTTCGGGTCCAGGGTGGACTTGAGGGTGGTCATGATTGGTATCCAAGCGTCTTGGCGGCCAGGGAGGTCAGGATCTCGGTGGTTCCGCCGCCGATACCGATGATGCGCATATCCCGATACTGGCGCTCCACCTCGGACTCGGCCATGTAGCCCATCCCGCCGAACAGCTGCACGGCCTGGTTGGCCACCCATTCGCCGGCCTCCACCGCGGTGTTCTTGGCGAAACACACCTCGGAGATCAGGAAGGATTCACCGGCCAGCTGACGCTCGACCACGTGACGGGTGTAGACCCTGGCCACGTCGATGCGCCGGGCCATCTCGGCCAGTGTGTTCTGTACCGCCTGCCGCGAGATCAGCGGCCGGCCGAACGTTTCGCGGTCCCGGCACCACGCCACCGTCAGGTCCAGGCAGCGTTGCGCGCTGGAGTACGCCTGCGCGGCCAGCCCGACCCGCTCGGAGACGAAGGCCCCGGCGATCTGGGCGAAACCGGTGTTCTCGACGCCGACCAGGTTCGCCACCGGAACCCGGGCGTCGACGTAGGACAGTTCGGCGGTGTCCGAGGACCGCCAGCCCATCTTCTCGAGCTTGCGACTCACCTCGAAGCCCGGTGTGCCTTTCTCCACCACCAGGAGCGACACCCCGGCCGCCCCCGGCCCACCGGTGCGCACCGCGGTGACGACATAGTCGCCGCGGACCGCGGAGGTGATGAAGGTCTTGGAGCCGTTGACCACGTAGTGGTCACCGTCCAGGCGCGCGGTGGTGCGCAGGTGCCCCACATCGGAGCCGCCGCCCGGCTCGGTGATGGCCAGCGAACCGATCTTCTCGCCGGCCAGTGTCGGCCGGACAAATTCCTCGATCAGCCGCGCGTCGCCCGAGGCGATCATGTGCGGTACGGCAATCCCGCAGGTGAACAGGGAGGCGAACACTCCGCCGGGTGCGCCGGCCTGGTGCATCTCCTCGCAGACGATCACCGCGTCGGCGCCGTCGCCGCCGCTGCCGCCGACCTCTTCGGGGAAGCCCGCACCCAGCAGGCCGACCTCGGCGGCCTTGCGGTGCAGCTCGCGCGGCAGCTCGCCGGAACGTTCCCACTCGTCGACGTGCGGTGCGATCTCGCGTTCGACGAATCCCCGAACCGTCTTGCGGAGCGCCTGACGCTCGGTGGTGGTCCAGATACTCACAGTTCCCCTTCTGACAACAGCTGCTCGGGTATTTCGAGATGGCGACTGCGCAGCCATTCGCCCAGCCCCTTGGCCTGCGGGTCGAATCGGGCCTGGTAGGCCACGCCCTGCCCGAGGATGCCCTCGATGACGAAGTTCACCGCGCGCAGTTTCGGCAGCAGGTGACGGGTGACCGGCAACGCGGCGGTCTCGGGCAGCAGTTCGCGCAGCTTCTCGACCGTCAGGGTGTGGGCCAGCCACCGCCACTGCTCGTCGGTGCGCACCCAGACCCCGACGTTGGCCGACCCGCCCTTGTCGCCGCTGCGGGCGCCGGCGATCGTCCCCAGTGGCGCCCGGCGGCTGGGGCCGGGCGGTAGTGCCTCGGGCAGCTCCGGCTCGTCGGCCGGGGCGAGCTCGCGGGTCTGGGTGGCGGCGGCGATGTCCACCCGGGTGCCGTCGGCGTGCACGGCGACGTGCGGCACCTGCGTGGCATCGACGTAGCCGGGGGTGAACACCCCGTAGACCTGGCCGTCACCGGGCGGTGCGGTGACGCAGAACCCGGGGTAGCTGGCCAGTGCCAGCTCAACCCCGGCGGCGGAGAACCTGCGGCCCACGTTGGCCGGGTCGGGGTCGCGCACCACGCAGTGCAGCAGGGCGCTGGCGGTTTCCTCGGTGTCGGCGTCGGGGTGGTCGGTGCGCGACAGCGTCCACTGCAGCTCAGCGGGTCGCACGGTCATGGCCGCTTCGAGCTGGGTACGCACCAGCTCGGCCTTGGCCTCGATGTCCAGGCCGGTCAGCACGAAGGTGGTGGAGTTGCGGAACCCGCCGATCGCGTTGAGCGACACCTTGTAGGTCGGTGGCGGCGCTTCGCCGGTCACGCCGGAGATCCGCACCCGGTCCGGGCCGTCGGCCGACAGTTCGATGCTGTCCATCCGGGCGGTGACGTCGGGATTGGCGTAGCGCGCGCCGGTCACCTCGTAGAGCAGTTGCGCGGTCACGGTGTCGACGCTGACCAGTCCACCGGTGCCGGAATGCTTGGTGATCACCGAGGACCCGTCGGGGTGGATCTCGGCCAGCGGAAACCCGGGGTGCAGCAATTTCTCGGTGGGAATCTCGGTGAAGAAGGAGTAGTTGCCGCCGCTGGCCTGGATGCCGCACTCGATGACGTGGCCGGCGACCACGGCCCCGGCGAGCTGGTCATAGTCGGTGCGCGTCCAGCCGAAGTGGGCGGCTGCGGGTCCTACGATCACCGACGCGTCGGTGACTCGGCCGGTGATCACCACGTCGGCTCCGCCGGCCAGGCACTCGGCGATGCCCCAGGCGCCCAGATAGGCGTTCGCCGTCAGCGGATTGCCCAGCCCCAGCTCGGCGGCACGGGGGAGCAGGTCATCGCCCTCGACGTGGGCCACCGTGGCCGGCACTCCCAGGCGTTGCGCCAACTCGCGCACCGCGTCGGCCAGCCCGGCCGGGTTGAGTCCGCCGGCGTTGGCGACGATGCGCACACCCTTGTCGACGGCCAGCCCGAGGCATTGTTCGAGCTGCGTCACAAAGGTCTTGGCGTAACCGCGCTCCGGGTGCTTCATCCGGTCGCGGCCCAGGATCAGCATGGTCAGTTCGGCCAGGTAGTCGCCGGTGAGATAGTCCAGTTGGCCGCCGGTGAGCATCTCGTACATCGCGGCGTGGCGGTCGCCGTAGAACCCCGAGCAGTTACCGATCCGAACGGCTGGTGTCATCCCCAATTCCCATCCCTCAACCAACCGGTAGGTTAGCCGGTACCGCCGGTGCCGCGTCAAGGTGCGGCGAGCCGTACCGGGCCTGTCTGTCGGGCCTCGCGGGAGCGTGCGGGCCGCATTTTGGAGCCGACGCTGGTCACCGGCTATCCTTTCGGATAGTCCCGCCGCTGGAATTCGAGCGGCACTATGCCAACAACAGGAGAGGCTCGACCATGGCCGTGCCGAAACGCAGGATGTCGCGTGCGAACACTCGTAGTCGCCGCGCGCAGTGGAAGGCTGAGGCAACCGGCCTGGTCAACGTGACGGTCGCCGGTCGCGCCCACAAGGTTCCGCGTCGTCTGCTCAAAGCCGCACGCCTGGGCCTCATCGACCTGGACCGCCGCTAAATAGACTCCGACACGATCGGCTCCTGACCCTCCAGATCGCCTTTCGGATGATTGGATAGCACCCATGGCTACCCGGGTACTGGTTGTTGATGACGATCGCGCTGTGCGCGAGTCGTTGCGCAGGTCTTTGTCGTTCAATGGTTACTCGGTCTCGCTGGCCACCGACGGTGTCGAGGCGCTTGAGGCGATCACCAGCGAACGTCCGGACGCGATGATTCTGGACGTGATGATGCCGCGGCTGGACGGACTGGAGGTCTGCCGTCAGCTGCGCAGCACCGGTGACGACTTGCCGATCCTGGTGCTCACGGCCCGCGACTCGGTGTCCGAGCGGGTCGCCGGCCTGGATGCCGGCGCCGACGACTACCTGCCCAAGCCGTTCGCGCTGGAGGAGCTGCTGGCACGGATGCGGGCGCTGCTGCGCCGCACCACCGCCGAGGACCTGTCCGACTCGGTGGCCATGTCGTTCGAAGACCTGACCCTGGACCCGGTGACCCGCGAGGTCACCCGTGGCGATCGGCAGATCAGCCTGACCCGCACCGAGTTCGCGCTGTTGGAGATGCTGATCGCCAACCCGCGCCGGGTGCTGACCCGCAGCCGCATCCTCGAGGAGGTGTGGGGCTTCGACTTCCCCACCTCGGGCAACGCGCTGGAGGTATACATCGGGTACCTGCGTCGCAAGACCGAAGCCGAAGGGGAGCCGCGGCTGATCTACACCGTGCGCGGGGTGGGTTACGTGCTCCGTGAGACTCCCCCCTGATGCAATCGTTCCGCCGCCGGCCGGGTGAAGAGGCGAAGAAGACTTCACTGTCGCTGCGCTGGCGGGTGATGCTGCTGGCGATGTCCATGGTGGCGCTGGTGGTGGTGTTGATGGCGGTGGCCGTCTATGCCGTGATCTCGGCGGCGCTCTACAACGACATCGACAATCAGCTGCAGAGTCGCGCCGAGATGTTGATCGCCAGTGGCTCGCTGGCCGCCGATCCCCGCAAGGCGATCGAGGGCACCGCATACTCCGACGTCAACGCCATGCTGGTGAACCCGGGTCGGTCGATCTACACCGCCAATCAGCCCGGCCAGCGGCTGCCGGTCGGGCAGCAGGAGAAGGCCGTCATCTCGGGCGAGCTGTTCCTGTCGCGGCGCACCGCTTCCGGTCAGCGGGTGCTGGCGGTGCACCTGCCCAACGGCAGCACCCTGCTGATCTCCAAGAGCCTGGCGCCCACCCGTGCGGTGACGATGAAGCTGCGCTGGGTGCTGCTGGTGGTCGGCGGGGTCGGCATGGTGGTGGCCGCGGTGGCCGGCGGAATGGTCACCAGAGCCGGGCTCAGACCCGTCGGCCGACTCACCGAGGCGGCCGAACGTGTGGCGCGCACCGATGACTTAAGGCCCATCCCGGTCTATGGCAGTGACGAGTTGGCCCGGCTCACCGAGGCGTTCAACGCCATGTTGCGGGCCCTGGCCGAGTCGCGGGAGCGACAGGCGCGACTGGTGGCCGACGCAGGCCACGAACTCAAGACCCCGCTGACGTCGCTGCGCACCAACGTCGAGCTGTTGATGGCCTCGGCGGCGCCGGGAGCTCCGCAGTTGCCCGAGGAGGAGATGGCCGAACTGCGCGCAGATGCCATCGGCCAGATCGAGGAACTGTCCACGCTGGTCGGCGATTTGGTGGACCTTACCCGCGACGACCAGCGCGAGGTCGCCTACGAGCAGGTCGACATCACCGAAGTCGTCGACCGCAGCATGGAGCGGGTCCGGCGGCGGCGCAACGACATCGAATTCGACATCCAGGTGGTGCCGTGGCACGTCTACGGTGATGCGGCCGGCCTGTCGCGTGCGGTGCTGAACCTGCTCGACAATGCGGCCAAGTGGAGCCCGGCGGGCGGCGTCGTGGGGCTGCGGATGCGCCAGCTCGACCCGACGCACATGGAGATGATCGTCTCCGACGAGGGACCCGGAATCCCGGAGAACCAACGGGAATTGGTCTTCGAGCGCTTCTACCGGTCGGACTCGGCGCGCGCCATGCCCGGCTCCGGGCTGGGCCTGGCGATCGTCAAACAGGTGGTGCTCAAACACGGGGGTTCGATCACCATCGGGGAGACCCGCCCCGGCGGCCATCCGCCTGGCACAGCGTTCCGGATGGTGCTTCCCGGCGGTGCGACGTCGGCGGAACCGGCGCTGGCCTCAGCAGTCACAGGCGCTTCTCAGTCCACGTAGGCATGGTGGTGAGGCAACGTCGCCTCAAGTCGTGTCCCTAGGAGTAGGCAACAAACATGACGAATTACCCCGGGTACCTCCCGCCGCCTCAGCAACCGGAACGGTCCACCCCGACCGGCACCTCGGCGACCAATCATGCTGGGCATTCCGGCTATGCGGGACGTACCGGCCAGGGTTCTTACCCGCCGCCCTATGACTGGCGCTACGCCCAGCCGCATCAGCAGGCCACGTACCGCTCCGCCTACGACGCCACCTACACCCGTCCCGGCGCACCGAATGCTGCGGGCGGGGCTCCGCAGCGGCGTTCCCGCAACGGGGGACTGGTGATGGGTGCGGTCGCGATCGCGGCGATGTCGGGCGTGCTGGGCGGTGTGGTGGGTTCGGCGCTGCATTCCGATCGCAAGCCTGCCGCCACCGGCAGCCACTCCTCGAGCATCCAGGCTCCGGGTGTGCCGGCCGCGGTGAACCTGCCCGACGGTTCGGTGGAGAAGGTCGCGGCCAAGGTGGTGCCCAGCGTCGTCATGCTGGAGACCGACCTGGGCCGCCAGTCCGAGGAGGGCTCGGGGATCATCTTGTCGGCGGACGGGCTGATCCTGACCAACAACCACGTCGTGGCCGCTGCGGCCGCCCGGCCCGATGCGGGCAGCAAACTCGACCCGGGCAGCAGGCCCGACCCCGGCAGCAAACCTGACCCCGGGGCCAAGACGGGGCCCAGGACCATGGTGACTTTCGCCGACGGACGGACCGCACCGTTCACGGTCGTGGGCACCGACCCGGCCAGCGACATCGCGGTGGTCCGCGCCCAGGGCGTCTCGGATCTGACCCCGATCACCATCGGGTCCTCGGCGGACCTGCGGGTGGGCCAGAACGTGGTGGCGGTCGGCTCGCCGCTCGGCCTGGAAGGCACGGTGACGACGGGGATCGTCAGCGCCCTGAACCGTCCGGTCTCCACCAGTGGCGAGTCGGGCAACCAGAACACCGTTTTGGACGCGATCCAGACCGACGCTGCCATCAACCCGGGCAACTCCGGTGGTGCGCTGGTCAATATGAACGGCGACCTGGTCGGGATCAACTCCGCGATCGCCACCATGGGCGGCGACTCCGCCGACGCCCAGAGTGGCTCGATCGGCCTGGGCTTCGCGATCCCGGTGGACCAGGCCAAGCGGATCGCCGATGAGCTCATCAACTCGCCGGATCACACCGCGACCCACGCCTCGCTGGGGGTGCGGGTCACCAGTGAGCGCAGCCTGCACGGCGCCAAGATCGTCGAGGTGGTGCCCGGTGAGGCGGCCTCCAAGGCGGGTCTGCCCGAGGGTGCGACGGTGACGGCGTTCGACAAGCGACCCATCGGCAGCGCCGATGCTCTGGTGGCCGCGGTGCGCTCCAAGGCGCCCGGCGAGCAGGTGACGCTGACCTATCTGGACGCCAGTGGAGCGTCCAAGACCGCGCAGGTCACCCTGGGCAAAGCGCAGCAGTGACGGGTTGGTGGGTCCGGTGTCGGTAACCGGATATACGGTTGCACCCATGGAGCAGTCCCGAGAACTCGCCGGCCGCGCACTCGTCGTCGTCGTTGACGACCGAACCGCCCACGGCGACGAGGACCATAGCGGCCCGTTGGTCACCGAACTGCTGGCCGAAGGCGGATTCATGGTCGACGGTGTGGTCGCCGTCGCCGCCGACGAGGTGGAGATCCGCAATGCGCTGAACACGGCCGTGATCGGTGGGGTCGACCTGGTGGTGTCGGTGGGCGGCACCGGGGTTACCCCGCGCGACGTGGCACCCGAGGCCACCCGCGAGATCCTGGACCGCGAGCTGCTGGGCATCGCCGAGGCGTTGCGGGCGTCCGGGCTGTCGGCCGGGATCGCCGACGCCGGCCTGTCACGTGGTCTGGCCGGGGTCTCCGGCAGCACCCTGGTGGTCAACCTGGCCGGGTCCCGCGCGGCGGTGCGCGACGGGATGGCGACGCTCAATCCGCTGGCGGCAGCCATCATCGGCCAGCTGTCCAGCCTGGAGATCTAGGCCAGCATGCCAGGCCTCGAAGACCATCAGTCGTCGTCCGACGAGCGTGACCCGGACGAGGCGCGCGAGGCCGCCGAACGCGAGCAGTGGCTGCGCGACAACGTGCCGCCACATCACGGTTGAGATTCGACTTCTGCAATCCCCCGTCCGGATCGGACGTCGGCCGCTACGGTTCGCCGTGGGCGGTGCGGCGCCGCTTCGCAGTGCACTCGTACGGAAGGGGAGTTGCGGTGCTCAAGGGGTTCAAGAATTTCCTGATGCGTGATGACGTCATCACCGTCGCCATCGGTCTGGTGGTGGCGCTGGCGTTCTCCAACCTGGTCGAAGCCTTCACCAAATCGGTGATCAATCCATTGGTATCTGCCACCCAGCCAGACACCGGCGGTCTCGGTCTGGGCTACCAGTTGGGGGAGGCCGGCAACGAGGCGACGTTCGTCGACATCGGTGCCTTCATCTCCGCGATCATCTATTTCATCGTGTTCATGGCGACCATCTACTTCTTCATCGTGCTGCCCTACAAGCACATTCAGAAGCGGCGCGGCAAGACCGTTTTCGGCGACCCGGCGCCCACCAAGACCTGCGCGGAATGCTGCTCGGAGATCGCCCCCGAAGCGTCCAAGTGCAAGTTCTGCGCCAGCTCGCAGCCGGCGGCCTGACCCCTCAGCGCAAGGTGAGGGTGACGGCCTGACCCAGCGTCGCGCCGGCTACCGCCACGGCGGCGGGGGCCGGCAACGCGACCAGCACCACCCGGTCGTCGTGATTGTGCTTGTCGGACACCAGAACCACGATCGCGCCGCTGGCCAGCACCCGCGCGGGCGGAGTTGCGGTGCCGGAATCATCCTGGCCGGCCGTCACCACGTCCACCACGTCACCGGGCCGCACCACGTCGATCAGGGCGGCGTCGGCCGGGTGCACGCCGACGATGCGGGCCTCGGGTCCGGCGGCGGCCTCGGTGAGGCGACTGCCCAGCAGGCGGACGTCGGTGAGAATCTCCCCGCGGCGGGCCGGTCCCGCCAGGGTGGTCTGTGCCACCGCGGCCACCTCGGTGAGGGCGCCGTCGGGAACTGTGTGGGCGGAACGGCTTTCGAGCGAGACATCACCGGGGGTCAGTGCGGCGCCGGGCGCTAGGTCGCGCGCCGCCACCACGACGTCGACCCGTTCGCCGTGCGGATCGGGGCGCAGTGCCGCGACCGCGGCCAAGACCACCAACGCGGCGGCGGCCGCCCGCCGAGCGCGTACCGTTCGCGTCCAGTCCGGATGTAGGGCCTGCGTTATCCGGCTGATCAGGGTGGGGTTGAGCGAGCCGGCCATGACGTCACGCTAGGCGGCCGTGCCGCCCCGATGCGTCGGTCCGGGCGGTGGCCTGTGGATAACGGGTCAGCTGGAGGTGGTGGCCGCGGCCGGGGTGGTGCTCGCCTTGGCGCCGTCGCTGGACTTGCTGCCGGCGTCGCCGGCCGACTTGGTGCTGCTGTCGCTCGACCCACTGCTGGAGTCGCTGGAGGTCGTCGAGGTGGTGGCGCTGCTACTGGTTCCCGAGCCGTTCGACGTCGACTTGCCCGCTTCCCGGCTGTCGTTGCGGTAGAAGCCGCTGCCCTTGAAGACCACGCCGACCTTGCCGAAGATCTTGCGCAGCCGACCGTTGCACTGCTCGCAGGTGGTCAGTGCGTCGTCGGTGAAGGCTTGGACCACGTCGAAGCGGTTGCTGCACTCGGTGCAGGCATAGCTGTAGGTGGGCACGTGAACCTCCGTGGATCGAACAATCGGATTAGCACTCTACCGTGCTAAGTGCCAGAACCACTATGTGGCCTTCCTCATTCCTGGCCGCGTTCCCGGCCAGGTCGCTCAGCCCAGGGGCACCAGGCCCAGGCCGGGGGTGAGGGCGTGCGTCATCGGCACATCGTGGGGCTGCGCGGGCACGGTGTCGAGCAGCTCGGCGTCGCGCACGACGGCGACCAGCGAGATCTGCGGCCTGCGAAAGGCCAGCGAACGGTCGTAGAAGCCGGCGCCGCGGCCCAGGCGCATCCCCCGGCGGTCGACGGCCACCGCCGGCACCACGATCACGTCCGCCTCGGCCAGCGTCTCCGGGGGCAGCCACGGCGCGGGTGGTTCACGCAGGCCGAACCGGGCGCTGGTGAGCGAATCGGGTTGATATCGGCCCCACCACAGGGCCAGCGGGGTGCCGTCATCCTGCGTGCGGACCACCGGCACCAGCACCCGTACGCCGCGACGTGCCAGCGCGGCCAGCATCGCGGGGGAGCCCGGCTCACTGCCCACCGGCACATACGCGCAGACCGTGTCGCCCTCGCCCGCCAGCGCCTCGAGATGTCCGGCCAGCGCCGCGGCCTCGGCGGCGCGCTCCTGCGGGGGCACCGCGCGGCGGTCGGCGAGCAGCCGCGCCCGCAGCGCGGATTTCGCCGCCACCACCGCGTCGTCGGTCACGGCAACCAGAGTGTCAGCTACGGCTCGCCCACCGCCAGCCGACGTCAAGTTGATTGCGGTTATCGTGTGAGCAATGCCCACGCCGAAGGTCTCCATTCCCCGCACCGCCATTGTGCCTGCGGCCGGTTTGGGGACCCGTTTTCTGCCCGCCACCAAGACGGTGCCCAAAGAGCTGCTGCCTGTCGTTGACACCCCCGGCATCGAGCTGGTGGCCGCCGAGGCGGCCGAGGCCGGCGCCGAGCGGCTGGTGATCGTCACCTCCGAAGGTAAGGACGGCGTGGTCGCGCACTTCGTCGAAGACCTGGTGCTGGAGGGCACGCTGGAGGCCCGCGGCAAGAAGGCGATGCTGGCCAAGGTGCGCCGGGCGCCCGAGTTGATCAAGGTCGAGTCGGTGGTGCAGGCCGAGCCGCTGGGTCTCGGCCATGCCATCAGCTGCGTGGAGCCCACCCTGTCCCCGGACGAAGATGCCGTCGCGGTGCTGTTGCCCGACGACCTGGTGCTGCCCACCGGCGTGCTGGAGACCATGTCCAAGGTCCGGGCCCGCCGCGGCGGCACCGTGCTGTGCGCCATCGAGGTCACCCCCGAGGAAGTCAGTGCCTACGGGGTGTTCGACGTCGAGGCGCTGCCGGATGCCGACAATCCGGACGTGATGCGGGTCAAGGGGATGGTCGAGAAGCCCAAGACCGACGCTGCGCCGTCGCTGTATGCCGCTGCGGGCCGCTATGTGCTGGACCGGGCGGTGTTCGACGCCCTGCGGCGCATCGACCGCGGCGCCGGTGGCGAGGTTCAGCTCACCGACGCGATCGCGCTGATGATCTCCGAGGGGCATCCGGTGCACGTGGTGGTGCACCGGGGCTCGCGACACGATCTGGGAAATCCGGGCGGCTACCTCAAAGCTGCGGTTGACTTTGCTCTGGACCGCGATGACTACGGCCCAGAACTGCGTCGGTGGTTGGTGGCGCGACTGGGCCTGGCGGAGAACTGAGCTGACGTCAGCCCGAATCGGACCGACGCTGAAACGGAGAAAGGCGCACCGTGCGTTCGGTTGAGGAGCAGCAGGCCCGGGTCGCGGCTGCCGCGGTGGCGCCCCGCCCGGTCCGGGTGGCGATCGCCGAGGCGCAGGGGTTGATGTGCGCCGAAGAGGTGGTCGCCGAACGGCCGATGCCCGCCTTCGACCAGGCCGCCATCGACGGCTACGCGGTGCGCAGCGTCGACGTCCTGGGCGCTGACGCGATCGGGGACAGTGCGGGCGGTCGCGACGACGCTGTCGTCACGTTGCCGGTCCTCGGTGTCATCGAGGCAGGTGCACGCACCCCCACCCGGTTGCAGCCGAAGCTGGCCACCCGAATTCAAACCGGTGCGCCCATGCCGACCCTGGCCGATGCGGTGCTGCCGCTGCGCTGGTCCGATGGGGGCACGTCCCGGGTGCGGGTGCTTCGCGGCGTGCGCCCGGGCGACTACGTGCGGCGCGTGGGCGACGACGTGCAGCCCGGTGATGTCGCGGTGCGCGCCGGCACGGTCGTGGGCGCCGCCCAGGTGGGTCTGTTGGCGGCCGTCGGGCGCGACCGTGTGCTGGTGCATCCGCGCCCGCGGCTGTCGGTGATGGCGGTGGGCGGCGAGCTGGTCGACGTCAATCGAAGCCCCGGCAACGGGCAGGTCTATGACGTCGACTCCTATGCGCTGGCGGCCGCCGGCCGGGACGCCGGTGCGGAGGTGAACCGCGTCGGCATCGTCAGCAATGACCCCAAGAAGCTGCGCGAGGTGGTCGAGGGCCAGCTCAATCGTTCCGAGGTGGTGGTGATCGCCGGTGGGGTCGGCGGTGCGGCGGCCGACGAGGTGCGTGCGGTGCTCTCGGACCTGGGGGACATGGAAGTCGCCCGGATCGCGATGCATCCCGGCTCGGTGCAGGGATTCGGTCAGCTCGGCCCCGAAGGGGTGCCGACTTTCCTGTTGCCCACCAACCCGGTCAGCGCGCTGGTGGTGTTCGAGGTGATGATTCGCCCGCTGATCCGGCTGTCGCTGGGCAAGCGTGAGCCGATGCGCCGGATGGTGCGGGCCCGCTCCCTGGGGCCGATCGCGTCGATGCCCGGGCGTAAGGGTTTCCTGCGGGGCCAGCTGATGCGTGACGAGGACAGCGGTGACTACCTGGTGCAGGTGCTCGGGGCCAATGGCGGCACCTCGTCGCACCTGTTGGCCACCCTGGCTGAGGCGAACTGCCTGGTGGTGGTGCCCGAGGAGGTCGAGCAGATCGAGGCCGGCGAGCTGGTGGATGTCGCTTTCCTGGCCCAGCGCGGCTGAGCCCGGTTCCATGTTGGTCAATGTGTGGCCGTTCAAGGGCGTGGAGCGCCCCGGCTGGCCGAGTGTGCTCGGGCCTCTGCGGGTGGCGGCCGGGGTGATCCGGTTGCGGCCGGTGCGCATGCGTGACGGGGTGGCGTGGAGCCGGATCCGGATGGCCGACCGCGGCTACCTGGAGCAGTGGGAGCCCAGTGTGGAGGTGGACTGGGTGACTCGGCACGGCAGCGCGTCCTGGCCGCCGTTGTGCTCCAGCCTGCGTACCGAGGCCCGCTACGGGCGGATGCTGCCGTATGTGATCGAGCTGGACGGCCGGTTCTGCGGCCAGCTGACGGTGGGCAACATCGCCCACGGTGCGCTGCGCTCGGCCTGGATCGGCTATTGGGTCTCCAGTGCGGTGGCTGGCGGGGGTGTGGCGACCGGGGCGGTGGCGCTCGGTCTGGACCACTGCTTCGGGCCGGTGGGGCTGCACCGGGTGGAGGCCACGGTGCGGCCCGAGAACGGGGCCAGCCGAGCGGTGTTGGAGAAGGTCGGCTTCCGCCAGGAAGGCCTGCTGAAGCGTTACCTGGACGTCGACGGGGCGTGGCGGGATCACCTGCTGGTGGCGATGACGGTTGAGGAGGTTGCCGGGTCGGTGACCTCGCGGCTGATCCAGTCCGGCCGGGCCGCCCGGATCTGACGTATTTTCGGGCAGTTTGTTACGCGTGTGATAGTTGTGACTTACGAGGTCAACGAGTAAATTACATCTGTGTAATTGGTTCGGCGCGTCGTCCGAGGCCGTGTCGCTTGCACACCTAGCCTTGGCTCGGAAAGGAGCAGGCCAACCATGCCCAGCATCCCCCAATCTTTGCTCTGGATCTCCCTGGTCGTCCTCTGGCTGTTCGTCCTGGTGCCGATGCTGGTCAGCAAGCGCGACGCAGTGCGTCGGACCAGCGACGTGGCGTTGGCGACCCGGGTGTTGACCAGTGGGTCCAGCGCCCGCCTGCTCAAGCGCGGCGGCCCGGCCGCCGGCCACCGCAGCGACCCCGACTGGCGGCACAGCGCCGATGACCTCGACGACATCGATGACGTCGACGAAGCCGAGGTCGAGGCTGAGTCGCGGGTGTTCGTCGCCGCCGCCGCGGTCTTTGTCGCCACCACCGAGACGCAGGTGGGCGAGCAGGCCGAGCTGGACTACCTGGACGTCGATGTCGTCGCCGACGACTCCGCCGAGCTGCCGCTGTCCGAAGCCGCCATGGCCGCCGAAGCGCAGGCCGCCGCTGAAGCCGAGGCAGCCGAGGCGCTCGCCGCGCAGGAAGCCGCCATGGCCTCCGAGGCCTTGGCCGCCAAGGCAGAACCCGAGCCGGCACCGGAGGAGGGCGCCGACGAGGAGCCGATGGCCGAAGCCGACGGCGAGACCGAGGCCGAGTCCGAGGCCGAGGCCGAGAGCTACGAGTACGAATACGTCGAAGACAGCTCCGGACTGGAGCCCGAGGCCGAGTCCAGCCGCGCCCGGGTCTCTGGCGTCTCGGCACGGGGCCGACGCCCGCGGGCCGACACCGCGGCAGTGGTCAGCGCACGCAAGTACGAGTTCCGCAAGCGGGTGCTGATGTCGCTGGCGGTGGTCCTGGTGCTCTCGACGCTCACCGCCTTCACCGTGGCTCCTTCCGCGTGGTGGATCTGTGCCGGCGCGGCCGGTGCGACGGTGCTCTACCTGGGCTACCTGCGGCGCCAGACCCGCATCGAGCAGCAGGTGCGGGCGCGCCGCGCCCGGCGGACCGAACGGCCGCGCATGCAACGGCCCAGCGCCCACCCGGACGCCTTCGAGGTGGTGCCCTCACGGCTGCGCCGTCCCGGTGTGGCGGTGCTGGAGATCGACGACGAGGACCCCGAGTTCGAACACCTGGAGTACACCTCGAGCGCCCGCCGCTACGGCTGGCGTGACAACCTGGCGCGCGCCGCCGGTCAGTAGGTCTCGGTTTCAGACCGCCGGCCGGGGGCTGGTAATCTCTTTCCGGTCAGGGGCTATAGCGCAGTTGGTAGCGCGTCTCGTTCGCATCGAGAAGGTCAGGGGTTCGATTCCCCTTAGCTCCACAGGAAAGGGCTGGTCACAGCCCTGAATTTACCACCAAAATCCGTATCAACGGTGCTATCAACGTGGGCGTCTGCTTAAGATTCCGGCATGGCGTCCATCCGCGAGGTTCCCCGCAAAGACGGAACCACCACCTACCAGGTGCTTTACCGCATCGAAGGGCGCCAATCATCGCTGCCCTGTGCTGACAAGAAATCGGCCGATGCCCTCGTTGAGCTCATCGGCAAGGTGGGTGTGCAACGTGCCTTGGAGATCGAGGGGATCAGCGCACACCGAACCCGCAGGGCTCCGAGCAGGAGTCTCACCGTCGAGACGTGGCTTAACAGGTACATCGACCACCTGACCGGCGTCGAGCAGTACACCATCGACAAGTACCGGGCCTACGTGCGCAACGACATCGCGCCCGTGCTCGGCCAACTACCCCTGACTGCGTTAACCGAGGAAGACATCAGCCTGTGGGTGCAAGGCATGGAATCCAGCACCACCAAGCGCGGCAGGCCGCCCACCCCGAAAACCATTGCGAACAAACACGGATTCCTCTCCGGCGCGCTGGCCGCCGCCGTGCCGCGCCATATCGGAGCCAACCCGGCCGCTGGCCGCAGGCTGCCACGCGGTGACGGCGACGACGACGAGATCCGCATGCTGACCCGCAAGGAGTTCAAGGTGCTGCGCCGCTCGCTACAGCCGCACTGGCATCCACTGCTGGACTTCCTGGTGTCCTCCGGCGCCCGGTGGGGCGAAGCGACCGCGCTCAAGCCAGCCGATGTCGACAGAAAGTCCGGGACCGTGAAGATCCGCAGGGCCTGGAAGCACTCGCCGACCAACGGCTACGAGATTGGCCCAACCAAGACCAAGCGGTCGAACCGGAAGATCAACGTTCCGGGCACCGTGCTGGACCAGCTCGACTACGGCGGTGAGTGGCTGTTCACCAACACCGTCGGCGGACCCATCCGCTACTACACCTTCAAGGCAAACGTCTGGAATCCCTCCGTCGCCAAGACGAAACTCGAACCGCGGCCAACCCCCCACGCCCTGCGCCACACCTGCGCATCGTGGATGCTCGCCGCCGGGATCCCCATCGCCGTCGTCTCCCGACACCTCGGGCATGAGAACATCGCCACCACTGTGGACATCTACGGGTCAGTCGACCGGTCCTCATTCAAAGCCGCCGCGCACGTGATGGGAAAGTTGCTGAAGTAGGGCCGTGTAACGGATACAATCGTTACGTGTCGGCGCTGCTTGAGTTATCGGACGCGGAGATCGCCGTGCGGATCGACGAGCTTCGGCGCGAACAACTCCGTCGTGCGGGTAGGACACAGGCTTGTCACAGTTGTGGCAGCTCGTTCGCCGCGCGCCGGGGGGCACATTACTGTTCAGGGGCATGCCGCGTGCAGGCTTTTCGGGCGCGCGCAAACGGGCAGGCCACCCGGCCGGATGGGAACACGCAAGTGGCGACAGGGGCTGTGCTCGAACCGCTGACCATCAAAGCGGAGGGGCGTAGCGCCGCCGCCAGTCCACTGCGCTATCCCGGCGGGAAGGCTGCTCTTGCGGGATTTTTCGCCGACATCATCACACGTCTCGGAATCCGTTCCCCGACATATGTCGAACCGTATGCTGGCGGTGCCGGGGCTGGGATAGTCCTGCTTCAACGTGACCTTGTGAAGAAACTCGTCATCAACGACGTCGACCCGGCCGTTTACTGCTTCTGGAAGTCCGTGACCGAGCAACCCAGCGAATTCGCAGACAAGGTTGTCGATGCATCACTGACTGTTGAGGAGTGGCGTCGCCAGCAGGCAATCTACCGCCAGGCCGATGAATCTGACCCGCTTGCACTGGGGTTCGCCTTCTTCTACCTCAACCGAACCAATCGATCCGGCATTCTCAACGCTGGTCCGATCGGTGGCGTTCGACAGACTGGAAACTACAAGATCGATGCGCGCTACAACCGAGATCAATTGGCAAAGCGAATCACTCGCATCGGCGCCATGTCGGACCGGATCACTGTGTCGAGCGTGGACGGAATGGCGGTAATTCGCCAACACCTACGCCGGAAGACATCCTTCATCTACATCGACCCGCCCTACGTCGACATGGGTGGCAGTCTCTACCTCAATGCCTTCACCCACCGAGACCACGCCGACCTGGGTCGTCTACTCGATGATGGTCGTGACGGAAACTGGGTGCTCACTTACGACCCAAGCGACTTTATCCGCCGCATCTATCGCAGCCATGACGTACGCGACTACCAGCTCAGCTACAGTGCGCACCGGGCAGGCAAGGCTCAGGAACTACTCATTCCGTCCCACACGGTGGCAAACGTGCTTGCCTCCAAACGAGACTGATCACTTCGCGATCTCGACCAAGATCGGTTTGATGCGTTCCCAGGCCTCGTGCACATCCTTGGTCGACGCAAACGCCTCCGGCTCGTGATTACTCGCGTTTAACGCGAAAGATGTTCCGGCATACTGATTCGCGGTCATGCTGCCTTTGCGCTTGATCACATTGATCAAGGCCGTCATGCGCTGATCAGATCTGAAGTCCTTGGCGAGCTCGTCGACGCAATAGCTGATCCCCTTCCCGGCCGGAAACGTCGTGCCCTTTCCGCTAAAGTAGACCTTGATCGCGCACTCCAGCACGGTGCGTGTCAGATCCATTGCCGCGTTGGGGAAGTCAAGGACATTCAGCTTTCGCAGTTCCTCCAGCCGACGTCGCAGCCCCGCGGAGCTGCCCTGGTAGTCGAAACCGGTGAAGTCCAGTCGCGACCGCGTATCTCCACGGTTCGGGCCGCGCGAACCTACTCCCGTCGGACTCGCATCATCCCCGCCAGGGCCGCCGTCTCCGGACGGGGCGCCCCCACCGCCACCGTCACCGGCGCCACCACTGGGCCTACCACCGTCACCGTCGGGTTCTGATCCATCATCGGAATTCTGATGGTCAGGCTGCTCGCCATCCGCGGCATCGCTGGAGTCGCCCGACGTGTCCCCGTCCACGATCCGCCGAAGTTGCTCCACGAGCGCCGCATGCTGCGCATCGCGTTCCTTGAGCTCCGGAGACCGCGTGTTCAACGTGCCGTCCTTGAATCGTCCAAGCAGGTACATCAGACCGCGGTGTTGACCAGAAGTCAGGCGGCGAGACTTCAGCAGCCCCTGGTCGTCGAACTCCAACCCCAGCAGTGCGCGGATCCGCGGCCGCTCATAGGCGTACTCCAGTGATGTCATCTTCAGCTGGCTCGACTTTACGAATCCTTCCAGATCCGAGTCGTCGTAGCGGACGCCTCGGATCAGCTCACGCATCTCACCCATGCGGATGAACGAAACGATCTTTCCCGCTTCGCGGGGATACCGCGCGCGCAGATCATCCACGGTCACAGTGTCGGACAGGCGTGCATGGTAGAAAATCGCCTGCTGCTCGCGAATCCACGATCGCTTCGGCTGACCTGTGTGCAGACGAGCCAGGACCGGCTGCGCGGCCTCGCGACTTGGCGCCACCATCACCCGCACAACCGTCGGCGTCGCCGTGCCCGGGTATCGAGTCAGATGCCGCTCCAACTGGGCTGCATGCCGGCCCAAGATCATGGGGTCGTGAATGGCCTTGAGCGCCGCGATACGCCGGTTCGCCTCCATCACGACGTAGCCGCCGTCCTCTTCCACGACGATCGGAATCTCGTTGTCGATATACCCGTCGCGCAGCAGGTCGCGGGCCAACCCGACGAGGTCCTCCGCCTCCGCCAGGTAGCTGGCTATGTCGGCTTCTTCGAGGTCACCGGATGTGAGGCGAACATTTCCGACGTCGAGCCTCAAGTCGTCCAGGCTTACCTCGATGATCGGCCATTGCGCTGCTGCGGTCATGCTCACATACCTTCCGCTCTCCGGGGACCTGGATCGTCTCGTTGGCGCTGGCCCAAGCGCCAATCCCACCGCGGCATACGGTCGCTGCAGGCACAGTCACTCCGGCGGCGGCGACCCGCGGCCAACCCCCACGCACTGCGCCACACCTGCGCATCATGGATGCTCGTCGCAGGCGTTCCCATCGCCGTCGTCTCCCGGCACCTCGGGCATGAGAACATCGCCACCACTGTGGACATCTACGGGTCAGTCGACCGGTCCTCATTCAAAGCCGCCGCAGACGTCATGGGAAAGTTGCTGACCTAAGGAAGAGCCCGCAGTTGCAGGTCGCTGGCGTCGGAATTTCCATTCGGAGTAGTGCGGCAGACCATCGGGGAGGCGTTGCCAACTATCCGCCATTTCGATGTGCGTGCTGTGCTTTGTGATGTCGCTCCAACTGCCGATCAGCACGCCGCTGGCTTGCTCGACTGTCGAGTGCCAGCGGTTATGGCCAACGTGGATAGCGGCGTCCCAGTGCTCGGCACCGACAAGGACGAAACGAACGACAGCGTGCATGACTCGGGTTCGGGGCGGTGGCGGCCGCCACTGGGTGACATACGCCAGATTGTTCGCCCGAGCAATGATATCTGCCCACCGTTCCACCTTGCCGATCGCGTTGTAGGCGAATTCGGTGATTGGTTCGCAGTCGTCGGTGCGGTAGTCGCTGGCTGTCGTGCGCCATACTCCCGGCCGGTGGGTTACGGCCACGAAATGGTAATGGGTGCCAGACCGAAAACGGAGGACGGTGTCTTCACGCATAGGAGCCCGCTAACTAGATGAACTCGATAGGGCCGAGATCACTCGACGGAGCTGATCCTCCGTCATCGCCGCCACCGTCGCACTGTCCAGATTCCGCAGATCGATGTCCAGCTCTCGCTCAACGTGCACGACATCTGCGGCGAACGACACCTGTCCGGGCATGCGTGATTTATCGATCAGGGCCTGGACGATGTCTTCAACACTGTCGGGAGGGGGATCCTCGTCTCTGTCGCGTCGTTGCAGCGCGTGTCCTTGGTCCTGCATAAGCTGATGGGACTGATAGGCCATTTCTTGGATGAGTTCTCTGGCTGTCGGCCCCACATTTAGGCGTAGAAGTGCGTCCGTGAGCGTGTCGGCAGCGGAAACCACGGCTCGCGCAGCCTTCACATCACGATCGGGATCACCCTCCGGTGAATCAGCGAGATCAGAGATCATCGCCCACGTCATCTTCGCGGCGGTCAAGAAATCCGGTACGTGATGGTCCTGGCTTTTCTCGGGTGTTTGGTTGCCGGCGGGTCGTCCGCCTGAAATCGTCAGCTCGGCGGGGCCGGGCCGGATAACAATGCCGCGCCGCCACGCTTCCCTCCCGATCGACGGATCGCCATCCGCTCCGAATTCTGCCCGCTGACAGTCTGACGGAATTCCCAGGCCGCTGATCGTCTGTGCGGACGGAGTGGACTCACCACCGGCCAGGAGGGAGTCGATGCTCCCCGGCTCCCATTGGAGTGCGCGTTCGATCTGTGCTTTGGCTCCTGGCGAGAAGTTGCTTCTGCGTCCATTCTCGACGTCGCCAAGCATCCGGGTGCTTAGGTTCGCGAGTTCAGCGAGCGCCTTGGTCGTTCGCATGCCCAACTCGGTGCGACGTGCCACAACTGCTCCGCCGAGCCGTTTCCGGTTATCGGATTCCATATCCGCAATCGTGCAGGAAACACTTGGAAACATCTAGTTGCCTCAAGTCGGCTACCGAGTCCAAAACCCGGAAACCCAAGCCTGTAATTCCGGCCGCGTGTTTCCGCTCTGAGCTGCGGAGATAGCATCGATCGGCATTGGTTTCCTGACTGTGCTTGACACCGTTCCGTTTCGTTCCTACTCTAATCGGCATGGAGCAGAACGACGATCCGGTTCGGGTTGGGGCGACCGTGAAGGCTTTGCGCGAGGCGTACGGGTGGAAACTCGGCAAGTTCGCTGTAGCGGTCGGTACCACCCACCCGCACCTGTCGAACATCGAGGCTGGACGGAAGCGGTGCACGCCCGGGATGGCGCGCAAGATCGCTGACACCCTGGGCGTCCCGCTCGCTGCGATCGTCACCGGGCGTGCCGTCGAAGAGGTTGCCTGATGTCCGCCGGGATTGTCAGCACGCTGCGTCTCACCGACACCGACCGGCGTGAACTGCTGAACATCCTGCTACTGGCCCGCCATGACGGTGACCCGGATGCGGGCCGTCTGGTCGACCTGGTCGATGCGGCGTACAGCGCTGCGCTCGCCGCGGATCGGACGTTCAGCGCGGCGAACGACTTTGTGCCTGAGGTCGCCGAGGCTCTGGACGGGTGCGCGCTGTGAGCGCCGACCTGGTTTTCGCGGGCACCGACGGGGAGCCGTTCACCACGTCCCTGGTGATCGCGGCCGAGACCGGCAACGAGCACCGCGCGGTGCTCCAGCTGATTCGTGCCTACGAGGCCGACTTCGCCGAGTTCGGCCCTTCCGCATTTGAAATGCGGAAGGGCCGGGCGCTCCCGCAAGGCGGGTTTGCGAAGGCGACGGAGTACGCACTGCTCACCGAGGATCAGGCCACACTCCTGATGACGTACCTCCGCAACAGTGAGGTCGTCCGGGCGTTCAAGAAGCGTCTCGTCCACGCATTCCGGGAGATGCGCCGGCGGCTCGCCGAGGTTCGCCCCCTGACTGGACTGGAGTACGCCCGGAAGCTGGTCGACGCCGAGGAGCGCGCTGAAGCCGAACGCGCCCGCGCTGACAAGGCGGAGCAACGCGTCGAGATTGAGCAGCGTCACCGCCAGGCCATCGAAGGTGGAGACGGTATCGACCCGACGACGTTCGGGAAGAAGTACTTCTCCGATGTCCCGGCCCGCAAGTTCGATGAGCACCTCTACAAGTACGGCTATCTGATCAACCAGCGCAACACGCGAGTCGGCGCCGACGGCACGGTCCGTGACGGCTTCGACCATCGCAAGCCAACTGCCAAGGGCCGCAGGTATTTCTACCCGCATGACGGTGGTACCCACGGAGGTCGCCGCAGGTTCACTGCGCGGGTACGCCCTCAGATGGAGATCGCGTTGCGCGACGCCTTAGCCGCCGAAGGCCTGCCAGTCAATGAGCACTCGACCGGGCTAGTGCTCCTTACAAGTGACGAGTTGAAAGAGCTTGGATCATGACCGATTTCATGCGCACCTGGCAGGTCCCCGATAGTCGGACCACTTTGTTCTAGAGCCGTATGTGATTGATTG
>NZ_MVHH01000044.1 GCF_002086515.1 Mycolicibacter arupensis
GCACATCAAAACGACCCGCCATCGAACGCATCGCGTCCGGGTCAGTCATAAAACGTGTAGCCACTGTCTTGTCTCCTTGTCTACGTTGGTTGTTACTGGTTGTTATTTGGTGATTGACGAACTATTTCCGTCGGTTACCGAGGTAACCGACGGCCGGCTTTGAACGAATGAATGGTTCCCCTTCCCCACTCTCGGCCGGAAAACGACTGTCTCCGGTTAACCCGCCGCTGCAGCGTTGGCTGCCTCGGTGGACGCGTAGGAGGTTGCGCTCGTGTTCAAGGTGGCGACGAACATGTCGTGGATCGCCGCGGCCTGGGCGCTCACCTGCTGGTACATCGCAGCGTGTGCGGCGAACTGCGCGGCGGTCAGCGCCGAGACCTCGTCGGCAGCGGCGGGAAGCACACCTGTCGTCGGGGCTGCGGCAGCGGCGTTCTGCGCGTTCAATGCCGCCCCGATACCGGTCAGGTTCGCGGCGGCGGCTGACAGCGCTTCCGGCTGCGCATTCACGAACGACATTCGATTTACCTCCTCTGGATCGCGGTCAGCAATCTCTCTGCTGTCGATCGTAGAGGGTCAAACTGCCCTGGTGAAGCCGCTGAGCGAAGTGTTCACCTGCAGATAACAAGTGTTCATCTGAGGTAACAATAAGGCGGCGCCAAAACAGCGCTGTGATCAAGAAAATGGCTTCAAACTGGCGAAACACAGGAATGAAATTTCCTGTGGAGTGAGTTCGCGGCTACCGCACAGAAATGTGCGGGCACTGGGTCGTACGGAGAATTCTGACGCGGATAAGCCGGGGCGTCAGGCCCGGGTGTGACCCCGCCAGCAACCACTGGGACGCTGTTGTGGGCGTCACAGTGGCTGCTGGCGAAAGGGTCAACCTGCGGGGGTGGTGGCGCGCTCCTGCGCCGGCGCCCGGCGCAGTTCGGTCGCGGCGACCTGAACGAACACGCCGGTGTCCTCGGCCATCAGCAGGCCACGGCCCCGAGGCAGCGGGCCGCCCTTCATCTTGCCGCGGATGAAGCCCTCGTCGGGGTCGGCATCCATCACCAGCAGCGGCGCATTGGCCTGGTGCAGCGCGCGCAGCAGCGGGTCGGAACCTGCGGACGACCATCCACCGAAGGTGCGGGTAGCGATCACGTGCAGACCCACGTCCGCTGAGCGGGTGACCCAGGGGGCGGCCTTCTGGAACGGCGAGTCGAAACCGGCCGGGAACTGCTGGATGTCGTCGATGATCAGGAAGATCTCCGGCCCGCTCCACCAGGTCCGCGACAGCAGTTCTTCGGCCGACAGCCCGGGCGGAGGTTCCCGGTTGGCCAGGGTGGTGGCCAACTCGTTCGCCAGCGCGACCGCGCCGTCGACGTTGTAGGCGAACTTCTCCACATAGTCCGACCCCAGCGTGGTCAGCAACTGCCGGCGCGGGTCGATCAGCCACACCTGCGCGGACGGACGACCGTCCGGGCTGGGCTCCGGGGCACTGCTGGCGCCCGGCGCGTAGAGCCGCTCGATCTCGCTCATGATGGTCGCCAGGGTGGTGGTGCGGCCGCACTCGCGACGTCCCGTCACCATCAGGTGGCCGTTCTCGGCGAAGTTCAGATACACCGGAGCCAGGTCCAGCTCGGAGATCGCCCAGGCGATGCCGCCGGCACCCACGCCCTCGCGGCGATCGTTGGCCGCCACGGCACGCACCTCGTCGAGGCCGAACCGCGCGGGCAGACGCCGCACCGGCCGGACCCGGCCCACAGCCACCTGGCTGACGGCCGCAGCAACGCTGTCGGACTCAAACACCCGCTCGCTGGTGTCGGCCATCGCGGGCCGAGCGATCAGGGTGTGCAGGCCGGACTGCGGGTCGCTGTCGAGGCGCACATAGTTGACCGCGACCATGCCACGTCCCGGCTTCACCGGAACATCCTTGGCGAATCGGGAACGCACCAGCTTGGCGTCCTCGACCGCGGCCAGGCGCAGCTCCACCCGGGATCCGAAGCCGCTGCGCACCGGCGGGCGCAGCTCGGACTCACGGTCGGCGGTCACGATGACGTGCACACCGAACGAGGGACCCTGGTTGATGATCTGGTTGACCTGCTCGACCAGCACCTCGTTCTCCTCGGAGAGCGCCCGGTAGTTGTCGACCACCAGGTACACGTCGCCGAAGCCGTCGTTGGGCACCGATCCCGGCGCACCTTCGAACTTGCGGCGCCGGAACACCTCCATCGAGGCCACGTCGTTCTCCAGGAAGCTGCGCTTGCGGGTACGCACCAGCGCCAGCAGCTCGGCCACCGTGCGGCGCACGCCGTCCGGGTCGGTCGGTCCGCAGACGCTGCCCACGTGCGGCAACCCGGCGACGGTGGTCAGCGAGGTGCCGCTGTAGGCCAGGCAGTAGAACTGGACCTGTGCGGGGGTGTGGGTCAGGGCCGCCGCGCAGATCAGCGACTGCAGCGTCGTCGTCTTGCCCGAACCGCCGGCACCCAGGATCAGCACGTTGGCACCCGGCCCGGCCGTCTCCACCGTCAACGGCGGCTGGTCGTGCTTGTAGGGCCGGTCGATGACCCCGATCGGGAACACCAGGTCCCCACGGGTGCCGTAGTCCTCCTGCCAGGGGTGGCCCAGGTAACGGTTCACCAGGTCCTCGATGCTCACCGGGTTGTCCAGTGGCGGCTGCCACAGCCGGTAGGGCTCGAAGTCGATCTGACGGAGCTGGTCGATGATCACCGTGCCGACCTTGGGCGTCCGGATGAAGTCCTCTTCCTCCGGGGGCTCGCCGGGCGCGCCCGCGGGCTTGGAGTCGATCGCGGTCAGCTCGTCGGCCGCCTCGATCTCCGGGGTGCTGACGCTGACCTCGAGCGGGGTGTACTCGGTGGTGAACAGCTGCGGGCGGATGTAGTCCACGGCATGCGTCAACGGCATCTGCTCGTCGTCGAGAATCCCGCCCCGGTGATAGTCCCGCCACAGGAACTCGGCCTGGAATCGGATGACCTCTTCACCGCTCTTACGGAAGTAGCCGAGACCGGCCTTGCCCGGCAGGTTCACCGCGTTGGGCACGCCGGCGGCCTGCGCGGCACCGGCGGTCTGCGCCTTGAGCACCAACCGGTAGCCCATGTTCTCCATCAGCTTCTCGGCGCGACTCTCGATGGTCTGCGAAGCCATCATCAGGTGCACCCAATACGCACGACCCTGCCGGCCGATCGAGTCCAGCACCTCCACCGCGGTGGGCATGATGCGGAACCACTCGTAGAACTCGTCGATGACGACCACCAGCATCGGCAGCGGCGGCAGACTCTCGTCACCGCGTGCCCGCATTCGGGACCGGATCTCGTTGTATTCCTTGGCTCCGTCGACACCGGCGTTGTCGCACATCGACTTACGCCGGGCGATCTCACCCCACATGGCCTCCAGGAAGCGCTCCATAAGGGCCTGGTCGTCTTCGAGGTCGGTGATGATCCGCGACACGTGCGGAACACCGGCGAACGGCTTGACCGCCGAGCCACCCTTGAGGTCGGCCAGCACGAACTGCAGCTCGTCCGGCGGGTGAGCCAGCAGCAGCGACTCGATCACCGTACGCACCAGGGTGGACTTGCCCGAACCGGTGGTGCCGGACATGACGCCGTGCGGGCCGTCACCGCCCTCGTCGAGGGACTTCATGTCCAGGAACAGCAGCTCACCGTTGTCGGACCGGTTACCGAACGGAATCCGCAGCCGGCCACGGCTGCCCGCGTCGCGCCGGCTCGCCCACAGCTCTTCGAAGTCGATCCGTCCGGCGTCCTCGATGCCGTAGTAGGCCATGATGTCGCGCGCACCGATGTGGTGCGTCACCTTCTGGCCGATCTCCTCGTAGGCCGCGGCCAGCCGCCAGTGCGCCATGCGCTGCGCGAACTGCTCGGCATCGCTCTCGCCGACCTGGTCGGCCAGCGCGAAGAACCATTCGTTGTCGTCGATCACCATCCAGGTGTCGCGGTCGCGCGGCAGGGCGCTGATGATGCCCTTGTCGTCCAGGCGCAGTACCCGCTGGGAGACGCCTTGCCATTCCGGGGCGCCGGTCAGATCGAAGAACGTCACGCCATCGATGCCCTCGGTGGTGTTGACGTACTCCCACTGGGGGTCCAGGCCGTCGACGATGATCAGGTGATGCGGAGTCGGTGTCTCCGCCGACGAGCTGGCGTGGCGCGGCATGAATGATCCACGGCCGGAGAACAGTTCGGCGTGCTCGGTGGCGAAGTCCTGCACCGATCCGTAAACCATGCGGGCGTTGCCTGCCGCGTCCTGCCGACGCGGGTCACCGAAGTGCGGCACCCACTTGACCCAGTCCCACCGCTCCACATCCGACGTCACCACGATCATGCGCAGGTGGTCGGGTCCGTGCGAGAACGCCAACTGGCAGATGATCGCCCGCATCAGTCCGAGCACCTGTTCGCGCTCGCCCACCAGCGAATACCACGGCTCGACCAGCAGCGAGATCATCTTCGGCAGGTTGTAGACCACACTCTGGTAGCGCCCGAATTCCTGCAGTGCCTTGCCGGTCACCGGCTCGAGTTCGATGTCGGTCGGCATGTTCTGCGGTTCACCCCAGGTGACCTCGGGCCGCGTCATGCCCACCCCGACCCGGGCCAAGCCGAAGTTGAGGTCCTTGCCGTTGGGCTGGCGCTCCCACATGCGTTGGGAGCCCACCGCGGCGGGCAGCGTGGCCGGCGCGGGGTGGTACCAGCGGTAGTTGGCGTCCATGCTGTCGGCGGACTCGGCCGCGGATTCGCGCAGCCGGTCCAGCATGAGCATGAACTGGGCCCGCATCGCGTCGAGCTTGGGCCGGCTCAGCTGCTGGGCGCCGCCGCCGAATCGGCCGCCGAACATCATCATCGCGACGCCGCCGATCATGAAGATCGGGAAGATCGAGCCGGCACCCAGGAACATCCGGGAGCCGCTGGCCACGGTCATGGCGACCATGCCGACCAGCAGACCGACCACCAGCACCCCGACCACCACCAGCCACCACGGCTTGCCCTCGGGGGGCGGCACGCTCAGCGGCGTCGGCAATACGATGTTCTCCGGTTTGACTACCGGAGCACGTTCCGGCGTCGGCCGGGCGTATCCACGTTTCATCTGGGCACCGCCAATTCTGCTGGGGACATATCGGTGGGCAAGGTGTCGTGACGAACCAGCGCATCCTGGCGAGACAGGGTCGGGCCGTGCGCCAGCAGGCGCAGCGCCACCGACGGTGCCAGGGCCGGCTCGCTGACCAGCCCCAGCGCCTTGCGCTCATCATCGCCGGGGATCCCGAACCGCACACCCGAAGCCGACAGCCACCACAGCGATTCTCGCGTGGAGGCGTCCGGGTCATTGCCGGTCACGGCGACGAAATTGCCGTAGCCCGAACCGAAATAAACCCGGTCGGCTTCGGGCAGGTTCGCGTCATTGGTCTTGACCAAGGACACCACTCGCTTCATCTGCTTCTGCGACACCGGAATCGTGGGACCGGAGACCACCTGAACCCTGGCCCGGCTGTCACCGGCGGAACGCTCCCACCACCAGCAGGTGGAGGGATTCTCTTTGATGTCGACGACCTGCAGGGGGCCTTCGGGGTAGGCCGACAGGTCCAGTCCGGTGACCACCGGCATCTTCGCCAGGTCCTGCGGCGTGACCACCGCCGGTGCACCGCCTCCGGTAGCGCCTGCGTTCTGCAGGATGCGAGCAACCACCGACGACACGGTCTGCACGCCGTTCATCAGCACGACCGAATACTGTTGCGGCCCAGCCAATTGCGGCGTGGTGAACACCGTCCCCACCGGGCCGGGCGCGTCCGGGAAGGCCGGCGGGCGGCCGGCGTCGGGCACGAACGGCACGGCCAGTTCCGGTCCCACCGGCAGCGCGTCGAACAGCGCCTGGCTCATGGGGCGAGCGTGATCGACCTGCTCCGGGGTCAAGCCCAGGGGCAGCAGCACGGCGCGGTCGGCGGCGTCGATGCGCGACCGGCGGCCCTGCCGGACCACCCAGGAGTCGTTTCCGTAGCGCAGCACGACCGCGTCGGGCCCGTCCAGCACCCGGCGGCGCGAGTTGAGTTCCGGGGTGCCGTCGATCACCGTCACCGTCACCGGTGACACCGCGCCGACGCCCTGAACGTTTGCGACGGTGTCGCAGATCAACCACGACGACGTCGAGGGTGTGGTGGGCAGGATGTCCGAGGGCGCGCCGGGGATGCCGACGAGCGGCCCGTGCGGCTGCTCGGCGATCTGGGTGGCCCGCACCTTGTGCGGGTTGTCGGGCCTACCGGCGATCAAGCGCGCGGAGGCCAGATTCAGTGCCGGATACAGCGTGTCGCCGACCCGCACGTACAGGGCTCCGGAGTCGCGATCGGCAATGATGGGCGATTCGTTCATCTGACCCGAGGGGCTCAGGAAAGACCAGAGCAAGGCGCCCAGGCAGACCACCGCGCCCGCCGACACCGACGCCACCACCGCCAGCGACTGCCGACGGCCCGGCTCGACTTCCATCCGAACCTGCCAGCGCGTCAGCGCCATCGCGGTCCGTCGAGCCAGGAACTGGTACCCCGTCATCTGGGTACGCGTGGACAGTCCAAGGCCGTAACCGGGTCCCCGCTGTTCGTCAGCCACGGCGCACCCCGATCCGCGCCCGTCGCACTGCCGGATTACGGCGCGGTGCCGGTCCCTTATTGGTTGTCATCTACCCCTGCCTGGTCACAAGTTTCTTCACTGCGCATGCTAGCTGTGAAGCGCAACGGCCGCCCGCGGAGAAGATTGCAATCCGGTGGCGATGACGAAACTCGGTTCGCCTGTTTCTTGCCGAAATTATGACGTCCCTATATGAACGATCTGTTAAGCGCCAGAGCCGCGTGAGTTCCGCCGCTCCCCGTTCAGCTGAAGGCAGAGAGGTTTCGGGGAAATCACCTCCCCGGTCGGTCCCTGCCAGCGGTCAGCGGGTTGTTCGTGCGCGCGGCGCTGGATCCTCACGGAAGTCGGCGGCCGCGCTGCCTGAGTTGCCTGTCAGGATCCTGCGGCTCCGACACCGCTATGTCGTGTTACGTGCTTATTGCGAGAGGGTCTCGTCAATCGGCCACTGCAGGTCACGGCGGCGTTCGACCGTGGCCGACCGGGAGGTTCCTCGACCGATGGGGGCAAACTCGGCCTCACCCGGCACACCGTCACCCCGCAGCTGCGGAAGGCACCGGGCCTGCGGGTTCATGTCCGCCCGGCCAAGCCCGATCGGTGCCTCCGCACACTGGGCGCCCGTCGCGATCAACCCGAAGGATCCGGAGAATTCCCGCCGTGAGGAATTCATCACACACGACCGGGAAAGCGTGTCGCCGTCGCCAGTTCGGCGGCGGAATCCAGCCGGGGTCGGTTGGCCGGACATGCTCAACCCGTTCGTGCGGATCTGCGTGATCGGCGCCGGTTACCAATTTCTCCGTGCCCGTCCGAGATTGAACTTCAGCCCACCCCGCCGCCGTAAGGTGACTACCAAGCGCCGAGCGACGGGGAGCATCCATGCGCAATCGCGGTTTCGGAAAATCAGTGCTGTCGATGGTGGCCGTCGGACTCGCGGTGGGATTAGTGGCAACCGCCTGCGGCGACTGCGGCGATGATTATGACGAGGACACCTACGGCGACGTGCTGGAAGCGCCCGACGCGCCCGCGGCGCCGCCGGTGCCTGGCAACGATCCCGGCAGCGAGCCCGAGCCTGGTCCGTCAACCCTGCCGGAGACCCCGCTCACCAGCGCCGCTCCCGTGATCGAGCCCACCGCCCAGCAGGCGCCGGCGGCGCCTTCGGCGCCGCGCGCTCCCTCGGCGCCCGCGGTTCCTGCGGTCCCGGCGATTCCGGCCATTCCCGCGATTCCCGCCATTCCGGCGATCCCGGCCATTCCGGCGATCCCCGCGATTCCCTACCCCTGAGGCCGGTTCCGGTCGATCAGATTCCGGTCCACGCTGAGTCGAGCCGCTCGGCCACATCGATGATCTGGGCCTGCTGAGACTGCGGGTTCTCGATCTCGTCGGCCACGTAATGCGCGATGAAGCGGCGGATCTCGCCGTCCACGCCGGCGAAGATCCGCAACAACTCACCGCGGATAGAGGTCGACGACACCTCGACGGTGATGTCGGACGGCCGGGGCTTGGGCACATCGATGATCAGCAGCAAGGGCTGGGCGGCGCGCGCGGTGGCACGCAGCGCGATCTCGCCGGCGACGGTGAAGTGCTGCTTATCCAGGCGCAGATCGATGAGCAGGTCGATCTCCAACGGAATGTGGATAGCGAACGTCAGTTCCTCACCCAGACCACGGGCCACCCGGGGCTGCTGAATCCGCACCCTGGCACTGACCCGCGCGATCCCGCCCGGACCCTGGCGCATCGGGGGCATCTCGAACTCGTCGCCGGCGATGGCGGCGAACGCAGCAGCCACGCGTTCTTCGGTGACCGCGATCTCGAAGAACTTGCGCCCGAACTCCTCGTAAGTCAGGTAACTGTGGTTCTGCATAGGTTGATACGGTCTCACGTCCCCGCCGGGGACGGGCGCTGATCGGACTGCGCGTCGCTGCCCTCTTCGCCCGAGACCACCCCCCGGCTGCTTAGATGCTCGACCAGCGGGGCCACTCCGGCGGCAAGGTGCTCGGCCATCGCGGTCCGCGCCAGTGTCTGATCGTGTGCCGCCAGGGCGGTGAGCACCCGCCGGTGATCCCGCATCGAGCGCTCCGGCCACCCGGCGATGGCCGGGAAGACCGACTCGGGCGCGTACCGGGTGATCTGCGACATCATCTGGGCAAGCTTGGGCGAGTGCGCCGCCACATTGATGGCCCGGTGGAACTCGTGGTTGAGCCGCACGGTCTGGTTCTGGTCATCTCCGGCGTAGGCCTGTTCCAGCTGGGATTGGATCGACTCGAGCTCGGCCAGCTGCTCATCGGTGATACTCGCGGCTGCCCGCGCTGCCAGCTCACCACCGACGAAGGCCTGAACGTCGGCGACATCCGCCAGATCACGCCGGGTCACCGGAACCACCATGAATCCGCGATGGGGCTGCTGGACCAGCAGGCCTTCGCCGCGCAGCTCCAACAATGCCTCGCGCACCGGGGTGACGCTGATACCCAACTCCGTGGCCAGCTGGTCCAATCGGACGTAGGACCCCGCGGCATAGCCCCCGTCGAAGATCCGTTGGCGCACAAAGCGCGCGACGGCCTCCGACAGTTGTGGCCGGGTGCGGAAGTCGGGAACAGCCATGACGTCAGATGCGGTAATCGGCGAGGAGTCGCTTGCTGATGATCTGTTTCTGGATCTCGCTGGTTCCCTCGCCGATCAACAGGAAAGGAGCGTCGCGCATCAGTCGCTCGATCTCGTATTCCTTCGAGTAGCCGTAGCCGCCGTGGATGCGGAAGCTCTGCTGGGTGACCTCGTTGCAGTACTCACTGGCCAGGTACTTCGCCATGCCCGCGGCCAGGTCGTTGCGCTCGCCGGAGTCCTTCAGCCGGGCCGCGTTGACGACCATCAGGTGCGCGGCCTCCACCTTGGTCGCCATCTCGGCAAGCCCGAACGCGACGGCCTGATGCTCGGCGATCGGCTTGCCGAAGGTGCTGCGCTGCTGGGCGTATCGGGCTGCAAGCTCGAAGGCGCGGATGCCCACCCCGCAGGCGCGTGCCGCCACGTTCACCCGGCCGACCTCGATGCCGTCCATCATCTGATAGAAGCCGCGACCGGTGACTCCACCCAGGACATCGGCCGCGCCGGCCCGATAATCGTCGAAGATCATCTCGGTGGTGTCGATACCTTTATATCCGAGCTTGTCGATCTTGCCCGGGATGGTCAGCCCGGGGACGACTTCACCGAATCCGGTGGGCTTTTCGACCAGGAACGCCGTCATATTGCGGTGCGGAGTGTCGGCCCCCTCATCGGTGTGGACCAACACCGCCACCAGGCTGGACGTGGCACCGTTGGTCAGCCACATCTTCTGGCCGTTGATGAGGAAGTCGCCGGCGGCGGTGCGGGTGGCCCGGGTGCGGATCGCGGCGACGTCGGAGCCGAGCTCGGGTTCGGACATCGAGAACGCCCCGCGCACTTCGCCGGTCGGCATCGCCGGCAGGTAGCGCTGCTTCTGCTCCGCGGTGCCGTGCTGGCGCAGCATGTACGCCACGATGAAATGGGTGTTGATCACCCCGGAGATGCTCATCCAGCCGCGGGCGAGCTCCTCCACGCACAGTGCATAGGTCAACAGGGACTCGCCCAGCCCGCCGTATTCCTCGGGAATCATCAGGCCGAACAGGCCCAGATTCGCCATGCCTTCGACGATCTGCTGCGGGTAGGCGTCGGCGCGCTCGAATTCGGCGGCGTGCGGTATCACCTCTTTGTCGACGAATGCCCGCACCGCCGCGATGATCTCGGTCTGGCCCTCGGTCAGTCCCAACGTCTGGCACAGTCTGGTCATTCGCCAACCCTTTCGAATACGGCGGCCAGCCCCTGGCCGCCCCCGATGCACATGGTCTCCAGCCCATAGCGCCCCTGGCGGCGGCGCAGCTCCCGCGCCAGTGTCGCCAACATCCGGCCGCCGGTGGCGCCCACCGGATGTCCCAGCGAGATTCCCGATCCGCGCACGTTGGTGCGCTCCCGGTCCGCGACGCCGAATCCCCACTCCGCCATGACCGCCAGCGCCTGGGCGGCGAACGCCTCGTTCAGCTCGATCAGGTCGATGTCGGACAGCGTGAGGCCGGCCCGCGCCAGGGCGACGTCGGTGGCCGGCACCGGGCCGATGCCCATGACTTCGGGCCGCACCCCGGCCAGGCCCCACGACACCAGGCGAACCAGCGGGGTCAGTCCGAGCTGCTGCGCCTTATCCCGGGTGGTCACCACACACATCGAGGCCGCGTCGTTCTGACCGCTGGAGTTGCCCGCGGTGACGGTGGCCTCGGGATCGGTTTTGCCCAGAACCGGTTTGAGCGCGGCGAGCGATTCCACGGTGGTGTCGGCGCGGGGATGTTCGTCGGTGTCGATCCGCTGTTCGCCGGCGCGGGAGCGCACCGTGACGGCGATGATCTCCTCGGCGAGGAGCCCGCTGCGCGCCGCGGCCACTGCGCGCTGGTGTGAGGTGACCGCGAGTTCGTCCTGTTCGGTACGGGAGATGCGGTATTGGCGGCGCAGGTTCTCGGCGGTCTCCAGCATTCCGCCGGGCACCGGGTGGTGCCGCCCGCCCGCGGTGGTGCGGCCACGCGCCAGGCCGTCGTGTACCCGGATTCCGCCGCGTGCCCCACCCCATCGCATGTCGGTGGAGTAGAACGCCACATTGCTCATGCTCTCCGCGCCGCCGGCGATCACCACGTCGTGCGCGCCGCTGCCGACCTGCAGGCAGGCCTGGATCACCGCCTGCAGTCCCGAACCGCACCGGCGGTCCACCTGCATACCCGGCACCGTGACCGGCAGACCGGCGTCCAGTGCGACGACTCGACCGATCGCCGGTGCCTCACTGCTGGGATAGCAGTGCCCCAGCACCACGTCGTCGACGGCGTCGGCGGGCAGGCCGGTGCGCTCGATCAGTCCGCTCAAGGCGGCGACGCCGAGGTCGACGGCGCTCAGCGAGGCGAACATCCCGCCGTAGCGGCCGATGGGGGTTCGAACCGGTTCGCAGATCACCGCCTCGCGCAGGGTCACAGGTGTCGACCGCCGGTCACCTCGAGCACGGTGCCCGTCATATAGGAGGACAGATCCGACGCCAGGAACAGCGCGACGGTCGCCACCTCGTCGGGCTCACCCGCGCGACCCATCGGCACCTCGGCGACCTTCGAATCCCAGATGCGCTGCGGCATGGCCTCGGTCATCGCCGAGCGGATCAGTCCCGGCTGGATCGCGTTGACGCGGACTCCGAGGTAGGCCAATTCCTTGCTGGCGGCCTTGGTCATGCCGACGATGCCGGCCTTGGCGGCCGAATAGTTGGTCTGCCCGAGCATGCCGACCTTGCCGGATATAGAGGACATGTTCACGATCGCGCCGCTCTTGCGTTCGCGCATGATCGCCGCGGCCGCGCGCAGTCCGTTCCAGGTGCCCTTGAGGTGTACCGCGATCACCTGGTCGAAATCGTCTTCGGTCATCTTGCGCAAGGTGGCGTCGCGCGTGATACCGGCGTTGTTGACCATGATGTCCAGGCCGCCGAATCGATCGACGGCGGCCGCCACCAACGCGTCGACGTCGGCGGCGACGGTGACGTCGGTGCGCACGGCCACCGCCACGTCCGGGCCGAGGCGCGCCGCTGCGGCCTCGGTGGCCTCCTGGTTCAGATCGCCCAGCACCACGCGGGCGCCCTCGGCGACGAAACGTTGTGCGATCGCGAAGCCCAGCCCCTGCGCGCCGCCGGTGATCACCGCCGTCCGCCCATTCAGTAGTGCCACGCCGCAACCGTCCTCTGTGTCGTGCCCGCCCATGGTCGGACGACATCATATTTCATATATGATTTGCGGGCCAGTGCCGAAAGGGGCCGTGTCATGACGATCGAAACTGTCGACGACGACGTCTTCGCCGAGATTCTGTCCCAGACCCGCCGGTTTGTGCGGACCGTGGTGGTGCCGCGCGAACAGGAGATCCTCGACACCGATCGCGTGCCCGACGATCTCCGCCAAGCCGCCAAGGACCTGGGCCTGTTCGGGTATGCGATCCCCCAGCAATGGGGCGGCCTGGGCCTCGACCTCACCCAGGATGTCGAGCTGGCGATGGAATTGGGCTATACCTGCCCCTCGGTCCGGTCCATGTTCGGCACCAACAACGGGATCGCCGGCCAGGTGCTGGTGGGATTCGGCACCGACGAACAGAAGGAGCGCTGGCTGGCGCCCATCGCCGCCGGCGCGGTCGCCTCTTTTGCGCTCACCGAGCCCGGCGCGGGCTCCAATCCGGCGGGACTACGTACCAAGGCCGTGCGCGACGGCTCGGGGGATGACGCGGAGTGGGTGCTCGACGGCCAGAAGCGGTTCATCACCAACGCTCCCCTGGCCGACCTGTTCGTGGTGTTCGCCCGCACCCGGCCCGCCGACGAGCGGGGCGCCGGCATCGCGGTGTTCCTGGTACCGGCCGACACCGCCGGGGTCGAGGTCGGGGCCAAGGACGCCAAGATGGGCCAGGAGGGCGCCGCCACCGCCGATGTCACGTTCACCGGCGTGCGGCTGCCGGCCGCGGCCCTGGTCGGCGGCAGCGAGGACATCGGCTACCGCGCCGCGATGACGTCACTGGCCCGCGGCCGCATCCATATCGCGGCCCTGGCGGTGGGCGCCGCGCAGCGCGCGCTGGACGAGTCGGTGAGCTACGCCGCCACGGCCACCCAGGGCGGCAGCATCATCGGCGACTTCCAGTTGGTGCAGGCCATGCTCGCCGACCAACAGACCGGGGTGATGGCAGGCCAGGCCCTGGTCCGCGATGCCGCACGTAAGTGGGTCAACGACGAGGACCGGCGGATCGCCCCCTCGGTGGCGAAGGTCTTCTGCACCGAGATGGCCGGCAAGGTCGCCGACCTGGCAGTGCAGATTCACGGCGGCAGCGGGTACATCCGTGGCGTTCCGGTGGAGCGCATCTACCGTGACGTGCGCTTACTGCGGCTCTACGAGGGCACCAGCGAGATCCAGCGGCTGATCATCGGCTCGAATCTGATCAAAAAAGCCAAGCGCGGACTGTAAGCAGCGTCACTTTCAGCGGCCTGTCGCGGCGTGAGAATTTTCGCCGAAAACGGCCGCGGCAGATACCTGCGGCACACCCATTGATCAGGCAATTTGATTGAAATAATGCGAATTTGTGACCGTTGATTAGTGCCTGAACAAACGCACACGAGCCGTCTACCAGCGCTTACGCAAATAGATCGACCGGGTCTGCGCATTTTCGCGGGTCTACCTGGCGTTTTCCGGTGAAACGTTATGTTTGACAACATGAATACCAAACGTGATGCGTGCCACAGATTTTGGTAACCGCAGTTAGCCATTGTTAACGTGCCTGGTCATGTTTGGTCTAGAAGCACTGATGGCGCTCATCCAGCAGGTTTCGGGCACCCCGTACATCGTTGGTGGGAACACTCCCGCCGGTACGGACTGCTCGGGTCTGGCCTCCTGGGTGTCCAACGTCGCCAGCGGCCGGCCGGCCTTCAGCGGCCGGTTCCACACCGCCAACGAAGAGTCAGCGTTGCTGGCCCGTGGTTTCCGGTACGGCACCGCACCCAACGCCGTGGTGGTGGGCTGGAACAGCCACCACACCGCGGTCACCCTGCCCGACGGCACCCCGGTGGCCAGCGGCGAGCCCGGCGGCGTGAAGATCGGCGGCGGCGGCGCCTACCAGCCGCAGTTCACCCACCACATGTACCTGCCCATGGAAGCCGAGCCTCTCCCCGAGGGCGCCCCGGTGGAGTTCGCCGCCATGGTGGAGCCGGGTCCCCCGCCCGCCGAGCCGATGGCTGAGCCCATGGCCTTCGAGCCGGCCCCCGCTCCGGTGGACGCACCACCGTTCGAGGTCCCGCCCATCGAGCCCCCGCTCGAGGCCCCGATCGACGTGCCGGCCGGCGAGGCTCCCCCGATGGACGCCCCGCCGCTCGACGAGGCTCCGGCCCCGGCACCCGCCGCCGATCACGAGGAACCGGCACCGGCACCGGCCTAGGACTCGCGGCGAGCCAGTAGCCACGCCACCCCCTGCGCTTCCCCCGCGGCGATCACCGTCAGGCCGTCGAACGCCCTGCGCAGTTCGCCCGGGGCAGCCCGGAATCGTCCCGAGCCACCTCCGACCTGGCTCAGGGCGGTGACCGCCAGCAGGCCCCCTGGGGCCAGCCGGGCGATCATCGGCGCATCCAGCCGCCGGTCTCGGAACCGAGAGCAATAGAGGACGTCGGCGGCCGGTCCCTGCGGCAGCCCGTCGTCAAGGTCCACGACGTCAAAGCGGCACTGGTCGCCCAGACCGCAGTCGCGTGCGCGGCGTCTCGCCTGCGCGATGGCTACCGGCGAGACATCGCACCCCAGCACGCGCAGACCCCGTTGCGCCAGCCAGAGCGCCCCGGTACCGCGTCCGCAGGCGATGTCGAGCGCGTGGCCGGTGACCGGGAACTCATCGACGAACGGGGCGAACACCGGGTCCGGCGCGATCGCGGCCGGATCCTGCGCGGGGTGCTGCGCATACCGCGCATCCCAGCTGTTGCGGTCCTCGGCGCTCATCGCATGGACGATACTGCTGGGGTGAAACTACGCCCCCCGATCGCCGTGCTGCTGTTTGTGATCGGCGGCGCGGCCGGTCTGATCGGTGATCACTCCCACGTCGTCACCGGCACCACCGAATACCTGCCGTCGTCGCGGATCGTGCCGTACATCTTGAGCAGCCCGCTGTATTTCCCGATTCTGGTTGGATCGGCGGCGGTGTTCCTGGCGGAACTGCGTCTGCTGCTGCCCGCCCCGCGCACCACGGTCACCGTCCGCCAGGGGGTGGCCGGGATGGCCGCCGTGCTGGGCAGCTACGTGGTGACCGCGATGTTGCACACCGCGCCGGTGGTTCCGCTGACGACGTTGATCTGCGCATTCGCCGTCCTCACCTACTGCGCGTTGGGCGACACCCCGGCGATCCTGTGCGGTCTGGCGATCGCGCTGATCGGCCCGGCCGTGGAGATCGGGATCGCCGCGGCGGGACACTTCCGCTACGCCCCGGGCTCGGACGGACTGTTCGGCGTGGCGCCATGGCTGGTGCCGCTGTACTTCGCCTTCGGGGTGGTCGCGGCGCTCTTCGGCGAGATCGCCGCCTCGGCACGTCGGCCGGCCGAGTAAGGCAGCAGTGGACGCGACGGCACCGGTCACGCTGGGCGGCTACCCGGCGAAACGATGTGCCCGCGTCACCCATAACGAATTCGCCCCGGGAGCCGTCGAGCCGGCGCCGCTGCCCCCGGATCTGGAGGCGCTGCGCAACGCTGGGATCGAGTTCGAGGCGCATGTTCTCGACGAGCTCCGGTCACGCTACGGCGCATCACACCGACTGGTGTTACTGGACGCCGGCACCGGCTGGGCCGAGCGGCAGCGACGCACTGTTGCCGCGATGGCGGCCGGTGTCGAGGTGATCGCCGGCGGCTGCCTGCCGGAGATCAACGGGCGTAAGGGCCTGCCCGATCTGTTGGTCCGGCACAAGGAGGGCTACCTGCCCGTCGACATCAAGAACCACCGGACGGTGGCGGGGGCCAAACGCTCGTCGGTGGAGATCGCCACGTTGTCGGAGCCCGATCGGTGGCAGACGCATCCCGGCCACAGCGATCGCGGCGCGCGCTGGCGTGACGATGTCATGCAACTTGCCCACTACACCCGGATGCTGCAGGACTTGGGTTTTCACTGCGGGGTCAGCCGCGGCGGGATCATCGGCAGCTCCGACCTCACCGCACTGCTCGGCGAGGCCCTCGGTATCACCTGGTATGACCTGGATGCCGAGAACATCGTGACGTACTCGGCCAGCGATCCCACCCACCGCAGACCGCGCTCGGCCCTGCAGCGCTATGACCATGAGTTCACGTTCCGCCTCGACGTTGCTGCGGCGGCGGCCGCAGGACGGGAACTGGTGCGGCCCTACCGCATCAGCGACTGCGGTACCTGCGCATGGTTCGACCACTGCGCCACCGTGGCCGGCCAGGACGACGCGTCGTTTGCGATCACGGCGGGCCACCTCACGATTCGCGAGTGGCAGTACCTCTACCGGCATTGCGGCGACGGGAACACCTTGAGCGTCCCGCAGCTGGCAGCGGTCGATGTGGACGCACACATCGAGGGGTTTCGCCTCCAGTCCGTGGGCACCAAGATGCCGCGGGAACGGCTGGCCAATGCCGTTCGGCGAGCCAGAATGAGTTGGACCGGTGTTGATTTCGAACCGCACGACGCCAGCGCGGTGACGGTGCCCGGTGCCGACATCGAGGTCGATTTCGACATCGAGTGGGATGACCAGGGCCGGATCTACCAGTGGGGCCTGCGCATTCGCGACGGCCAGGACGACACCACCGCCCGGTATGAGCCGGTGGTCTCCTTCGATCCGCTCGATGATGACGGCGAGGCCCGCCTGGCCGCCGAATTCGCCGCCCGGATACAGCAGTTACGCGGCGATGCCACCCGGGAGGGCAAGTCGATACAGATATTCCATTGGCACCACCCGGAGATCTCCAGTACCCGCAGGTTCGCCGACGTGCGGCAGGCGATCGACGGGCTCACCTTTGACCTGCGCAAGTGGTTCGACGCGACCTTCTTCGCCCGCACCTCGTCGTCGATCAAACAGGTGGCCGGCTTCTTCGGTTTCCGGTGGGAGGTCGAGGATCCCGGTGGCCTGGCGTCCCAGGGTGCGATCGACACCGCGCGGGGCACCGGCCCGCAGTCCGAGGCCGCCCGGCAGTGGTGCCTGAGCTACAACGAGTGCGACGTGGCGGCGCAGGCCGCCATTCGCGACGGGGTGCGCCGCCACCTCCGCTGAGGAGTTTCAGCCCTGCGTCTTCACCGCGGGGCAGATGTTGGTGCGGGCCGCCTCCACCACCTCGCCGGCGGTGGGTTTGGGGATCTGAAGGTAGGCGGCCACCTGGTCGACGATGAGGCTGGTCGGATGCTTCGGGAATTCCAGGCATGCGGTCCGTCCCGCGGCCAGCCGGCGGGCCTCGGTTCCGGGCGGGAACTTCGCGCGGATGGCGTTCAGATAGGCCATCTCAGCGGGACTGGGATAGGTCGACTGTTGCTCGGCGCACCGCAGAATGTCGGGGCTGTTGCCGCAGTAGTCGGGGTCGCGGGGATTGAGGGGGTCAGCCTGAGCTGATGACGCGGCCGCGATCAGCCCGGCCAGCACACCTGCGGCCAGCGCCGCCCCGAGTGCGGTTGATTTCACGTCCAGCGCCTTTCTTCTCGCCGGTTGACGCTAGCAGCAATACCGGTGCGATCGGACGGACTTGCCCGCCCCGGCCGAGCCGTGCCGCCACATCCGGGCCGTAGCATCACCGGTATGCGTTGGGCCGTCCGATCGATCGCACCCCTGTCCGTCGCCGCTGCCGCCCTCGGCGCAGTGCTGGGTGCGGCCACCGCATCCGCCGACGATGCCGGATTCATGACCTATCTCAATTCCCACGGCTACACCGCCCGTTACGCGGATGATGCGCCGGTCACCGAACCCAGTGTGCGCGCGCTGGGACACATGATCTGCGAGAACCTGCACGTCGGGCGGACCGTCGAGATGCAGGCGCCCCACTACCCGGCATGGCCGCAGTTCTTCCTCATCGCCGACGCAGCCCGTCAGGAGCTGTGCCCCGGTTCCTAGCGCAACGCGTCGCGCCGCACCGGCCGGCGGTTGACAGAAAGGTGACTGAAAGTGACCCCGCAACAACCGCACCGCCGAGGCCAAGATCTGTTGTTCGATCCGCTCACCACCAAGGGCACCGCATTCAGCCACGACGAGCGCCGTGAGCTGGGCCTGTTGGGCCTGCTGCCGGTTGCGGTCAAGTCCATCACCGAACAGGCCGCGCACACTTACGCCGAATTCTCTTCCCGGCGAGATGATCTGGACAAGCACATCTACCTGCGCGCTTTGCAGGACCGCAATGAGACGTTGTTCTATCGGCTGTTGAGCGATCACATCGAGGAGATGCTGCCGATCGTCTACACCCCGACCGTCGGCGACGCCTGCCGGCAGTTCAGCGAGATCTACCGGCGGCCCCGCGGACTGTTCGTGTCCTACCCGGATCGCGACCGGCTACGGGAGGTGCTGCGCAACCGGCGGGAAGAACAGGTCGACGTCATCGTCGTCACCGACGGCCAGCGCATCCTGGGCCTGGGTGACCAGGGCATCGGCGGGATGGGCATTCCGATCGGCAAGCTCTCGCTCTACACCCTGATCGGCGGGATCGATCCGGCCCGCACCCTGCCGATCATCCTCGACGTCGGCACCGACAACGTCGAACTGCTCCACGACCCGCAGTACCTGGGATGGCGTCATCGCCGGATCAGCGATGAGCAGTACTACGCCTTCGTCGACGACTTCGTCGCGGTGGTGCACGAAGAACTGCCCGAGGTGCTGCTGCAGTGGGAGGACTTCGCCACCGTGCATGCGCTGCCGCTGCTGAATCGCTACCGGGACCGGATGCTGACGTTCAACGACGACATCCAGGGCACCGCGGCGGTGGCCCTGGGTGCGCTGCACGGTGCCGTCCGCGCCGCGGGGCGCCCGCTGTCACAACAGCAGGTGGTGATGCTCGGCGCCGGATCGGCGGGCATCGGCGTGCTGGAGATGGTCCGGCAGCAGATGGTCGCCGAAGGTCTGTCCGACGCCGAGGCCGGCGAGCGGATCTGGGCGATCGATATCAACGGGGTGCTGACCGACGACCGCGATGACCTGTCCGAGAGCCAGCGCCGATTCGCCCAGCCCACGTCGCGGGTGTCGGGCTGGGACGCCCGCGGCCTGGCCGATGTGGTGCACCACGTCGACGTGGGCATTCTGCTGGGCCTGTCGACGGTGGCCGGTGCGTTCACCGAGAGCATCGTTCGGGAGCTGGCGGCCAAGACCGACCGGCCGATCATCTTCCCGCTGTCCAATCCCACCAGCCGAGCCGAGGCCCACCCGGCGGAGCTCGACGAGTGGACCGGGGGACGCGCCCTGATCGCCACCGGGTCGCCCTTCCCCCCGATCCCCCACGGCCAGGGCAGCCGCCGCGTGGCGCAGTGCAACAACGTCTACATCTTTCCGGCGATGGGGCTGGCGGTCACCGCCGCGCGGGCCTCGCGCGTCACCGACGCCATGATGCGCGCTGCCGCGACCACGCTCGGCGATGCCTCCCCCGCGCTGAGCGACCCCGGCCAGCCGCTGCTGCCCGCGTTCGCAGACCTGCCCGAGATCACCACCCGGATCGCCACCGCGGTCGCCATCCAGGCGGTGCGTGACGGCGTGGCACCGCAGGCCTCCGATGAGGAGGTCGCCGAGGCCGTTCGGCAGGCCCGCTGGACCCCGGAATACCGGTCTCGATAGCCGCGCCAAACCACCGGTCCCGCGCCAACCGGCGTGAAGTCACTAAAGTGCTCTTGGTGGACGGACGAAAGATCGCCAGGTTCTGCGGTCGCAGCCTGGCCATTGTGACGTCCTTGGCTATCTCCGGTGCCCTCATCTACGCCCAGAGCAGCAACGATGCGGCACCCAAACCCACCGAGACCCCGCAGGCCGCACCGTCCTCGACGCCGGCCCCGCCGACCGGGGGCATGCGGATCGCCAACCCCGCCGAGGCCGCGGCGCTGGCGGCCAGCGTGCCGATGCCCACCGAGGGTCAGCAGTTCACCTTCCCACTTCCCCCCGGCGCGGCCCCGGAGAACGGGCTGCAGGTCAAGACCATCTGGGCGGCCCGCACCATCGGCGTGCTGTTCCAGGAGATCACCACCATCTACGGCTACCGCCAGGACCCGCTGCGCTGGCATCCCGACGGGCTGGCCATCGACGTGATGATCCCCGACTATCACAGCGAGGCCGGGATCCTGCTCGGTGACCAGATCGCCGGCTACGCGCTGGCCAACGCCCAGCGCTGGGGTGTCAACCACGTGATCTGGCGGCAGAAGATCTACCCGGGTGTCGGTGGCGGAAATTGGACGTCGGACTACGGCAACGAAACCGCCAACCACTACGACCATGTTCACATCGCCACCGATGGCGGCGGCTATCCGACCGGACAGGAGACGTACTACATCTCCTCGATGAGCCCGCCGCCCAAGGATTGACCCATGGCGCCCGCCGTCCGTGCCACTGTCGCCGGTGTCGTCCTCGCGACCGGCATCGGACTCGGTGCGTACAACCCATGGTGGATGGCGGTGTTCGTCGCTGTCCCGCTGATCATCACCGGGCTGCTGATCGCGCCGCGGCCCACCCGCCTGTCGGGGCTCACACCGTTTCGCCCCGGGGCCTTAGAGCACTACGCGCCGGCTCAGATCGAAGCACTGACCCGCAGCAGCCTGTCCAACGACGACATGGCGCCCACATTGGTCACGGCCACCCTCAGCCCCGCCAACGACACCAGCTACCGGGCGCGCTGGATGACATCGATGTCGCGCAAGGACTTTCAGACCCTGATCGATCATCCCCGTACCGCCTTGGCGCCGGAGACGTTGCCGCCCCGCGAGGCCAGCCGCACCCCTGATTTCGGCGATCACCCCGGGCGCCGGGCCGTGGCCTATCCCGCGATCACCGTCGGCACCGCGCTGGCGGTGTTGTTCGGCGCCGGGCCGGCATGGCATCTGCCGATCGCGCTGCCCTCCATCCCGGTGGCCGCATCGCATTCCGCTGCCAGCACCGCCAACCTCGATGCGCGCCGGGACGCCATGATCCGCACCATCGCCGACAAGCTCGGGCCGGGTGCCGCCGATAACCTGCTCGATCTTCGCCTCTCCGAGGACGGCTCCGACTACGCCACCGTGCTCAATCCGGCCAACGGCGAAGCGACGAGTGTCTATATCAATCGGGGCCGCGACGCCTACACCGCGTCCACGCCGAATTCCCTGCGCAGAACCAGTACTTTCACCGCCGAAGACGTGGCATCGATCGACCTGTCCACGATCGTCGACCGGATGGCGGAGCGGTTTCGCGCGGTGGGCAACGACGACGGCCTGGACGAATTGGAGATCAAGCGATCCGGTCCCGGAAAGCCGATCGTCCTCAATGGCCGATTCAACGCACCCAGCACGTTCGCGTTCGACAAGACCATTCAGGCTCGTCCCGACGGGACCGTGGCCGAGCTGTTCGACCCCGCCGACTTCGCCGAATCACTCCGGCAGGCCCGACAGTTACTGCAACTGGCCGGCGTCGCGCCGTCGGATCCGATACTGCGAAGCATCCAGATTCGGGGAGTCGCCCGCAACACCCCCCACCTGCACGCCAGCCACATTCAGAACAGCGGCGGAGTACTCATCGAATTCCGGTCCGAACAACACAGCGGTGACGCCGTCGCGGTGCCCGGGCAGCTCCCCGAGATCATCGACCGCTCCTACGGAGCGAACGCGCCGAGCTTCAGATTCGACGAGGTATCGCTGAGCGCCTTGGAATCCGTTCGCGCCCAAGCCATGAAACGCGGTTCGCTGGAGCCTTACGAAAGCCGGGCCGTGGACATCGAGATGTCCGATGAGTTCAGCGACGGGTTGGGTCTGGCGATTCGCGTGCAGCTTGCCGGCGTGGACGCCGCGTCAGGCACCTACTCCCCCAGCGGCGAGTTCCTCAAACAGGGCGCCCGCTGAGCAGTCACCGAGCCGATTCGATGGCCCGGCGGGTGACGCCCTCCAATTGGGCCAGTTGGACTTTCGGCGGGCGGATCGCCCCACGCTCGGCGAGCTTGCCGACGATCGCGCGGACACGCCCGTAGTAGGTGGCCTGTTCGGCGGGCATGGTGCTGGCGGCCGCGTGGTTGTAGAGCTTGAGGGCGGTGTCGAGCTCATCCTGGTCGGCCTGTTCGAGGTAGCTGGTCCCGACCTTCTTTCCGTGCGCTTCACAGCCGATCCAGGCACGGCGCAGTGCGACCACGGCCTGCTGATAGGCGTCGGCCAGCCCACGGCTGTCCGGGTAGGCCTCGGTGCGCAGGGCCTGCGCCTCATCGAGGGCCATCTGGAAGGTCTGAGTCTGCTCCACGGTCACGTCGGTGATCGCGGGGTACCGCAAGAGCATCGCAGGGTCCAGCTCGTAGGTCCCGTAGGCGCCCAGGATGTCGTTGTGGTGCCGGATCGCGTCCTCCCACAACCGTTTCGCCGCCTCTTCGGTGCCGGCATCGGCGATCCGCGGGCCCCCCGACGGCGGAGCCGCTGGAGCCTCGGGCGGCGCCGAGGGCGGCGGGGGCGCGCTGGAGGGTGTGGCTGCCGCCTTGGCGGCACGCGGTGGTGTCGGCAGCGCCGCCTGCAGCCGGCGAAGGATCTCCGCGGCGGCGGGATCGGATTCGACGATCGCCACCCACCATTCGTCGTGGCCGCCGGCGCCGCTGGTAAACGTCAGCTTCAAGTACTTGTGGCCCAGCACGGTCAGATGCCGGCCCTCGGTCGAGGTGGCATCGGCCGGCCCACCGCGCCGGGCCGCGGTCAGCGACGCCAGGGGGTAGCTGATGATCTCGCGGTCTTCATTGCCGAAGTACACGGTGTCGGCGTCGACGCTGACCAGAATCGCGCCCCGGTCGCCCAGGCGGCCGTAGGCGGCCGCGCCCAGTGCGGCCGTGATCAACGCCGCCACCGTCGTGGCGGTCACGAATCCCGTTGCCCCGCAGAGATTGAGCGCCACCAAGGCGACCAGGCTCACCGCCAGCAACAGCGTTCCCGTCGTGGCCGCGGCGCGATGCCGGGCGGTCAGGTATTCCGTCCGCGCGGACACCGCGACCGTCGGGGCGTGGGGTCGGGCATTCATCGGCACGTCGGATTCCTCGGCGTCGGGGACGTCGCCCCAGCATAGGGTGTGCCCTTGGGCGCCGCGGGCGAGTCAACCAACCACAGACGTCGAACGTGTGTTCTAATGCAGGGCGAGGCCGCCCGCCGCCGCGGGCGATGATTCAGCAAGGAGTTCGCCGCACCATGACCGCCCCCACGATCGCCGCAGACGCCCCGACCACTGTCCCCGACTCGCTCGGGATGAACCGGGCGACTCCGGCCCCCGAAGCTGCCGAGGCCCCTGAGGCTCCCGTCACGCCCGAGGCCCCAGCCGCCCCCGAAGCCAAGGAACCGGCCAAGAAGGCAGCCGGAAAGAAGTCCAAGACCCTTGAGCTGACCCTGACGGTCACCGGGACCGCCGACGGCGAGTGGCATGCCGAGATCAAGCAGGGCAGCAGCTATCTGGTGCGCAATCTGGCGGTGGCGGCCGCCGCGGTGTCGCGCGCGGCCAAGGAGCTGCATGAAGAGCTGTTCGCTCCCATTGAGGCGCTCATGGACGAGGCGCGCTCTCAGCACGCCGCGCGGGTGGCCGCCCTGGAGGCCGAACTCGAAGCCGCCCGCAAAGCCCTGGCTGACTTGGACTGAGGGCCCCTGGCCTCACCGGCGCTGGCACCACGCCAGGAACTCGTCGGCGGTGTACACCGGTTTGCCGTATTCCTGCGCTTTGCGGGCCTTTCCGGATTGCGTGCCCGCCTCGGCGATCACCAGCACCTCGCAGCGAGTCTTGGTCACCGAACGCACCGGAGCCAACCCGGCCGCGGCGGCGCGTCGCTCCATCTCGTCGCGGTCCACGATCCGGCCGGTCGCATCGGCGGCGGTTCCGGTGAAGCAGATACGGGCGCCGGGAACCAGCACCGCGTCGATAGCGCCGGCTGTCGGCGGCGCCTGGTCCAGGCCGGACGCCAGATCGGCGGCCCCCAAGGCCCGCAGCGCCGCACGCAGCCTGACCAACACCGCCTCCGGTAGCCGGGTGCGGGTTGCCGCCAGCACCAGCTGGTCGGCTGCGCCTTGGCGAGCCGCCTGCTCCCAACTGGTGTCCCCGGCCACCGGGACCTGATCGGCCGCGGCGGTGCCCAGCAGAATCGCTCCGAGATCCCGGCTGATCCGCAGCAACGCGGATAGTGCCGGAAGATGTTCTGCGGCAGGGGTTGTGATGCCGGGATCGCGACTGAGCAGGATGCCCGCAAGGGCGCCGGTCTGCTCGGGTTCGTCGAACGGTGCGGAGCCGGCATCCAAATCGACCGCATCGAGGTGCTCCAGGGCGGCCCGGGCTCGTTGCAGGGCGGTGGCCGCGGTGGCACCCCTCCCCCGCCGCTGCAGACCCAGGGGCATCGGGACCACCTGACCCAAGCGCTTGAGTTCGTAGTCGATCAGCCCCAGCGTCTCATCGACTGCGGGGCCTACCGGGGTACAGCCGGCCAGCATCGGCGCGATCACCGCCCAGGCCTGCGCCAACGTGGGCGCCAGCAGCACGTCGGCCACCCCGATCCCATAGGCCTGGCGCGCATCGGCCATATCCCGTTGCGGGTTGATCAGCGTCGACAGGGCCGTGCCGTCATCGAATGCCACCGCCAGCTCCACCGGCCGCGGCCGTGACATCCGGCCCTCCTCGCCCACGGTGAGCAGTCCGATCGCGCAGTAGCGGCGAGTCCCCTCGCCGGCGGATGCGGCCCGCAGGAACCGGGCGATCCGGCGGTCGACCTTCAGATCTTTCGGCAGCACAGGGCGTTTGAGCACCAGGCCCGCCAATGATGTGCAGCGGCTCAGCGCCACATACAGCTGGCCGGTGGAGAACATGCCGCCGGACAGATCCACCACCGATCGGTCCAGGGTTTGGCCCTGGCTCTTGTGAATGGTGATGGCCCAGGCGAGTTTGAACGGCAATTGTGTGTAGGTGCCGACGACTTCGCGCTGCAGGGTTGCGCCGTTGACCATCGGGCGGGTGGCCTCCCAGGTGAATGGGGTCACCGCGGCGATGTCACCATTGGGGAACTCGACTTCGACCACGGCTCCGTACCGGTCATAGCCGACCCCCACGACGCGCCCGATCGAGCCGTTCACCCAGCGTTCGGCCTGATCGTTGTTGAGCATCATCACCTGGGCGCCGACTTTGAAGCGCAGCTCGTCGTCCAGTGGCTTGTCGAACAGGGACAGGTCGCCGGATTCGGTCGCTCGGTGCACCATTTCCTCGCCGGGCAACCGTTCGAGCTGTTGGCGGTTACGCGCCGTCACCAGCCTGTTGGTGGGCGCCAGCGTTAACCAGAACTCGTCGTCGGGCGGCACGAAGTCGGGGTCCACCCGCGCATCCAGGTGCTGTTGGGCGTGTCCGAGTAGGACGCCTTCACGAATCTCGTTGAGGATGGCCGTCATCCGGTCATCGCCCAACTGGCGAAACACCGTCGTCAGCGACACGCTCGGGAAATCCTCCCGGCGAAACGTGTTCGCCGAAAAGAAATATGGCGTGTCGTAGCTTGTCGCGAAGTAGTGCCGCTCCGCCTCGGCGACCACCGGCGGCAGCTGGTAGAGATCGCCTACCAGCACCACCTGGACGCCGCCGAATGGCGCCCCGGGCTGCGGGCCGAAGCGCTGCAGGGCCGCCGCGATCATGTCGAACACGTCGGCGCGCACCATCGATGCCTCGTCGATGATCAGGGTCTGCAGCCGGGACAGTGTGGTGGTGAACCGGCCGGGGCGGTAGTCACCCCCGAGCACGTCGGCCAAGGATGTGGTGGGCCGGAATCCGAACAGCCGGTGGATGGTGTGCCCCTCGACGTTGAGGGCGGCGATCCCGGTCGGTGCCACCACCACCACGTTGCGGTCGGTGGTGGCCATGAAGTGCCGGATGAGCGTGGATTTGCCGGTGCCGGCCTTGCCGGTCAAGAACAGGTGGCGGCCTGCGTCCAGCAGCCCCAGGGCTTCCTGGAACTCCTCGGTCAGCACGACGTTCTTGCTGGCGGCCACCACGGGGGAACCTTACTGGCCGCGGGCCAGCGGACCGGGTTGCGGGCCGCCGCATCCGGGCGCCGAACGTGAGCCGCGCCGCTACAGTGGCGCCATGGCAACGACCTCGTCGAACACCGATAAGCCCCGCTCCGAGCACCTGGCTGCACTGCTGGCGTCGCTGGTCTCGGTGATCGTCGTGGCGACCCTGGGGGGCTATGCCTCCGCGGGTGCCGCGGCCAAGTACGGCACGCTCACCCAACCCTCGTGGGCGCCCCCGAGCTATCTGTTCGGTCCGGTATGGAGCGTGCTGTATCTGCTGATGGCCGTCGCGGCCTGGTTGGTCTGGCGTGCCGACCCGCGCTGGAGCAACCCCGCGATCATCGCCTATGGCGTGCAGTTGGCCCTGAATCTGGTGTGGTCGCCACTGTTCTTCGGGCTGGGCTGGCGTGGCCTGGCCCTGGTCGACATTCTGCTGCTCGACGTCGCCGTGGCGATCACCATCGCGTTGTTCTGGAAGGTGCGGCGCGCGGCGGCGGTCATGCTGCTGCCGTATCTGGGGTGGATTCTGTTTGCGACTGCCCTGAACTACTCGGTGTGGTCGCTGAACAGCTGAGCCGGGCGCTTGTATAACGCTACTCTGCGTAGTGTAATTGCGGAATGCAACGCACCGCACCGCAGGTAACCGAGCACTCGAGCGCGTCGAACGCGGGCCTTCAGCTCAACGAACTCGGCTACTACGCCGTCACCCGGCACCCCGCGGACGCCCGCGTCGTCCTGCCCGAGGCCCGGGCAGCAGAGGCGCTGGGCCTGGGCTCCTGCCACATCGGAGAGCGCTTCACCGTCAAAGACCCTGCGGTGCTCAGCGGCGCTGTGGCGGGCTGCAGCCCGAATCTGGGCATCGCCCCGTCGACCAACCACCACACCCGCCACCCGACGGTGACGGCGACCGTGGGATCGACCATGCACGCCCTGACCGAGGGCCGTTTCGCCATGGCGTTCGGGCGCGGGATGGGCGGGTATTGGCAGGCCATGGGGCTACCGACGGTGACCGCTGCCCGGCTGCGCGACTTCTTCGGCATTCTGCGGCGGCTCTGGGCCGGCGAGCTGATCCTGGACCACGACGGCCCGGCCGGGAAGTGGCCGATGCTGCGCCACGCCAACGGCCTGGGCGAGGGGCCTCCGATCGGCCTGGTGGCGGTGGGCCCCAAGACGATGGAGCTGGCCGGCGAGATCGCCGATTTCGTTGTGCTGCACACGTTCTTCTCCGACCGGGCGACCGAGGCCTCGGTCGCGGCGGTACGACGCGGCGCCGAGCGTGCGGGCCGCGACCCCGACAGCATCCGGATCTGGGCCTGCCTGGCCACGGTCTGCGACTCGTTGTCGCCCGATGATCAGTTGCGCCGCGGGGTCGGGCGGCTGGCCACCTACCTGCAGGCCTACCCCGATGTGCTGGTGTCGGCCAACGACTGGGACCCCGGCGTGTGGGACCGAATCCGCCAGTCGGAACTGTTCACCGACGCCGCTACCGCCGGCCCCATCGATGCCAGTGCATCTTTCGAGACGCTGCAGCGGCTCGCCGAGCTGATTCCCGCCGAGTGGTTGGCCGCGGCAGCAGCGGGATCGGCCCGCGACTGTGCGAAAACCATCGCTCGCCAATTCGACCTGGGCGTGCACTCGGTGATCATGCATGGGGCCAGCCCCCACGAGCTGGAGCCCGTGGTGCGGGCTTACCGGGCCGAGCGGCCCGTCCTGCACCGGGCGGTGGCGGCGAATCCGGGCCGGTTCGCCTGAACCGTGCCGGTCAGTCGACCTTGGGGCAGTAGAAGTGCGGGTCGTTGCGGTAGGCGACCGGCGGCAGGTTGCGCGCCGGGGTCTGCACCAGGGGTGCGTCCACCGGGAGGCGACCGGAGGCCCGGTCCAGCGCCGAGCGCTTCCGGGGGTGCATCAACCATCGCTGCGGCGCGTGCTTACCCACGAAGGTGATCACCTTGCACAGCGCGTCATGCATGCGGGCCTGCCGCGGCGACCAGGTGTAGCCCATCAGCTCGCGCACCGGCTCGTCATACAGCGCCACCGTCATGAACGTCAGGAATCGCTGCCCGACCTTGAGGTTCAGCTTCCACAACCAGTCCGGAAGCCATTCCAGCGACGGGTGCTTGGGCATGGTGGACAGGTCCATGACCTCACGTGCCGCCCAGTTGTTCTCCAGGACGTTGCGGCACATGTGGTCCCAGTACTCTTCGAATTCTTCCCAGGTCTTGGGCACCGGGCGCATGCTCATGCCGTACATGCGGTACCACTGGACGTGCTCGTCGAAGAGTTGCCGCTTGTCGGCCTCGGTCAGTCCCCCGCCGAACTTCTCGGCGGCCAACAGGGTCGACTTGAAGAAGGTCGAGTGCGCCCAGTAGAAGACCTCGGGGTTCAGCGCGCTGTAGCGGCGCCCCTGCTCATCGACGCCGTTGAGGCCGATGTGGTAGTTGCGGATCTCCTCGCCGGTCTGGGGGGCGCGGTAGCCGTCGAACACCACGCCGCCGATCGGATAGATCGAGCGCAGCAGGCGCGGGATGCGCTCGATGAAGAAGATCGAGTGGTCCTTGACCGCCGCGCCCAACTGCGGGTGCATGTTCTGCATGGAGCCGGCCCAGGTGCCCTGGAACAGGCCGGTCCACTGTCCGAAGTATTTCCAGGTCAAGGAGTCCGGGCCCAGGGGTATCGGGGGCGAGTCGTAGCCGTTGTTGCTGACGGGACACCCCGCCGCGATCGGCGTCTGGTCGGCTGCCGGGCAGGTGTCCGACATTTCTTGACTCATGCGCGCGCACTCCCACGTCATCGTTGACCACTTCTGACAACATGCGTTATCAGTATCGGAAGTTTAGGGGGTGTCCGGGTCCGGGTCAATGACGCCACGTGAGTCAAGAAGGCTCTGCTCGAATCTGTCGAGGCAATACATGGTGTCGGCGGTGGCCGCGGTGCCAGAATTCGACCAGGCGCACTCGCACCCACCTCGCGACTAGGGAGACACCCATGACAACGGTCGACTTGCCCCTGTCGGGTCCCCGCGGCAGCCAGGCCCACGGCACCAGTACCACCCATGCGGGCCAGTGCACGCTGTGTGAGGCGCACTGCGGAATTCAGATCACGGTCACCGACGGCAAGGTCAGTCGCATCGAAGGCAACCCCGACGACGTCTTCTCGCACGGCTACATCTGCCCGAAGTCGACAGCGATGGGCGGACTGCACGAGGACCCCGACCGGCTGCGGACACCGATGCGGCGCGTCGGCGACGGCTTTGAACCCGTGGGCTGGGAGGAAGCCTTCACCGATATCGGCAACCGGCTGCGCCGGATCCGTAAAGAGCACGGCAAGCAGGCCGTCGGGATGTATCTGGGCAATCCTGCCGCGCACAGTTCCGCGGCCATCTACGGCCTGCTGCTGCGCGCGGCGCTGATGACGCCCAACTTCTTCTCCGCGTCGAGCATCGATCAGATGCCGCACGAGTTCGCGGCCTGGAAGGTGTTCGGCTCCAACGTGTTGATCCCGATCACCGATATCGACCGGACGCAGCGCCTGGTGATCCTGGGCGCCAATCCCGCCGTGTCCAACGGATCCCTGTCGGTGATGCCCGGCGCAAAGCGGCGCATCAAAGCGGTCCGTCAGCGCGGCGGCACGGTCGTCGTGATCGACCCGCGACGCACCGAGACGGCGAAACTGGCCGACACCCACATCGCGGTACGTCCCGGTGGCGACCTGTTTCTGCTGCTGGGCATGCTGCATGTCCTGATCAACGAGAACCTCTGCGACACCGCGGCCCTTGCCCACCAAGCGGTGGGCCTGCCGCAACTGCGCCGGCTGGTTGCCGATGCCAGCCCCGAGGCCGTCGCCGAGCGCGCCGGCGTCGACGCCGAGACCATCTACGCGCTGGCCCGCGATCACGCCGCGGCCGAATCGGCCGCCCTGTACTGCCGCATCGGCATCTGCCACCAGGAGACCGGCACGCTGGTCAGTTGGCTGGTCATGGTGATCAATGCCGTCACCGGCAACCTGGACCGCGCCGGGGGCACCATGTTCTCCACACCGGCGGCCGACGTTCCGCGCGTGGCGAAATACATTCCGGCGGGCTACGGCGCGTGGACGGACCGTTCCGGACACCACAAGTCGTTCCGCGGCGAGCTTCCTGCGGTCGTCATGGCCGATGAGATTCTGAACCCGGGCGAGGGCCAGATCAAGGCGATGATCACCTGCGCGGGCAACCCGGTGTCCTCGATTCCGCAGAAGGGCCGCCTGGACCAGGCGATGGCCTCGCTGGATCTGTATGTGGCGATCGACATGTACGTCACCGAGACCAGCCGGCATGCCGACTACATCCTGCCGCCGGCCTCGCCGCTGGAGCGCGAAGACGTCGGACTGTTGCTGCCGGTCTTCAGTGTGCGCAACAACATTCGTTACCAACATCGCACCTTCGAGCCAGCTGCCGGGGTCAAGGACGACTGGGAGATCCTCAGCCGGCTCATGCTGGAGCTGCTGCCAGCGCCGCTGCGCGCGGTCCTCGCGCCGGTGCGTAAGCCCCTGATCGCCGCGGCCAGTCCGCTGCGGATGGCGGCCGTCTCCATGGCGACCGGACCCTACGGATGGATCCGTAAGGGCCGCAAGGGCATCACCCTGCGCAAGCTGCGCAACAGTGCTGGCGGCCTGGACCTCGGGCCGCTGCAGCCCCGGCTGCGTGAAGTGATCGGCACCAAAGACCGCAAGGCCCAGCTGGCGCCCGAAGAGTTCATCGCGGCCGCGGCCGCCCTGCTCGCCGGGCCGGCCAGCCCGCCGACCGGCTACGACCTGCAGCTGATCGGGCGACGTCAACTGCGCAGCAACAACTCCTGGCTGCACAATGTGCCGTCGATGACCAGCGGCTCCAACCAGTGCACGCTGCACATGCACTCCGATGACGCGAAGCTGCGCGGGCTGACCGAGGGCGACATGGTGGAGGTGACCTCCGACATCGGCAAGATCGCCGTTCCGCTGCACATCAGTGATGACATGCGACCCGGAACCGTCTCGGTCCCCCACGGCTGGGGCCACCGCAACACCGGCTGGCGCCACGCGGATTCCCTGCCCGGTGCCAACGTCAACGACCTGCACGACCCGCAGCGGGTGGACACCTTCACCGGGACGGCGGCGGTGAACAACACCTGGGTTTCGGTGGCGGCCACCTCGGCGGAGGCGGTGGCGGACAGTCCGGTCTAGCGGTGCCTGTTTCGGACAACGCTGCGTCAGCTTCCGATCGGGACGAATCCGCTTCCCGGGCCGTTGCCGGCGTTGACGTCGTCGAGGATCGCGGCGAACTTGGTCAGGTACGTCATTGTTCCCGGGGCCCGGTACTTCGTGCCTGGGCTCACTCCGAATCCGTAGACCATGCCGACCAGCATCCCGTCCATGGTGACCGGGGCCCCCGGATCACCGGGGTCGAAGTGCTCCCGCATGGTCGTTCGCGGCCAGCTTGCGGAGATGATGCGGTTGCAGATTCCGGGGGTGCCCGGTCCCCATTTGCACACCAGCGCATCGTATTGCGGGTCGGGGCCGATCCCGTTGATCGCGACGCCGAGGTAGTCCGATACCGGAATGAGGTCGGGCTCGTCGAACTTGATCACCGCGTAGCGCAGGTCGGGATTGATGGCGACCACGGTGCCAATGGTGGCGTCTGATCCCGCCGCGGCCACTGGGGCCCCCGGTCCGCCGCACTGGGCTGCCGTGAAGCCCACGATGTCACCGGCCCGGTCGTGTCCGATGGTGGTCAGGGTGCAGTAGTTGGTGCCGTCGACGACGATGACGGCCCCACCGCCCAGGATCGCCATGGCGGCCGCGGGTGGGGCGGCGGGCAGGGCGGTCGCGAAAAGCATTGCGAGAGCTGTAATGAGCCGCCCAGGGGCGTGCTGCACGGGGATTCTCCAGTCGATTGAGCACCTGGCCGACCGCGGTCAGCCCCGATCAACCACTCAGGCGAGTGGGTCCGGGGCGGTTGCGCCATCGACCCCCGGTGTCCCGGGCGTTCCGTCGGCACCGCCGTTGCCACCGTTGCCGCCGGGGTTCTCAGTACTCCCGCCGTTGCCGCCGTCACCACCGGCACCGTTGCCGTTGGGGCCGACCTGGCCGCCATTTCCACCGTTGCCGCCGCTGCCGCCCGCGGTCAGTCCGGCGCCGACGCCGCCGTTGCCGCCGTCGCCGCCATCTCCTCCGGTGCCGCCGTTGGCTGCTCCGCCCGTGCCGCCAACCCCACCGTTGCCTTGTTTCAGGCTGCTGCCGTCAGGACCTTGAGATCCAAGGCCGCTGCCTCCGTCGCCGCCGTCGCCACCGTTGCCGCCTTGACCTGCTGTGCCGGCTCCGCCACCGCCACCCCCAC
>NZ_MVHH01000045.1 GCF_002086515.1 Mycolicibacter arupensis
GCACATCAAAACGACCCGCCATCGAACGCATCGCGTCCGGGTCAGTCATAAAACGAGTAGCCATAGTTTTCTCCCTCTTGCTCGGAAATTCGTTGTGGTGCCGGGCGCCGATCCGACGGACACGTGTGTGCTTGCGGCCCCTTCCGTTACCCGCCGGCCGGCGAACGGGGCATAACTTTGGGGGCCTTGGCGGCGACCGCGCCGAGTCCGCGTCCCGCCATCGCGCCCATCAGGGCGTTGCCGAACGGGCCACCCGGCATCCCGGACGCAGCCGACATGGTCTGAACCGGGGCACTGACCGTGGTGGCGGGCAGCACCGGTGCGGCACGCACCATGCCGTCAGCGGCCATCGACCAGGCTTGCGGCACCTTCAACCCACCCATCGAGGCGGCCTGGCCGAGCTTGGCGGAGATCGCGCTGGTGGCTGAGCTGAAGTGGCCCGCCAGCACGCCGACGGCACCTTGCAGCTTGTCGTTGACGAAGTCGCCGATCTGGGTCATCAGGGTGCCGGCGCCGCCGGCGGTGCTCTGACCGGCCAGGGTGCCCGCCGAGCCGCCCGCCTTGGCGAACTGGGTCAGCATCATCAGATAGCGCATGCCCATCGACCCCAGGGAGGCACCCTGAGTCACCGGGGACATGACCGAGGAGACGCTGGTCGCGGCGATCCTGGGGTCCAGCCCCATCGTGAGGGCGAGGTCGCGGACACCGGCCACGTCAAGCAGACCACCCAGGGTGGTGAAGTCATAGCCTGTCGCAGCGGGGGGTGTGGTTCCGGTACCGCCGGGAATCGGACCGCCTTCGGCGGAGCCCGGCGTGGTCGACATCGCCGACTGCGGCACTGCCGACGGCTGCTGCAACGCGTTGTTGTTGGCTTCGGCGGAGGCGCTGTAACTGTCCATCGCCGCGCCGTCGGTTGCCCACATCACTTCGTATTGGTGCTCGGTGGCCTGGATCAGCGGGGTGTTCTGGCCGAAGAAGTTGGTCGAGATCAGCGCCAGCAGCATTGCCCGGTTGGCCGCGATCACCGCGGGCGGTACCGAGGCTGCGCGCGCCGCCTCGAAGAGGCCGGCCGCCTGGGTGGCCAGCGCAGCGTTGGTGGCCGCGGTGACCGAAGCCTGCTCCAGCCACGCGACATAGGGCGCGGTCGCGACCGTGGCCGCGGCAGAGCCTGCCCCGGTCCAGGTCGAGTCCAGGTTGGCGATCACCGAGTGCGTTGCTGTCGCGGACGTCATCAGCTCGCCCGAGAGCTGAGTCCAGGCCGCCGCGGCTTCCAGCAGTGCGCCCGACCCGGGCCCGGTATAGATGAGGCCGGAGTTGATCTCCGGCGGAAACATGCTGAAACTCATCGATGCGCCCCGATTCAGCCGGCTGCCGTGGCGTTGACGGCCTCGGTGTAGGCGTAGGCGCTCGCGTTGCTACCCAAGGTGGCCACGATCTGCTGGTGCACCGCTGCAGCCTGCGCACTGACTTGCTGGAACAGGTTTCCGTGCGCCGAGAACTGGGCTGCGGTCAGCGCCGAAACCAGGTCCACTGCCGGTGCGACCACACCAGTGGTGGGGGCAGCTGCGGCCGAAACACCCGCAACCAGCGAGTCGCCGATTCCGGAAAGGCTTCCGGCAGCCGCCGTGAGAATTTCTGGCTGAGCTGTTACGAACGACATTGTTCCTCCTGGGGCCTACAAGCGTCTCGGTGAAGTGTTGGTTATTCGAAGTCTGCGTCAATACTTGACGTAGATCACTCTAACTGACAGTTGTAATAACGGTCTGATAAAGATGTGGCTGCTGAGGCGAGCTGCAACGCGCGGCCGGCGTCGCTGTGGACCCCGTGCAGACGAGTTGAGAACTTCACCGGACAGACGACCTCTCGTACAACGTTCGATGCAGATAGCTGTTGCGGCCGAGACGAGTCGCGTCCCGCAGCGGCCGGAAGGCGAACGTAACACCGCCGCGACCTCGCGGTACAGCAGCGTCCCAAACATTCAGTAAAGCTTTGGGATCTGGTCAGACAACGCTGAATTCACTTAGCCAAGACGTGGGATTGGCGGCACCGAACCAGCCGAAACCGGGCCTGGCGGCGGGCTCCGATATGCGAAGCTAAGGTGCCCGAACCGGACAGCGGGCCACTACTGAACCCGCCGACTACCCCACGGAGCGCCTGATGACCTTCAACGAAGGTATGCAGATCGACACCAGCACGACCTCGTCGGGCGGGGGTGGTCGTGGTATCGCCATCGGCGGCGGGGTGGCCGGACTGGTGATCCTGGTGGTGGCATTGTTACTGGGGGCCGATCCCGGCGAGGTGCTCAGTCAGCAGCCGGTGGACCAAGGCCAGTACACCGCTCCCGGTTTCGACCTCGGCAAGTGCCGTACCGGCGAGGATGCCAACAAGTACGTGCAATGCCGGGTGGTGGCGACCGCTAACTCGGTGGACGCGGTGTGGTCGGACCTGCTCAACGGCTACACCCGTCCGAGGGTGCAGCTGTTCAGTGGACAGACGTCCACCGCCTGTGGAGCCGCGACGAGTGCGGTCGGGCCGTTCTACTGCCCCGCGGATCAGACCGCGTACTTCGACACGGACTTCTTCAATGTGCTCGTCGACCGGTTCGGCTCCAGCAGCGGCCCGCTCGCGCAGGAGTACGTGGTGGCCCACGAGTTCGGTCACCACGTGCAGAATCTGCTCGGCGTGCTCGGCCGGGCCCAGACCGGCGCGCAGGGCGCCACCGGAGCCGGGGTGCGCACCGAGCTGCAGGCCGACTGCTACGCCGGGGTGTGGGCGCACTACGCGTCGGTGACCAAGCAGGAGAGCACCGGGGTGCCTTTCCTGAAGCCACTCACCGATGCCGACATCCGCGATGCATTGTCGGCCGCTTCGTCGGTGGGTGATGACCGCATCCAGGAGGCCGCGACTGGCCGGGTCAACCCGGAATCGTGGACCCACGGTGCGTCAGCGCAGCGTCAGCACTGGTTCACCGTCGGCTATCAGACCGGTGACCCCAACCAGTGCGACACCTTCGCCGCCTCGAATCTGGGCTAGCCGGAGACCAGCTCACGCAGCTGCGCGCGTCCGGCCTCGTCGAGCGGTAGCAGTGGGCGGCGGGGCTCCCCCGCCGGCACCCCGAGCAGCTCCAGGCCGGCCTTGACCGTGGTGGGCAGCCCGCCCGCCACGATGAACTCCAACAGCGGCTTGAGGTCGCCGTAGAGGCCCTGCGCTGTCGCCAGATCCCCCGCCCGCACCGCGGCATAGAGATCCAGACACGGACCGGGAAGAAGATTCGGCGCTGCGGTGCACCAGCCGGCCGCCCCGGCGCGCAACGCGTCGAGAACCAGGGGGTTGCTCCCGTTGAAGAACGGCAGCCGGCCCCCGGACAGCTCGGCGATGCGCAGCATCCGGCTCAGGTCCCCGGTGGACTCCTTGACCATGGTCACGTGTTCGATGCGCTCGAACATCGCCACCAGCAACTCCGGGCTCATGTCTACCCCCGAGGTCGCTGGATTGTTGTAGGCCACGATGTCGATGTCGATGGCGTCGGAGATGGCCGCGTAGTGCGTGCCGATCTCGCGCTCGGACAGCTTCCAGTACGACACCGGGGCAACCATGACGGCGTCGGCACCGGCCTGCGCGGCGTAGCGGGCCCGATGCACGGTGCCGGCGGTGGTCAGATCCGAGACGCCCACCAGAACGGGCAACCGGCCGTCGACCGCTGCGATCGAGGCGTCGACGCAGGTGTCGAACTCGTGCTCGTCGAGGTAGGCAAGTTCACCGGTGCTACCGAGCGGGGCGATCGCGTGAACCCCGGCCTCGACGAGGCGGTCGATCACGGTGGTCAGCACGGCTGTGTCCACACCGCCGTCGCGGAACGGTGTCACCGGGTAGCCGATCACACCGTGCAGTGGTGTTGTCACGAAGGAAACTCCTCTTGTCTATTGGGTGATTGCGTCAGGGTGGCCGGCAAGCGCTCGCCGGGCGTAATAGGCGAAGTTGGCCGCACTGCGTCGCGGCAACAGCGTCCAGTCGTGGGCTTGTCGGGCCAGCTGCTCGGGCAGCTCCTTGATGGTCCCCGCGGCCATCGCGGCCAGCTGCAGGGCGGCGGCCCGTTCGATCAATACGGCCAGCGAGCACGCCTCCTCCACGCTGGCGCCGACCACGATCTGCCCGTGGTGCGCCAAGAGGATCGCCTTCTTGTCGCCGAGGGCTTCGGAGATGATCTCGCCCTCCTCATTGCCGACCGGGACTCCCGGCCAGATCGGCAGGAAGGCGCAGTCCCCATAGAGCGGAGTGGTGTCCATATGCGACACGACCAGCGGGGTCTCCAGCATCGACAGTGCTGCGACGTGAAACGGGTGGGTGTGCACGATGCACCGCACATCCGGGCGGGCCCGATAGATCCAGCTGTGGAAGCGATTGGCGGGGTTGGCCATGCCCTCGCCCTCGATGACGGTCAGGTCTTCATCGACCACCAGCAAATTGGCGTCGGTGATCTCGTCGAAGCCCAAGCCAAGGCGCTGGGTGTAGTAGGTGCCCGGCGCCTCGGCACGGGCAGTGATCTGCCCGGCCAGCCCCGAGTCATGGCCACGGTCGAAAAGCGCCCGGCAGGTGAGCGCCACCTTCTGGCGAGTGGTCCACGGTGTTCCGGTGAAGTTCTCGGCCAAGCGCTGCTCCGCGCGCTGCATCAGATCGGACTTGGAATCGTCGAATGTGGTGCCCATGGCAGCTCCTGTGATCACAATTGGCGTATGACACCACCATACCCGATAGGACACCTTGTGTCCTCTGCGATGATGAACCCATGACAGCACTGCTGCGTACCGTCCGCAAGCAGCGAGGACTCACCCTCGAGGGCCTCGCGGAGCGGACCGGGCTGACTAAGAGCTACCTGTCCAAAATCGAGCGCAGTCGCAGTACCCCGTCCATCGCGGTGGCCATGAAGGTCGCCCAGGCCCTCGACGTCGATGTGGCACAACTGTTCTCCGACCGCGGAGACGAGGACAAGATCGCCGTCGACCGCGCCGCGGACCGCAGTGAGAGCCCCCAGCGCTACCAAGCAGTGGCGTCGGGGATGCTCGGCAAGACCATGTCTCCGTTCGTGGTGATACCCCCCGGCGCCACACCCGGTGACGCGCATCCCCAGCACGCCCTGCACGACGGCCAGGAGTTTCTCTTCGTCCATGCAGGAACGATCGAGCTGGAATACGGCGAGGCGACCTGGACCCTGACTGCCGGCGACAGCGCCTACTTCGATGCCTCGATCAGCCACCGCATCCGGTCGGTGGGGCCAGAGTCGGCCGAGGTCGTGGTCGTCGCCGAAAGCACCCCGCGATGAACACCGAGATGTTGTTCTCCTACGGCACGCTGCAGCTGGCGGAGGTACAACGCAGCACGTTCGGGCGTGAGCTCGACGGCCGCCCCGACGCGATCGTGGGCTACGAGTTGGACTACGTGACGATCACCGATCCCCAGGTGGTGGCCGTCAGCGGCAGCAACCGCCATCCGATCCTGCGCCCCACCGAAGCGCCCGACGCATCCGTGCCGGGCATGGTGTTCACGATCAGCAGCGCCGAATTGGCGGCCGCCGACGAGTACGAGGTCGACGCCTATCGGCGGGTCTCGGTACCGCTGCGCTCGGGTGACCAGGCCTGGGTCTACGTCTTCGCCGAATGAGCCGACGCTGTCACCACGGCCGAGTCGCGCAGGACACGCCGCTGCCGCCCTGCTGCGAGACCACTACCTCGCCGTCGACGGCAATCTCACAGTGGAACTCGGGGTTCGTCCGCAAGCCCCCACTGGCGGTGACCAGTGCCCACTGGCTCGGGTCGGCGAGCGTGGTGGTGTAGACCACCGGCTGTCCCCCGCCGATCGGCACGCGCACGGTTTCCAGGTATTCCGACGAATTGGCGTTGTAGGCCGCCATGCTGGGCGGGTCGGTCTTGATATACGAGATGTTGCCGGTCAGGTCGCTGGTGGCGGTGATGGTGTAGGTGACTTCATGGCCGTCGGTCGCGCTTTTCTTCGGGGCCTCGGCCGTCGGTTCGGTGGCATTCTCCGTCGGCGTAGGTGCCGGGTTCTCGGTGGCCGATGCCGCCGCGCTCTCGGTGGGCGCGGCCGGGGTGGGTTCGGGGTCGGCCAGTGACGTCGCGTGACTGGCTGCGACTCCCGCGGCCGCCATCAGCACCACTGTCCCGAACCTGACTGTCACATTCCGCATGATCGTCATACCCAGCCACGCTACCGGAGGTCCGGCCTGCGTCGCCGAGTGTCGGTTTGTGTCACGCCCCGAGGCGCTGGGTGTGCAATAAGTCGACGTTCAAGTCAGTCCCGGTATAACCAGCAGCTCGGAGCGCAGCCCTGACCCGGCCCAGCACCACGACAGGTCGATACCGAAGAAGGTCGCTGCTGACCCGAACGATCACCCAGCCGCGTGCGTACAACTCGGCGTAGCGATCGATATCAGCGGTCCGCTGCCGAGGGTCGGTCCAATGCTGGGCACCGTCAAATTCCACACCGACTTGGTATTCGGGCCAGCCCATATCAATGCGAGCGAAGGGACGGCCGAAGCCGTCTCGCACGACGATCTGGGTCATCGGGCGCGGGAATCCGCCGCGTATCAGCAACAGCCGCGTGCGGGTTTCCTGCGGAGACTCCGCGCCGCCGTCCATCAGTGTGATCGCGCGCCGTAACTGCAGCAGGCCGCGAGCACCCCGATGACGGTGGGCTAGCGCAGCAACGTCCTCTGCGACCAGATTCGTCGCATTCGCCAGGGCATCGAGGCGGATGACGGCCCCGGTTAGCCCCGTACTACGGCCCAGATCGAAAGCGGTCCGTGCGGCTGTGGTGGTCGGTATCCCTCGGATCAGGCACGTCTCATCGGGTTCCAGCCGCTCGCGATGGACGACAATCCCCTCGGCGTCAGAGGCGGCCTTCCGATTCAGTTCCGCCGGCAGTCGCGCGTCGAGCCATCGTGATCGGTGCAGGGCCGCCGCTGACAGACCGGCCACGGTTGCCGTCCGTCCCGACCACAGCCAGCCTGCCACCGCACGCGTAACCGGCGTGAGCTCTTGGCCGTTCGGCAGATAAACGTTGCGGTATATCGACCAATGCCGACTGCGTAACGTCCGCCGGGTCACGCTGCCTGCCGCCAACGCCTCAGTGCCGAGGAAGGGCCAGGTGGAATCCGGTGTGGGGGTCAGCATGGCAGTCACAGTGCCGACTCGGGCCGTCATCCGAATACCGAGTGTCGACTTGTGTCACCCGTTCTGTGGATAAACGTGCATCAGGGCAACATTCGGCGCAGTACCTCCGCGACGACGTCCTCGATCGGCACATCCACCTGTTCGCCGTTGGCCAGATTCTTCACGCCCACGGTGCCGGCTTCCAGGTCGCGGTCACCGGCGACCAGCGCGATCACTGCGCCCGAGCGGTCCGCGGCGCGCATGGCACCCTTGAGTCCGCGGTCCCCATAGGCCAGATCCACCCGCACCCCGGCACTCCGCAGGTGACCGGCAATGACGGCCAACCTCAGCTTGGCCGACTCGGACAGACCCACGCCGTACACCTCACAACGGGTGGTCTTCCCCACGGTCTTGCCCTCGGCAGCCAGGGCGAGCAACGTCCGGTCCACACCGAGTCCGAAACCGATCCCGGACAGATCCTGGCCACCGAGCTGGCGCATCAGTCCGTCATAACGGCCCCCGCCGCCGATTCCGGACTGTGCACCCAGCCCGTCGTGCACGAACTCGAAGGTGGTCTTGGTGTAGTAGTCCAGCCCGCGGACCATGCGTGGGTTGACCACATACGGCACCCCGAGCGCATCAAGATGTGCCAGCACGGTGTCGAAGTGCGTCCGGGCGCCCTCCGAAAGATGGTCCAGCATGAGCGGGGCGTCGGCGGTCATCTCACGCACATGTGGCCGCTTGTCGTCGAGGACCCGGAGCGGATTGAGTTGCGCGCGCTGCCGCGTCTCATCATCGAGGTCGAGGCCGAACAGGAACTGCTGCAGCAACTCTCGATAAGCAGGACGGCAGGTGTCATCGCCCAGGGAGGTGATTTCCAGCCGGAAGCCCTCCAGCCCCAGGGAGCGAAAGCCCGCATCCGCGACAGCGATCACCTCGGCGTCCAGGGCGGGATCGTCCACCCCGATCGCCTCGACACCGACCTGCTGCAACTGCCGATAGCGGCCCGCCTGCGGACGCTCATACCGGAAAAAGGGTCCCGCGTAACAGAGCTTGGCGGGCAGCTGACCGCGGTCCAGGCCGTGCTCGATCACCGCACGCATCACACCGGCGGTGCCCTCGGGGCGCAGGGTCACCGAGCGCTCCCCGCGATCGGCAAAGGTGTACATCTCCTTGGAGACCACGTCGGTGGACTCCCCCACCCCCCGCGCGAACAGTGCGGTGTCTTCGAAGATCGGCAGCTCGATGTCGCCGTAGCCGGCTCGGCGAGCGACCGCCAGCAGTCCGTCGCGGACCGCGACGAAGCCGGCAGAGGCCGGAGGGACGTAATCGGGCACCCCTTTGGGTGCGGCAAAGGTGCTCACGCACTAAGCCCTTCTAGGAATGGGTTGTAACGGCGCTCGTCGCCGATGGTGGTCTTGGGTCCGTGGCCCGGCAACACCACGCATTCATCGTCGAGACACAGCAGCTTGTCCACGATCGAGGTCAACAGGTCGCGGCCACTGCCCCCGGGCAGGTCGGTGCGGCCCACGGAGTTCTGAAACAGGGTGTCGCCGCTGAACACGACCTCGGCAGCGTCGCCCTCGACCCGGAAGACCACCGAACCTCGGGTGTGACCGGGCGTGTGGTCGACGGTGACCGTAGTGCCACCCAGGCCGATTTTGTCGCCGTCACGATCGAGTTCGATCAGCTGCTTGGGCTCGGAGAACATCGCCTTGCCCAACACACCGAACAGCGCCTGCCCCGGCAGCGTGCCCAGTGAGCGCAGTGGATCAGTGAGCATGAAGCGGTCCTCGGGGTGAATGTAGGTGGGGCAGCCGTAGGTGTCGGACACCTTCTGCGCCGACCAGATGTGGTCGATGTGGCCGTGGGTGAGTAGCACCGCCGCCGGGGTCAGCCGGTTCTCGTCCAGTACCCGCCGTAGCCGGGCCATGGCGCGCTGACCGGGGTCGACGACGATCGCATCGGCGCCCTGCCGTTGAGCCAGCACGTAGCAGTTGCACGCCAGCATTCCAGCGGGGAATCCGGTGACCAACACGCCGACCAGTTTCCCATTGCACCACCGGCCGACGGTGACGCGGGCGTCTCAGCCGCACTCTGGCAGACTTGAGGGCCGACTCACATCAGCGAGCCAGGAGGTCTACCGCCGGTGCCCACGAACTCAGAGCGGCGTGCCGCCGCCAAGCGCAATCTGGACCAACAGGTACAGCAGCGTGCCGAGGCCGCCCGCAAGCAGCAGCGCCTGCTGATGATCGTCGGTGCGGTCGCCGCGGTATTGCTGATCGCCGGGGTGGTGTTCGTGGTCCTGCGCGACGACGATCCGGGCAACGTCAACGCGACCGACTCGTCGAGCTCGAGCACCTCGGAGACCGCCGACACCCCGGCTACGCCCGCGGCGGCGGGGCAGCTGCCCAAGTTCACCGCGTCGCCCCAGTTGGGCGCCGACTGCCAGTACCCGAAGGCTCGCCCGGCCACCAAATCCGTCGAGCCGCCGCGCACAGGCAAGGTCCCGACGGACCCGGCCCAGGTCAGCGTCTCGATGCTGACCGACCAGGGTCCCATCGGATTGATGCTCAACAACGCCCAATCGCCCTGCACTGTCAATAGTTTCATCAGCCTGGCGGCCAAGGACTATTTCTCGGGCACGCAGTGCCACCGGCTCACCACTTCGCCGATGCTCAGCGTGCTGCAGTGCGGGGACCCCGCCGGCGACGGCACGGGCGGCCCGGGCTACGAGTTCGACAACGAATACCCCACTGACCAGTACACCTTGGGTGACCCGGCGGCCCAGCAGCCGGTCACCTATCCCCGCGGCACGGTGGCGATGGCCAATGCCGGTCCTGGCACCAACGGCAGCCAGTTCTTCCTGGTCTATAAAGACTCGATGCTGCCGCCGCAGTACACGGTGTTCGGCACCATTCAGGCCGACGGCCTGGCCACCCTGGACAAGATCGCCGCGGCCGGTGTGCAGGGCGGCGGCGACGACGGCCCGCCGGCAACCAAGGTGACCGTCAAGTCGGTGCAGGCCGACTAGACACGACGTTGAGATTGCATCCAGGGCGGTAGATTCCGAGACGATCACGACCCGGGCTGCAATCTCAACGCACGGGCGCGCTAGGCCGCAGAAGTAACCCGGTAGACGTCGAAGACCCCTTCGACATTGCGGACCACGTTGAGCAGGTGCCCGAGGTGCTTCGGATCGCCCATCTCAAAGGTGAATCGGCTGATCGCGACCCGGTCCCGGGACGTGGTGACCGACGCCGACAAGATGTTGACCTTCTCGTCGGCGAGCACCTTGGTGATGTCCGACAGCAGTCGGTGCCGGTCCAGGGCCTCGACCTGAATGGCGACCAGGAACACCGACGACGGCGATGGCGCCCACTTGACCTCGATGATCCGCTCGTCCTGCTGGCGCAGCGCGTCGGCGTTGGTGCAGTCGGTGCGGTGCACCGAGACCCCGCCACCGCGGGTGACGAAACCCATGATCTCGTCACCGGGCACCGGGGTGCAGCACTTGGCCAGCTTGGTGAGCACGCCCGTAGCACCGGGGACCGCGACTCCGACATCGTCGGAATGCCGTTCGCGGCGCGGGATGGTCAGCGGAGTGGAACGTTCGGCCAGGTCGTCCTCGGCCTGATCGACGCCGCCCAGCTGAGCCACCAACCGCTGCACCACGTGGTGTGCCGAGATGTGATTCTCGCCGACAGCGGTGTAGAGCGCGGAAACGTCCGAGTAGTGCAGTTCGCGGGCAACCGCCGCCATCGACTCACCGTTGACCAGGCGCTGCAGCGGAAGTCCTGCCCGGCGCACCTCGCGCGCCATCGACTCCTTGCCGGACTCCAGGGCCTCTTCGCGGCGTTCCTTGGCGAACCACTGCCGAATCTTGGCCTTGGCCCGCGGCGACACCACGAACTGCTGCCAGTCCCGCGACGGCCCGGCGTTCTGCGCCTTTGAAGTGAAAACCTCGACCACTTCGCCGTTTTCGAGCTTACGTTCCAACGCCACCAGCCGGCCGTTGACCCGGGCGCCGATACATCGATGGCCGACCTCGGTGTGAACGGCATAGGCGAAGTCCACCGGCGTGGAGCCAGTGGGCAGGGTGATCACGTCGCCCTTTGGCGTGAACACGAAGATCTCTTTGACGGCCAAGTCGTAGCGCAGCGACTCCAAGAACTCGCCCGGGTCGGCGGCCTCCCGCTGCCAATCCAGCAACTGCCGCATCCAGGCCATGTCGTCGATCTCGGCGGCGGAGTTCAGATGCGGAACGCCATTGCGGCCCTTGGCTTCTTTGTAGCGCCAGTGAGCGGCGATCCCGTATTCAGCCGTACGGTGCATTTCCCGGGTGCGGATCTGGATCTCCAGCGGCTTGCCCTCCGGGCCGATCACCGTGGTGTGCAACGACTGGTACACCCCGTAGCGCGGCTGGGCGATGTAGTCCTTGAACCGGCCGGCCATCGGCTGCCACAACGAGTGCACGACACCGACCGCCGCATAGCAGTCCCGGATCTCATCGCACAGGATCCGCAGGCCCACCAAGTCGTAGATGTCATCGAAGTCGCGACCACGAACGATCATCTTCTGGTAGATCGACCAGTAGTGCTTGGGCCGCCCCTCGACGGTCGCGGTGATCTTCGACTTGGCCAGCGTGTTGACGATCTCGGCACGCACCTTGGCCAGATAGGTGTCGCGGGACGGCGCCCGGTCGGCCACCAACCGGACGATCTCCTCGTAACGCTTGGGATGCAGGATCGCGAACGAGAGATCCTCGAGCTCCCATTTGACGGTGGCCATGCCGAGCCGATGGGCCAGTGGGGCAATCACTTCCAGCGTCTCACGCGCCTTGCGGGCCTGCTTCTCCGGCGCCAGGAACCGGATGGTGCGCATGTTGTGCAGCCGGTCGGCAACCTTGATCACCAGCACCCGCGGGTCGCGTGCCATGGCGATGACCATCTTGCGGATGGTCTCGGCCTCGGCCGCCGTACCCAGCACCACCTTGTCGAGCTTGGTCACACCGTCGACGAGGTGCGAGACCTCGTCGCCGAACTCCGCGGCCAGCGCGTGCAGTGTGTAGCCGGTGTCTTCGACCGTGTCGTGCAGCAGCGCAGCCACCAACGTGATGGTGTCCATGCCCAACTCGGCCAGGATGGTCGCCACCGCCACCGGGTGGGTGATGTAGGGATCGCCCGAATGGCGCAGCTGGGCGGCGTGACGCTGCTCGGCCACCTCGTAGGCGCGCTGCAGCAGCGCCAGGTTGGCTTTGGGGTAGTACTGCCGGTGCACCGCCACCAGGGGTTCGAGCACCGGGCTCAGGGCACCGCGTTGAGCGGTGATGCGACGCGCAATCCGGGCCCGCACCCGGCGGGAAGCGCTGGTGGGGACCTTCAGCAGATCGGTGCGTTCGGTGGGCGAGTCCTGGGCGACGGTCTCCGACGTCGCTACCGGCGCGCTGGTGTCGACACCGTACCGATCGGGGTCAGAGCCCTGCTCGGGGCCGTGCGGAAAGCCATTTTCAGGGCCCACTGTGCTCACCTCCGACCACGAGAATATCGACTAAATCTGGTGCAGGCGCTCAAGCCGCAACGGCGCCACCGCCGCGCGCCCGCCCAGCCCGGCCAGCTCCAGCACCACAGCCGCCGCAACCACCTCGGCGCCGGCGCGGTGCAGCAAGCGACACGCCGCGGCCAGGGTTCCACCGGTGGCAAGCACGTCGTCGAGGATGACCACCTTTAGCCCCGCCAGTTCGATTCCGCTGGCGGGTATTTCCAGCACGGCAGTGGCGTACTCGAGCTCATAGTGCTCCGAGAGCACCGGCGGCGGCAGCTTGCCACCCTTGCGGACCGCCAGCGCGCCCACCCCCAGCCGGTCGGCCACCGCTCCGGCCAGCAGAAACCCGCGGGCATCGATGCCGGCCACCAGGTCTGCACCGGCTGCGATCCGGGCCAACTCCTCGGTGACCACCGATAGCCCGACGGCGTCGGCGAACACCGGAGTCAGGTCTTTGAAGGCGATTCCCGGGGAGGGAAAATCGGCCACTTCACGGATCAGCGACGCAATGACCTCAGCGGCCCCCGCCGCAGGTCTGGCCGGATTCACTGCTGCAGCTCCCAGCGGTCCATATTCCAGCCCGCACCCCACCGAGTTGGGTTGGCCGCCACGCCGTAGGTCTTCTTCGACGACAGCAATGTGCGCTGCTGGCGGTACAGCGGCAATGTGGGCATGTCGGCCCACAGCACCGGAGCGCTCTCCCCCAGCAGGCGAACCATCTCGGCGGGGTCGGCGGTCACCGCCAGCGCCGAGATGATGCCGTCGATCTGGTCGTTGTGGTAGCCGGACAAGTTGTTTCCGTTACCGCTGAACAGCTCATAGGCGTCCACCGACGACGATCCGCTCGAACCGCTGCCGGTCGATCCGCCGGTGCTGGCGAGCAACACGTCGATCTGCCCGTCACGCAGCGCCAGTGGACCGACGCTGTCGGAGGCCACCTCGACCACGGTGATGCCGGCCGGTGCACACGAACCGGTGATCGCCCCGACCACGGCAGCCAGCCGGGTGTTGGGGCCGCGGTAACCGATACGCACCGTCAGCGGCTTGCCGCCGAGTGCGTCGCGCGCGGCGTCGGGGTCTGCACGGGCGAACTGGCCGGCCTCGGGCACGCTCTCCGCCTGGTCGAAGGCGTCATCGATGGCGGTGTTGAGCCGCGAGTTCACCACCGGAACGCCCGCATCGCGAGCGATGATGTCACGCGGGGTGCACAGGGCCACCGCCCGGCGGGCCGGGGTCTCCGACAGCGGGCCGGCGGGGGCGAAGATCAGCTGCTCGATTCCCCCCGAGGGGTTGTCGCTGCTCTGGTAGTCGTCGGGCGTGTTCAGTGATCCCGCCGATCCGGTTGCGACGTCAACGACCTCGATGACGCGCTTGCTGACCCGGTCGGCGATGTCGGCGGTCTGGGGCCACACCGTGATCCGCTTGGTGACCGGCTTGGCACCCCACCACAGGTCGTTGGCCACCAACACCACGGCGCCACCCTCGAGCACCGAGTCGATCCGATACGGGCCCGAAGAGGGAAAGTGCCGCAGATCCGCGCCGCGATCCAGCTGCCAGGTCGTGTTCCAGGCCTGCGCGATCTTGGCGATGGACTCCTCGGCAGGCCCGAGCTTGCCCAGCAGGACCTCGGTGGTGTTCACGCCGAGCTTGTCGCTGAGGACGTGCGACGGCATCATCGAGGTCGCACTGAACAGTTCCTCGTAATCGACGATATTGCGGTCGGCGAAGAACGACACTCGGGCCTTCTTCGCACCGGGCTCGCACTCGATGTTCTCGATGTCGAGGTAGCCGGCGCGGCTGGCGGCGTCGAAGCCGGCGAACCTGCCGGACTGGGCCGCCCACGCCAGAACCAGATCGTCACACGTGATCGGTTTGCCGTCGGAATACACCGCCGCGTCCGCGATCTGATAGTCCAGCACCAGCGGGGCGCGGCCGACCACCGAGATACTGCCGAAGTCGTGGTCGGTGACGATCTGGCCGTCCGGACCGTGGTATCCGAAGCCGGTCAGGGTGCGGGAGAACGCCTGCGGCCCGGCCGAAGCCGCACCCACGACGGTGGTGCTGTTGTAGGTGATCAGTCCGCCGTCGACGGCGTAGTCGATCTGATCGACGGTGGCGCTGGTGCACGCCGACACCGACCAGGCACCGAGGCCGGTGATGATCGCCACCACCGACGTCGCAGCGTGCCGCCAGCGGGCCGCCATCGCCGGTTACCGACCGGCGCCCGGCTTGCCGGTCGGACGCTGGCCGCGCCGGCTGGTAGGCCGTACCGGCTTTGCGCCGGCAGTCGGTGCCCCTGAGCCCGAGGTTGCCACCGCCGCGTCGCCGGTGGTCACGGGGTCGTCGGCATCTGCGGAATCGTCGATGGCATCAACGCCCGCCGTGCCCGCCGACCCCGGCTTCGACTCGGTCACAGCATTACGCCGACGCATCACTCGCCGGGTGTGGTTCTGCACCAGTTCGGTCCGCTCCCGCAGGGTGACCAGGAGCGGCGTGGCCAGGTAGATCGACGAATAGGTGCCCACCACGACACCGACCAACTGCACCAGCGCGAGGTCCTGAAGTGTTCCGACTCCGAGCAGCCACACCGCGACCACCATCAGCGAGATGATCGGCAACGCCGAGATCAGGCTGGTGTTGATCGAGCGCATGAAGGTCTGGTTGATGGCCAGGTTGGCCTGTTCGGCGTAGGTGTAGCGCGTCTTGTGTTCGAAGCCGCTGGTGTTCTCCTCGACCTTGTCGAACACGATCACGGTGTCGTAGATGGAGAACCCGAGGATGGTCAACAGGCCGATGACAGTGGCCGGTGTGACCTCGAATCCGACCAGCGAGTACACCCCGGCGGTGACGAGAATGTCGAAGACCATGGAGATCATCGCCGACAGTGTCATGAACCACTCGTAGCGCACGGTGATATACAGCGACGCCAGCAGCAGGAACACCACCAGAGCGATCACGGCCTTCTGGGTGATCTGTCCACCCCAGGTCTCCGAGACCGCCGAGTCGCTGATCGCTTGCCTGCTGGGCTGCCCGTCGGGTCCTTGAGGCTGGAAGGCCTCGAACAGATCGTCCCGCAGCTTCTCGGTCTGCTCGTTGGTCAGCGTCTCCGCGCGGATCTGCACCGTGGCCGAATTGCCGTTGCCGACCACGACGACCGACTCGGGACTGCTCCCGACGCTCTTACGGAAAACCTCTTCGACCTGCGTGACGGTGGTGTCGCCGCGCGGGAACGACACCTTGGTGCCCCCGGCGAAATCAATACCGAAGGTGAAGCCGCGGACCAGGATGCTGACGATGGCGATGGCCACCATGACGCCGCTGATCGCGTACCACATCCGCCGGCGGCCGATGACCTCGAACGCGCCGGTACCGGTGTACAGCCGCGACAGGAAGCTGTGCTTCGGCGCCTTGGCGGGACCGGAGCCCGTGCGGGGCTTCTTCGCGGTCGCGGCGCTACCGCTCTTCTTCGGCGCGCCGGCGGCCGGATCCTTCTTTGCGGCCTTGGTGCCGCCACTGGTGCTCGGTTTGGCCATCTGGCTATCCCTGTCCCGTCGACTGGGCGGTTACCCGCGTGCGCGCTTTGGCTCCGGACTTGCCGCCAGATCCGCCTCCCGATTTGGCGACCGCCCGCCGCTCGCGGGCAACCTGCTGCACCGCACCGAGGCCGTTGTACGACGGCTTGGCCAGCGTCGGCGACTTGGACGCCAGGTAGACCAGCGGCCAGGTCACCAGGAACACCACCACGATGTCGAGGATCGTGGTCAGCCCCAGGGTGAACGCGAAGCCCTTCACCTGGCCGACGGCCAGGAAGTAGAGCACCGCGGCAGCCAGGAAGGTGACGGCGTTGCCGGACACGATTGTCTTCCGGGCACGCGCCCACCCTCGCGGCACGGCCGAACGGAACGACCGGCCCTCGCGGATCTCGTCCTTGATGCGTTCGAAGAACACCACGAACGAGTCGGCGGTGGTGCCGATTCCGATGATCAGACCGGCGATTCCGGCAAGGTCGAGTGTGTAGTTGATGTAGCGGCCCAACAACACGAGGATCGCGTACACCATGGCGCCGGCCAGCACCAGAGACAGCGCGGTCAGCACTCCCAGCACCCGGTAGTAGAGCAAGGAATAGACCAGCACCAGCGCCAGACCGATGGCACCGGCGATCAGACCTGCCTTCAGCGACGTCATTCCCAGTGTGGCCGAGACGGTCTCGGCTTCCGAGGCCTCAAAGGACAGCGGGAGCGAGCCGTACTTCAACACGTTGGCCAGCTGGCGCGCCGCATCGGGGGTGAAGCCCGGGGAACCGCCGGTGATCTGGGTGCGACCGCCGGGAATCGCTTCCTGGATCTGCGGGGCGCTGACCACCTGAGAGTCCAGCGTGAACGCGGTCTGGGTGCCGATGTGCGCGGCGGTGTAGTTGGCCCAGACATCGGCCGCACCACTCTTGAACTGCACCTGGACCACATTGGCGCCACTGCGCTGGTCCATACCCGAGCTGGCGTCGGCGATCTGGTCACCGCTGATGATCGAGGGGGCCAGAACGTAAGCGACCTGGTGGTCTTGGGAGCACGTCACCAACGGCAGGTCCGGGTCGTCGTTGCCGGCAAGGATGTCTTCCTTGTCGCACCGGCCGGCCTGGATCTGCAGGGCGAGCGCCTGAACCACCTTGTTATCGCTCTGCCGCAGCCGCTTCTCGGCGGCGATGCGCGCCGCCAGGCCCTGGGCCTGATCGCCCTGCCCGGGCAGACCGGGCAGACCCGGCAGGCCGGGGAGACCCGGGATTGCGGGCATCTGGGCACCGGGGACCGCCGGGCTACCGGGCAATCCCGGTGCCGCCGGCGCCGGAAGCACCGCGGTGCCAGGGGCCGTTTCACTGGGGCTCCCGGGCTCGGGGCTCGCCGTCGTCGTGCCCGGGGTGGGGGCCGGCTCCTGCGGGTAGGGCCGCGGCTGGGCCGCCGGCGCCTGTGGGAGGGACCCGCCATTGCCGCCGAACAGACCTTGACCGCCCGCACCGGCGCCGCCAGGCAGCGATTGCCCTCCGGATGGGAGTCCGGGAATACCGCCGCCAAGGCCCGGGGGCAGACCCGGCACGCCACCGCCAAGGCCCGGAGGCAGACCCGGCACGCCGCCACCAAGGCCCGGAGGCAGACCCGGCACGCCGCCACCGGCACCGGGCGGTTGGCCGGGCATGCCGCCACCACCGAGACCGGGCATCCGGCCTGCCGCCTGCGCTGCTTCTTCCACCGACACCGCGTTGATCACCGGGCGGATGTAGAGCCGGGCCGTTTGGCCGAGGGTGCGAGCCTCATTGCCATCGCTGCCGGGCACGGTGATGACCAAGTTGTTGCCATCGATGATGACCTCAGAGCCGGACACACCGAGCCCGTTGACACGAGCGCTGATGATCTGTTGTGCCTGGTTGAGCGCCTCGCGGGTCGGCGCAGAGCCGTCCGGCGTGCGCGCCGTGAGCGTCACGCGAGTGCCGCCCTGCAGGTCGATCCCGAGTTTGGGTTCGGCGAGCTTGTTGCCGGTCAGGAATACCAGCAGGTAAACGCCGATGAGCAATGCCAGGAACACCGCCAGGTTGCGGGCAGGGTGCACCGACGCCGAAGGCGATGCCACGTTGTTGAGTCTCCTTCGCTCATTGCGCAATGCGCTCTCATGATCGTCGGTGCTGGCCCATGCGCGGACCGCCCCCAGCGATCAGTACCACTGCACCCGCAAAAGGGTACGTGCCCGGCTGGCTGGAGCGGTCGTTGGGCGGGCGTTCCGCGCGTCGGGCGCTCGCCGACCCGCGTTGTCCACGCCGACGATCCCTAGACCGACCCTGCCGCGCTCGCGATCGCCGCTACGCGCCTTCGACGGCCTGCTCGACTGCGGGCTCGGCCGCCTGCTCCTCCGGCTCGATCTTGTCCCGAACGGCCAGCTTCATCCAGGTGGTCACCACACCCGGTGCGATCTCCAGATCGACGTCGTCCTCGGTGATGCCGGTGATGGTGCCCTGCAGCCCCGACGTGGTGTGCACCCGGTCCCCCACCTGCAGCGACTCGTGCAGGTCGATGGTGGCCTGCATCGCACGCTTCTGCCTGCGGGAGGCGAAGAACATAAATGCGCCCATGACAACGATCAGAGGCAGGAAGGCAACCATGTTTTCCATGACGACAACCGATCTTTCAACGTGTTCGAATGAGTGTCCGGCACCGGACCACCCGAAGTGTGGCGGGCCACAGTGATCACAACAGTGTGCCACTGTGTGCGCCGACCGCGCGCCGGCACCGTCGACCACCGCCTAGGCTGTCGGAGACAGGGGGGTCACGATCTTGAGGGAAGGGTTGGCCGATGAGGAACTTCGCGTGGGGTCTGGCGAGCGCCGTTGCCTTCGCGGCAGCACCCCTGGCAGTGGGAGCGATCACCATGCCCGCGGTCGCGTCTGCGGAGCCGCTGGCCTGTCCGGGCGGACAGTACTGGGAGCCCTCCACAAACACCTGCATGCCACTCGGTCAGGGACCGACTCCACTGGACTGCCCCGGCGGCCAGTATTGGGAACCCTCCACAAACACCTGCATGCCACTCGGTCAGGGGCCCAAGCCGCTGGACTGCCCGCCGGGCGAATACTGGCAACCGTTCGGGAACGCGTGCCGGCCACTCGGCCAGATCTGACCCACGGTAAGGCTCGTCCAGGAGGGCCCTCCCATGTCTGTGCCGCCACTACCCCAGAGCCGTCATCTGGCCACTGAGATTCCCGGGCCGGGTTCGGTGCAGCTCGCGCGGCGCCGAGAGGCGGCCGTGGCCCGAGGCGTGGCCAGCACACTGCCGGTCTACGCGGCCCGGGCCGGTGGAGGCATCGTTGAGGACGTCGACGGCAACCGCCTGATCGACCTGGGCTCGGGCATCGCCGTCACCACCGTGGGCGCGGCCGCTCCCCGGGTGGTAGATGCCGTGCAGCGGCAGGTCGCCGAGTTCACTCACACCTGCTTCATGGTCACGCCGTATGAGGGATATGTGGCGGTAGCCGAGGCGCTCAACAGGATTACGCCGGGCTCCCACGAGAAGACGTCCGTTCTGGTCAACTCCGGATCGGAAGCCCTGGAGAACGCCGTCAAGATCGCCCGGGCGCACACCCGCAAGACCGCGGTGGTGGCTTTCGACCACGGCTATCACGGCCGAACCAACCTGACGATGGCACTGACCGCCAAGTCGATGCCCTACAAGAGTGGATTCGGGCCCTTCGCGCCGGACATCTATCGTGCCCCGACGTCCTATCCCTACCGCGACGGCCTGATCGACAAGGACCTCGGCAGCGACGGTACACGGGCCGCCGAGCGCACCATCCGCGTCATCGAGAGCCAGATCGGGGCCGCCAACCTGGCTGCACTGGTGATCGAACCGATCCACGGCGAGGGGGGCTTTATCGTGCCCGCGCCGGGATTTCTGCCCGCGTTGCTGGCCTGGTGCCGCGACAACAACGTGGTGTTCGTCGCCGACGAGGTGCAGACCGGTTTCGCTCGAACCGGGGCGATGTTCGCCTGCGAGCACGAGCCGATCGTGCCCGACCTCATCTGTACCGCCAAGGGAATCGCCGGCGGCTTGCCGCTGGCCGCGGTGACCGGCAGTGCCGACATCATGGACGCCCCCCACCTCAGCGGGCTCGGCGGTACCTTCGGCGGCAACCCGGTGGCCTGCGCCGCGGCCCTGGCGGCCTTGACCGCCGTCGAAGCCGACGACTTGCTGGGGCGGGCGCGCCAGATCGAACGGCTGATCCTCGATCGCCTGGGCCGGGCGCAGGCCGACGACGACCGGATCGGCGACGTTCGTGGGCGCGGCGCCATGATCGCCGTGGAATTGGTACAGCCCGACACCGCCGAACCCGACCCTGGCCTGACCAAGGCGTTGGCCGCAGCCTGTCATCGGGCCGGGGTGATCGTGTTGACCTGCGGAACGTTCGGCAACGTGGTGCGCCTGCTGCCGCCGCTGACGATCAGCGACGAGCTTCTGGCCGAGGGTCTGGACGTGCTGACCGGCGAACTCGCGAAGCTCTAGTTCGCCAGTCAGTCGGTCTCGAACAACCCCTGCTGCCCCAGGCCTCCCGCGCCGACCGGAGGCACCATGCCCAGGTGCGTCCAGGCTGCCGGTGTCGCGACGCGGCCCCGCGGTGTCCGGGCCACCATCCCGGCGCGCACCAGGAACGGCTCGCACACCTCTTCTACGGTGGTGGCTTCCTCTCCCACCGCGACAGCCAGGGTGGACACCCCCACCGGCCCGCCACCGAAACTGCGCGTCAACGCCGAGAGCACCGCCCGGTCGAGGCGATCGAGCCCCAACTCGTCCACGTCGTAGACCGCCAGTGCGGCCTTGGCGACGTCGCGGGTGATCACCCCGTCGGCGCGCACCTCGGCATAGTCGCGCACCCGGCGCAACAGCCGGTTGGCGATCCGGGGGGTGCCGCGAGAGCGCCTGGCGACCTCCGCCGCCGCCTCATCCCCCAACTCGATCCCCAGGATCTTCGCCGAGCGGGCCAGTACCCGCTGCAGTTCGGCCGGTTCGTAGAAATCCATATGCGCGGTGAAGCCGAACCGATCCCGTAGCGGACCAGTCAGCGCCCCGGATCGGGTGGTCGCTCCGACCAAGGTGAACGGGGCGACCTCCAGCGGAATGGACGTGGCCCCGGGCCCCTTGCCGACGACGACATCAACCCGGAAGTCCTCCATCGCCAGATAGAGCATCTCCTCGGCGGGCCGCGCGATGCGATGGATCTCATCGATGAACAGCACGTCGTGTTCGACCAGATTCGACAGCATGGCGGCCAGGTCTCCGGCACGCTCCAGCGCCGGGCCCGAGGTGAGCCGCAACGAACTGCCCAGCTCACTGGCGATGATCATGGCCAGTGATGTCTTGCCCAGCCCTGGCGGGCCGGACAGCAGGATGTGGTCGGGAGTGCCGCCCCGGTTCTTGGCGCCCTCGAGCACCAGCTGAAGCTGTTCACGAACCCGGGGCTGACCGATGAATTCGGCCAGACTCCGGGGGCGCAATCCGGCGTCGATGTCTCCCTCGCCGACGGTCAGCGCCGGAGAGACGTCGCGTTCTGCGGGGTCATCGGGTTGGTTCATTTGGTCTTCCCCAGGCGACTCAGTGCGGTCCGCAGCACCTCGGAGGTGGTGGCGTCAGGAGCGTCGGCCAAAACCTTGTCGGTGGTCTCCTCGGCCTGCTTTGCAGCGAAACCAAGACCGATCAGGGCCTCGATCACCGGAGCGCGCACGCCCTGAGCTGCGAACGCGGCGCCGTCGGAGACCGCCACCGCTCCGATCTTGTCGCGCAGCTCCAGCACCAACCGCTCGGCACCGCGCTTACCGATTCCCGGCACCCGGGTCAAGGCCGTCACGTCCCCATCGGACAGGGCCCGCCGAAGGGCAGTCGCGTCGTAGACCGCCAGCGTCGCCAGGGCGATCTTGGGCCCGATTCCCGACACTCCGATCAGCGTGAGAAACAGGTCGCGGGCTTCCGCGTCGGGGAATCCGTAGAGCGTCATCGAGTCTTCGCGCACGATCATCGCGGTGATCAAACGGGATTCACTGCCCCGGCGAAGCATCGAAAGGGTCGCCGGAGTGGCCATCACCTTGTAGCCCACCCCCGCCGCCTCGACCACCGCGTGATCGAGCGCAATGTCGATGACCTCGCCACGGACCGATGCGATCATGCCCGCGCCGCCTTGAGTTTGGCGGAGTACCTTCTCCGCTGCTCAGCGGCGAGCGCCTCCGCGGCGGCCATCCGGGCGATCATCGGGGCCCGCCAGCAGTGGCAGATCGCGAGGGCCAGCGCGTCGGCCGCGTCAGCCGGGGTCGGCTTCTGCTGCAGGCCAAGGATCCGGGTGATCATGGTTGTCACCTGCGCCTTGTCGGCTGAACCGTTGCCCGTCACCGCGGCCTTGACCTCGCTGGGCGTGTGAAAGTGCACGGCGATGCCACGGCGCGCGGCCTGCAGCGCGATCACCCCGCCGGCCTGCGCGGTCCCCATCACGGTGGAGACGTTCTGTTGAGCGAAAACCCGCTCGATCGCGATGACGTCGGGGCGGTGGGTGTCCAGCCAGTGTTCGGCCGTGTCACTGATGGTCAGTAATCGTTGCGGTAGCGGCTGGTCGGCCGGGGTGCGCACCACGTCGACATCCAACGCGGTGACCTGACGGCCCTGCCCGCCTTCGACCACTGACAGCCCGCAGCGCGTCAGGCCGGGGTCGACGCCCATCACCCGCATCCGATTCCTCTCCCATACCGAACAATTGTTCGACAGTCTAGAGGGGTGGTGACCGTCCAGACCGACGCGACACGCGGCGCGGTAACGCTCTCCAACGGCGCGGAGATCAGTCGGCAGTGATCCGGCCGCTCTCGGCGGCGGCACGTAACGCCTGGTAGTCGCACTGGTTCTGCCCGGCATAGGCTAGGGCGAACCGGGCCAGCGCACGGTCTGCCTTGTCCCCCTTGCCAAGATAGGCCGCAATCGCCACCCGGTCGCCGGAGCGGCTGTGCGCCCGCGCAAGCGCCCGTCCGCACGCCTGGACGTAGGCGGTGAGAACTTTGGGCCGCATCGTCTCGACGTCGGCGGAGCCCTTCATGTCCCACAGTTGTCGCACGTAGTAGTCGCCATGGTGGCCGTCAGGGCCGATCGCGTGCAGCCAGCCCAACAGGACGTCGCTACTGGCCTGCATCAACCGCTGACCCGCGACCACCCGCTCGCCGGCATTCGGGTAGGAGCTGCGCGCGAGGTGAGCTTCCAACACCGATGGTCGTGCCTCTTTGACCTGCATGAGCAGCGGGTCGCGGCCGGCACGTCCTTCAAACAGCGCAATCCACGTGCGGGTTCCGACGCTGCCCACCCCGACGACCTTGCGCGCCATCTCTACATAGCGGTAGCGCCTGGCCAAAACCCGCAGGTCGCCACGAAGGCTGGATACATAGTCGCGAATCAGCTTGCGCATGTAGATGTCATAGAGGTGCGCGACGACGTCGCCCACCAGCTCCCCGACCGGCACTATCAGCGGCGGATCACTGCGCAGGTGCCTGCGGCCGTCGTGCGAGCGGGTCAGCTTGTCGACAGCCTGCTGTCGCCCGCGGGCCAGGGCTCCTGCCGCGGTGCGCCGGATCTCCTTGGCGTATACCGGTTCCACTGTGGCGAGTAGCTCAGCATCGACGACAGATTGGGCGTACCACACGTCGAGTTCACCCAGCCGCGATAACTCCCGCATCTGGCTGCGGTAAGCCTGGGCGCACGCCCGAACCATCGACTCCTGACGGGCAGCATCGAGTCCCCTACTGCGGCACAGGACCGCAGTGCTGGCCACCAGACGCTTGACATCCCAGTCCCACGGGCCAGGCAGCGTCTCATCGAAATCGTTGAGATCAAACGTCAGATGGCGTTCCGGGGACGCGTACAGGCCGAAGTTCGACAGGTGCGCGTCGCCGCACAGTTGCACCCTTATCCCGGTGTTCTCCCCGGCGGCAAGGTCTGCGGCCATGATCACCGCGGCACCCCTGAAGAACGCGTAGGGCGAAGCCAACATACGGGTGTAGCGGATCGGCACCAGCTCTGGGACCCGGTCCTTGGCCTGCGATTCCAGCAGCACTACGGGATCGCAACGCCTCGGCGACGCCGCATACTCCCCGAGCGCCGATCGCGAAAGGGCCTTCCGCCGTGATCTGCCGTTCTCTTGCCGCTCCCTCACCGACACGGCGTCAGTCTAGATCCGTTGCCCAGCCGCCCGGCCGGGTATGACTACGTTCGGCTCAGACAGATTCCAGCCCGCACCCGTGACCGGCCAGAAGTTGCCAGCCCAGAATCGCAACGGGCCGGAACGGCCTGCCCACGACGTTGCCAGCAGACAGCCTCGTGGCGCCGGTCGAGCACGGTCCGCAATACGCCTCGTTGATCCACGACCGGGACAGATGATCAGCACTGTGCCACGTGTGCATGGAATTGCGTTGCCGCACAGTCTAATAAATATCGCACAGCCCTTTGCCGTACGAATCCGGCGGAGCCGGGCGAGGTCGGCGGTGCACACTGAAGACGAGCCGCCCCGGCGGACACCCCACTCGGAAGGACGCTCAGACCAGCACCCTTCGCCGAGCCGGATTCATTTCCGAATTCGTTTGCTCGTCACCGCACCCATGGGCGCATTCAGCTCTATCTGACCTCTGTTGCCCGAGACGGGTTCCGCCGGCTCCGGCACGCTGAATATCCACTGCATCATTGCGCCGAGCCGCGGACCGCTTGACCGTCAGGGCATCTGCGCACGAACACCGCGGAGCACGCATGGATAGCCGGTTTTTCCCCTTGGTCGTCGTGACGGCCATGCTCGCCCTGGGAATGACCCTCACGGTCGCCGACTTCCGCAGGGCTGCAGCGCTCAAGCGCCCCCTGGCGGTCGCCTTGATCTGCCAAGCGATAGTGTTGCCGGCCCTATGTCTGGTGATCGCTGAGGCCTTCCACCTCCCACCCAATCTCGCGGTGGGGCTGATGCTGATCTCCGCAGTTCCCGGCGGCCTGTTGGCGAATGTCTTCAGCCACTTGGTCAATGGTGACCTTGCCCTCAATCTCACGCTGACCGCGATCAACGCCGTGCTGTCCATCGCTTCCTTGCCAGCGATATTGGCGATATCCATCAGCTGGTTCACTGGCGAGGGGCGCAGCATTCCGCTGCAGCTGGACAAGTTCGTCGCGGTGGTCGGCCTGGTGCTGATTCCCACCGCCATAGGCGTGGCCATCCGCGAGCGCTTCCCCAATCTGGCTCGGCGCCTGAAGCGGCCGGTCCGGGTCGCCGCGGCCACGCTGTTGGTCGCGATCTCCGTGGCGGCGATCGTCGGCGGGCACAACACATTGGCGAACAACCTCGGCGCACTGACCGGTGCCGTCGTCTCCTTCGCCACCGTCAGCTTGACCGTCGGATACCTCGTGCCGCGCTGGATGAAGCTCGCTCCGAGGCAGGCGATTGCCATCAGCCTCGAGATCGGGATGCACAACGCGATGGTCGCCACCGCGATTGCACTGAGCCCACAACTGCTCAACAGCGCCGAGATCGGAACCGTGCCGGCGCTGTACGGGGTCATCGCTCCCGTCATCGCGTTGCTTCTGGTTGCCACCATTCGCGCCGTGGACCCCGCCCATCGTCAGGCCGCCGCGGTTTCGCGTTCCGCTTCCCCGGCGTCGCCAGCCCCTGACGACGATGCTCAGCCAGCGTCGGAGGCGGTGGCAACCTAGGTCCTCGTCCGACGCACGGACGGACGACCGTGCGAAACCTTGTGATCCATATCTTCAGCCCACTGGCGTTCCCAGCAAAGTAGTCATTCGACTAACCACAAGACACGGCGAAAGGTGATCCACCGAGATGAGCCAGCCCCAGCGCGCACCACAGGACGCGCCCAATGTCGTGGTGATCCTTCTGGATGACCTCGGCTTTGCTCAATTCGGTTGCTACGGTTCCGATATCGCTACGCCTGCGATCGATCGACTGGCGGCCGGAGGCCTACGCTACAACCGCTTCCACGTGACCGCCCTGTGCTCGCCGACTCGGGCAGCGCTGCTGACCGGGCGCAACCACCACGCGGTCGGCATGGGTTTTCTGGCGGATCTGCCCACCACGCATCCCGGCTACACCGCGCACATTCCACCCTCGGCAGCAACGCTGCCACGTATTCTGCGAGACTCGGGCTGGAGCACGCTGGCGACCGGAAAATGGCACCTGGTTCCGCGCGGGGAGCGTGGCGGCGCAGGGCCGTTCAACCAATGGCCGCTGGGGTTGGGGTTCGAGCGTTACTACGGATTCCTCCGGGGCGACGCCAATCAATGGGCACCGGAACTGGTCCGCGACAATTCATTTGTCGAGCCACCCGCTCGGCCGGATGAGGGATACCACCTGACCGAAGACCTCGCCGATGAAGCGATTCGGATGGTCCTGAGTCAACAGGCCAACGCCCCAGGCAAGCCGTTCTTCCTCTACTTCACGCCGGGCGCCATGCATTCACCGCACCACGTGGAACGCTCGTGGGCCGATGCCTACTCGGGCAAGTTCGATGCCGGATGGGATGCCTGGCGCGACGACCTGTTCGCTCGTCAGGTGAAATCCGGCGTCGTCCCAGCCAGTACCACCTTGACGCCACGGCCGCCATGGGTGCCGGCCTGGGAGGATCTGAGCGCCGACGAACGCCGGCTGTACGCCCGGATGCACGAGGTCTACGCCGGGTTCCTGAGCCACACCGACGCGCAGATCGGCCGATTGGTCGACACCCTGGAACGAATTGGCGTCCTCGACAACACCCTGATTCTGTTGATGTCCGACAACGGCGCCAGCGCCGAAGGCGGCGTATCGGGCACCGTGAACGAGCACCGCTTCACGCACCGAATCCGCGATGACCTCACCGAAAACCTCGCTCAGCTCGATGAATGGGGCGGACCGCACACCTACCCGCACTACGCGTGGGGCTGGGCGTGGGCCGGCAACACCCCGTTTCGGCTGTGGAAGCGCTACACCTGGCTCGGCGGCACCCGCGTGCCGTTCATCGCGCACTGGCCCAAAGCCATTCGCGAGGGAGGTGGGGTCCGTGGGCAGTTCGCCCACGCCATTGACGTCCTGCCGACAGTCCTTGACGCGTGCGGGGTCTCCGCCCCGGAGGCGGTGGACGGCATCGCGCAGCAGCCTATCCAGGGCGCCAGCCTGCTGCCGTCCTTCACCGATCCCGCGGCACCCAATCCACGTTCGGTGCAGTACTTCGAAATGATGGGCTCACGGGCCATTTTCGCCGACGGCTGGAAGGCCACCACCGATCACGTTCCGGTCGGCGTGATGGACGAGGATCTGCTGCTCACCGGCAGCCGCGACTTCGAGAGCGACCACTGGGCGCTGTTTCGCCTCGACGAGGACTTCTCCGAGTCACACGACCTCGCCGATGACCATCCGGAGATCGTTGAGCAGCTCAAGGAACAATGGGCGAATGAAGCAGCTGCGAATAACGTTCTGCCGCTGCTGGACTCACTCATCGGTCGACTGTCCGCGGCGGCACCGCCGCAGTATCCTGTCGGCCTGAAGGTCACGCTGTACCCGCAGGCCGGACCGGTGCTCGATGAGGCGCTGCCGATGCTCGCGGGTGGAGGGCACATCCTCGCCGATGTGGAGATCGCGCAGGACTCCCCCAGCGGCGTGCTGTTCGCGATCGGCGACCGCAACGGCGGTTTGGCCGCCTACGTCGTCGACGGCAGCCTGAACGTCGCGGTGGCACTGCCCAGCGGACCGCTGCACGTGCGCTCCGAACAACGCCTGCCCACGGGCCGCCACCTCGTCGGCTGCGTACTGCGCCTCGTGTCCGGAGGTGTCGCCATCGACGCCGTCGTCGACGACACCGTCATCGCAACGACGACGACCGAACATGCGCTGCTATTCATCTGGCAGCACGGCGGCACACACCTGACCCTGGGCTACGACCGTGGCCTACCGGTCTCCGATGACTACCAGCCGCCCTTTGCCTGGAGCGGGGACCTGCACGCTGTTCACGTTCAGGCCGGCCAAGCCGAACTCGACCAGATCGACGCGCTGCGCATCGCCCTGCAATCCGACTAGTCGTGCCGCGCTGGGAGACCGGACGATTCCAGTACGCGACCACACCACAGCCCCAAACTAGATGCCCTTGCGCTTGTTGGCGGCGAGGAGCGTTCGGTACGAGGCCGCCTCACTCAAATCCTGAACGGCCATCGGACCAAGTCCGATGGCCGTTCAGGAACCGCACGTTGTTCAGCCGGCAACAGTCTGCGCCGGAGCCCGTCCCTCGACGCTGCTCGGCCACCGCAGTTGGGTCAGCCGATCACGTGCCACGACGGTGTGACCGTCGATGCGCTGCGCCGACGTCGGATGCAGCGCCGCCAGCGACGCCCGCTGGTTTCCGGGTTGCAGGCTCAGTCCGGGCACGGGCACGCCAGTGGGTTGACCCGCGGTGCGGAAGGCTGCCCCCAGCGCAAGGGTCTGATCCTCACCCGACCCGGCTACCTCAAGGACCGTCCAGGTTTCCAGTGCCGGATATGACCAGACCTTCGCGAGCAGCTCAGACGCCTCGTGTCCGGGCGTCACGCCATAGGCGGCAAGGTAGTCCCCGTCCTCGTCCACTACTGCCTGCCAGGTCTCGCGGGAGTGGCGGTCGTCGAGGTCCGGAATGTCCTCGGGCTCGACTAGTTTGACCGCCCAGCCGGATTCACGCAGGGTGTCGGCGAGCCGTCGGGCGACGACTACCGCAGTCGTGTGCAACGGGATCTCCGGGGACCGGGCCGCAAGGGCAGCGAGGTTCTCCACCGCAGAGAAGGTGAGTCCGATCCACGTGGTTCGTGTGTGGTGGCCGGATTCATCCTCGACATCTCGGCTGGTGACCCGGATCGCCTCAGCCCGCAAGCCATAGCGGTCCAGGTAGCCGGCGATCAGCGGTAGCGGAAGCAGATCGGGCTCACTGTCCGGCGCACTCACGCTCAGCAGGGCGGTGACCCGGGAATCGGCATCGGGCCGGTGTGCGCCACGCCCTCCAGCTCCGGGGAGTTTCAATGCCGTCCAGCGTCGCACGAGGGTGGACAGCGGCAGACCGCGCCACCGTGCCAACGCTGCGACCGCCAGCGCGATGGCGATGCCCAGCACCCAGCGTTCCCGCCCTGACTCCCACGGGTAAGCCGTCACCGCGGCACTGACCGCCACCAGCAGCAACGTGATCCGTCCGGTACCGGGCCAGGGCGATCGATGGGTGCTCACAGTGCGGTCTCCTTTCTCCGGCGCGCCACTATCGCGGCGGCCACGGCGGTCAATGCCAGCGCCGCTGTGCCGCCGAATGCAACGGCCAACGGTGTGTAATCCTTCGGTGCCGCCTCCGGTGGCGCCGCAACCCGTTTCACCGGATCTGCGCGTTGGCCGGCCTGTGGGGGTAGTTGCCAGGTCAGGGCGGCCACCGGATCCACTGCGCCGGCACCGACGATGTTCGACGGTGCGCGAGCGACATTGTGGGCGGTGGCTGTGATCCGGTGTATCACCTCGGCCGCGGGCAGGTCCGGGTAGCGGCTCCTCAGCAGTGCCGCGACACCGGCCACATAGGCCGACGCGTAGCTGGTGCCGTTGATCGGGGCCAGTCGCTGCTTGGCTCCGGGCAGACCGTTGGCCAGGCCGCCGTCGTCGCGGTTACTCACCGAGACAATGTTTTCGCCCGGTGCCGCGATGCCGACCCACGGTCCGGCCGCGGTGAACTTCGATGGTTGGCCATCAGCCGACAACGACGCCACCGACAACACGTACGGCTGCCACGATGACGGAATCGACACCGACGTGACGGCGGCCCAGTTACGCGGGTCGGCCGGCCTGCTGAGGTCGGTCAGCGGGTTGGGCTGGCATCCGGGTCCGCCGACCGCCGATCCTCCCGAACCACTGTCCCCGGCGGCAGCGATCACGACGGCGTCCTTCTCGACGGCGGCATAGCGCAGTGCGGCGCCCAGTTCCGATTGATCGATGTCGCGATCGGCGGGCAGGCAGAACACCGCCGAGACCGCTATGACGCGGGCCCCGAGATCTGCTGCGTGCACGATCGCCCGGCTCAACGCCGTCACCCCTGCGATCGCCCGTGCTGCCTCTGGGTCACCGTTGGAGGCTGCGGGCGTGATCTTTGCGGACGCAGCCCGCAGGGACAGCAGCCGTGACGCGGGGGCGACACCGCTGAAGCCATCTGGTCCGGGTTGACCGGCAATGAGCCCCGCAACGAGGGTGCCGTGCCCGTCGCAGTCGGCAAGGCCGTCAGTGGTGCCGACGTAGTCTCCCCCCGGCTCGACTGCGGGCAGCCGCGGTCCAGGCCGAACCCCGGTGTCGATGACGGCCACCGTCTGGCCTTCCCCGCGGGAAAATTGCCACGCTGCCGGAAGATCCAGCAGTTGACGTCCGGGGTTCGGCGCCGCGGGATCGGTTCCCGCGATCAGCTCTGAGGTACTGCACTCACCGAACTGTTGAGTGGCTTGCACCGGGCCAGGAGTTCCACTGGGCGGTGCCGCTGCGGGGTCGACGGTGGGCGGAGTGATCGCCGCCCCCGACGGGGACGTGCACACGGCCGCGGCCAGCCCCACGGCAAGCGCGGTGAAGCCGGCCGCGGCCCGCCCGGCCGGTCTCAACCAGGCTCGGGTCAGGCTGGTCATCGACTGAGAACCCAGCTGAAAATCCCCACCAGGTAGGCGATCACGGGAATCAGCGACGCGTCCAGACCCGAAGCGACAAAGCCCACCAGCCGACGTAGCGGCAGCGAATAGCTGTGCGGATCGGCGACCGCGGGAACCAATGCGGCCACCAACCACACCGCGACCAGCACCGTCAGCACTGCCAGCGCCAACAGTGCGGCAAGCACGTGGCCTGTCGCTGCGTAGTAGACCAGCAAAGCGGTGGTCACGAGGTAGGGCTGGGCCAGTGACCAGGCCTTGCTGGCTGCCGAGTCCCACACACGCGCCCGCAGCACAGCGGCCGCAGCACTCGCCGCCACGGCATACCACCCCCACGCCGGCAGTGCCGCGGGCTGGGCTGCGACCGCAAACGATCCCACAGTGCTGAGCAGTACGGCCCCCGCGACCAGTCCGGTTTGGTAGGCATCGGCGGCCCTTACCCGCCGCGGCAGGTCGGACAACACCTGCTGCGATGGGGCGGCAGGGGTGGGATCTCCCGGCGCGGGGATGACCGGGAGGGGGAACCTCGCCCAGAGTGCGGCCAACTGTGGCGCCGAGACGCTGATCAGCAATCCGACCACGATCAGTGCCCCACCGAGGGTGCTCAGAGGTAGTGACCACAGCGATGCCACGGCGGCAACCAACGTCACGCTCGCGCCGAGAACACCGGTGGCAGTGAAGAAACCGAGGTTTCGGCGGACCGCGAAAACACGGATCGCCGACCAGGCCGCGATGCCGGCGGCACCGAGCGTCACCTGCGCCGCACCAAAGCGCCCCGGCACTGCCAAGGTGAGCGCCGCAGCGATAGGAGCCAGTGCGGCGACCGCCACAACACCGTCATGCGGTGGCTGCGCCGCCAAGGCGGCGACCGCGGTGAGCACGGCAATCACTGCAGCCGCATACAGTCCCGCTGGCGCGCCTGTCGCGACCCGGTAGGTCACCGCCAACGCGGTGGCCGCCAGGATCCATCCGGCAAGCACGGCCAGCGCTCCCCGCTGGATGTTCGCCAGGCCCCACGGGTGGCGCCTGGACTCCGAGAAGATCACCGCGGCGTCGGCGATGTCTTCGACGATTCCGGGTGCAACGGGTCCGGGAGGCACCGGCTGCAGAGCCAGCAGGTCACCGTCGACAACGCCCACGGTGTCCAAGCTGGCGTCCAGGCTGAAGGGGGCGCCGCCGATGGGCGCGAGGCTGATGCGCTCGGGAGTCGCTTGAGCACCACCGGCGTCGTCGGAATCGTCTGAATCGTTGGGCTGGACCAAACGTTGGACCGTGGGAACGATCTCGCGCAGGGGTAGGTCCGCGGGCAGAGCAAGCTCCGTCAGTCGGCTCTCGGCCAGGACAGCAATCCGTACGATCGGTATCACAGCGTTGGCCATCACGGGGTCCTCAGGTTCAGAAGGGACATGGGTTTTCTCCTAGCGCGTCAGGCTTTGGCTGAATTGGGGGTTGACGAGTTGTAGGTAGGTGGGTTCGTCGT
>NZ_MVHH01000046.1 GCF_002086515.1 Mycolicibacter arupensis
GTGGTGGTGGCGCCGGAAATGCCGGCACAGGTGGCGACGGCGGAGCCGGGGGCGGCGGAACCGAAGCCGTCGGCGGCACCGGCGGCACCGGCGGCGCCGGAGTCAACGGCGGCACAGGGGGCACCGGCGGGGCCGGCGCCCAGGGCGGTTCCGCTGCTTCGCTGACCGGCGGCGTGGCCGGCGGCACCGGCGGCACCGGCGGTGCTGGAATCGGTACCGGCAGCACCGGAGGCAACGGCGGAACCGGTGGTGTCAGCACCACCGTCCAAGGCGGCGCCGGCGGCACCGGCGGCACCGGGTTGGACGGCGGCACCGGAGGCAATGGCGGTGCCGGTGGCAACGCCGGCAGCAGCGGCCGGGACTACACCACGCCCGCCGATGACACCACCGAGCGCACCACCGTCCCCGGCGGCGCCGGCGGAGCCGGCGGCAGGGGCGGCGACGGGGGCACCGGAATCGGTGCGGCCAAGGGCGGCGACGGCGGTGCCGGAGGCAACGGCGGCAACGGCACGAACGCCACGGAGGCCGGGCCCGGCGGTGCCGGCGGTGCGGGTGGCGCAGGCGGCGCCGGTGGCCAGATCGGTGCTGGCGGCAACGGGCGCGGCGGGGCCGGCGGCAACGGTGCCGACGCCGAGCCCGACGGTGCGGCCGGTGCGGCCGGTGGGGCGGGCGGCGCCGGTGGCGCCGATGGCACCCCGGGCGCTCCCGGGACGCCCAGCGCGAGCTCCGACGGCGGAAGCTGACCTGATCCGCGCCGCCCCACAGGTGGCAGGATGAGTGAATGGCAACCGGTGGCACCGCGCCCTTCGACCCGATCGACCCGCTGAGTCTGGACAGCCTGCTCTCCGACGACGAGATCGCGCTGCGCGACACCGTCGCGAAGTTCTGCGCCGAACACGTCATGCCGCACATCGCCGAATGGTTCGAGATCGGCGACCTGCCGGCCCGCGAACTCGCGCGCGAGTTCGGCAAACTCGGACTGTTGGGCATGCACCTGGACGGTTACGGCTGCAGCGGGGCGTCGGCGGTGCACTACGGCCTGGCCTGCGTGGAGTTGGAGGCCGCAGATTCCGGTCTGCGCTCGCTGGTCTCGGTGCAGGGCTCGCTGGCCATGTATTCGATCTACAACAACGGCTCCGAAGAGCAGAAGCAGCAGTGGCTGCCCGGCATGGCCACCGGTGAGCTGATCGGCTGCTTCGGGCTCACCGAACCCGACGTCGGCTCGGACCCGGCCGCCATGACCACCCGGGCCCGCCGCGATGGTTCCGATTGGGTTCTCAACGGCCGCAAGATGTGGATCACCAACGGCTCGATCGCCGACGTCGCGGTGGTCTGGGCGGCCACCGACGAGGGCATCCGCGGGTTCATCGTGCCCACCGGCACCCCCGGTTTCACCGCCAACACGATCCACCACAAGCTGTCGCTGCGCGCCTCGATCACCAGTGAACTGGTGCTCGACGACGTCCGGCTGCCCGCCGATGCGCTGCTGCCCCATGCCCGCGGCGTCAAGGGCGCGCTGGCCAGCCTGTCCGAGGCGCGGTACGGGATCATCTGGGGGGCGATGGGCGCGGCGAGGTCGGCCTGGCAGGCAGCCCGCGACTACGCCCTGGCGCGCACTCAGTTCGGCCGGCCGATCGCCGGCTTCCAGCTCACCCAGGCCAAGCTCGTCGACATGGCGCTCGATCTGCACAAGGGTCAGTTGCTCTCGCTGCACCTGGGCCGACTCAAAGACGGTGCCGGGTTGCGCCCCGAGCAGGTCAGCTTCGGCAAGCTCAACAACACCCGGACGGCGCTGGAGATCTGCCGGACCGCGCGAACCATCCTGGGCGGCAACGGGATATCGCTGGAATATCCGGTGATCAGGCACATGGTCAACTTGGAGTCGGTGCTGACATACGAGGGCACTCCCGAGATGCATCAGCTGGTGCTGGGCCAGGCTTTCACCGGCCTGGGCGCCTTCCGCTGACCCGCGCGCTGTGACCATGACGAGTCGCGAGATTCTCGGGCAACAGGCGGCCGCGTTCCTGGCACTGCACCAGCCGGGCAACCCGGTGATCCTGCCCACCGTGTGGGACGCATGGTCGGCGAAGCTGGCCGTCGGCGCCGGATTCCGCGCACTGACCATCGGCAGCAAGCCGGTCGCTGAGTCCCTGGGCAAAGCCGACGGCGAAGGCATGTCGTTCACCGAAGCCCTGGACCGAGCCCGCCAGATCACCGCGGCGGTTGACGTGCCGGTCTCCCTCGACATCGAATCCGGCTACGCGCAATCGCCCACCCGACTGGTCGAGGGCCTGCTCGATGCCGGCGTGGTCGGGTGCAACCTCGAAGACTCGGTGCACAGCGAGGGCAAGCGCCTGCGGTCCTCGGCTGAACACGCCGAGTGCGTGGCCGCGCTGCGGGCGGCCGCCGACGCGGCAGGCCCGCACCTGGTCATCAACGCCCGCACAGATCTGTTCCTGCGCCATGACGGTGCTGACGCCGACCGGATCGACCGGGCCATCGCGCGACTGACCGAATGCGCGCTCGCGGGAGCGGACGTGCTCTACCCCATCGGTTTCCATGACGCCGACACCCTGCGCGTCCTGGCCGCCGCGCTGCCGAAGCCGATCAATGCGCTCGCCGCGGCCGAGACCGCCGACCCTGCCTCCTTCGCCCCGCTGGGCGTTGCGCGGATCAGCTTCGGCCCGCTGCTGCAGACTGCCCTGGCCGGACATGCCGCACAGGTCCTGAGCCGCTGGGCCTGAATCAGCCCTCCCGCACCGTCGACACCGAACTTGACACCTGTTAAGTTCGTCGTCGTGGACAACATTCGCGGCAAGACCATTGCCATTACCGGCGCGGCCCGTGGTATCGGGCTGGCCACCGCCACCGCCTTGCTGGCCCGGGGCGCCCGCGTCGTTATCGGCGACCGCGACGTCGCGGTCCTGGACAAAGCGGTCAAGCAGCTGAGCTCGCGCGGTCAGGTCTCCGGACACCCGCTCGACGTGACCGATCGTGAGTCGTTCTCGACGTTCCTGGACAAGGCGCGCGCCGACGGTGACGGGCACATCGACGTGCTGATCAACAATGCCGGCGTCATGCCGGTCGGGCCGTTCCTCGACCAGTCACCGGAGAGCATCCGCTCGGCGACCGAGGTCAACTTCTACGGCGTGCTCAACGGCTGCCAGCTGGTGCTTCCCGAGATGATCAAGCGGCGCAGCGGCCACATCATCAACATCGCCTCGCTGGCCGGCGTGGTGGCCGTACCGGGCCAGGTGCTCTACGCCGGAACCAAGTTCGCCGTCGTCGGTCTGACCACCGCGATGTCCGACGAGTTCGCACCGCAGGGCGTCCAGGTCTCCGCCGTGCTGCCCACCTTCACCAACACCGAACTGATCTCGGGCACCACGCCGTCGGCAGCCCAGAAGCCGGTGGAGCCCGAGGACATCGCCGCCGGCGTCGTCAAGGTGCTCGACAAGCCCAAGACGCTGGTCTCCGTGCCCAGCTTCGGGCGGCGCGTCTCGGTCCTGGCGAGCCTGCTGCCGGACCGTGGCCGTCGCTGGCTGAACAAGAAGACCCAGAACGACACCGTGTTCCTGCAGTTCGACACCGCGGCCCGCAAGGCCTACGAGGATCGCGCGCAGCACGCCACCGGCGTCGTCGAAGGCGACTAGGACTGAGCCAGGCGCTGGGACAGTCCAGCTAGCCCAGCGCCTGGTCCAGGTCGGCGATCAGATCGTCGGTGCCTTCCAGTCCGACGGAGATGCGCACCACCCCGTCCCCGAGTCCGATTGCGGCCCGCCCCTCCGGGCCCATCGCCCGGTGAGTGGTGGTCGCCGGGTGGGTGATCAGGGACTTCGCGTCGCCGAGATTGTTGGAGATGTCGATCAGCTTCACCTTGTCCAGCAGCTCAAACGCCTTGTCCTTGGCCGCGTTGGGCGCAGCGTCGAGCTCGAAGGTCACGACGGTGCCGCCCCCGGACATCTGCTGACGCGCCAAGTCATACTGCGGGTGCGACGCCAGGAACGGATAGCGCACCCAGCGCACCGCCGGATGCTGCTCCAGGAACTCCGCGATGCGCAGCGCCGCGGAGTTCGCGTAGTCGACCCGGATCGACAGCGTCTCCAGACCCTTGAGCAGAACCCACGCGTTGAAGGCGCTCAGGGCGGGTCCGGTGTGGCGCATCAGGGTCTGCACCGGACCGTCGATGTACTCCTTGTCCCCCAGGATCGCCCCACCCAGCACCCGCCCCTGCCCGTCGAGGTGCTTGGTGCCCGAGTACACCACCACGTCCACCCCCAGGGGCAGTCCCTGCTGCAGCAACGGCGTGGCGAAGACGTTGTCCAACACCACCTTCGCTCCCGCCGCGTGGGCCAGCTGGGTGACCGCGGCGATGTCGACCAACGACTGCATGGGGTTCGACGGGGTCTCGAAGAACACCGCAGCGGTGGGCACCGACAGCGCCTGCTCCCACTGCGTCAAATCCTCGCCGTCGACGAAGACGGTCTCCACGCCCCAGCGGGGCAGGATCTCGTTGCAGATCACAAAACAGGACCCGAACAGGCTGCGGGCGGCCACCAGACGGTCGCCGGCCTTCAGCAGGGCGCCGAGCGCGACGAACACCGCCGCCATACCGCTGGCGGTGGCGAAGGCCGCCGGAGCGCCTTCGATCAGCCGCAGCCGTTCCTCGAACATCGCGACGGTCGGGTTTCCGTATCGCGAGTAGACGAACCGGTCGATCTCGCCGGTGAACGCCTGCTCCGCGGCGGCCGCCGAGTCGTAGACATAGCCGGAATTGAGAAACAGCGCCTCGGAGGTCTCGTCGAACTGCGAGCGCAGCAGGCCACCGCGCACGCCCAGGGTGGCCGCGCTGACGCCGTCGGGCAGCGGTCGGGGGATGCGGACCGACGGGGTGGGGTCCTGCTCGCTCATGACTGCGTCCAGGGCAGGCCGACGGCCCGCCACCCGGTGCCGCCCCGGTGGGCGTGCTCGTCGAGCTGGCCTTCGAAGCCGTCGAGCACGTTGTAGGACGGGGTCAGGCCCAGCGCGGTACCGGCCTCGGCGGCCCCGATGGAGCGGTTGCCCGAGCGGCACAGGAAGATCGCGGGCCCGCCGGCCACGCGCGCCGCCAGTTCACGGGTGAAGTCGCGGTTGGGTGTCCCGTCGGAGTGCACCCACTCGATGCAGACCAGTTCGCGGTCCAGTACGGAGACATCAGGCAGACCGACGAACCGCCATTCGGCGTCGGTGCGCACGTCGATCAGGGTCGCTGCCGGGTCGTCGCGCAGTATCGCCCAGGCCTGCTCGGGTGTGATATCGCCTGCGTAGCTCACCTGCGGAAGTCTCGCACCTGTGCCGGTTTCGCGCTACGGGGGGTCACGGCCAGAGCGTGTCCAAAACGGCCGCTACCTGCGCGGCTCGGTCGCGCGCGACCACGACGTCCGGCCCGGTGGCCAGCGCCAACCCCAGCCTCCGGCGGGGGTGCCCCTCATGGTGGGAGAACACCACGACGTCACTTTCGGTCACGGTGAGCGCATCGGCGACCACCGCGACACTGTCCGGCGCGGGCACGGTGGGGGTACCGCTACGACGCGAGTAGATCAGCCGGGCGGCGCCGGGCGAGACCATGATGGTGTCGGTCACCATCCCGAGGATGCCGCGCGCCTGCAATTCGAATCCGGAGAGCCGCTGCGTGCGCAGGGTCAGCAGCGCAGCATCGTAGGGGCGCATGTTGACCCCGGCGAAGTACACCTCGTCGCCGTAGACCAGCAGCTCCACTCCGAACAGACCGCGGCCCCCCAGTGCCCGCGCCACCCGCGCGGCGATCGACTTGGCCGCATCCAGCGCCACGGCGCTCATCGGATGCGGTTGCCAGGACTCCACCGTCAGTTGCCCGCTGGGCTCCTCGATGCTGCGGTGGCCGATCGGCGCGCAGAAGTCGAGCGCCGGCCCGCCCGGGCTGTCGCGATGCACGGCCAGCAGTGTGACCTCACTGTCGAACTCCACCACGGTCTCGGCCAGCACCCGCGGCGGGGTGTCCGCCGAGCCTGCCGCCACGGCGCGCTGCCATGCGGGTTCGATGTCGCTGTCACGCACCATGACCGAGCGGCCCTCGCCGAGCGTGCCGCCCACCGGTTTGACCGACATGGGGTAGCCGGCCCGCTCGGCCACCTCACGCAGTTCCTCCACCGAGCCGACGAACCAATACGGCGCGGTGGGCAGTCCCAGTTCCTCGGCGGCCAGACGCCGCATCCCCTCCGGGTCCGCGGCCAACCGGGCCCCCCGGATGCCGGGGACCAATTCGGTGACTCCGGTGTCGGCGGCGACGGTCAGCGCGTCGGTGGCCACGAACTCCGAGGCCACCACCACGAACTTGGGCTGCAACCACCTGATGGCCGCCGCCAGTTCGTCGTTGTCGCTGAGGTCCACCACCACCGAGCGGTCGACCACACCGTGCACGGTGGCATCGGCGTAGCGGTCGATCGCGATCACCTCGGCGCCCAGGCGTTGTAGCGCCGTCACCAGCTCGCGACTGAGGTCACCGGACCCGAGCAACGCAACCCTGGTCCGGCTGGGGCCGTCTGTGGACAACCGCTCGGTCGTCAACTCACCCGCCTGCCCGTTCACCGCCCCACCCTCCCGCGTCACGGCAATGTTGCATGCTCCTTCAGGATAGGTGTGAAAACGAACGGAGGTGTAAGGCCGGTGAACGCGGCAATGCTGGGCCCCCTGGTGGCCGCGGTGCTGGTCGCGGCGATCGCCCGGCACCACCAGTTGTCGGCCCCGCTGGTCCTGGTGATCACCGGCCTGTTGGTGGGGCTGATTCCCGCGGTCCCCGAGATCACCCTGCGGCCCGATCTGGTGCTGTTCGTGATCCTGCCGCCGCTGCTGTGGTCGGCCGGGCTGGAGAGCTCCTTCATCAGCATGCGCCGCAATAAGCGCCCCATCCTGCTGCTGGCGGTCGGCCTGCCGATGGCCACCACCGTCGCCGTCGGCGCGGTCGCCTACTTCACCGTGCCGGCAATGACACCGGCCGCCGCCCTGACGCTGGGTGCCGTCGTGGCCCCGCCCGATGCCGTCGCTGCGACCGCGATCGGCCGTCGGCTCGGCTTGCCTCGCCGGATCATGACCCTGCTCAGCGGCGAGAGTCTGCTCAACGACGCCACCGCGCTGACCCTCTACAAGGTGGCCCTGGCCGCAGCCATCGGCGCGGCCACCGGCTGGGGTATGGGCCTGGCCACCTTCGCGATGGCCGCGGTGGGCGGTGCGGTGACGGGGGTGGTGTTCGGATCGCTCATCGTGATCATCCGCGCCCGGCTGTCCGACCCACTGGTGGAGAGTGCGGTCGGGCTGGTGGCGCCGTTTGTGATCTACCTGGTGGCCGAAGAGATCCACGGGTCCGGGGTGCTGGCCGTGGTGGTCGCCGCCTTGATGCTGGGCCAGCGCTTCACCCGCGCCCACCACGCCACCCGGCTGCAGGACCAAGCGGTCTGGCGGGCCCTGCAGTTTCTGCTGGAGTCACTGGCCTTCCTGCTGATCGGTCTGCAGCTGCCCACGGTGGTGCAGGACATGCGGGGCGTGCGGTTCTCGACGCTGACCTTGGCCTCGCTGGCGGTGTTCGGCACGGTGCTGGTGGTGCGCGCGGTGTGGATGGTCGTCTTCGCCTATGCACCGCGCTCGCTGTCGGCGAAGATCCGCCAAGGCGAGCCCGCCCCCACCCACGGGCAGGTGCTGGTGCTGTCGTGGGCCGGGATGCGTGGGGTGGTCTCGCTGGCGGCCGCCTTCGGTGTACCGCTGACGACGTTGTCCGGGGAGCCGTTCCCGGGCCGGCCCCAGCTGGTGTTCCTGACGTTTGTGGTGGTCATCGGGACCCTGCTGCTGCACGGGCTGACCCTGCCGTGGATGATCCGGCGCCTCGGTGTGCAGTCCGAACAGGCGCGCGCCGACGCGCTCGCCTCGGCCAACGCGCAGGACAAGGCCGCCCGAGCGGCCGCCAACCGGCTCGATGAGTTGCTCGCCTCCACGGAACCCTCCCCGGCCAGCGAGCGGGCCGCTGAGGCGTTGCGCGGCTGGAACACGCGGCGGCGCAACGCGGCCCGCGAGCGGTTGCGACGCTTCGACCCCGGGGCCGAAAGCAACAGCGACGAGACCGCCGCCGCCGCGTTTCGCCGGTTGCGCCTGGAGATGCTGATCGCTGAGCGCGCGGCGCTGATCACCGAACGTGACCAGGGACGTATCGACGATCAGGTGCTGCGCGCGCTCATGTACCGGCTGGATCTGGAAGAGGCGGCGCTGAACGTGGACTAGCGCCTCCGCGCTCGCGCACGAATACAGTTGGTCGCATGAGTGTGCTGACGTCACCGAAGACCTACACCGGGCTGGCTGCCTTCCAAGCCGCCGACGCGGTGCTGTGCGCCATCCCCGCACCGTTCATCGCCACGGCGCTCGACACCGTTGAGTGTCCGCAACATATTCGGCCGGTACTGCCGATCGTCAAAGCCGCCTCAGCCGTGGGCCTGTTGTCGGTGCACCGTTTTCCGGGGCTGGCCCGACTGACGACCGCCGCGTTGACCCTCTACTTCGTTCTGGCGGTCGGCGCGCACGTCCGGGTCCGCGACAGCATCGCCAACACTGTGCCGGCGGCATCGTTTCTGGCCCTGTTCGCGGCGATGACTCTGCGCGCGCCGCGCCGCTGGCCGTGACGGAGCGCTAGGGCTGGCCCGGCAGCAGGCGCACCATCAGGCCTTGCGCCTGCGCCAGCACGGTGCCATCGGTATCGGTGAGTTCGGCGCCGATGAACGCCTTGCGGCCCTCGACCCGCTCGACCCGGCCGTGCACCTCCAGCGGGGTGTCGATCGGGGTGACCTTGCGGTAGTCGACGTGCAGGAACGCCGTCCGACTGATCGGCCGGTTCGCGGCGTGCACCACCATGCCGAACATCCAGTCGAACAGCAGCGGCAGCACGCCGCCGTGCACCGCTGAATTGCCGCCCACATGAAACCGGCTGAATGCGCCGTTCATCGAGACGCCGTCGGGTTCGAAGCGAGTGACTCGCCACGGCGGCAGCAGCAGACTGCCCATGCCCGGCAGCGAGGGAGCCCGCCCGGCCGGGGCGACGCCTTCCGGCGCCGGGTACTTCTCCAGCAGATCCACCAGCGCCTGGGCGCGGTCGGCGGCGTCCTCCCAGGTGGCATCGTCGGGGTCGGCCGATACCGACAGGTCCAGCAGGCGGCGCATCGTGGCGACGTACCGCCCGAAGCCGGCACTCGGATCCACGACGGCGTGGTCGGGGAATCCTCCGTGGCTGGCGTAGTCGGGGTCGACGTCTTCCGGGCGTGCCTCGCTCACGCGCCATCCCCGACGACGTCGCGTCGCACGATGGTCTGTTCGCGTCCCGGACCGACTCCGATGCAGGAGACCTGCGCCCCGGCGATCTCCTCGATGCGCGAAACATAGTCGCGAGCATTGGCGGGCAGGTCCTCGAAGGTGCGCGCCGTGGAGATGTCCTCCCACCAGCCCGGCAGTTCCTCGTAGACCGGCTCGGCACGAGCGAACTCTTCCTGGGTCATCGGCAGTTCGTCGGTGCGTTTGCCGTCCACGGTGTAGCCGACGCAGACCGGCACGGTCTCGAGGCTGGAGAGCACATCGAGCTTGGTCAGGAAGTAGTCGGTGATGCCGTTGACCCGGGTGGCGTAGCGGGCGATCACCGCGTCGAACCAGCCGCAGCGACGCTGACGGCCGGTGGTGACCCCGACCTCGCCGCCGGTCTTGGACAGGTATTCGCCATGGGCGTCGAACAGCTCGGTGGGGAAGGGCCCCGAGCCGACCCGGGTGGTGTAGGCCTTCAGGATGCCCAGCACCGTGGTGATGCGGGTCGGCCCGACACCGGATCCCACGGCGGCACCGCCCGCGGTCGGATTGCTCGACGTCACGTACGGGTAGGTGCCGTGGTCGACGTCGAGCAGCGTGCCCTGCGAGCCTTCGAGCAGCACGTTCTCGCCACGGTCGAGGGCGGCGCCCAGCAGCAGGCCGGTGTCGGCGATGCGGTGCTTGAAACCCTCGGCCTGCTCCAGCAGATCTTCGAGAACCTGTTGGGGCTCCAGCGCTTTGCGGTTGTAGATCTTGACGAGCACCTGGTTCTTGAAATCCAGGGCGGCCTCGATCTTGTTCGCCAGCGACTCGTGGTCGAGCACGTCGGCCACGCGAATCCCGATCCGGGCGATCTTGTCCTGATAGCAGGGCCCGATGCCGCGGCCGGTGGTGCCGATCTTCTTGCTGCCCATGTAGCGCTCGGTGACCTTGTCGATCGCGACGTGGTAGGGCATCAGCAGATGCGCGTCGGCGGAGATCAACAGTCTCGAGGTGTCCACACCCCGGCCTTCCAGGCCCGCCAGCTCCTCGAGCAGCACCCCAGGATCGACCACCACACCGTTGCCGATCACGTTGGTGACGTGCGGCGTCAGAACCCCGGACGGGATCAGGTGCAGCGCGAAGTTCTCGCCCGTGGGGAGCACCACCGTATGGCCGGCATTGTTGCCACCCTGGTAGCGCACCACCCACTGCACTCGTTCGCCGAGTAGGTCGGTGGCTTTACCTTTGCCCTCGTCGCCCCACTGGGCGCCGATGACGACGATTGCCGGCATGGATTTCTCGCTAACTGTCTTGGCTTACTGTGGTCCAGCCGGGGAATGAGCCTATCTGAAGCGATTCACAAGGAGCGTGTTGAACGCCACTAACGGCCCGGAGAGCCTCGATGCCGCCTGAAACGACCGTGTTGCTCTTTGCCGGACAGCCCCTGCCACGACCCCTTCGGGGGCTGCCAACTGTGCAGGTCGGAGGGGATAACGACGCCGAATCGGTGGACGCCGCAGTTGATCGCTACCGCCGTCTGGTGGTGGTGGGCGACGACGCGGATCTGGCGCGAATTCTGACCCGGCTGCTGCGCACCGACCGGCTGGACATCGAAGTCGGATACGCACCGCGGCGGCACACACCTGCCACCGCCGCCTACCGGCTCCCGGCCGGATGGCGGGCGGCCCGGCGGGCACGCCGCGGCGCGGGCCGGCCGGCACCGTTGATCCGCGACGACGCCGGCACCGCCCTGGTGGGTGTCGGGCGGTGGCTCCCGGTCGACGGCACGCGGGCGCTGCGCGGGGAGGGCGTCGTGGACGACACCACCCTGTTCGACGGCGAGGTGGCCGAGGTGCTGATCCAGCCGATCGGCGTCGCGCCGGGTCTGCGTGCCGGAATTCCGCGACGGCGCGGCGCGGTGGCCCGCTGGGCGACGGGACGGGCGGCGCAGCTGGGCACCACGGGCGCTGTGGTGGTCCGCGACGGCGTCTTCAGCAGCAGAACGGTGAAGCGGTCCACCTTCTACCGCCACATCGAGGACTGGCTGGTCGTGCGATGAACGTGCATCCCCTGCGCGGCCAATCGGTGCGGCCCAGCCCGGTGTTTGTTGCCCTGGTCGCCCTGACCGCTGTCGGCGGCACGCTGGCCTGGTGGGCCGGCGAGGAGATCCGGCCGCTGGCCTACGCCGGGGTGTTCGTGTTCGTCATCGCCGGCTGGCTGGTCTCGTTGTGCCTGCACGAGTTCGGCCACGCCTACACCGCGTGGCGCTTCGGTGACCACGATGTGCAGATGCGCGGCTATCTGACCCTCAACCCGCTGCGCTACACCCATCCGGGGCTGTCCCTGGTGCTGCCGATGGTGGTCATCCTGCTGGGCGGAATCGGGCTGCCGGGCGGCGCGGTCTTTGTGAACACGTCGTTCATGACACCGCGGCGGCGCACCCTGGTCAGCCTGGCCGGGCCGGCGGCGAACCTGATCCTGGCGATCCTGCTGCTGGGCGCCGCTCGCACGCTCTACGACCCGGCGCACCCGGTGTTCTGGTCGGGCGTGGCGTTTTTGGGCTTCCTGGAGTTGACGGCGTTGGTGCTGAACCTGCTGCCGGTACCGGGGCTGGACGGCTACGGCGCGCTGGAGCCGCATCTGAGCCCGGCGACGCGCCGCGCTGTCGCACCGTTCCAGCAGTGGGGACTGCTGGTCCTGATGATGCTGCTGCTCGCCGCGCCCGCCGTGAACCACACGTTCTTCTCCCTGGTGTTGTGGTTCTTCGACCTGTTCGACGTGCCCCGCGCACTGGTGTCCTGGGGGTTGAGCCTGACCCAGTTCTGGAGCTCCTGGTTCTGAGATCGAGGGCGGCCAACACCAGCCGAACGTGAACCCAACTTCACGCCCGCCAGCGGGTCCGTCGGCCTATATTCACCTCCCATGGGCGCCGGCCATGATCATCGACACACCGACACCCGGCTGTCCCGGATGGCCGTCGGCGCCACGATCCTGACCGCGTTCTTCGCCGTCGAACTGACCACCGCAATCACCATCAACTCGATGGCGCTGCTGGCCGACGCCGGCCATCTGCTCACCGACCTGGCCGCCCTGTTCATGGGAGTGGCGGCGGTGATACTGGCCCGGCGCGGCAGCACGTCCCCGTCGCGCACCTATGGCTGGCACCGCGCCGAGGTGTTCACCGCGGTCGCCAACGCGGTGTTGCTGATCGGGGTGGCCACTTTCATCCTCACCGAGGCGATCCGCCGTATCGGCACCGCGCCGGATGTGCCCGGTGTGCCGATGATCGTGGTCGCCGTGGCCGGGATGGTGGTCAACATCGGTGTGGCCCTGCTGTTGCGGTCCGACTCCGCACAGAGCCTGGCGGTCCGGGGCGCCTACATGGAGGTGATGGCAGACACCGTGGGCAGTGTCGGGGTGCTGATCGCGGGCGTGGTCACCCTCACCACCGAATGGCCGTACGCGGACGTTGTGGTGGCGGTCTTCGTCGCGCTGTGGGTGCTGCCGCGGGCGTTCGCTCTGGCCGGCGCGGCGCTGAGGATTCTGTCGGAGGCCTCCCCGAGCCATATCGATGTCGCCGAACTCCGCGCGGCGCTCGCCGCCCTAGACGGCGTGACCGACGTGCATGACCTGCACGTCTGGACGCTGGTTCCGGGACGGGACATGGCCACCGCTCATCTGGGGGCCACCACCGACGCCGGCCGCGTGCTCGCCGAGGCTCGCGCGGTCCTGGCGGCGCGTGGGCTGACCCACGCCACCGTGCAGGTGGAGCCGCCCGGGCAGGGCGGCGGCTGCTCGATCAGCTGATGAGGGGCGAGGGCATGCGACGCCTCAGCTCAGCCCGAGCGGCGAGCGGGCGCCGGGGTCGCAATCATCGAGCAGCTGCAGACAGCGGGCCACCTCGTCGGTCTCCCCGATGCTGTCGGCGGCACGCGCCAGCGCCGCCACGCAGCGCAGAAAACCCCGGTTGGGCTCGTGCGCGTAGGGCACCGGCCCGTAGCCCTTCCAGCCGTTGCGGCGCAACTGGTCCAGTCCCCGGTGATAGCCGGTGCGTGCGTACGCGTATGCGGTGACCGCGTTCTCCTCGGCCAGGGCAGCTTCGGCCAGCGCCGCCCACGCCACCGAGGCCGCCGGATGCGCGGCCGCGACAATCGCGGGGTCCTGGCCAGCCCGTAGGGCGGCCTCAGCGTCGGGGTCGCCGGGCAGCAAGATCGGGTCGGGCCTGAGCAGATCACCGGAGAGAGTCACGCCGTCCATTGTGCCGTGCCCTCCACGGCCAGCCACTCCCGCAACCCGGCGCCTCGCTCAGTAAACTAGCGGCAGCCGATCCGCATCAGCCGGCGGACATTGGAGGATCAGCCACTCATGCCGAACCCACCGGAACCGGACAACACCGAGCCGACCGAAGAAGCCGAGGCCCCTTCTACCCAGCAGCCGGACGGTGACGAGGAGGTCACCGAGATCCAGCCCGTCACCTCATCCGGAGACGAGTCCGCGACGGCCACCCCCGCGGACACACCGACAGAGGCCGAGGCCGTCACCGAGGTGATCACCACCGAGGTCACTCCCGCCGAACCCGCACCCGACGGTTCACCGGAGCGCCGTTTTACCGCCCCCGGTTTCGACGCCGGGCACACCGAGATCATCCCGTCGGTGGGCGACGCCGAGACCGAGCTGATCGCTCAGCAGGGCGACGATGCGGGAAAGGCTGTACCGCAACAGATTCCGGCGCGCCTTGGCGTCAAACTGCCGGCCACCGTGTCGCGCAGCTGGGGCTGGGTGATGGCGGTGATCCTGATCATCCTGGCGCTCGCCGCCATCGCGGTGCTGGGCACGTTGTGGCTGACCCGGGACACCCGGGCGGCCGCGTCGCAGGAAGAGCACGTGCGCACCACCATTTCGAACTTCGATATCGCGATGCAGAACGGCGACTTGGCCGCGTTGCGCAGCCTCACCTGTGGTGACATCCGCGACCGCTACGTCAATTACGACCAGAAGGCCTGGGACGACACCTACCGGCGGATCGCGGCGGCCAAGCAGTATCCGGTGGTCGCCAGCATCGACGAAGTCGTCGTCAACGACGGCCAAGCCGAGGCCAACGTCACCGCGTTCATGGCCTATGAGCCGCGGGTGCGGTCAACCCGCAGCTTCGATCTGCAGTTCCGTGACGATCAATGGAAGATCTGCCAGTCACACGGCAGCTAGCCGCGCCTCGTTGACTCTGCGCCCACGGCGCGGGTTACTCGAACTTTCCCGCTGTGGGCGCAGAGTCAGCGCTTAGTTGCTCAGGCTCTTGCCGGCGCTGTGCAGGTCGTTGCAGGCCTCGATGACACGCTCGGTCATGGCGGCCTCGGCCTTCTTGAGGTAGCTGCGCGGGTCGTAGGTCTTCTTGTTGCCGACCTCGCCGTCGACCTTGAGCACACCGTCGTAGTTGGTGAACATGTGCGCGGCGATCGGGCGGGTGAACGCGTACTGGGTGTCGGTGTCGACGTTCATCTTCACCACGCCGTAGCGCAGCGCCTCTTCGATCTCGGACTTCAGCGAGCCCGAGCCGCCGTGGAACACGAAGTCGAACGGCTTGGAGCCCTCCGCCAGGCCCAGCTTGGCCGACGCCACCTTCTGGCCCTCGGCCAGGATGTCCGGGCGGAGCACCACGTTGCCCGGCTTGTACACACCGTGGACGTTGCCGAAGGTGGCGGCCAGCAGGTACTGGCCCTTGTCACCGGCACCCAGGGCGGCGACGGTCTTCTCGAAGTCTTCCGGGGAGGTGTAGAGCTTCTCGTTGATCTCGGCTTCCACACCGTCCTCTTCACCGCCGACCACACCGATCTCGACTTCGAGGATGATCTTGGCGGCCACCGCCTTGGCCAGCAGCTCCTGCGCGATGGTCAGGTTCTCATCGATCGGTACCGCCGAGCCGTCCCACATGTGCGACTGGAACAGCGGGTTCTGGCCGGCCTTGACGCGCTCGGCCGAGATGGCCAGCAGCGGCCGGACGAAGCCGTCCAGCTTGTCCTTCGGGCAGTGGTCGGTGTGCAGGGCCACGTTGATCGGGTACTTGGCGGCGATCACATGGGTGAACTCGGCCAGTGCCACCGACCCGGTCACCATGTCCTTGACGCCCAGGCCGGAGCCGAACTCGGCTCCACCGGTGGAGAACTGGATGATGCCGTCGCTGCCCGCGTCAGCAAAGCCCTTGATCGCCGCGTTGATGGTCTCCGACGACGTGCAGTTGATCGCCGGGAACGCGTAGGCGTTCTCCTTGGCGCGGCCCAGCATCTCGGCGTAGATCTCGGGGGTGGCGATGGGCATGGGGAATCTCTCCTCTGAGCTGACCAAATCTGCCCTCGAGTATCGCAGGGGCGGTTTCGCCGGTGCCCCCCGGTATGTTGGTGCCTCATGAGCACCACCGTGGTCGCGATGCCCGGCTTCCTGGATCCGATGTACTGGCTGGGCGCCGGGGGCATCTTCCACGGCGCCGTACTGCCGGCCATCCTGGTGGTCGTCTTCATCGAGACCGGCCTGCTGTTCCCCCTGTTGCCGGGCGAATCCCTGCTGTTCACCGGCGGCCTGCTGGCCGCCAAGGGACTGGCGCCCGATATCTGGATCTTGGCGCCCGCAGTGGCCGTGGTGGCGATCCTGGGCGATCAGTGCGGCTACTTCATCGGCCGCCGGATCGGGCCGGCACTGTTCAAGAAGGAAGACTCCCGCTTCTTCAAAAAGCACTACGTCACCGAGTCGCACGCCTTCTTCGAGAAGTACGGGCCGTGGGCGATCATCCTGGCGCGGTTCGCGCCCTTCGTCCGGACCTTCGTCCCAGTGGTGGCGGGCGTGTCCTACATGCGCTACCCGGTGTATCTGGCGTTCGACATCGTCGGCGGCGTGCTGTGGGGCGGCGGGGTGACGACGCTGGGTTACTTCCTGGGCAACGTGCCGTTCGTCCACGAGAACCTGGAAAAGATCGTCCTGGCGATCCTGTTCGTCTCGATGATCCCGGCGTCCATCGCGGCGGCGAAGGCCTTCCGCAGTCGCCGCGGCGCAGCATCCACCCCGGACACCGACTCTGCGCTCACGGCGCAGAACTCCGAGTAGCCCCCACCCTCAGCGCAGAGTCAACGGGTGGGCGCGCCGGCCGCGACGACATGCGCGGCCTCCATGAGCATCCACCCACCCACCTGCACCGACAGGTCACGTTCGGGAACCTCGGACTCGTGCACCGCGCCGGCGATGGAGGTGGCCACCGCACCGTCGGCACGGGGCACCGCGGCGATCCGGTCCCAGAACGCGCCGAACAGCGGCAACCCGTCGACGGACTGCCGGTAGTCCCACGCCGACTTCGCCGACGACAGCACCAGCTTGGCGGCCGTGTCGCGCGCCTGGGAGTCGGCGGCGGACTCCCCCGGCAAGGTGGTGGCCACCAAGGCCAGGTACCGGGCGGTGATCCCGGCGAACAACCCGCCGTCACCGCCGCCGGCGCCCTTGATCACCCCACCGGGGGCCATGTGCTTGTTGACCGCGGCCACCAGCCGGTGGACCCGTTCGGCATGTCGCGGCGCACCGGTGCGCGCGGCCAGTTCGGTCTCCAGCCCCAGCACCACTCCCTGGCAGTAGGTGTACTGAGCACGTACCAGCGAGCCGCCCCTGATGCCGTCGAACACCAGGTGGGTGTCCGGGTCGATCAGGGTGGCATCGATCCAGTCGCCCATCTGCTGCGCACGCTCAAGCCACTCGGGTTCGCGGGCCAAGAAGATTCCCGCCGGGCCGTTGGCGGGGGCATTGAAGAACGGCTCGGTGAACTGCTCGTCCTTGCGCCACGGAATGCCGCCGCCGGCTTCGGGCATCCACGAGTCGGTGAGCTCGCGGGTCAAGGTACCCAGCGCGCGACGCCGGTCGACACCGGTGACGCCGGCCGCGCGCTGGATGGCCAGCGCCAGCCAGGCCATGTCGTCGTAGTAGGCGTTGGTCCAGCGGCCCACATTGCGCAGCCGGTGGGTGCGGATCTGCCGCTTGATCCGGGTCGCCCGTTCGGGTTGCGGGTCACGCAGCTGGGCGTCGACCAGGCAGTCCAGCAGGTGTGCCTGCCACCAGTAGTGCCAGTGCGGGGCGCGCCGGATCGGCGGCCAGGCCACGACGCCGAGCTGGGTGCCCGGCAGGTGCCAAAGGGACTTGAGGTGTCTCGCGGTGACAGCGGCCTCGGCGCTTTCGGCACGGTTCGCCCAGAGGTGGTCCATAGCCTCAGATCCTGCCCTACCAGGCCTGGTCGAGGTGGCCATGCCGGCTGACCCAGGCGTGCATGACGATTCCGGCGGCCACCCCGACGTTGATGCTGCGGGTCGAGCCAAACTGCGCGATCGAGACCGTCAGGTCCGCGCCGGCCCCGGCCTCGTCACTGATGCCGAGCCCTTCGCTGCCGAACACCAGCAGGCAGTCGGCGGGCAACACCGTCTGCTCCAGGCGGGACGCTCCGGCCACGTTGTCCACCGCAACAACGGCGAGGCGGTGCTGGGTGGCGAAATCCAAGAGATCCCTGGCTGTTTCGTGATGCAGTAGGCGCTGGTAGCGATCGGTGACCATGGCGCCCCGCCGGTTCCACCGCCGGCGCCCGACAATGTGCACGGTGTGCACGGCAAAGGCGTTGGCGGTGCGCACCACCGAGCCGATGTTGGCGTCGTGCCCGAAGTTTTCGATCGCGACATGTAACCGGTGCCGTCGGCTGTCGATGTCGGCGACGATGGCCTCGCGGGTCCAATAGCGGTAGGCGTCGACGACATTGCGGCGGTCGCCGTCGCGCAGCAGCTCCGGGTCGAAGCGGGGATCGCTCGGCCATTCCCCCTGCCACGGTCCCACCCCGTTGGGCGGTGCGAACCACTCGGTGGGACCGGGAGGATCGCTGGGGTCGCTCACGAAGTGGTCCACACGGCGGCGTGGGTGCCCACCACCGTCACCGAGGGGTACAGCAGCGCGGCGTTGATCTCGCCGTGCGTGCACAGCGACGTCGGTACGTGCACGGAGTTCAGCGACGCTTCGGGCAGGATCAGCACCGAGGATCCGGCCGCCCGGCAATCCGGGCCCAGCCCGGGCATGGGCGTCGACGGACCGGCGATCAGCATCAGCGGCCCGCCACGCGCCTTGGCCTCGTCGCGGTATTGGCCGGCGACCGCGTCGGCAGACAGGTTGAGCAGCATATAGCCCAGGCCGGTGAAGGCCTTCGGGTCGCCCAGCGCCGTCGGCCCCAGCGGCATGCCGTCGGCCCGGTAGGCCGCCACGCCCTGAGTGGTGAGCTGCAGGCCGGTGTCTCCCGGGTTGACCGGCGCCAGCCCCACCGGGAAGGCCGCGGCATAGGCCACCGTGGTGTCTTTGATCCGGTCGGCGGGCGAGTAGACGTAGACCCCGCGCACAGCACTGCGTTCCTTGAGCGGACCCAGGCAGACGGTCCCGTTCAACCTCTCGGGGTCCTTGGCCGACAGCGGGGTGGGCGTCAACTCCCCCAGTAGGGTGCAGCTGCCCACGCCGGTGGCCTCGATCGGATGCGCGGGGGTGCCGTACACGCCGAAACGCAGATCACCGGCCGCGGCGTGCGGAGCGTCGGTGTCCACGACCTGGGCGGTGACGTCGATCAGGGCGTAGTCGACCTCCCACCGCAGGTTGGACAGGGTCATCTCCCAACCCAGCACGGTCAGGGCCGAGTCGATGCGGGCGCCCTGGGCGCCGTAGGGCCCGGTTGGGGCGGAACTCGAGCAGGCCGCCGCGCAGGTGACGGCCAACGCCGCCACCACCGCGATCAGTCTGCGCACCACCGTCCTCGGGGCGATCAGTCCAGGCCCAGTTCGGCCAGCCCGAGCACACTGCGATACGGCACACCCTCGGCCTCGATGGCCTCGGCCGCTCCGGTGGCACGGTCGACCACGGTGGCAACGCCGACCACCTGCCCACCGGCTTCACGCACCGCACGCACCGCCGTCAACGCCGAACCACCGGTGGTGCTGGTGTCCTCGACCACCAGAACCGGCTGGCCGGTCACGTCGAAACCTTCGATAAGGCGTTGCATGCCATGGGCTTTCACCGACTTGCGCACCACGAACGCGTCGATCGGACGTCCCGGAGCATGCATCACCGCGGTAGCCACCGGGTCCGCACCCAGCGTCAGGCCACCCACGGCGACATAGTTCCAATCATCGGTGAGTTGGCGCACCAGGCGCCCGATCAGGGCGCCCGCGCGGTGGTGCAGGGTGGATCGGCGAAGGTCCACGTAGTAGTCGGCCTCGGCTCCCGAGGACAGCGTCACTCGACCGTGCACCACCGAGAGCTCGCGGACCAGGGCGGCCAGCTCCTGGAGTTCGTCGTTGTTAAGTGCGGCCACGGCCCCTCCCGAACGTGTTGGTCAGCGTGCGCGAGAGCCCGCGCGGAATCAGTCTGCTGACACCTACCAATGTCTTGTACTGCAGGCCGGGGACACTGACCACTTCGCCGCGCGCGATGTCGGCCAGGCTCGCCGTGACGACGTCATCGACCTCCATCCACAGAAACGACGGCAGGGTCGCCATGTCGATGCCGGCGCGCTCATGGAATTCGGTGTGGACGTAGCCGGGGCAGACGACGTGAATGCCGACGCCGGTGCCGTGCAGGCCGCCGGCCAGGCCTTCGGTGAACGACACCACCCACGCCTTGGACGCCGAGTAGGTCGAGCCGCGTCCGGACAGCAGCCCGGCGACGCTGGCGATGTTGATGACGGTGCCGGCGCCCGCCTCGATCATCGCGGGCAGCGCGGCCCGGGTCAGCTGCATCACCGCGGTGACGTTGACGTCCAGTTGCGACTGCAGCAGGCTGGGGTCCGCGGTCCAGAACTCCCCCGACGTGCCGAAGCCGGCGTTGTTGACCAGCACCCGCACTCCCTCGTGCAGGCGCTCGGCCACGCGCGCTCGCCCGTCAGCGTCCGTGAGGTCGGCGGGCAGCACCTCCACGGCTACGCCGTGGCTGCCGCGAAGCTCGGTGGCCAGTGCCTCGAGGCGGTCGACATCACGCGATACCAGGACCAGGTCATAGCCGTCAGCGGCGTAGCGGCGGGCGTAGCCTGCGCCCAGCCCGGAGGTGGGTCCGGTGACCACGGCGACGGGGCGAGACATGTCGGACAGCCTAACGAAGCCGCTGGCGTCAAACGGCGTCGGCCGTCAGCGCTGATGGTGAGCGGTCTGGCGACCGTTGGGGCCACCCGGGGCGTGCAGCACGTCCGAAGACTCCCGGCTGGGGCGGCGTCGTGGCAGCGGTTCGGGAGCCGGGGCGGTGCCGCCCGGCGCCGGGGCCACCGACCGCGATGCCGCCGGAAGCTGCTCGCCCGCACCGTCCTCCGGCGCCTCTGAGGCGCCGGCTGATCCCAGGGGACGACTGGGCTGCCCGTTGCGGCGTCCCGCCGCGGCGCCGACGGCATCGGCGGGCTGGCTGCGCGGGTTCGGCGGCAGCACCCGCAGCAGGTCGTTGAATTGGCGGACGCTGCGCAGGCCCTCGTCCCATTGGGCGCGGGTGCTGGTGACGGGCATGCTCACCAGCGTCCAGTTCGCCTCGTTCCACATGATTTCCGCGCAGTCCGGGGCGGTGTGGGCGAACGTCACCATTCGCCGGTCGCAGGCCCGGCGCGCCGCGTCGAGGTTGGTCGAGTACACCATCCGGGGGCCGATAGCACCGAGCAGCCAGATGTCGTTCTCACGCGGTTCCTTGAGGCCCTTGAGCCGGACGTCGACGACCACGTTGGTGCTGACCTTGCGGTGCAATGCGATCACGGTCGCCACTTCGTCCAGGTCGAAGATGTAGACGGCTTCTCCGCGGATCTGGCCGAGCACCACGTTGCGCACCGGCGCCTCACCCACCGTCGACATCACGCCACGCTTCCAGCGGTGCAGGATCTCGGTGGATGCGGGTTCGTAGTCGAAACCGTGGGAGCGAGCCCAGGACTTACGGCGCCTGCTGCGGCCACGCCGCTGGTCGATGTCCACGTACAGCAATACGGCCGCGCCGACGAAACACAGCGCGGACAGCGTAAACCAAAGCGGGACCATTGCGCCTAGCGTATCTGTTCTCGGCCCCGAACTGAGAATGGTTACGGATCACAACCCTGTATCGGCCCTATTGCAGCAGGTCAACGTCACAGTTCGATCGCGTTGGATCCGCCGAAGATGGTGGACCCGTTGGTGTACGAGATATAGACGGGCTGCTGGGCGAACGGGATGTTGCCGGTGTTCATCGTGGCGCCATCGCCGGAGACCACGCTCGGGCTCAGGGAGCCGGCGGTGGCGGAGTTCACCGTGTAGGAGTACAGCAGCGTCGAACCGTCTGCCGAGTAGACCTGAACCGTGGTTCCGTCCGGCAGGTAGCCGCCGGCGGTCGGCGTGACGTTGCCCAGCACCGACGAGGGCATGGTGCCGTAGACCCCGCCGGAATCGATCACCGCGCTGACGGATTGGGGTGGCTGGCCGTCGATGCTCACCAGGAGGGAGGCGTAGGGCGACCCGTCGACCGTGGTGCCGGCGGTCAGTGGGTTGTCGCCGAAGATCATGGTTCCGTTGGCCTGATCGAGCAGCACTCCGTTGCCCAGGTCCCCGGGGAGATCTGCGGTGGGAATGTTATCGGGGCTCGGCCCGATAGCGTGGGCCCCGATCCCCAATACGCCGTCGACGTTTGCTGGCCCGAGGTAATCGCCTATTGACCAGGGGCCGAAGAGGTTGAAGTCGGCCGGGAAGGCGAACAGCACCGCATCGACGGTGGAGTCGGCGGTGACGGTGGCCCCCGCGGCGTCGGTGAAGGTGACGGTGGTGGGCAGCTCGGCGTAGAAGTAGTCCAGCGAGCCGCCGTATTGGCCCAGGTTGAACCCGGTGGGCAGGCCGGTGATGCCGGCCCAGTTGATGTCCGAGATCGGTATGGTCAGGCCCGAGGACCCGGTGTCGACCAGCACGGGCACCGCCGCGCCGCCGCCCACCGAGATGTCCACCACTGGCTCGGTGGCCGCGTTGACCTGCAGCGGGACGGTGAAGGTGTCTGGGATCGTGGCGGCCAGGCCGGACGCAGCGGCGCTGCCCGCCGCGCCGGCGTCGGCGGTTCCGCCGAAGACCCACTGCTCCAGGTCGTTGATCGGGGTGTAGACGAGGTTCTGGTACCAGCCGTCGAACAGGGTGTCCAGCGAGGCCAGTGCGGCACCGGGGTCGGTGTCGGCGGCGATGCCGGGATCGACCGCGCTGAGCACGTCGATGAGGGGCTGGAAGAGGTCGTCGATGTCGGCTCGGGCCGCCGGCGCGGCGTCTAAGCCCAGCAACACTCCCACCGTGGCGGCGATACCGACTGCCCGGCGTCGAGCAGCTGTCATGTGCGAAGGCCTTCCCGCGCGATCCACGGGCGCCTGTTGCGCCGTGGCCGATCGCGGTCAGCTAACTCACCCAGGGGCCGAGAACACCAGGGGATCTGCCCAAGAAACAGCCAAGCATCGAGGTGGGCCGTTCAGCGGACTCCCGGCCGCCACAGCATCAGGGCTCGATGAGAGTGCCGCCGATGATGGTCTGGCCGCCGGGCACCTGGTAGTTGATGTAGACCGGGTTCTGACCGAACAGCCAGTTGCCGGTGTTCATGCTGGTGCCGTTGGTGACGTACGGGCTGCGAACGGCGCCGTCCACCGGGTTGTCCGAGTAGGGCGTGACGCCGACGGTGTACTGGTACAGCGGCTGCCCGCTGGAGGTGTAGACCTGGACCACGGTCCCGTTCGGCAGGTAGCCGTTGACCGGTGTCACCCCCGAGCCTGCCAGCGCCGAAGACGGCATGGTGCCGAAGACTCCGCCGGAATCGATGACGCCGTTGACCTGCGTGGCTGTCGAGCCGTTGATGCTCACGTACAGGGGGGCCCATGGCGCCCCGTTGATCACGGTGCCGCCCTCGTAGGGGTTGTTGCCGAAGATCAGCTGGTTGTTGGCCTGGTCGATCAGCACGCCGTTGCCCAGGGTGCCGGGCAGATCGGCGGTCGGAATGTGGTCGGGGGTGGGCCCGAGCGCGTTCGGTCCAATGCCCAGGATTCCGGTGGAGGAGCCGGCCAGGTAGCTCTCGATGGACCAGGAGCCGAAGGGGTTCAAATCCGACGGGAACGCGAAGAGGACGGCGTCCACGGTGGTGTCGGCGGTCAGGGTGTCCCCGCCCTCGCCGGTGAAGGTCACCGTGGTGGGCAGCTCGATATAGAAGTAGTTCAGTGCGCCACCGAACTGACCCATGTTGAAGCCGGTGGGCAGGCCGGTGATGCCGAAAGGGTTGATGTTCCAGATCGGCACGACCAGGCCGGCCGCACCGGTGTCGACCAGGACATCGACGTCTGCGCCGCCGCCGACGGAGACGCTGATCACCGGCTGGGTGGTGAGGTTGACGTCCATCGGAACGGTGAAGCTGTCCGGCAGATCGGCCAGCGGGGTGTCCGGTCCGTAGGCCGCGGCACTGCCCGGCAGGTCCAACGTCGATCCGAACAGCCAGGGAGCGATGCTGTTGAGGGGGGTGTAGATGAGGTCCTGGTACCAGCCGTTGAACAGGGAGTCCAGCGAGGCGAGTGCGGCACCGGGGTCGGTGTCGGCGGCCATGCCCGGGTCGGCCCAGCTGATCGCGTCAATGAGGGGCTGGAACAGGTCATCCCAGTCGGCCTGGGCGGCGGGGGCGGGTGCGCCCAGCGTCAGGACGGCCCCCACCGCACCGACGGCGCCCACCAAACGATGGCGACGAGCTGACATGGCGACCCCTCCAGATGAACAACGGTGCAGGAAAACACCGGAATCTCTCAGTAACCGCCAGGCTAACCGATCAGGTTCAACACCGCATCCGCAAAGGCGCCGCTGACGCACGTTGCGGCCCCCGGAACTGCTTCCGGGGGCCGCAACGTGACCGAACTCTCAGCCCAGGACCAGCGACTCTCCGTCCACGCCGATGTTGACCGGCACCACGTCGCCGTCGTGCACCTCGCCGGCCAGCAACATCTTGGCCAGCTGGTCGCCGATCGCCTGCTGGATGAGCCTGCGCAGCGGGCGCGCCCCGTAGATCGGGTCGAATCCGCGCTGCGCCAGCCACTTCTTGGCCTCCAACGAGACCTCGATGGTGAGCCGACGCTGAGCCAGCCGCTTGGCCAGCTGCTGGAGCTGGATGTCGACGATCTGCACCAGTTCCTCAGGGTTGAGGCCCTCGAAGATCAGCACGTCGTCGAGCCGGTTGATGAACTCCGGCTTGAACGCCGCCCGCACCGCAGCCATCACCTGCTCCTCGGTGCCTCCAGAACCCAAGTTGGAGGTCAGGATCAATATGGTGTTGCGAAAATCGACCGTGCGGCCCTGACCATCGGTGAGCCGGCCCTCGTCGAGAACCTGCAACAGCACGTCGAACACGTCCGGGTGCGCCTTTTCCACCTCGTCGAAGAGCACCACGGTGTAGGGCCGGCGACGCACCGCCTCGGTCAGCTGACCACCCTGGTCGTAGCCGATGTAGCCCGGAGGCGCCCCGACCAGGCGGGCCACCGAGTGCTTCTCGCCGTACTCGCTCATGTCGATACGGACCATGGCCCGCTCGTCATCGAACAGGAAGTCGGCCAGCGCCTTGGCCAGCTCGGTCTTGCCGACGCCGGTCGGTCCCAGGAACAGGAAGGAGCCCGTCGGCCGGTTGGGGTCGGCCACCCCGGCCCGGCTGCGGCGCACTGCGTCCGACACCGCTTGCACGGGCTTGCGCTGCCCCACCACCCGCCTGCCGAGTTCCTCTTCCATCCGCAGCAGCTTGGCGGTCTCGCCTTCCAACAGCCGTCCGGCCGGGATACCGGTCCAGGCACTGACCACATCGGCGATGTCGTCGGGACCGACCTCTTCTTTGAGCATCACCTGCTCGCGGGCCTCGGCTTTGGGCAGCGCCTCCTCGAGCTTCTTCTCCACCTCGGGGATGCGGCCGTACCGCAGCTCGGCAGCCTTGGCCAGGTCACCGTCCCGCTCTGCCCGGTCGGATTCACCGCGCAGCGCGTCAAGTTGTTCCTTGAGCTCACGGACCACGTCGATGGCGCTTTTCTCGTTCTGCCACCGGGTGGTGAGCTCGGCCAGCTTCTCCTTGTAGTCGGCCAGTTCCGCGCGCAGCTTGACCAGCCGGTCCTTGGAGGCGTCGTCGGATTCCTTGCTCAACGCCATCTCTTCGATCTCGAGCCGACGCACCAGCCGTTCGACCTCGTCGACTTCGACGGGCCGGGAGTCGATCTCCATGCGCAGGCGTGACGCAGCCTCGTCGACCAGGTCGATCGCCTTGTCCGGCAGGAACCGCGAGGTGATGTAACGGTCGGACAGCGTGGCCGCGGCGACCAGCGCCGAGTCGGTGATACGCACGCCATGGTGCACCTCGTAGCGGTCCTTGAGCCCACGCAGGATGCCTACGGTGTCCTCGGCCGACGGCTCACCGACGTAGACCTGCTGGAAGCGGCGTTCCAGCGCGGCATCCTTCTCGATGTACTTGCGGTACTCCTCGAGCGTGGTGGCGCCGACCAGGCGCAGTTCACCGCGGGCCAGCATCGGCTTGATCATGTTGCCGGCATCCATCGCGCCGTCGCCGGTGGCACCGGCACCGACGATGGTGTGCAGCTCGTCGATGAAGGTGATCACCTGGCCGGCGGAGTCCTTGATCTCGTCGAGGACGGCCTTGAGTCGTTCCTCGAACTCGCCGCGGTACTTGGCACCGGCCACCATCGAGCCGAGGTCCAGGGCGACAACGGTCTTGTCGCGCAGGCTGTCCGGGACGTCGCCGGCGACGATGCGCTGGGCCAGGCCCTCCACGATCGCGGTCTTGCCGACACCGGGCTCACCGATGAGCACGGGGTTGTTCTTGGTGCGACGGCTCAGCACCTGCACCACTCGGCGGATCTCGGTGTCACGGCCGATCACCGGGTCGAGCTTGCCCTCGCGGGCGCGGGCGGTGAGGTCGGTGGAGTACTTCTCCAGCGCCTGGTAATTGGCTTCCGGGTCCGGGCTGGTGACCCGGGCACTGCCACGCACCTTGACGAATGCCTCCCGCAGCGTCTGCGGCGACGCGCCGTGGCCGCTGAGCAGCTTGGCGACGTCGGAGTCGCCGGTGGCCAGGCCCACCATCAGGTGTTCGGTCGAGACGTACTCGTCGTCCATCTCGGTGGCCAGTTGCTGGGCGACGGTGATGGCGGCCAGCGAGTCGCGCGACAGCTGCGGCTGTGCGTTGGAACTCGTGACCTGCGGCGCCACGTCGATCAGGCGCTGGGCCTCGCTGCGGATGGTCGCCGGGTCGACACCGACCGCCTCAAGCAGCGGCGCGGCGATCCCGTCGTTCTGGGTCAGCAGGGCCTGCAACAGGTGGGCGGGCCGGATCTCGGTGTTTCCGGCCGCGGCAGCCGTCTGCAAAGCCGCGGTCAGGGCCGCCTGCGTCTTGGTGGTCGGGTTGAACGAGTCCACGACACCTCCATTCGGGGTCAGAGCGGGCCGACAGCGGCCCGCCGAAAATGCTTGTCGTGTTGTCCAACGCCGTCAAGGTTGAGTCTGTTCCGCTCAACTTAATTTTCTCTGGGGAACGTGCGGCGGCTTAGGTCAGCCGCAGGGTCCGGCGCGCGTTCTGCACCAAACGCGGCAGCCGTGACGCGCTCATCAGCGCCCGGAACAGCCAGCTGTCGTCCGAGGGCAGCACCCCTGCCGACTGGGTGGCATCGAGCAGGTCGAACAGCGTCTCCCCTTCGTACATCAGCCCGTCGGCGTTGAAGTGGTACCGGTCCACCGCGGTGCACTGTACGAAAGTGCCGACGCCGTGAATCGCCGGGGCCGACTCGTCGTAGGGGTAGAAGCGCAGGGTGCCGCTGAAGTGCCCGCTGCCGATGTAGCGAACGACCACTCGGGTCTCCCCCTCTGGAGTGACGTCGAAGTAGATCTGCCCGGGAAGCGGGTCGTAGCGCCAGTCCGGGATGGCGTCGAGGAACGAGAAGTTGTATCGCTCAAACTCTTCCAGCCCCACGATGATTCGCCCGAAAGTGGTGGGATCCTTGTAGCGCAGGTCGGGGGTGTAGAGCTCGTGGTTGAGCGACATGTCGCGCATCAGCCAGCTCCACCAGTACTTCTTGGCCCATTCGGCCGCGAAGGCGACGTCGATCCCCCGGTCGGCGTAGTGGGCGATCTTGCGGTCCAGGTCGACGAACCACTGCTCAGTCATGGCATTGAGCTCAGGCTCGGTGAGCACCTTGACCTTTCCGCCGGCCCGATTGCCCGGGAGATACTGCGGCAGCGGCTGCCGCAGCCTGGGCTGGGCAATGGCCTCCCGGAACAATGCCTCATCGAACATGCCACCCGCCTTGCCGCCGTTATAGGAATCAATTGATTCCTATAACCTAATCAGGTTCGGAAACGTATCCTCAAGCGTTCCCACAATTCGGAGGTACACATGGGCGAAAGAGCGCCGCGGGTATGGCGCGGTCAGACCCATGATGACCGCGCCCAGGTTCGACGGGCCCAGTTGATCCAGGCCGGAATCGAGCTGATGGGCACTGGGGGCACTGCCGGCGTCACCATGCGCGCCGCCTGCCGCCTGGCCGGGCTCAGCCTTCGGTACTTCTACGAAAACTTCAGCGACACAGACGAACTGGTCCTGGCAGTGTATGACCACTGCAATGCCGAGCTGCTGACGCTCATGGTCGGCGCTGACGGCAAGGTGCCTCCGATCGGCGTGGCACTGAACAGCGCGGTGGCCTTTTTCGAGGAGGATTCCCGCCGCCTGCGGATCCTGCTGCGCGAGCCGCAGTCCAGCAGCCTGCTGGCAGATCATCGTGCCGATGTCCTGCCCGGCCTGCTGAGCTCGCTGGTCGGCCCGGCCGGCAACGGTGGCGCAACGGTCACCGCGGTTCAAGCCATGAGCGCCAGCGCACTCTCGGGCGGACTCACTGCCTTGGTGCTCGATTGGGCCGACGGCCGGCTGCACGTCAGCCGAGACGAACTGGTGAAGTTCGCGACCAGCCTGGTTCGAGCTGAGCTCAGCGGTACTACGCCGTCACCGAGCTGACGCCCCCGCAGGCGGCCGCGCCGCCCTTCGGGCGCGTCCAGAGGTACAGGGCCACCCAGACGCCGTAGCCCACCGCCATACCGGCGTACATGACGGCCGGATCGGCCTGCCCGTGCAAGCTGAAGTACAGCACCGCGCCGGCGACAAGTGCGGGCAAGGCCGCCACCCGACGACGCAGCCCCAGGGCGGTGGCGACGAGCACAATCGAGACGATCAGCAGGACAGGGCTGGCCCGATGTAGCGCGTCGAGGGCCACGTTCAACCACCCTCGGGATGGGCCGGCCCCATGGCCGGCGTGTCCCGCCCCGGCGACTGCCGACGCCCCGACCCCGAGCGCCACCAGGATCGCCGGCAGGCAACACGCGAGCGTGCAGGTCAGGGCGGCTAGCACTCCCGCCGCCCCAAAGCGACGTTCCGCAAGCTTCGCCGGGCGCCGCCGGTCGCGACATTCTGACGTGGAAGACATGTCCGCCTCTCGTAGCTGTTCCATGAACCTATACCCCGTATGGGTATCAAACAAGACCGGGTTCGTCGCTACCCGGCCACGAGGGACACGTCCGTTACGGTGCTGCTATGACGAGCAGTTTGGCTTCGGTGTGGACCGCGTTGATCCCGCTCGCCCTGGTGGTGGCGCTCTCACCGCTCACCGTCATCCCGGCGGTGTTGGTGCTGAGCTCCGAACGTCCCCGCCAGACCGGACTGGCCTTTCTGATCGGCTGGGTAGCGGCCCTGGCGGCTCTGACCGTCGCCTTCATCGCGATCTCCGGCCTGCTGGGCGGGCTGCACAAGTCGCCGCCCACCTGGGCCTCGTGGCTGCGAATCGTGGTCGGTGGGGCACTGATGGCCTTCGGCGTCTACCGGTGGGTGAACCGGCACGGCCCCAGTGAGATGCCGCGCTGGATGCGTTCATTCACCTCGATGGCCCCCTTGCGCGCCGGAGTGACGGCAGCGGTGCTGGCCGTGCTTCGTCCGGAGGTGTTGTTCATGTGCGCGGCGGCGGGCCTGGCCATCGGCAGTGCTGGAATGCGGATTACCGACAGCTGGCCGTCGGCCGTCTTCTTCGTCGCACTCGCCGCGTCCTCGGTGGCGATCCCGGTTCTGGGCTACCTGGCGGCCAGTCACCGCCTTGACCCGGCCCTGATCAGACTCAAGGACTGGATGGAACAACAGCACGCCGCGTTGATCGCGGTCGTGTTGGTGCTCATCGGTGCGATGGTGGTCTACAACGGGATTGACGCGCTCTAGCTGTGATGTCCAGGGAGGTTGGTCAGTCGGGTGACCGGTGGTTGGCCTCCGATGG
>NZ_MVHH01000047.1 GCF_002086515.1 Mycolicibacter arupensis
GAGGCCAACCACCCGCCAGCCGCGTACCCAACCTCTCAGGTCACAACAGCTAGCCGATCGGCACGAAGCCCGCGCCCGGCCGGTCGTTGGCGTTGATGTCGGCCATGACGGCGTTGATCGACACCACGACCGCAGGCGTGTGCAACGGGATGTACTTGATCACGCAGGTCGGCAGCGCGTCGCTGAACGCCCCGTGGATCATGCCCACCAGCATGTTGTTCACCACCACGGGTCCGCCCGAGTCGCCGGGCCGTCCGCAGACCTGCATCACGATGGTGCCCGGGTCTTGGCCCGGCCCCCAGGTCATCCCGCAGGAGTTGCCGGTGGTGCGGCCCTGTTTGCAGGCGATCTGGCCGACCGAGGGGTCCGGCCCGATGCCGCCGATCACGAACCCGCCGAAGTTGGGCACCGGCGTCACCTTGTCCGGGTCGAACTGGATCACCGCATAGTCCAGGGCGTCATTGCCGGCCACCATGTGTCCGATGACCCCGGCGCCCTCGGAACCCTCCGCGGCCACCTGAGCGCCTGGCCCACCGCAGTGCGCCGAGGTGAAACCGATCAGCGCACCGGTCTTGTCGTGCCCGATGGCGGTGAGCGTGCACAGCGTGTCCTCGTCGACGACGAGGCCCGCGCCGCCGCCCATCACGACCTTGTCGTCGGCGGCCACCCGGGCGGCCGGAGCTGCGACCGTGACCACGGCGGCACACGCCGCCCCGGCCACTAATGCCGCTGCGGCACGCAGCATCCAGCGGTGCGCGATCTGCACAGCGGTTCTCCCGTCGATCAACTCCACCCCCGGTGGTAGACACCAGCGTAGCGGCGGCCGGCGACGCGGCGGGGCTGGGCGCGCCGCGGCCCACCGCCATCGGGGCGGCTTTGCCGGGGCCGCTCGTCGGGTCGGCCACCGCATGGCAACATTAAGCCGCGACGACGGCGAACGGAGGACAGCCAGTGAGCAAGGCCGATCGCAGGAACGCATCCCGCGCCTCGAACAGCTCGGCCAAGGCGGACCGCAACGGCGTGCCGAACACCGTGGCGACGATCCCGCTGGCCGACCCACACGCACTGCCTGCCGACCCCTCCCTGGGCGACCTGGTCAAGGACGCCACGGCGCAGATATCGACGCTGGTGCGCGCGGAGGTCGAGCTGGCCCGCTCCGAGATCACCCGGGACGTCAAAAGGGGCCTGACCGGCAGCGTCTTCTTCATCGCTGCCCTGGTGGTGTTGTTCTACAGCACCTTTTTCTTCTTCTTCTTCGTCGCCGAACTACTGAACATGTGGCTGCAGGACTGGGCCGCCTACCTGATCGTGTTCGGGATCATGCTGCTGGTGACGGTGGCCTTGGCCGTGATCGGCTTCCTGCGGGTCCGGCGTATCCGCGGACCTCAGCAGACCATCGAGTCGGTTCGCGAGACCCGCGACGCGTTACGCCCCGATCCGTCCCGTCTGCACGGCGCGTCGGCAGCAGGGGCGGGCTCGCCCCAGAGTGGACCTACCACCGACCCGTCAGGCTGGTAGTGCCGCCACCGGATCCGTCGAGCACCCGCATCGACGGCCCGTGGCGCCACTGGGACATCCACGCCAACGGCATTCGCTTCCATGTCGTCGAGGCGGTACCGGCCGGCGGCAGCCGCACCAACGTCCCCCCCACCGCACGGCCGCTGGTGATGCTGCTGCACGGGTTCGGTTCGTTCTGGTGGACTTGGCGTCATCAACTGCGCGGACTGAGCGATGTGCGTGTGGTGGCGGTGGACCTGCGGGGCTACGGAGGCAGCGACAAACCTCCCCGTGGCTACGACGGCTGGACGCTGGCCGGCGACACCGCCGGCCTGATCCGGGCGCTGGGGCACTCGTCGGCGACCCTGGTAGGCCATGCCGACGGCGGGCTGGTGTGTTGGGCGACCGCGCTGCTGCACCCCCGCCTGGTACGTGACATCGCCGTAGTCAGCTCACCGCATCCGGCTGCGCTGCGGCGTTCCGCACTGACCCACCCCGACCAGGGCCGCGCCCTGTTGCCGTGGCTGCTGCGCTATCAGGTGCCGTTCTGGCCGGAGCGCAACCTGACCCGCCATGGCGGCGCCGAACTCGAACGCCTGGTGCGGAGCAGGGCGGGCGCCGATTGGCAGGCCACCGAGGATTTCGCCGAGACCATCGGGCACCTGCGCACCGCGGTGCAGATTCCCTCCGCGGCGCACTGCGCCCTGGAGTACCAGCGCTGGGCGGTGCGCAGTCAGCTTCGTACCGAAGGCCGCCGATTCATGAAGGCTCTGGACCTGCGCACGGTCACCACTCCACTGCTGCACCTACGCGGCGACGACGACCCCTACGTGCTGGCGGATCCGGTCGAGAAGACCCGACGGTATGCCCCGCACGGCCAGTACGTCTCGGTGCCCGGGGCGGGACACTTCGCCCACGAAGAGGCTCCCGCGCTGGTCAACGATCACCTGATGCGGTTCTTGCAGCGGGACTAGCCGGTGGGTTACTCGGACCCCACGCAGGTCTGAGTCGGCACCGGTTGCGTGTCGCCAACGCGGGCAAGCTGTCCGGTCACCTCGTCGGCCGTCATGACGAACCCGGTGTCGGCGTCGTCGACCGCGGCACCGAACACCACGCCGAGCACCCGGCCTTCCATGTCGATCATCGGTCCGCCGGAATTGCCTTGCTGGACGGTGCCCCGGATCGTGTACACCTGGCGGGTGACCGTCGCGTTGCGGTAAATGTCCGGGCCCTCGAGATTGATGACATCCCGAATTCGGGCCGGCGTGGCCTCGAAGACCCCGCCACCGGGGTAACCGAGCACCAGCGCGTCGGTGTCGGCCTCCGCCGGCGCAGAGGCGAACACCAGCGGCGGCAGGGGCAGGTCGGGGACGGCCAGGATCGCGATGTCTTCCTGGGGGTCGAAGGAGATCACCGCGGCCTCGAAGGACTTGGTACCGCTCTCCACCGTGACACTGTCCGCGCCGGCGACCACGTGCGCATTCGTCATCACGCGCGTGGGGGCGATCACGAATCCGGTGCCCTCCAACACCTTCTGGCAGTTGGGTGCCACCCCCCGTATCCGCAGCACACTCGGCGCGGTGGCCTCCACCACGGGGCTGGCGGCCAGTTCCGGGTCCGGAGCATCCACGGCCGCGATCGGGGCCCGGTTGAAGGGTTCGAGCACGGCGGGCAGACCGGAATCGTCGAGCACCGCCGACAGGCGCCGCGGCACGTTCTTGAGCCAACGCGGTGCGACATCGTCGACCTGACGCAGCACCCGAGAATCGTTGACGGCGGCGGCCAGGTTCGGTTGGTCCGATGCGGTCAGCGGAGTGGCCAGCAGCCAGGCCGCGATCAGCACCACCACCAGCTGCAGCGCCACCCCGATGACGGAATCCACGCCCCGAACGCCCGGATTGCGGATCGCTCCGCGCACCGCCCGGCCCAGCACCACTCCGGCGACCTCACCGATGACCACCATGGCCAGGATCAGAAAGAGTGCGGCGAACAGCTTCAGCCGGGCGCCGGAGACGCTCTCGATCAGGTGCGGGGCCAACAGCACGCCGGCCATCGCACCCAACGCAACACCGACGAAGGACAGCAGCGAGCCCAATGCGCCGGAGCGCCAGCCGGACACCGCGGCAACGAAGGCGATCGCGAGCACGGCGATGTCCAGCCACTGTGACGACGTCATATCCCAGTCATCCCCGTTCCACCTGGTTCTTCTCCAACCAAAGCCATGGCCTCGTCCAGCCCGAGCACCTCGGTGGTGTCCCAGGGCTGAGCCCAGCCGGCCACATCCAACATCGCCGAGATCACCTGGGCGGTGAATCCCCAGACCAGCATCTGGTTGAGCCGGAACGCCGGCATGGCCCAACGCCGACTGCGCGCATCACGGTAAACCATCAACCGGTTCTCGGGGTTGATGAATGCCCGGACTGGAACGCGCGCGACGATCGCGGTCTCCCCCGGATCCACCGCCGTCACCGGCCCGGGGTCCTCGGAGTAGGCCAGCACCGGGACCACCTGGAACCCCGAGGGCGCGATGAAGATCTTCTTCAACGCAACGAGCGGGTGAACGCGAGCCGGATCGATGCCGGTCTCCTCGTTGGCCTCCCGCAGCGCGGTGGCGACCGGTCCGGCGTCGCCGGGGTCCACCGCCCCGCCGGGGAAAGCGGCCTGACCGGCGTGATGACGCAGCGTCGAGGCTCGCACCGTGACCAGCAGGTCAGCCGATTCGGTGATGGCGGACGCGGGACCGGCCGGCGGCCCGGAGAACAGCACCAGGACCGCCGCGTCGCGCCGATTTCCGGTGAGGCTGGCTTTGGCGTCGGCCGCCGTGATCATCGCGCGCACATCGGCGGGCAGGCGCTGCACATAAGCCGACGGCACCTTTTCGACGTTGTCGATCAGTGGGCGCAGCCACGACGGTGCGCGGGACGGGACCCAGGGCTGGGACTCGCCAGCGCTCACCGCGCCTCCCCCTTCGCCGGATCCTGATGGCCCCGCATCAGCGACCGCTGTTCTCGACGGCGGCGGCGATCTCCTCGGCATTGGCGAAGGGCTGCGGCAGGATGCGGGCCACGCTACCGTCCGCGGCCAGCACCACCGTCGCGGGCATCACGTTGGGCACCCGCAATGCGGCGGCGATCTGACGCCGACCGTCTTGCACGGTGGGCAGGTGCACGCCCAGCTCGGCCAGTAGCGCCAGCCCGGCCGCTTGGTTGTCGTCTTGATGCACGGTCACCACTGTCACGCCCGGCCCGGCGCGGCGCTGGTATTCGGCGAAGGCCCGCAGCTCGTCGCGGCAGGGCCCGCACCAGTACGCCCAGAGATTGAGCACCACGGTGCGGCCGGCGACCATCGCAGCCGCATCGACCGGTATGCCGTCGGCCGCGCACTCCACGGTGACGCCCCGCAGTGCGCTGGGCCCGGTGCCTTGGGGGCCCACCCGGCAAGGCGGCAGGTCGGCGCGCGCCCGCAGCGCGGCCAGGTCGGAGGTGGCGCCGGACACGGCGGAAGCCCGGCCGTGCTGCGCCGCAGCCGGTTCACGGCGCAATTCGGTCACCAATCCAGTGAGCAGTGCGGCCACTACGGCCAGTACCGCCAGGGTCCATCGGGTCGAGCTGCTCATGGCGCGGCAACCCGCTACAGCCCGGCCAGGGCCAGCAGGTGCTCGGTCTCGGGCCCCTTGACCAGCGCGGCGGCCTCCAGCCGGTCGGTGGGCCCGAGCCCGAACGAGGGGCAGTCCTTGGCCAGCACACATACCCCGCAGGCCGGCTTGCGGGCGTGGCAGACGCGCCGGCCGTGGAAGATCACCCGGTGGCTCAGTAGCGTCCACTCCTTGCGCTCGATCAGCTCACCGACCGCGTGCTCGACCTTGACCGGGTCCTCCTCGGAGGTCCACGCCCAGCGTCGCACCAGCCGGCCGAAGTGGGTGTCGACGGTGATCCCCGGGACGTCGAACGCGTTGCCCAGAATCACGTTGGCGGTCTTGCGTCCCACTCCGGGCAGGCTGACCAGTTCTTCCATGGTGTGGGGCAGCTCCCCGTCGAAGCGTTCGACCAGCGTCTGGCCCAGTTTGGTCAGGGCCGCCGCCTTATTGCGGTAGAAGCCGGTGGGCCGAATGAGCTCCTCGAGCTCGGTGCGGTCGGCTTGGGCGTAATCCAGGGCCGTGGGGTAGCGGGCGAACAACGCGGGTGTCGTCAGATTCACGCGCACGTCGGTGCACTGGGCCGAGAGCACGGTCGCCACCGCGAGCTCCAGGGGCGTGGTGAAGTCCAACTCGCAGTGGGCGTCAGGAAACGCCTGCGCCAGAGTCCGATTCATCCGGCGGGCGCGCCGCACCAGTCCGGTCCGGGTCTCCGTCCGCGCGGCGCGGGAGGCTTTGTCCACTGTCACCTCCGACAGGGTACTAATTTGTGACCCCAACGAGATCTTGCCCATGTTTACTGACGACTTGTGTCCTGGTTGTTGATCACCGCCATCCCGACGCTGCTGATGTTGTCGGCGGTCGGGTTGGAACGCATCGAAACCGGGCTGAGTCGGGTGGAGCAGGCTAATCCGCAGTTTCCCCCGAATCGCCGTGCCAATCGTGTGTAGCGTTGTAACGTCGCTTGACGCCTGGCTCTAGACTCAGGTGGCTGGTCGGGTTTCGGCCGGTGCTTTCGATTACAAAACCTTCATCAAAAACATTTAAGGGGCATCGTGGACGAGATCCTGGCGAGGGCCGGAATCTTCCAGGGAGTTGAGCCCAGCGCCGTGGCGGCGCTGACCAAGCAGCTTCAGCCCGTGGACTTTCCGCGCGGACACACCGTGTTTGCCGAAGGAGAGCCCGGCGACCGGCTATACATCATCGTCACCGGGAAGGTGAAGATCGGACGGCGCTCTCCGGACGGCAGAGAGAACCTGCTGACCATCATGGGTCCGTCCGACATGTTCGGCGAGTTGTCGATCTTCGACCCCGGCCCCCGCACCTCCAGCGCGACCACCATCACTGAGGTGCGCGCCGTCTCGATGGACCGCGACGCCCTGCGTTCGTGGATCTCCGACCGGCCCGAGATCGCCGAGCAGCTGCTGCGGGTGCTGGCTCGCCGGCTGCGTCGCACCAACAACAACCTGGTCGACCTGATCTTCACCGATGTCCCCGGCCGGGTCGCCAAGCAGCTGCTGCAGCTGGCGCAGCGGTTCGGCACTCAGGAAGGCGGGGCCCTGCGGGTCACCCACGACCTGACTCAGGAAGAGATCGCCCAGCTGGTCGGTGCGTCGCGGGAGACCGTGAACAAGGCGCTGGCTGACTTCGCCCACCGCGGCTGGATCCGGCTCGAGGGCAAGAGCGTGCTGATCTCCGACTCCGAGCGACTGGCAAGGCGCGCGCGCTAAGCAGTCTCGCCGAACCCGACGTTTTGCAGATGTCTACTCGTACTTTCTCTGCAGAACGTCGGTTTCGAGCCGCCGGTCAGCCCCGCAGATAGTCCAGCTGGGCCTGAACCGAGTGTTCGGCCGCACCCCACAGCTCCTCGGCAACGTCGGTGTAGACGTGCTCGACGACTTGGCGGGCCGTGGCGTCCTCGCCCAATGCCGCAAGCGCGGAACGCACCTGGTCGAGCCGTTGTTCGCGGTGAGCCAGGTAGCCGTCGGCCACCGCTTCGATGTTCGGCAGCTCTGGGCCGTGCCCGGGCAGCACAGTGCGCCCGCCCAACCCGCGCAGCCGCCGTAGCGAGTCCAGGTAGCGCGTCAAGTTGCCGTCTTCGGAGTCGATGACGGCGGTGCCCCTGCCCAGCACGGTGTCGGCGGTCAGGACGGCGTCATCCAGGACGAACGACAGCGAATCCGCGGTGTGACCCGGCGTGGCGAACACCGTGATGCGCAACCCGGCGGCATCGATCACCTGCCCGTCGGTCAGGCCGCCGCCGAGACGACGCTGGAATCCGCTGCCCGCCGAGTACACCGGCGCCCCGACGGCCTCGACCAGCTTGTCGATGCCCTCGGTGTGATCGAAGTGCCGGTGGCTGATGAGCACCAGGGCGATCTTGCCGACCTCGGCGAGACGTCCGATGTGCTCGTCGTCGTCGGGCCCCGGGTCGACGATCACCACCTCGTCACTGCCGGGTCCGCGCAGCACCCAGGTGTTGGTGCCCTCCAACGTCATCAGCCCCGGGTTGTCGGCCAGCAGCACCGAGGCGGTCTCGGTGACCGGCCGCAGCCGACCGTAGGCGGGATGACTGGCCGACACCGCGGTCTACTCCGCCGCTGCCTTCAGTTCGACGATCAGCTCGACTTCGACCGGCGCATCCAGCGGCAGCTCAGAAACCCCTACCGCGGAGCGTGCGTGCTTGCCGGCGTCGCCGAAGACCTCGCCCAGCAGCTCTGAGGAGCCGTTGACCACGGCGGGCTGACCGTTGAAGTTCGCCGCCGACGCGACGAATCCGACCACCTTGACCACCCGCGCCACGGCATCGAGCCCGACCAGGGCGTCGACCGCTGCCAACGCATTGAGGGCGCAGATGCGGGCCAGCGCATGGCCCTCCTCCGGACTGACCTGCCCGCCCACCTTGCCGGTCTGCGGCAAAGCGCCGGCCTGCATGGGCAGCTGACCTGAGGTGTACACCAGATTCCCGGTGCGCACCGCGGGCACGTAGGCCGCCAGCGGCGCCACCACTGCGGGCAGTTCGATGCCGAGCTCGTCCAGCCGGGCCCGCCAGCTCATCGCGGGCGCTTCAGGAAGGCGATGAGCTGCTCACCCGACGGCCCCGGGACCACCGAAACCAGCTCCCAGCCGTCCTCTCCCCATTGGTCGAGGATCTGCTTGGTGGCGTGCGTGAGCAAGGGGACGGTGGCGTACTCCCAGACCGTGCGTTGACTCATGGCAGCGAGCTTATCGCTAGCGCCGCCGAGCCCTTGGTTAGCATGCAGTGGTGACAGCCAAATCCAGCAGCGAGCCTGCACTCGGCTGGCCTTCTCGATTGACGAAGGCCCGGCTGCATTTCGTGACCGGCAAGGGCGGTACCGGCAAAACCACGGTGGCGGCCGCACTGGCGCTGTCGCTGGCCGCCGGCGGACGTCGGGTATTGCTGGTGGAAGTCGAAGAGCGCCAAGGCATTGCGCAACTCTTCGACGTCCCGCCGCTACCCATCGAGCCGCTCAAGGTCGCGACCGCCGAGGACGGCGGGCAGGTCGATGCGCTGGCGATGGACATCGAAGCCGCATTCCTGGAATACCTCGACCTGTTCTACAACTTGGGGATCGCCGGACGCGCGATGCGCCGGGTGGGCGCGGTCGAGTTCGCGACCACCATCGCTCCCGGCCTGCGCGACGTGATCCTCACCGGCAAGATCAAGTACCACGTGATCCAGACCGACAAGAACAACAAGCCGGTCTATGACGCGATCGTGGTGGACGCGCCGCCGACGGGCCGGATCTCCCGGTTCCTCGACGTCACCAAGGCCGTGTCGCAACTGGCCAAGGGCGGCCCGGTGCATTCGCAGGCCGACGGGGTGGTCAAACTGCTGCACTCCGATCAGACGGCCATCCACCTGGTGACGCTGCTGGAAGCCCTGCCGATGCAGGAGACCCTCGAGGCCATCGAAGAGCTGCGCGAGTTGGACCTGCCGATCGGCAGCGTGATCGTCAACCGCGACATACCCGCTCACCTGGATCCCGCCGATCTGGCCAAGGCCGCCGAAGGCGTCGTCGATGCCGACGCGCTACGGGCCGGCCTGGCCGCCGCGGGAATCACGCTGGCCGACGAGGACTTCGCCGGGCTGCTGACCGAGACCATCCAGCACGCCACCCGCATCAGCGCCCGGACGGAAACGGCCGAGCAGCTGGAGGATCTGGACGTGCCGCGCCTGCACCTGCCGACGATCACCGATGGGATCGACCTCGGCAGCCTTTATGAGCTTTCCGAGATTCTGGGCCAACAGGGGGTTCGATGACACCCGATACGACCGGCAAGCCGCTGGCACTGGATTTGGCGGCGATCCTGGCCGACACCTCCAACCGGGTGGTGGTGTGTTGCGGCGCCGGCGGCGTCGGAAAGACCACCACCGCGGCGTCGATGGCGCTGCGGGCCGCCGAGTACGGCCGCAATGTGGTGGTGCTGACCATCGACCCGGCGCGCCGGCTGGCGCAGGCACTGGGCATCGAGGACCTGGGCAACCACCCGCAGCGCGTCCCGTTGCCCGCGGAGGTACCGGGCCAACTGCACGCGATGATGCTCGACATGCGCCGCACCTTCGACGAGATGGTGGCGCAGTACTCCGGGCCGGAGCGAGCCGAGGCGATCCTGAGCAACCAGTTCTACCAAACGGTTGCCACCTCGCTCTCCGGCACGCAGGAGTACATGGCGATGGAGAAGCTCGGCCAGCTGCTCGGCGAGGACCGCTGGGACCTGGTGGTCGTCGACACCCCGCCGTCGCGCAATGCGCTGGACTTCCTGGATGCGCCCAAGCGCTTGGGCAGCTTCATGGACAGCCGGCTGTGGAAGTTGCTGCTGGGGCCGGGCCGGGGCCTCGGCAAGCTGGTCGCCGGCGCTCTCGGCCTGGCGATGAAGGCCCTATCGACGGTCCTGGGTTCGCAGATGCTCTCGGATGCGGCGAATTTCGTGCAGTCTCTCGATGCCACTTTCGGCGGCTTCCGAGAGAAGGCGGACCGCACCTACGAGCTGCTCAAGCGGCGTGGCACCCAGTTCGTGGTGGTGTCAGCTGCTGAACCCGACGCACTGCGTGAGGCGGCGTTCTTCGTCGATCGGCTCTCCACCGAGCGCATGCCCCTGGCCGGGCTGATCCTCAACCGCACCCACCCGATGCTGTGCGACCTGCCCATCGAGCGCGCCATCGACGCCATCGAGACACTGCAGGAGCCGGCCGGCGAGTCGTTGCCCGACGGCGCGAAGGCGCTCACCACGGCGGCGCTGCAGATTCATGCCGAACGCGGCGCCACGGCCAAGCGTGAGATCCGGCTGCTCTCGAGGTTCACCCGGGCAAACCCGCGGGTTCCTATCGTCGGAGTGCCTTCGCTGCCGTTCGATGTCTCCGACCTGGAGGCACTGGGCGCGATCGCCGATCAGCTGACAGCGAAGAAGTAGAAGTAAAACCGAAGAGGGACTCAGCCGGTCGTCAGCCGGCGTCGCGCTGCTTGCGCTGGGCGGCGAAGTACTCGCGCCAGGACGTCACCTCGGGGTGTTGCTTGAGCAGGGCCCGGCGTTGCCGTTCGGTCATGCCGCCCCAGACGCCGAACTCGACGCGGTTGTCGAGAGCGTCAGCCAAACACTGCAGCACGACCGGACAGTGCCGACAGATGACCGCGGCTTTGCGTTGCGCCGCCCCGCGAACGAAGAGCTCATCGGGGTCGGCGGCCCGGCAGACGGCCTTGGAGACCCAGGCGATTCGGCCTTCGTCCTGCACGCCACGCAGGACGGTTCGGGGAGTTTGGGAATCCGACGTCGTTGCCACACTGGTGTGAACCGCTGTCGCTGCAACAGACACTGACGATCCTCCGTCCCGGCCGCCCCGGCAGCCACCTATTCAACATCGGCACCGATCCGGTACTGCGATCTGCGCCACATCGCCTCATCAGTGTTACCTGAATCGCACTTGATGTCCAAGTTAGGTGGTCAGGTGGCGTCTGCGCAACAGGTTGATCGGCACTTTTTTGGGACAACCGTGCAGTCCGATCATGATCTGCACCGTTTATAGCCCGGACGAAACGGGGGGAAACATGTTTTTATTTGCGGCTACGCCAATATTTTCCGGGAGACGCCCGCTCGGAGGGGTCTTCGGTGGCCCGCCTCGCCCGGCTCCGCCGCGCTTGCGACCACCGCTAGTGTGTTAGCCATGTCGGAGCGCCCCCCGACCGGCCCAACTGTGCTCAAACTGGCCGGGTGTTGTCTGCTCGCCGCCGTGCTACTCGCGGCGCTGCTGTTTCCCGTCGCCGGTGGCGTCGGCCTGATGTCCAACCGCGCCTCGGACGTGGTGGCCAACGGATCGGCCCAGCTAGTCAGCGGTGACGTTCCCGCGGTGTCCACCATGGTCGACGCCAAGGGCAACACCATCGCCTGGCTGTATTCGCAGCGCCGCTTCGAAGTGCCCAGCGACAAGATCGCCGACACCATGAAGCTGGCGATCGTGTCGATCGAGGACAAGCGCTTCGCCGAGCACAGCGGCGTGGACTGGAAGGGCACCCTGACCGGGCTGGCGGGCTACGCCTCCGGGGACATCGACACCCGCGGCGGCTCCACGCTGGAGCAGCAGTACATCAAGAACTACCAGCTGCTGGTACTGGCCCAGACCGATGCCGAGAAGCGCGCGGCCATCGAGACCACCCCCGCGCGCAAGCTCCGAGAGATCCGGATGGCGCTCACGCTGGACCGGACCTTCACCAAGCCCCAGATCCTGACCCGCTACCTGAACCTGGTGTCGTTCGGAAACAACTCGTTCGGGATCCAAGACGCCGCCCAGACCTATTTCGGCGTCGACGCCGCCGACCTGAACTGGCAGCAGGCGGCCCTGCTGGCAGGCATGGTTCAGTCGACCAGCACGCTGAACCCCTACACCAACCCCGAAGGCGCACTGGCCCGCCGGAATCTGGTGCTGGACACCATGATCGAAAACCTCCCCGGTGAAGCCGACGCGCTGCGGGCGGCCAAGGCAGAGCCGCTGGGCATCCTGCCGCAGCCCAACGAGTTGCCGCGCGGCTGCATCGCGGCCGGAGACCGGGCGTTCTTCTGCGACTACGTGCAGGAGTATCTGACGCGGGCCGGCATCAGCAAGGAGCAGGTGGCCCGGGGCGGCTACGTCATCCACACCACCCTGGACCCCGACGTTCAGGCCCCGATCAAAGAGGCGATCGACAGCTTCGCCAACCCCAACGTGCAGGGCATCGCCAGCGTGATGAGCGTGATCAAGCCCGGCAGCGACGCGCACCCGGTGCTGGCCATGGCCAGCAACCGCACCTACGGCCTCAACGCCGACATCGGCGAGACCATGCGGCCGCAGCCGTTCTCCCTAGTCGGCGACGGCGCCGGGTCCATCTTCAAGACCTTCACGGTGGCCGCAGCACTGGAGATGGGCATGGGGATCAGCGCAGACCTGGAGGTGCCGGGCCGATTCCAGACCAAGGGCATGGGCTCAGGCGGCGCCAAGGGCTGCCCCAAAGAGACCTGGTGCGTGGTGAACGTCGCCCCCTACCGGTCGCCGATGAACGTCTCCACCGCGCTGGCCACCTCACCCAACACCGCGTTCGCGAAGCTGATCTCCCAGGTCGGGGTGGAACGCACCGTGGACATGGCGGTCAAGCTCGGCCTGCGCTCCTACGCCGATCCGGGCACCGCCCGTGACTACGACCCGGACAGCAACGAGAGCCTGGCGGACTTCGTCAAACGGCAGAACCTCGGATCGTTCACCCTGGGGCCGATCGAGGTCAATGCGCTGGAGTTGTCCAACGTCGCCGCCACATTGGCCTCCGGTGGCATCTGGTGCCCGCCGAACCCGATCGACAAAGTCTTCGACCGCAACGGCAACGAGGTCGCCGTCGCCACCGAGGCCTGTGATCGGGTGGTCCCCGAAGGCCTCGCGAACACTTTGGCCAACGCGCTGAGTAAGGACATTCAAGGTGGCGGCACCGCGGCGCCCGCCGCCGGTTCGGTGGGCTGGGATCTGCCGATGGCCGGCAAGACCGGCACCACCGAGGCGCACCGCTCGTCGGGCTTCCTGGGCTTCACCAACCGCTACGCCGCCGCCAACTACATCTTCGACGACTCCCTCTCGCCAGGAGACCTCTGCTCGTTCCCGCTGCGGCACTGCGGTGACGGCGACCTGTACGGCGGAAACGAGCCGGCCCGCACCTGGTTCGCGGCGATGAAGCCCATTGCCACCGACTTCGGCGACGTCCTCATGCCGCCGACGGACCCGCGCTATGTCGATGGCGGTCCCAATTCCCGGGTGCCCAGCGTCACCGGCCTGGAAGTCGACGCCGCGCGCCAGCGCCTCAAGGAAGTCGGGTTCCAGGTCGCCGAACAGCCGAGCTGGGTCAACAGCAGCGCCCGCTCCGGGGCGGTCGTCGGCACGTCGCCGAGTGGGCAGACCATCCCCGGCTCGATCATCACCATCGAGGTCAGCAACGGCATCCCGCCACCACCGCCACCGCCACCGGAGGGTGGTTTCCCTCCATTCGGGCCGGTGGGTTCGACGGTGGTGGAGATTCCTGGGCTGCCACCGATCACCATTCCGCTGCTGCCCCCACCTGCGCCGCCGCCGTAACGGCAGGAGCGCAGTGCAGGCGCAGTATTCTGGACTGATGGCTCCTTCACCTGCCCTGACTCGGTCCCTCGTCGCCGCTTCGGCAACGCTGGGACCGGCAGCGCTCGCTATCGGCTACGGCGCGATCATCGAACGCAACGCGTTCGTGGTGCGCGAGGCGACGATGCCGGTGCTGGCACCCGGATCCTCACCGCTGCGGGTGCTGCACATCAGTGACATCCACATGCGTCCCGGCCAGCGCCGCAAGCAGGCCTGGCTGCGGGAGCTGGTGCGCCTGGAGCCCGACCTGGTGGTCAACACTGGCGACAACCTCGCCCACCCCAAGGCGGTGCCGGCGGTGGTGCAGGCCCTGGGCGATCTGTTGTCGGTGCCGGGCGTGTTCGTCTTCGGCAGCAACGACTACTTCGGCCCGCGCCTGAAGAACCCGGCCAAGTACCTGACCAAGCCGACGCATCGCATCCACGGCGTCCCACTGCCCTGGCAGGACCTGCGGGCGGCGTTCACCGAGCGGGGCTGGTTGGACCTGACGCACAACCGCCGCGAGTTCGACGTGGCCGGGCACCGGATCGCCGCGGCCGGCGTCGATGATCCGCACATCGATCGGGACCGCTACGACACCATTGCCGGTCCGGCCGACCTGACCGCCGATCTGAGCCTGGGGTTGACGCACTCGCCGGAGCCGCGCGTGCTGGACCGCTTCGCCGGCGACGGCTACCAGTTGGTGATGGCCGGCCACACCCATGGCGGCCAGCTGTGCGTACCGTTCTACGGCGCATTGGTGACCAACTGCGGGCTCGATCGCTCACGGGTCAAGGGACCCTCCCAGTGGGGAGCGCACACGCGGCTGCACGTGTCGGCGGGAATCGGCACCTCCCCGTTCGCCCCGGTGCGCTTCGCCTGCCGTCCCGAGGCCAGCCTGCTGACCCTGGTGGCCGCGCCGACCGGCGGTGACGACTCGCAGCTCACTCGCTGCTCGACCCAGCCCTCCGTGTCGGCCCGTTGACCGTACGGATTGCCGATCACGGCCATCCACGGCGCTGGGCCGACAACGCGATCCGCCTGATCGAGGCTGACGCGCGGCGCAGTGCCGACACCCACCTGCTGCGGTACCCGCTGCCCGCGGCGTGGGCCGCCGACGCGGGTGTGGCGCTGTACCTCAAGGACGAGACCACCCACCTCACCGGCAGCCTCAAGCACCGGCTGGCCCGCTCGCTGTTCCTCTACGGGCTGTGCAATGGCCGGATCGCCGAGGGCACCACGGTGGTCGAGGCGTCCTCGGGGTCCACCGCGGTCTCTGAGGCCTATTTCGCAGCCCTGCTGGGCCTGCCGTTCATTGCGGTGATGCCGGCCTCGACCAGCGCGTCAAAGGTGGCGTTGATCGAGGCACAAGGCGGGCACTGCCACTTCGTGGCACATTCGGGCGATGTCTACGCCGAGGCGGAGCGGATCGCCGCAGACACCGGCGGGCATTACCTCGATCAGTTCACCAACGCCGAGCGGGCCACCGACTGGCGCGGCAACAACAACATCGCCGAGTCGATATTCGAGCAGATGCGCGACGAGTCCCATCCGATCCCTGACTGGATCGTGGTCGGGGCGGGCACCGGCGGCACCAGCGCGACGATCGGCCGCTACCTGCGTTATCGCCGGCACGCGACCCGGTTGTGCGTGGTCGACCCGGAGAATTCGGCCTTCTACCCGGCCTACGCACAGTGCCGCTACGACGTGGTGATCGACGCGTCGTCGCGCATCGAGGGCATCGGCCGCCCGCGCGTAGAGCCGTCATTTCTGCCCGACGTGGTAGACCGCATGATGTCGGTGCCCGATGCCGCGTCGGTGGCCGCGGCGCGCCACGTCAGTGCGGTGTTGGGCCGTCGGGTGGGCGCCTCGACCGGTACCAATGTCTGGGGCGCCTTCGCGCTGCTGGCCGAGATGGTGTCCGACGGGCGCAGCGGATCGGTGGTGACCGTGTTAGCCGACAGCGGTGACCGCTACGCCGACACGTACTACAACGACGACTGGCTGGCGCAGCACGGGCTGGACCCGACGGGCCCCGCGGCGGCATTGGCCGAGTTTGAGAGATCCTGCCGGTTCGAGTTCGCCTGAACCCGGTCCTCGGCGGTGTCGGGGTTGGTCGCGACGAGCCACAGCGCAGCCAGCGCGAAGAAACCGGCGTACACCGCTCCGCCTAACAAAGTCATGATTTGACTCCCTCTGCACTAAACCTTGTTAGTGAGTCTGCCTAATTCCGGCTGTGTTTTCATCTCTGCACGCCAGAATGTGGGGCGTTTCATGCTCCCGAAGTCCAGTGAACTGTGCCTCGACCCCGCAGCAATCCCCTGCACACCGCCCCTGTCAGCGCCGCCACCAGCCGTTTGGGTGACCGGGGGGCCGGTGCGATACGCTGTCGTGGCTTCACACGGGGTGTGGCGCAGCTTGGTAGCGTGCTTCGTTCGGGACGAAGAGGTCGTGGGTTCGAATCCCGCCACCCCGACAGAGTGAGAGCGGCCCTGACCAGGGATAACCCGGTCAGGGCCGTTTTGCGTTACGGGGCCGGACCCCCTTTCGTCCGCAGAGCGTCCGCAGTAGATTTCCTGGCTGCCCTCGCGGCGGCGTCCAGAGCGTCCGCCACAGCCTCCAGATCGTCGGGAAACAGGTCCGAATACGTGTCCAAGGTCAGGGCAGCCGATTTGTGGCCCAGCATCGTCTGCACCGCCTTCACGTTGGCCCCGGCACTGATCGCCAAGGACGCCGCGGTGTGGCGCAGGTCGTGCATCGTGGGACGCGGCCAGTCCGTCGTCGGGTTGCCGCCTTTGTCGGGCGCCCGGAGCTTGGTTACAGCCGGGTTGAACACGCGGGTGCGGAACGTCGCGATCCGCAGCACCCCGCCAGCCGGTGCAGTGAACACCAGATCGTCGCGGCGCTTGTCCACCATCGCGGCCGCCAGATCGTCGGCCAGGAACTTCGGGAAGGGCACCGAGCGCCGCTCATGGTTCTTCGGGGTCGACCACACCAGCTTCCCCACCACCTCTGTCACTGAACGACGAACATTCACGCGCCGTCGCAGCATGTCGAAGTCAGCGACGGTAAGCGCCGCCATCTCCCCATACCGCAGGCCCGTGTAGGCCAGGAACAGCACCACCAGGCCGTAGCGCTCCATAGCCGTGGCCAGCTCGTCCACCTGGGCATGGGTCAGGTATGCCCGCTGGGAATGCTCGCGGGCAGGTGCCTTCACGCCGTCGCACGGGTTGCGGGGTATGCGCTTGTCCTCGACGGCGAGAGCCAAGATCATGCGGAGCACACCAAGGGCATTCTCGATCGTCGGAGCCGCCGCACCTGCCGCAGCCAGATCAGCTACCCAAGCCCGAACTCCCGACGTTTGGACTTCCGCCACCGCGGTGTCCGCCCACGTATCACGAACGTGCACCGCCCACGCAGAGGCTCTAGCCGCTACCGTCGTGTCTTTCAGGTGCCCGAACGTTCCGACCCACTGCTTGTGGATCTCGCCGATGGTGGCATTGCCAGCGCCCGGTGCGACGTAGGTGCCGGTGACGATGGTCGATGTGATGTTCTCCAGCCAGGCCGTCGCATCTGCTTTCCGAGTGAAGCCCTTGGCGACCTCGCGACCGCCTGCATCCACATACCTTGCCCGCCAGCGCTTCCCGACACCATGACTCTTGCTCTGGATCAGGGTTCCGAGTTTGCCGTGAGCCTTGTCCGTGCACAGCTCACCGTCGCCGACACGATGCCAGCGATCCTCGACACCAGCGCGGCGGTTACGTAGCCGCATCGCGTTGGGCCTTCCCAATCTGATCGAATTCGTCTTCGCTCACCAAGATGTGAGCTGTCACCGCTTCAACAACCGCCTGCTTTATTGCATGGTCTGATTCGTTGAAGTAAACGGCAAAATTGTCACCCTCGAAACTCGCCAGGAAGCTCCCGTACTTGAAACTTGGCGACTGCTTAAGGATTTCGGTGTAGAGGTCAACAACATCGCACCCGTGCCGCTCCATCAGGCGTTGCTCGGTTTCGTCGTCGGTGTGGTTTGCCCAGTGATCCACGTAGCGGATGGCTTGAAGCAGCACCTTTCGGGCGCGCGTGGCCGCCACAGACAGGTTTGATCCCGAGATCTGAAATTGCTTGTCTGGGGAGAACGCGATGTAGTCCAGATCGAACTCCAGCAGCTTCGAGATCGCGAGAGCCTCGAACAGTTTTACTTCGCGGGTTCCGCGTTCAATTCTGGTTATCGCGGACGGGTCAAGATGGAGATCGACGTCACGGAGCAGCTCGGCTAGCTGTCGTTGACTCAAGCCTCGGCCCTCTCTGCGTTGCCGCATTAAGTCTCCGAACTGCTGACTGACGGATTCGGACGGCGAACCATCTACCTGCTGATGCATAAATCACAGCGTAATGCTTGACCAGCATCGCCAACAGTGGCAACCTGACAATGCGATATCAACACCGCACTGCGAAAGGAGCATCAGTGGCAGATGGCGATCTGCTTCACACGAAGCAGGTGGAGCAGGAGTACGGGATCAACGCGGGAACGTTGCGGTTCTGGCGATCCACGGACCAGGGGCCGGCGTCGTTCACCCTCGGCCCTAGAGGCCGGGTCGTATACCGCCGCAGCGAGATCGAGCGCTGGCTGGCCGAGCAGGAGCAGGCGACCCGGCGCGGTGGCGGTGATGCAGCCTGATGCGCATCTATCCGCAGGAAGCGCACCCCGATCTTGGGATCGCGCCCGAGTTGGACAGGACCGAGGATCTTCGGCCCGTCAAGAGAAATGCCCCCGGTCGGTGTTGGAGCACCGCCGAGGGCTTGCAGAACAACCCACCCACCAATGAACAGGAGTCCTAACGACCATGATGGCACAAAACGAACCCATCGACTACGAGCTGACCGCCGAAGCTCACGATGAACTCTGGTCCGGTTACCCCGTCGGCAGCGCCAACCGACTCTGCTGCGGTGGTATCGCTGGACACACCCGGAGCTGCACCACCCCGGCGCCCGCCGGCCCGTACGACTCCGAGGATGGGCAGCGGCCCGTCGTGGCCTACATGGGCATGGGCAGCGAGGACCATCTCATCGGCGTGTGGGCACAGCAGGACGCCGCCGGACGGCTCTCCGACGTCGCCATAAACATGTATGAGCCCAACGAAATGACCGCCGCGCAGGCACGAGCACTGGCCGTCCTGTTGAACCGCGCTGCTGATGTCGCTGACAAGTGGTCCAGCACCACCGACGCTGCGGAGGTCGCGCGATGACCGCCAACACCTCCCTTCCGCAACAGACGAGCAGTGACTGCCGCTTCGGAGACCAGTGCATGTACCTGGACGGGCCGCACCGCGAACACGCATGGAACGCCACGGCGGCCGCCACCCGTGTCAACGGGACCGACGGCTGGCTCTACGTCTACAGCCTCTGCGACAACGAGTTCCCGAACGAAGTGCTGATCGGGATGCAACGGCCAAACGAGGAGTCGCTGGCCGAGGCGGCACTAAGCATCGAGCAGGCAGCCGAGCTGCTGGTACTGCTGGCCAAGGCCGTCCACTACGGGATCGACAGCGAGGTGGCGCGATGACCGCCGACGATCTGACGACGAACATGCGGGAAGCGACGGCCACGCTTGCCAGAGCTTGGGCGGCGGCAGAGTCGACCAGCGTCAACGGTTGGCCCTGCGCCCCCTGGTGTGCCGAAAGTGATGGACACCCGAGGGAGTCCCACCGGGTCGATCAGTGGTGTCAGGGGCCGCTGCACACGGTCGGGTGCAGTCTCGAAGAACTCGCCCCGGCATCACACAAGCAGGTCGACGCCGCCGATCCGCACATCACCGCATACGCGTGTGGTCGCTACTACCGGCTGCCGTACGTGGCACTGCATCTGTTCCGGGAGAGCAGCCGTCCGTTGCTGAATGTCGATACCGAGTTCAAGCTGACGCCGGCCGAAGCCGTCACCTTGGCCAAACATCTGATCACCGTCGCCCAACAGATCGACGATGAGGTGGCGAAGTGATGGCGACGAAGGCGCGCAGGTGCGAACGGTGCGGGAAGCGACTGCGCAGCCTGGCAGCGGCCGAGGGTTGGAATGTCCGGGCCGAAGGGGGCTATCCGGTCGGCTTGATCTGCCCCGGCTGCCAGTCCCCGGCGGAGAACGCCGAGGCCATCATCCACGAGGCCACGCTGGATTACGGCCTCGATGAGTTCGGCCGGATGGTCGCCCGCGTGAAGGGCGGGCTCTGATGGCCAACAAGGTGCAGATCAACGTGGAGGAGGTCGGGCGTCGTCCCGGCCTCCCCACCGACTTGCCGGAGTGGCGCCTCGCGATGCGCTGCCGGGGCTGTGGACGGTGGTTGACCGACCCGCGTTCAGTCGCTCTCGGTATCGGACCCTCCTGCGCAACCAGGGAGACCGGATGAACCCGGACGATCGTCCTCGCACCCATGGTGTATCGACTTCACCGGCCCAAAATGAACTGAGACCGCCTGGCCTGGTGGCTGCCCCGAAACCCGTTGGAACCACAACACGCAGCAATGCGCTCACCGGAAGTCGCCAAGTTTCGTGGTGGCCCGTCCACGAGTTCCTCGAAGCTGCTGTTACCCAGGCCAACTGCGGCCAACTCCCGATCGCTGGCACGCCGTCCTGGCAGGCCCTGGCGGACACCGATCTGGCGAAACTGATGGCTCTGGCCGTCGCCGGAGAACACCACGTGCTGCGGATTGAGACCGACCAAGAACACCGCGCCGACGCTGCGAAAGTCATTGCCCGTGCCGAAGACTGGCCTGCTGTCTCCCGCCAGATCCGGGCCGGACGCGGTGGCCCCTACGTCCCTCGCTTACCCCACCAGGAGACCGCGTGACCGACATTGACGAATCCGAATTCTGGTCATCCACCGAACAACTCACGCTCATCTATCAGTGGGCGCGCGCCCGATACGTCGCCCCGTGGGCGTTACTTCTCACGGTGCTGCTACGGGTGATCATGTCCACCAGCCACCGCGTGATGCTGCCCGGCCCGCCGGCCCCGGCATCGCTGAACATGGGCATCGTTCTCGTCGGCCGGTCAGGTTCCGGCAAGGGAGTCACCGACAAACTGGCTCGCATCGTCTGGCCCCGCGACGACATTCACGAGGAAGGGCTCGGTTCAGGGCAGGGCATCCACGACCTCTTCAAGGAAACGAAAGATCCCGAGGACCGGATCACCCGCGCGCTGATCACTGTGTCGGAGATCGACCATCTGACCGCCCTCAACGCCGGGCAGGGCAATAACACCAGGGCAGCAATCAAAGCAGCACTGACAGGTGACAGGCTCGGCAGCAAGGGCGCATCCACTGCTACGACGCGCTCTGTCCCGGCTGACAGCTACCGGCTGGGCTTGTCCATCAGCGCACAGTTCGGCCACTGCGGAGTCCTTCTTGACGACGTATCGGGCGGCACGCCACAACGACTGGTGTGGGGATCGGTCACCGACCCTTCCATTCCGGACACCCCCGGCCCCGAACCTGACCGGGTGCTGGACACGAATCTGCCGGGATGGGCGCTCGCGGATAAGCCGGTGCTGATCCAGTACGGCACCCCGAAGATCGCTGAGTACGTCGCAGCGGGACTGCTGGCCAACCAGCGTGGCGAACTCGACGCCATCGACGGACACCGCACCTTGACGCGGCTCAAGGTCGCCGCCGCGCTGGCGATCCTCGATCACCGGTCGGTTGTCTCTGAGGACGACTGGGCACTATCTGAGGTCGTCATGGTCAAGTCGGACGCCACCCGGAACTCGGTGCTGGAGTATGACCGCCAAGCGGCCCGAGCAAAGATCCGTGACCGGGCAATCGCCAGGGCGGTCGGAGACGAGGTCTACGACAGCCGCCTGCTCGACGGAGTCCGCAACAGCATCCTCCGAACCCTCGAACGCGATGGCGAACAGGCCGGCAACGAACTGCGCAGCAAGATGGGCAAGCGAGACCGCCGCGACATGTTCGACCAAGCCATTGCTTTGCTGCAACACGAGGGTCTGGTGGCCTCAATGGAGGTTGCACGCGGTACTCGATACCGATTGACTCCGGTTCAGGGTGAACCGGCGGTTCAGGGTGCATATCAGCAGCTCAAAGAGGGTGAACCGAAAGTTCAGGGTGAACCATCCGCGACCATTACCGACCTTGATTCCCGCAGGTCGCACGAAACCGAGCGACCCAAGGTGTCATGTCAGAAATGGTTCGATCAACACATAGCAGACCTACGTGCAGCCGGTAACGACACCGCAGAATCATTTGCTGTGTATGCCGCTGGGGAAGCGGTCGGGTACAGCCGCGCCAACCTGGCGCAGGCCGCATCCAGCTCATCTGAAGTCGTATTGATCGCCCGCACCAACCGCGGAGCGACGTGGTCGATCACTGGCGACCAGGATGCCGCATACGTACCCGCCTCCGAGTTCTTCAGCAAATATCTCGACGCTTTGCCCGGCAACACCACGGAGATCGATCAAAGCGCCTACATGCTCGCCGCCGAGCAGGCGGGTTACAGCGCAACGACCGCCCGCAAGGCCGCCGTACAACACCCCCGCATCCAATCGGCACCCGCACACGGCAATGCCAAATCGGAGCGGATCTGGCGTATCCGGCAGACGGACGAGGGGGTGACGGCGTGACCGGACGCGCGGTCCTGGCCGCATACCGGGACACCGGAGCCCTGACCGTCCGTTGCGGACACTGCGGAGCCGAAGGGGGCCAGCCCTGCACCAAGGCAGACGGCCGGATCTCACGAGTGCCGTGTGTCGGTCGCCTCGCCGCCGCAGACCTCAGGTCGCCTGGAGTTGTGGGCGAATACCAGAACTCCCACGACTTCTCTGAAGCCCGACACCCGCGTGAGGACCAGGCGTGAGCGCCCACCGGAACGCCGGACGGTTTTTCTGGGCGTGGCTTCTCGGCTCGGCGGCGGTGTCGGTAGCGGGTGTGGTCACTCACGCACTCCTCGGAGACGCCCGTTCCCCTGTGATCGCCTCAGCCTTGGCGACCGTTGTCGTTGTGGTCCAACTGTGCGCGATTTGGGGGGTGCACGCGTTAGTGCATGCCCAGATCGTCGGCGCTGCATACCGCTGTGCGCTCGCCACCGCGGTAATGCTCGCCCTCGGCGCGTTCACGCTCAACTTCTTAGCCTTGCGGGATCTCGCGGTCACCTGGGCCGGCGCAGCCGCAGCCATTGCGTGGATCGTCCCGCTCGTCATAGATCTGGGCATGACCGCCAGTTCCGTTGCACTCTTGGCGCTCAACGGCCAACCCGCACCACGGGCGCACGCCGCTGAGCATCACCCGGAGGTGCCACCTTCGGTGCACGTCGAGGTGCACAACGCCATGCACCCCACCGTGCAAACCGACGCACACCTGGCCGCCGCGCACCGCATCGTGGACCAAGGCGTTGTGCGGATCGCCCCCGAACGCGTCGCACGGGTGCTCCAAGCGCACGCAGCCGGAACCGCACCGTCCACGATCCAGCGCACCCTCAACGTGGGCTACTCCACCGTGCTGCGGATCATCGACCACCAACTCCAGGAGTCCACGTGACCATGCTCGAGAACCTTCTGATCGCACTCGGCGGAGCACCGTCACTGCCCGGTGCCCGCTGCCGCCGCCGACACCACCTGTTCGATGAACGCGGCCCCGATGAACCCGAAGGCGTAGCCGAGCAGCGCCACCTGCAGGCCATCGGTCTGTGCAAGACCTGCCCCGCCCTGGCGAGCTGCACCACCTGGTACGCCACCCTGACACCCCGCAAACGACCATCCGGTGTCGTTGCCGGGCACCTACCAGCCAGACAAGGACGACGTTCAAGGGAGGACGCGTCATGACGGAGCCGAAGCGGATCATCGTGCGTGCCACCACCACCGAAACAGGCGACCTGCACCTGGATAACGCAGGCTATTCGCTGCTGTTCGGCATCCCCGAAACCGACCTCATTGTCGGGGAGGAACATTCCGCCGACCGTTGGCGGGCCGCAGCAAGGCGCATCAAGGAAGCCGAAGCCCACGGTTCCGGAAAGGGATTAGGCGCCGTTCTCGCCTACTACGCCGACGTCGAGCGGGATGGTGCTGAACTAGTTCTGCTTGAGCGGGATGATCAGGACGCGGCGCATGACGCATAACCCGGCGAATCCGTCGCTGGAAGTCCGCATCAACCAGAGCATCACCAGCGACGGATCGGCCATCATTCCCCCGAAAGTCGCACGCTGGCTCGACCGCAAAGCCGGCATGACCGCAGACCGCCGAATCAACTTGCGCACCACCGATCCCGAAGCGTACGTCGCACTCACCGCCCTTCACATCTCAGCATGCCATTCCGCTACCGGAACAGAATCCACTGCGGGCCAACCAAATACCACACAATCAGAAATGTTGATGACCACAGCAGCGGCAGCACAATCGCTGAACGTCACCGACCGCTGCATCCGAAAGTGGTGTGCCGCCGGCAGGTTGCGGGCACAGCGCCTCGGCGGCCGGTGGCTCATCTACCCCAGCAGCATCACCGCCCTGAAGAACATCGCGTAAAGGAGAACACGATATGAGTCTCGAAGCCCTCCAGGTCGAAGTCCAGGGCTACCGCACCGAAGCCGCCCGACTCTCCGAACAATTCACGCAGACACATGACGAGGTCGAAGCCGACCCCAACCTGACGACCAGCGGTAAACGGGAGCGCCTCGAACCACTCCACGAGCAGGTCACCGAGCAGATCAGTGCACTGTGTGCCCGCGAGAAGGCCGCCGTAAAGGGCATGAAAGAGAAGCTTGAACGGCGAGTCTTCGGCCTCTCACCCACTGCCAGCAGCGATCCCGCGAAGGTCGTCAGCTTCCGCGACGCACAAGCCCGCGTCCGCGAGATCGAAGACAACGACGACGCCGCAGAAATCTACGAATCGGCCAAGCGATCCGGCGACCAGATCCTCGCGACAGCAGTGCTGGAACGGGCACTCGTACGCGGCTGGACGTCAATCAGGGATGACTTTCTCGAACGCAACACCGCGGCACGCAAAGACGTCGACGACCTCGCCGCCCTGGCGAAATACGCCGAAAACAGCCTTTTCAACGTGGCGCACTACATGCCCCCCAGCTTGAAATTGCCGTTCCCCTCTGGCATGCCGGAAGTCCCGCCCCTGAACTCCATCAGAGAGCCCTCCGGACCCCGACCATTGCGCGAAGGGTTCGGCACCTGGTGATGAGAACTTGCGGCGGCGGCGTCAAACCCGCACGAGTTTCTCGTCGGCATAGGGCTTCCGCCGCGGCATCCCTCCTGGTGCCAAACGGGAACCCGCGCCGCCGCCGCATCCCAACACACCACCACCAGAAGGGAGCCGAGATGGCCAAGTACACCTCACTGAATGAGGCGATGGACGCCACGGACGACCTGGCCGAGGCCCAGATCCGATACCGCCTGTTGGCGGAGACATTCGAAGCGATGCCATCGCTTCGCTCGAACCTGAACCCGCAGCTTGAGCGAGCGAAAGCGGAGATCGCCAGGTTGCGGGCGACCAAGCCAACCAAGGAGACCGGCGGCAAGGTCGTCGCGTTCGATGCCGCGCGCTTCCGGAAATCTACGACGGGCTGATCACAATGACCATCAAGTTCCCGGCCATCGGTGAGAACGGGGTACCTAACCCGCTCACCGCTCCGATCTCGGCGTACCGCTACGCCGATGCCAAACGCAAGGTCAAGGACGCTGAGTCCCGCGCGAGGCCGTTGATCCGGCTGTGGGACAAGGACATGACGTTCATTGGCCGTATCGGTGGCGAGAAGTCCGTCGATGTTGAGCAACGGCTACACGACACCGGAACCGGCAGCATCGTCCTACGCGGTTCGGATTGGATCAACAAGTTCCTGCGCACCGACGTCCGCGCCAACGACGACCTGAACATCACCATCGACCCGTATCCGAACAATCGGAACTGGCGGTGGCGGTGGGGCGGCAAAGTCACCGCCGTCCGCAACGTCCGCACCGAAAAAGGCCTGCACGAACTGCACTTCGATGTCGCCGAAAACCGTGAGCACTGGAAACACCTCTATTTCGCGGCCACGCCGTGGTATGCCCCGGAGTTTCAGCCCCTCAAAGCATGGGTGCTACCCGGCAACACCCGCACCATCACCGCGGTCACCGGGTTCGTCAACCTCGCCAGGATCTTCTACCCACCGCTGGGGATCATCGACAACTTCGTCAACCCCGGCGCCTGGATCAAGCCACTCACTGATGGGCGTTTGTGGTCGCCGCTGAACTGGCCGATCCAAATGCAGTTCGTCAACCCCCTCACCGACACTAGCCGGTTCTCTGTCATCGCCAGCCGTTGGTCCCCGGCCCACGACACCACCGCCGGCCTACTCAAGGACGCCGGCTGCAACGTCCGCGCCTACACCTGGCTGACAGAGGACGAGGATTCCCCGCACCCGGAGCTGGCCGCGCTCATCGGGCAGGACGCCGCACGCCCGTCCCGGAACTGCATTGTCCTTGCAGTAGAGGACCAGTCGGGTGTTGTCGGCTTGACCGGTACAGCGGTCGACGGTGCCGTGAACCTCGTTGCCGCCACAGCAGACGACCTGATCTCCGAGATCCTCTACGAGTTCCGGGATGCCGATGCCATCGACCCCCGCACCGGCAAGAACACCCCGCCCTACGTCCGCGACTTCCTGGGCATCGCACCGAGCCTGCCGTCGATCGTCTTCCGCGACTCGTTGGATCAGTCACCCATCAAATCGTCCGAACGGGCGATCTTCAAGAGCACTGCAAAATCCATCATCGTGGGCGGTAAGAGCCCCGGCTGGGTCAACCAACTGCAAACCTTCGGAATCAAGTACGGGCTCAGCTTCATCCAGCTCACCAACGTCTACGGCGGCTCCGGCGGGGGCGGCGCCATGGCCGGCCCTGCTCCGCTCGGCTCCGGCCTCGAAGAGATCTACCAGGGCCAGTTCGACAACATGCTGCTGGCGTTCATGCGCCACACCGATCCGTTGCGCGAGGTCCAAGCCGGTGACATGGGCTATCTCGAGTACTTCACGCAGGAGGGCGGCGGCACCGCCTACACCATCAGCTCAACGCTCACGCAGCGGCAAGGCCTGTGGAAGACCCGCCCCTACCAGTCGTTCAAGGTCTCGATCTGGAACCGTCGCCCGTACTCGGTCTACTACGACTTCGACCTCGGCACTCGCGCACTCTTCGAGATCGACGGACTGCTCTACACCGACCAATTCACCGCGATCCGCATGCACTACGACGAAGACACCCCGAAGACCTTCGACGTGACCATCGGCACAGGCTCGGACATGGAAGACCCCATGGCGCAAGCCGTGCGGACCATCCAAACCATGTGGTCAGCAGTCGGAACGCTCTTCGGCAGCAACGACCTTTACTGAGTGCTAAGACCAGGGGGCATCGGGGCACAGCTCCGCTCGCGCCCCAGCAATCATCACGTCGTCAAGGGTCGCGGCCATCACCGGGTTGACCCCGTTGCGGGGACCGCCGTTCCACCGAACGTTGTCACAAATCATCTGACCGCCCTTGACAGCAGTACTCGCTGACGAGACGCCGAAGTGGTAGTTGAACCCGTGGCTGAACAAGTAGTCCAAGTAGCTCTGCTCGTCCGCCTGCGCCAGCCCTGCCGACCCGAGCATGAGCCCTAGCGACACCGCAGTCACCAACGCCAATCGCCCCATCATCACAGTTCCCTTTCGAACAGCGAACCCGCACACTAACCCCAACCGCCGACACGCCGCAGCGATTCACCGATGAGGCGGTTGCATCCACACGCGCCATACACCGAATGCATAACCATGCATAATCCGCTGACCCGCGGCAACGCGGCAATGCGCAGCACAGGCCCCTGACCTGCGACGATAGGAACGACAGGGGGAGTACCCCCACCGCCCAACCCCAGAAGCCCCTCGTGGCATAGGCATCTGTGTGTGTCACCCACCCCCCTCCCCCTATGGCTGCATAACGATGCATGGCCCGCATGAGTTGGCGTTGTTGGAGGCCGCTGCGCATGAGTATCTGGCCGAGTTCGGTGATGAGGAGGACTGCGGCCCAGGGGTGTCGTGGCGGCCGGGCACTTGATGCTGCTGTAGATGCCGATGCCAGCAAATCAGGGTCAGAGCGGGGGCGTGTCGCACATGAATTACAGGCCTGTGAGCTGCGGTTTAGGCAGGTCATCGACTTAAGCTACTTGGCGAATTCGAACAAGTTCGGCATACTTGAGCTTGCGTAATTGCGCACACGCCGCACCTGGTGCGGCAAGTCCTACAGCCCATCCCCCGTGGTGGGCTGTAGTTGTTTGTGGCCCACCCTTCGATCAGCGCAGATACGCAGGGAGATACCGCGTGCTGCTCGCATACTTGGACGAGTCGGGGGACGAACAGCCTCTCCGGACCCCGGAAGACCCGCCCGTGCTGGTTATCGCTGGCGTGGTGGTAGACCACGAACGCGTCATGAACTTGGTTTGGCAGTTCCTTCAGTTGAAGAAGCGGTACAGCCCGTCACTACTGAAAGACGACGTGCAGCTGTCGGACTTGATCCGGTTCGAGGTCAAGGGGAGCGACTTGCGAAAGGATGTCCGGTCAGCAACACGGCGCAATCGACGCCGCGCCCTCGGATTCCTCGATGCAGTGCTGAAGCTCCTGGAGGAGGAGCGCGCTTTAATCATCGGCGAGGTTTACATCAAGGGAGAGAAACCGCTAAGTCGGTGGGTTTACCCGCAGGCCGTAGCCAAGATCGCTGCTGGGTTTGAGCATCAACTACAAGCTGCGGGTACCCAAGGCCTGATAATCATGGATGCCCGGACCAAGGTGAAAAATACGCCGAGCGTGCACCGATTGACTACCACCCGGTTCAAATCCGGTGGCAACCCTGTACCTCATCTTGTCGAGTCGCCAACTTTCGGCCACAGCGACGCTCACGTCATCCTCCAGATCGCCGACATCGTGGCGTCGGCTCTGATCTTTCCGATGGCATGTGTCGGCTACTGCAACACCCTCATTCGCAACGTTCACCTCAACGACGAGTACGCAGTCCTGCGGACGCGGTACGGACAGAAGCTCAACGGCCTCCAGTATCGCTACACCACCGCGGACACTGGTAGGAGAGTTGGCAGCCTGCGCGTAATCGACCGCTTGAACGGTCAACCATCTCGTGCGCTCTACGATGATGCTGCCGCATTCGATCTGAATGCGTTGGCGCGGTTCCAGATTGCGAACGGTGGCCAGTGAAGCGGCCGACAAGCTGGCGGACTGATTGGCGCACACCGCTCTCGGGTTAGGCTGGTTGGTGCGGGGCGTCCCCCTGTTTCACAGGGGATTGGCGCCCCGCTTTTTCGTGGCCGGTCTGGCATGTCCCCAATGAACGGGGCCATCCTGTTTTAGAGTCCTGTTGCCCGTGAC
>NZ_MVHH01000048.1 GCF_002086515.1 Mycolicibacter arupensis
GCACACCCCCAGCTCATAACCGCCAGATACACGTCCAACCCAAGGGAACATATGTGCGATTCTAGGCAGGGGGTGTGACAGGTGCGGTGACGCGCTGCCGCTCAGCCTCCCGCGGTCTTGAGGTGCCGGTCCAAGAACTCCAGCTGGTCGGCGATAACCCGTTCGAAGGCATCGCCGACGTAGATGTCGAAGTGGCCCTCGGGGGATCTCTTGACGGTGCCGCGGGGTGCCTTCGCGGCGTACCGCAGCGTGGGTCCCGGCGGGGCCACCGAGTCGGTGTCGCAGACACAGAACAGAATTGGGCACTGCACCTTGGCGGCCAGCCGGCCCGGCCGGTAGGCCAGGATCTTCATCCCGATCCGCGCCGCGACCTCGTTGCGCAGGGTCTGGCCCTGGGGAACCAGGTTCAGGTAGCCCGGATAGGAGTCGGGCGTGCTCATCAAGGCGACCTCGCCGGGGCGGCCGGCGGTAGCCACCAGCACGGGCGGCTTGCCGAGCCGGGCAGCCGCCAGATCCCGCAGCGCCAGCAGGCTGATCCGCGCGGTGGTCAACGGCGGTATCGTGCGCGCCGAGGCGATCCCATCGGTGAACGGGCACTGCGCCACCACCGCGGCCACCGGCAGGCGTGCCGCGGTGGCGATCACATGGCCACCGCCAAACGACGTGCCCCACAAGCCGATTCGGTGCGGGTCGACGCCGCTCACGGTATGCGCGAAGTCGACCGCCGCGGCCCAGTCCGCCAGTTGCAGGCCCACATCGAGCACCTGGCGGGCAGCGCCGCCGCTGTCACCGAAATTGCGGTAGTCGAACACCAGGCAGGCATAGCCGGCCGCGGCGAACCGCTCGGCATAGGCGTCAAGCCGCATGGTCCGCACGGCTCCCAGGCCGTGCGCCATGACCAGCAACGGCGCGCCGCCGCGGCCGGGGTCTGCGGGGCGATACAGCCAGGCGCTGATGCTGTCCGAGCCGGATCGAAACGAGACGTCTTCGCGGGTGGTCATGCGCTCAAGCTAGTCCGGTATGTGGTAAACCGGCGTCGTGACCGGGGCGGTGACTCAGGACCAGTTTCGGAGCCTGATGCTGAATCTGGCAGAGGCGGTGGGCTCCGCCTACGTCACCGACGATCCTGACATCCTGGCCGCGCGCAGCGTTGACCACACCGGCCGCTACCGGGGCCGGGCGTGTGCGTTGGTGCGGCCCGGATCGCCCGAGGAAGTCGCCGCGGTGCTGCGGCTCTGCCGCGACGCCGGCGCACACGTCACCGTCCAGGGTGGGCGTACCTCGCTGGTAGCCGGCACCGTCCCCGAGAACGACGACGTGCTGCTGTCCACCGAGCGGCTCAACGACGTTGGTGAGGTCGACGTCGTCGAGCGCCGGGTGAGCGTGGGCGCGGGTGCCACACTCGCAGCGGTCCAACGGGCGGCGACCGAAGCCGGGCTCATCTTCGGGGTCGACCTGACCGCCCGGGATACCGCAACGGTCGGCGGAATGGCCTCGACCAACGCCGGCGGGCTGCACACCGTGCACTACGGCAGCATGGGCGAGCAGGTGCTCGGCCTGCAGGTGGCGCTTCCGGATGGCACATTGCTGCACCGACACAGTGCGGTGCGCTCCGACAACACCGGCTACGACCTACCGGCACTGTTCGTCGGGGCCGAAGGCACCCTGGGCGTCATCACCGGACTGGACCTGCGACTGCATCCCCGCCCGACCCACCGGGTCACGGCAGTCTGCGGGTTCGCAGACCTGGCGGACCTGGTCGAAGCGGCCCGTAACTATCGCGACCTCGACGGCATCGCGGCGCTGGAACTGATCGACGCCCGCCTCGCCGCGCTGACCGGGGAGCGGCTCGGGATTCTGGCCCCGGTCCGCGGTGACTGGCTACTGCTGGTGGAACTGACCGGCGACACCGACCAGACCGATCGGCTTGCCGATCTGCTGGCGCGAGTGCGTTCCTGCGACGCACCCGCGGTGGGCGTGGACCTTGCTGCCCAACAACGGCTGTGGCGGATCCGCGAGGCTATAGCCGACGTATTGGGCGCATTCGGGCCGCCGCTGAAGTTCGATGTGTCCCTGCCCCTGGCCGGAATCGCCGGATTCGCCGCGACCGTCAGCGCGGTGACGCAGCAGCACGCACCGGAGGCGATTCCGGTGCTGTTCGGCCATATCGGCGAGGGCAACCTGCACCTCAACGTGCTGCGCTGCTCGACATCGGCCGAGCCGGGCCTGTACGCGGCGATGATGAAACTGATCGCCGACTGCGGCGGCAACGTCAGTTCCGAACACGGGGTGGGCAGCCGCAAACGGGCCTACCTGGCGATGTCGCGCGGGCCGGATGACATCGCCGCCATGCGCACGATCAAGGCCGCGTTCGATCCGAGTGGCTACCTCAATTCCGCGGTGCTGTTCGACAATTAGTCGCGGTGCTTGATGCCGACTGCCTGACGCAGCTGGGCCAGGAACTGATCGGAGTCGTCGCTGCGAATGATGTAGTGCGAGAGCGCAATCCGCGTCGCGGCGGCGGCCTTTATCGCGGCGTCCGGACCCGTCAGCAGCCGCTGCAGGCCGACACGCATCGGCTCGAGGGTTCGGGAGAAATCGGCGAGCACATGTTTGGGCTCGATGTCGATCATTCGCACACTTGTCGACCGGTGTCGATAGTCGACGACGAAGCGCAGTGCGGCATCGAGCTTCTCGGTGCCCTTGAGTCCTCTGGTGGCCTGGATGATCCCGCTGTCGAAGATCTGCCGCTCATAGTCGGAGAAGGCCGAGATCAGCGCCTCCTTCGACGAGAACCATCGATACAGGGTCGGGCGCGAAACGCCGGCCTGCGCGGCCACCTCGGAGAGGCTGAGCCGGGTGATCCCGCTGCGCGCCAGCACCTCGGCGGTGGCAGCGAGGATCCGCTGCCGGGTCGGGTTGTCGTGGGTGTCCACGGGTGGTCAGGGCGTCCCGAACGTGATGATCTGGCGTACCGCGGCGCCGTCGGCGAGGGAGTCCATGGCTTCGTTGATCTGCTCCAGCGGCACGGTCGCCGACACCAGCTGCTCGACGGGCAGGCGGCCGGCCCGCCACAACTCCACGAAGCGCGGGATGTCACGCGCCGGCACCGCCGAACCCAGGTAGCTGCCGATCAGCGAGCGACCCTGCGCGACCAGGCCCAGGGGGGAGACGCTGATCCGGGCATCGGGAGGCGGCAGGCCAACGGTGATGGTGCGCCCGCCAGGTGCAGTCAGCTCGATCGCCGTCTCCAGCGCAGCGGGATGACCCGCAGCCTCGATCACCACGGGTGCACGCACCGCGGCGTCGAGCGCCTGCTGCGGCGTGTAGGTGTGGTGCGCGCCCAGCGCGGAAGCGGTGGCCAGCTTGTCCGGCAGCCGGTCGATCGCGAGCACCTGCACACCGTCGTGGGCCAGCGCGGTGAGCACCGCGGCCATCCCTACTCCGCCGAGCCCGATCACCGCGACGGTGTCTCCCGGTGCCGGCCTGCCGACGTTGAGCACCGCCCCGCCTCCGGTCAGCACCGCACACCCCAGCAGCGCGGCCACGGTCGGTGGCACGTCGTCTGGAACCGGCACAGCACTGGTCTGGCTGACCACGGCGTGGGTGGCGAATCCGGAAACCCCGAGGTGGTGGTAGACGGTCTGCCCGGCGCGATGCAGGTGCAGCCCGCCGTCGAGCAGGGTGCCGGCGCCGTTGGCGGCGCTGCCGGGCTCACACGGTGCCAGGCCGTCGGTGGCGCATGCCGCGCAGTGCCCGCACCGCGGTAAGAAGGTCAGCACCACCCGCTGCCCGGGCCGCACTCCGGTGACATGCAGACCGACTTCCTCCACGATGCCCGCGGCCTCGTGGCCCAGCAGCATGGGCACCGGCCGGACCCGGTTGCCGTCGACCACCGACAGATCGGAGTGGCAGACGCCGGCGGCCTCGATGCGGACCAGCAGATCGGTGTCGCCGGGTGGGGCCAGGTCCACCTGTGTCACGGTCAGCGGACGGGACCTTGCGTAGGGGCGAGGCGCCCCGATCCGCTCCAGCACCGCCCCGCGGATGGTGGTCATGCTGGAATACAACCATGAGTTCGGACGCAGCGGTCCCGCCTACGCCGGATGGGTTGACCAGCCACGACTTTCCGGTGCATTGGCCGGTGCTGACCCGCTGGGCGGACAACGACATGTTCGGCCACCTCAACAACGCGGTCTACTACCAGCTGTTCGACACCGCGATCAATGGCTGGATCGCGGCGCACGTCGAGGTTGACCCGGTCGCGATGCCTGAGCTGGGGGTGGTGGCCGAGTCGGGGTGCCGATTCCTGGGCGAACTGGGGTTTCCCGACCGGCTCGCGGTCGGACTGGCCGTCACGCGCCTGGGACGCAGCAGTGTGACCTACCGATTGGCCGTGTTTCGCGCTCCGGAGGGCGGCGACGCAGTCCCCGTGGCAGCGATCGGGCACTGGGTGCACGTCTACGTCGACCGCACCAGCCGGCGACCGGTGCCGATCCCCGAAGGCATTCGCGCGCTGTTGAGCACCGCCCAGGTTTAGCTCGGCGCCCGTTTCGCCGATGGCTATGCTCGGCGGGTGCCGCTCGTGAGCAAGACCGTCGAAGTTGCTGCCAATGCCGCCACCATCATGGGGATCGTGGCGGATTTTGAGGCGTACCCGCAGTGGAACGAAGAGGTCAAAGGAATCTGGGTCTTGGCCCGCTACGACGACGGCAGACCCAGCCAGCTGCGGCTCGACGCGTCCTACTCCGGTTTCGACGGCACCTTCATTCAGGCCGTCTACTACCCCAGTGCCACGCAGATCCAGACCGTGCTCCAGCAGGGCGATCTGTTCAGCAAGCAGGAGCAGCTGTTCTCGGTTGTCGAGATCGGGCCCACCACACTGCTCACCGTCGACATGAACATCGAGACCGAGATGGCAGTGCCCAAGCCGATGCTCAAGAAGGCCTTCAGCAACGCCCTGGACTATCTGGCCGACAATCTCAAACGTCGCGCCGAAGAACTGGCCGCACGCTAGCCTCAGCGTCGGGTCGACGCCGCCGGTCTCTGCGTCGACCGCGAGCCGGCGTGCCGGTCGGCATCGTCATCACGAAGCGGGAGAACTGAATTGAGCCACGCAACCGTCGATCCCGCCGAACAGCCCTACCGTGCTCGTCGACAGAACTGGGTCAACCAGCTGGACCGGCATGCACTGATGCAGCCGGACGCGCCGGCTTTGCGGTACCTGGGCCAGACCACCACGTGGGCGCAGCTGCGTGCGCGCGTCGGCGCGCTGGCCGATGCGCTGTACCGGCGCGGGGTACGCGCCGGTGATCGGGTGATGATTCTGATGCTCAACCGCACCGAATTCGTCGAATCGGTGCTGGCCGCGAACATGCTGGGTGGGATCGCGGTTCCGGTCAACTTCCGGCTCACGCCACCGGAGATCGCCTACCTGGTCACCGATTGCGAGGCCAGGGTGCTCATCACCGAACCGGCACTGGTGCCGGTGGCGGCGGGAGTCCGAGGCCAAGACGGTGTGTCGGAGATCCTGAAGGACATAGTGGTGGCCGGCGCGCCGGCGGACGAGGCGGCGGGCCTGATCGGGTACGAAGACCTGATCAACGAAACCGGCGAGGCGCATGAGCCGGTGGACATCCCCAACGATTCCCCGGCCCTGATCATGTACACCTCGGGAACCACCGGCCTGCCCAAGGGTGCGGTGCTCACCCACACCAACCTGGTCGGCCAGACCATGACCGCGTTGCACACCTCCGGCACCGGCATCGCCGACGTGGCGTTCATCGGGGTGCCTTTCTTCCACATCGCCGGAGTGGGAAATCTGTTGCCCGGTATGTGGTTGGGCATACCGACCGTCATCAACCCCCTGGGCGCGTTCGACGCCGGGCAGCTGCTCGATGTGCTGGCCGCCGAGCGGGTCACCGGCATCTTCTTGGTACCGGCGCAGTGGCAGGCGGTCTGTGCCCAACAGAAGGCCAACCCGCGCGACATCCGATTGCGGACCATGTCGTGGGGGGCGGCGCCGGCCTCGGATGCGCTGCTGCGCGAGATGGCCGAGACGTTCCCCGGCACCAAGATCCTGGCGGCGTTCGGGCAGACGGAGATGTCACCGGTGACGTGCATCCTGCTGGGTGAGGACGCCACCAGAAAGCGGGGTTCGGTAGGGACCGTCATCCCGACGGTGTCCGCCCGGGTCGTCGACGAGCAGATGAACGACGTCGCCGTCGGCGAGGTGGGCGAGATCGTGTATCGGGCGCCGACCTTGATGAGCGGCTACTGGAATAAGCCGGAGGCCACCGCCGAGGCCTTCGCCGGTGGCTGGTTCCACTCCGGGGACCTGGTCAAGATGGACGAAGAGGGCTACGTCTGGGTGGTCGACCGTAAGAAGGACATGATCATCTCCGGCGGGGAGAACATCTACTGCGCCGAAGTGGAGAACGCACTCGCAGATCACCCCGACATCGCCGAGGTCGCAGTGATCGGGCGCCCGCACGAGCGCTGGGGCGAGGTTCCGGTGGCGGTCGCCGCGGTCTCCCGGCCGGGTCTGTCCCTGGCCGAACTCGATGATTTCCTGACCGCACGGCTGGCGCGCTACAAGCACCCTAAGGCCCTCGAAATCGTTGAGGCCCTCCCCCGTAACCCGGCCGGCAAGGTCCTCAAAACCGAATTGCGGATTCACTTCGGTTCCGCGTAGGGAACTGAGTAGGACGCGACCCGAGGCTTTGCCGTGGCCAACGGAGATCACTGAGGTGGCGGCACGTTACTGTCCGGTAGGAAGCCCGCTGAGGTTCCGCCCGTTCGGTGCCCCTCTCACCGATCCATCAGGTATGATCCGATGGTCGCCAAGGGCACTTCGGGCCGCTAAGGTGACGCGGGTCTCGCTGAACGACGGACGGGAGAAGACACTGTGCGACGCGGTTCCTTGCTGGGTCGTGCGGCGGGATATCTGGTGAGGGGGGTGGTGTGACGGCTCCAGCGCGTCCCCGGGTCACCGACTTCCTCCGGGATCGGGTACTGCCGCCACTGATCATGGTCGGCGGCTTTTTCAGAATGTGTGCGTTGACCGCTCGCGCGTTGTTCAAGCGGCCGTTCCAGTGGCGCGAGACCCTGCAGCAGGGCTGGTTCATCACCAGCGTCGCCATCATTCCGACCATCGCGGTCGCGATACCGCTGACCGTGCTCCTGGTCTTCACCCTCAACATCCTGTTGGCGCAGTTCGGTGCCGCCGACGTCTCCGGTGCCGGGGCGGGTATCGCCGCGGTCACCCAGTTGGGGCCGCTGGTCACGGTGCTGGTGGTCGCCGGCGCCGGCTCCACCGCGATCTGTGCCGACCTCGGTGCCCGCACCATCCGCGAAGAGATCGACGCGATGGAGGTCCTGGGCATCGACCCGATCCATCGGCTGGTGGTGCCCCGGGTGATCGCCGCGACGGTGGTGGCCCTGCTTCTCAACGCCCTGGTGATCGTGATCGGTCTGACCGGCGGCTTCCTCTTCGGTGTCTACCTGCAGAACGTGTCCGGCGGCGCCTACCTGTCCACCTTGACTCTGCTCACCGGGCTGCCCGAGGTGGTCATCTCCACGGTGAAGGCGAGCGTGTTCGGGCTCATCGCCGGCTTGGTCGGCTGCTACCGGGGCCTGACGGTCCGCGGTGGCTCCAAGGGCTTGGGCACGGCCGTGAACGAGACCGTGGTGCTGTGCGTGCTTGCGTTGTTCGCCGTGAACGTGGTGCTGACCACCATCGGTGTGAAGTTCGGAACGGGGACCTGACATGTCGACATCGGCAGTAGTTCGGGGGCGCTTTCCCGGGCTGGTTGCGAACTACCAGCGCTACGTCGGGATGGCTGGCCGCGGGCTCGAAAGGAGCGGGCGGCTCGGCTGGTTCTCGGTGACCGCCCTGCGCGAGATTCCCTGGGCACTGCGCCGGTACCGCACCGAGACGCTGCGCCTGATCGCCGAACTGGGGATGGGCACCGGCGCCATGGCCGTGATCGGCGGCACCGTCGCCATCATGGGTTTCGTGATGCTGGCCGGCGGCTCGCTGATCGCCATTCAGGGTTTCACCTCGCTGGGCAACATCGGTGTGGAGACCTACACCGGTTTCGCCGCGGCCCTGGTCAACGTCCGCGTGGTCGGCCCGGTCAACGCCGGTATCGCCTTGGCCGCGACGGTCGGAGCGGGCGCCACCGCCGAACTCGGCGCGATGCGCATCAGTGAGGAGATCGACGCCCTCGAAGTGATGGGTATCAACTCGATCGCCTACCTGGTGTCCACCCGCGTGGTGGCCGGTTTCACCGTGATCATCCCGCTGTACGCACTAGCGCTGATCATGGCGTTCGCCGCACCGCAGATCGTCACCACGTTGTTCTTCGGCCAGTCGTCGGGTACCTACGATCACTACTTCCGAACGTTCTTGCGGCCAGACGATGTGTTCTGGTCCTTCATCGAGACCATCCTGATCGCGGTGGTGGTCATGGTCACGCACTGTTATTACGGGTTCAACGCCAGTGGCGGTCCGGTCGGCGTCGGCGCCGCCGTGGGCCAGTCGATGCGCCTGTCCCTGATCACGGTGCCCACAGTCGTGCTGCTCGCAGCGTTGGCGCTCTACGGCGTCGACCCCAACTTCAACCTAACGATGTGACGGGCATGGCAACCGGGAAGCAGAACAAAGTGCACAACCCGCCGTTCCGGATCGCGGGCCTGGTGACCTTCGCGGTCCTGGCACTGATCGGCGGGCTGGTTTACGGTCAGTTCCGCGGGTCCTTCACCAAGACCACGTCGCTGACCATGGTGGCTCCGCGCGCCGGCCTGGTGATGGATCCCGGTGGGCCGGTGACCTACAACGGCGTCCAGATCGGCCGCGTGGCCGCCATCGCGCCGACGGAGTACGAGAACAAGCCGGCCGCCAAGTTCACCCTCGACGTGAACCCCAAATACATCAAGCTGATCCCGTCCAACGTCAAAGCCGACATCCTGGCGACCACGCTGTTCGGCAACAAGTACGTGTCGCTGACGGCCCCGGAGCATCCCGCGCGGGAACGCATCACCAGCAAGAGCATCATTGCGACGTCGGTGACGACGGAGCTCAACACGCTGTTCGAGACCGTGAACAACCTGTCGGAACACATCGATCCGATCAAACTGAACCTGACGCTGCACGCCGCAGCCGAGGCGCTGACCGGGTTGGGCGACAAGCTCGGCGAATCGCTGGTCAACGGCAATGCGATTCTCGACGACGTCAACGCGCGGATGCCTTCGTTCCGCCGCGACCTCAAGGGCTTCGCGACCCTGGGCGAGGTCTACGCCGACGGGGCACCGGATCTGATCGGCTTCTTGGACACCTCGGTCGTGACGGTCAAGACGATCACCAACCAGCAGAAGGAACTGGATTCGGCGTTGCTGGGCGCCGCCGGAGTGGGCAACCTCGGGGCGGACGTCACCGAGCGGTTCGGGCCGTACTTCCGCCGGCAGTTCTCCGACTTGGTCCCGGTGTCGGCACTGCTGGATGAGTACAGCCCGGAGTTGTTCTGCGCCATCCGCAACCTGGCCGAGGGCGCGCCCAAGGTCTACGAATTCCTCGGCGGCGACGGCTACGCGCTCGACACCGTCAGTGAACTGGTCGGACCGGCCAACCCGTACGTCTATCCCGAGAACCTGCCGCGTTACAACGCTCGCGGTGGCCCAGGCGGTGCGCCGGGCTGCTGGCAGGAGATCACTCACGACTTCTGGCCGGCGCCTTACCTGGTGGCCGACACGGGAGTCAGCCAAGCGCCGTACAACCACTTTGATACCGGATCGCCCCTGGCCATTGATTACGTCTGGGGTCGCCAAGTCGGGGATAACACGATCAACCCATGAACATCACCAGAACCGCCCTCAAACTCGGCGCCGTCGGCTCGGTGCTGCTGCTCTTCACGGTTGGCCTCGTCGTGGTCTTCGGGCAGATCCGGTTCGACCGGACGGCCCGCTACTCCGCGGAATTCAGCAACGCCAGCGGCCTGCGTCAGGGGCAGTTCGTCCGCGCCTCCGGCGTGGAGATCGGCAAGGTCAAAAAGGTCCGGCTGGTCGACGGCGGCCGTCGGGCCGTGGTGGACTTCGACGTCGATCGGTCACTGCCGCTGTTCCAATCGACCACCGCGCAGATCCGCTACGACGACCTCATCGGCAACCGCTACATGGAGCTCAAGCGGGGCGAGGGTGAGGGTGCCGACCAGCGGTTGCCCATCGGCGGATTCATTCCTGCCTCCCGTACCGAGCCGGCGCTGGACCTGGATGCGTTGATCGGCGGATTCAAGCCGGTGTTCCGGGCGCTGGACCCGGAAAAGATCAACACCATCGCCTCGACCATCGTCACGGTCTTCCAGGGGCAGGGCGGCACCATCAATGACATCCTGCAGCAGACCGCCCAGCTGACCGCCCACATCGCCGACCGCGATGCCGCCATCGGCGAGGTGGTCAAGAACCTGAACGTGGTGCTGGACACCGCGGTCCGGCATCGCCAGACCTTCGATGAAACGGTCGACAACTTCGACAAGCTGGTCAAGGGTTTGAACAGCCACGCCGACCCGCTGGCGAACGGTACCGCGGAGTTCGGTAACGCCGCCGGCAACCTGGCGGATCTGCTGGCCGACAACCGCACCCAGTTGCACAGCCTGTTCCCGGTGGCTGGCCCGGAGCCGCCAGACCGGCTCAACGACGTCGACGAGCTGCTGCAGAAGATTCCCAAGGCGCTGAAGCTGATCGGGCGCACCGGTGTCTACGGTGACTTCTTCAACTTCTACATCTGCGACGCGACCATCAAGCTTCCTGGCTTGCAGCCGGGCGGGCCGGTCCGAAACGTCCGGTTGTGGCAGCAACCGACGGGGAGGTGCACGCCCCAGTGAGGACCCTGGAACCGCCCAACCGGGCGCGGATCGGCATCATCGGTGTCGCCACAGTGGCGTTGGTGACCCTGGTGGGTCAGACCTTCACCACGGTGCCGATGCTCTTCGCCGAGCCGAGTTACTTCGGACAGCTCTCCGACACCGGCGGCCTGACCGCCGGTGACAAGGTGCGCATCTCGGGCGTGGACGTCGGCAAGGTCCAAGACCTGTCGATCGAGAACGACCACGTGCTGGTGAAGTTTTCGGTCGGGGCCAACCCGATCGGCAGCGACAGCGTGATCGGCGTCAAGACCGACACCATCCTGGGCCGCAAGGTTCTGTCGATCGAGCCCAAGGGCGAGCGCCGCATTGCGCCGCAGGCCGTCCTGCCGTTGGGCCAGAGCACCACCCCCTACCAGCTCTACGATGCGGTCTTCGACGCCACCAAGGCCGCCTCCGGCTGGGACATCGACACGGTCAAGAAGTCGTTGAAAGTGCTGTCGGAGACGGTCGATCAGACCTACCCCGACTTGAGCGAGGCGCTCGACGGCGTCGCGAAGTTCTCCGACACCATCGGCAAACGCGACGACGAGATCACCCATCTGCTGGCACAGACCAACCAGGTGGCGAGCGTCATCGGTGACCGCAGCAACCAGATCGATGCGCTGCTGCGCAATACCCAGACCCTCTCGGCAGCGGTCAACCAGCGCAGCCAGGCGATCTCGGCGTTGCTGGGCAACATCGCCTACTTCGGCGAACAGGTGCAGGGCTTGGTCCGCGACAATCCGGGCCTGGATCTGAGCCACGTGTTCACCGAGGCCTCCAACATCACCGACATGTTGGTGCGGCGCCAAGATGACCTCAGGGAGATGTTCACCATCCTGGGCAGGTACCTGACGATCGTGAATGACGCGATCGCCTCGGGGCCGTACTTCAAGGTCTCGACCCTGAACCTGATCCCGTACTGGATCCTGCAGCCCTGGGTCGACTCAGCCTTCAAGAAGCGCGGCATCTCGCCGGAGGAATTCTGGCGCAACGCCGGGCTGCCCGAGTTCCGCTACCCCGACCCCAACGGAACCAGGTTCGCCAATGGTGCACCGCCGCCTGCTCCGCAGGTGATCGAGGGCACCGCCGAGCACCCCGGGCCGGCCGTCGCACCCGGATCGCCGTGTTCCTACGCACCGGCTGCGGGCATGTTCCCGACTCCGGGCAACCCGCTGCCGTGCGCCAACCTGGACCCGAACGATGGCCCGTTCGGACGGAGCGGACCGTACCCGGGCCCGACCGATGTGTTGGTCTCGCCGGCAAACCCCGATGGCATCCCGTCCTCGCCGGGCATCTCGATCGCGGGCCGTCCGGGCGAGACGCCGCCGGTGGTGCCTGGCACCCCGGTCCCGATGCCCGACGCCAACCCCGGCGGGCGTTCCGAGCCGATGGGCCCGATCGCCGGTCCGGCTCCCGCCAACCCGGGCGCGGCACCGCCGCCGGCACCCCGGGCACCCGGTCCGCCGGCTCCGCCTGGACCCGGCAACCAGCTACCGGCACCGTTCATCACGCCCGGCGAAGGTGGCAACAGTCAGCCCGGTGGTGGCGGTGGCGCAAGAGGGAGTGAGCGGCCGTGAGTACCGTCTTTGATGTTCGCAACCTGCGACTGCCGGAGCGGTCCCGGTCGACGATGATCGTCGGTTCGCTGCTGCTGGCGCTGGCGCTAGTGGCCGGCTTCGGGGGCATGCAGCTCTTCCGCAAGCTGAACAGCACCAGTGTCGTCGCCTACTTCCCGCAGACCGACGCGCTGTACCCCGGCGACGCGGTACAGATCATGGGTGTCCGGGTGGGCGCGATCGACAAGATCGAGCCCGCCGGCGACAAGATGAAGGTCACCCTGCACTTCAACAACAAGTACAAGGTGCCCGCAGACGCCAAGGCGATCATCTTGAACCCGACACTGGTTGCGTCGCGGACCATTCAGTTGGAGCCGCCGTACCGGGGCGGGGCGGTGCTGGCCGACAAGGCCGTGATCCCGGAGGAGCGCACTGAGGTCCCGGTCGAGTGGGACACGCTGCGCAACGATGTCACCAACATCATCAACAAGTTGGGTCCGACGGCCGAGCAGCCGAAGGGGCCCATCGGTGACGCCATCGAATCGTTCGCCGACGGACTCTCTGGCAAGGGCCAGGAGATCAATACGGCGTTCAACAGCCTGTCGGATGCGCTGACCGCACTGAACAAAGGCCGCGGGGATTTCTTCGCGGTGGTGCGCAGCCTGTCGTTGTTCGTGAAGGCGCTGGACCACAACGACCAGCAGTTCGTCGCGCTGAACCACGACCTGGCCAAGTTCACCAGCAACCTGAACAGCACCGACCAGGCACTGGCAACGGCTACCGACCAGTTCTACGCCACCATGACGATCATCAAGGCGTTCCTGAACCAGAACGCAAAGCCGTTGGTACAGAGCATCAACAACGTGGCCGAGGTGACCACGGCGATCACGCAGCCGGATGCATTGGACGGTTTTGAGACCGCGCTGCACATCCTGCCGAACGTGCTGGCCGGTGTGGACGAGATCTACCACCCGGCGCAGGGCATGGTCCTCGGTTCCCCGGTTATCGTGAACTTCGCGAACCCGATGCAGTTCATCTGCAGCGCGATTCAGGCCGGCAGCCGTTTGGGCTACCAGGACTCCGCGGAGTTGTGCGCGGAATACCTGGCACCGGTGGCCGACGCGATCAAGTTCAACTACCTGCCGTTCGGTATCAACATCTGGACGAACGCGTACACCACGCCCAAGCAGATCGCCTACTCCGAGCCGCGGCTGCAGCCGCCACCGGGGTACAAGGACACCACCGTCCCGGGGATCTGGGTGCCGGACACCCCGACCTCCCACCGCAACACCCAGCCGGGCTGGATCACCGCGCCCGGGATGCAGGGTGTGGAGCCCGGTCATGACACGGCGCGACTGCTGACCCCGGAGTCGCTGGCGCAGTTGATGGGTGGCCCCGACCCGGCCCCGGTCGACTCGCAGTATCAGACGCCGCCTGGCCCACCGAACTCCTACGACGAGTCCGCCGGTCCGCTGCCGTTCATCGGCCTGCCTGCGGGTCAGGCGCCGATCGCGCCGCCCCCGCCGGGACCGAACGTGATTCCGGGGCCGGTGGCACCGATGGCGCCGCGAGGTGACGGCTGATGAGGAGGACAGCGATGAACACGGTCAGCCGCCGCGGCTGGCAGGCGCTGGTGCTGCTGATGGCCGCCCTGACGCTGACGTCCTGCAGCAGCTGGCGCGGTATCGCCAACGTGTCGTTGCCGGGTGGTCCGGGTAGTGGCGCCGGTGCCTACACGGTGTATGTCCAGGTGCCGGACACCCTGGCGCTCAACGGCAACAGCCGGGTCCTGGTCGCCGACGTCTTCGTGGGCGCGGTCGAGCGGATCGAGCTCAAGAACTGGGTCGCCACGCTGAAGCTGAAGCTGAACAAGGACGTTCATCTGCCGCGCAATGCCACGGCCAAGATCGGCCAGACCAGCTTGCTGGGTTCGCAGCACATCGAGTTGAAGGCACCCGACAACCCGGAGGGCGAACTCCGCAACGGCGACACGATCGGACTGAGCAACTCGACGTCGTACCCGACGATCGAACGCACGCTGGCCGGGCTGGCGCTGCTGCTGCAGCGCGGTGGGCTGTCGGATCTGGACACCATCACCACGGAGTTCGCTGCGCTGTCCACCGGGCGGGCCGACCAGATCCATGCGTTCCTGACCAAGCTGGACACGTTCATCGGCAACCTCAACGACCAGCGTGAGGACATCACCCGGGCGATCGACTCGAGCAACCGGTTGCTGAGCTACTTCGGTGCGCACAACGACAGCATCGAGAAGGCCCTGACGGACTTCCCGCCGCTGTTCAAGTACTTCAACGCGCAGCAGGGGATCTTCATCAACGCGGTCGAGGCACTGGGTGCGATGGGCACCCAGGTCAACCAGCAGATCGCACCCGCCCGGTCCGACCTGCACAAGGTATTGACGTCGTTCCAGTGCCCGGGACGGGAACTGCGGAAGGCGTCGCCGTACCTGCCCGACCTGTTGCAGGTGATGATCACCGCCCCGTACCACGTCGACGGTGCCTTCAAGGCGGTCCGCGGTGACTTCATCAACACCTCGCTGGTGGTTGACCTCACCTACGCGTCCATCGACAACGCGATCCTGACCGGAACGGGTTTCTCCGGGATGCTGCGGGCGTTGGAGCAGTCCTTCGGCCACGACCCGGCGAAGATGATTCCGGACGTTCGGTACACGCCGAACCCGGCTACCGCGCCCGGCGGTCCGTATGTGGAAAGGGCTGACCGGAATTGCTAAAGCCTCAGATCAAGCGTCAACTGGTCATCTTCAGCGTCTTGACCGCTGTGGCCCTGCTGGTGTTGGGCGTTTACTACCTGCGGTTGCCGACCTTGGCGGGCGTGGGCCAGTACTCGCTGAAGGCGGATCTTCCTGAGGCGGGCGGCCTGTACAAGACCGCGAACGTCACCTACCGGGGCACCATCATCGGCCGGGTCACGAGCGTCGAACCGACCGAGACCGGCGCCCAGGCCACCTTCCAGATCTCCAGCAAGTACAAGATCCCCGTCGACGCCAGCGCCAACGTGCACTCGGTGTCTGCGATCGGTGAGCAGTATCTGGATCTGGTATCGACCGGTAATCCCGGTCAGTACCTGAAACAGGGCCAGACCATCACCACGGGCACCGTCCCGGCGGCGATCGGGCCGGCGCTGGACACCGCCAACCGCGGGCTTGCGGCCTTGCCGGCCGGCAAGATCTCGGCCCTGCTCGACGAGACCGCGACGGCCGTGGGTGGGTTGGGCCCGTCCCTGCAGCGCCTCGTCGATGCGACGCAGGCCATCGTGGGCGACTTCAAGACGAACCTCGCCGATGTGGACGACATCGTGGAGAAGTCGGCGCCGATCATCGAGAGTCAGACTCAAACCGGTGACGCCATCCATCAATGGGCGCGCAACCTGAACGTTCTGGCCAGTCAGGCGGCCAGCCGAGAAGACACGGTGAAGCACATCGTCACTGATCTGCCGCCGCTGATCGACCAGGTGCACACCGTGTTCAGCGAGACCAAGGACTCGCTCCCGCAGCTGATGGCAAACGCGTCGATCCTGACCGAGATGGCCAAACGCTATAACCGGAACACCGAGCAGGTCTTGGTCTTCCTCCCCCAGGCCGGCTCGATCATCCAGACGGTGAGCTCGACCTACCCTGGTCGCGCATCCTTGGGCGTGGCGCTCGGGGCGTTCCCCGGACCGATCTTCCCGGTGCCGGTTCCGGGCCTGAGCCTGAACACCCCACCGCCGTGTCTGACCGGCTATCTGCCGGCATCGGAGTGGCGGGCGTTCGCCGACACCAGCCCTGCCGAGCTGCCCGACGTCTCCTGCCGGATTCCGCAGGACACCCCGGCCAACAACGTGCGCGGCGTGCGCAACATCCCGTGTGTGGACGTGCCCGGTAAGCGGGCTCCCACACCGAAGGAATGCCGCAGCGACAAACCGTACGTCCCGCTGGGTACCAACCCCTGGTACGGCGACCCGAACCAGATCCGGAACTGCCCGGCCCTGGGCGCTCGCTGTGACCAGCCGGTCGAGCCGGGTCACGTGATTCCGGCGCCGTCGGTCAACACCGGCCTGAATCCGCTACCTGCGGATATGGTCCCGGCAACCCCCCCGCCGACCAGCGACCCGCTGTCTCGGCCGGGTACCGGTAGCGTGCAGTGCAACGGGCAACAACCGAACCCCTGCATCTACACCCCCGGTGGGGGACCAGCCGCGATCTACAATCCGCAGAGTGGCCAGGCGGTGGGGCCAGACGGCGTCGAATACTCCGTCGAGAACTCGATGAACATAGGAGACGACGCATGGAAGGGGATGCTGGCACCGTTCCGCTGAGCACGGACGAGGACCAGCAGACCGCAGAGACCTCGGCTGAGGACGCTGACAACGCGGTGGCGGACACGGAGCAGGAGGCTCCGGAGGAGTCGACCGACTCGGTGGCGGTAGACGCCGGACCGGCACCGTCGCGTCTTGGCCGTCGCCAGCAGGCGGGTATCTGTGTGCTGTTACTGCTGTTGGCAGCCGGCCTGGTGGCCGCGGGCTTCGTTGGGTTACGTGACCACGCCACAAGCCAGCAACTGGCCCGCGACAACGCCGAAGCCCTGGAGGCGGCCAAAGCCTGTGTACTCGTGACCCAGGTCCCGGACACCGGCGATGTGTCGCTGTCCCAGGAGAAGATGCTCAACTGTGCGGCCGGGGAGTTCCGCACCCAGGCAGCGCTGTACGCCCAGATTCTTCCGCCCGCCTATCAGGCGGCGAAGGTCCACGTCGAGCTGACCGAGATGGGTGCCGCGGTGGAGCGCAACAACCCCGATGGCTCCGTCGACATCCTGGTGGCCTTCCGGATCAAGGTCGACAACATCGAGGCCAAGGGCCGAGAGGTCGGTTACCGGCTGCGCGTTCAGATGGTCCGCGATGACGGCCAATACCGGATCGGCAGGCTCGACCAGGTGGCCAAGTGACCGACACAGTGGCCGACCCGCCGCGTCCCGAGCCGGCCAGGTGGAAAACCCGCGCGACGGCGTTGGTGATCGACCTGCTGCCGGGGTCGGCCGTGATGGTGACCATGGGCATGGCCGCGCTGTGCTTCCCGTCCGGTGGCCTGTGGCGGTGGCTCGCGACCATCGTCGGCGCCCTGGCATTCCTGGCTACCGAGGTCAACCGAGTTATTCTGCCGGCGCTCAAGGGGTGGAGCCTGGGCCGCGCGTTCACCGGAATCGAAGTGGTGCGCGGCGGGGAAGGGTCTGCTCCGGCTGTCGGTGTGGGCCGACTGTTGCTGCGTGAGATCGCGCACCTGCTCGACACGGTGCCGGTGCTATTGGGCTGGCTCTGGCCGTTGCGGGACCGACGGAGACGCACCTTCGCCGACGTGCTGGCGCGTACCGAGGTTCGCCCGGCCGGTGAGCGGCAGCCACCGGCAAACATTCGATCCGTCACGGTTGCGGTGTTCGTGGCCGCAGCCGCCCTGAGCTTGGTCGCTGCCGGCACGGCGTACTCCGTGGTCTACCAGAATGATCACAAGTCGGATCTGGCCCAGGCCGAGATCGCCCGGCAGGGCCCGAAGATCGTGGCGGACATGTTGTCCTACGACCCCGAGACTCTGCAGAACGATTTCGATCGCGCGCAGTCGTTGGCCACCGAGAAGTATCGCCAGCAGCTGGTTCCCCAGCAGGACGCGATCCGCGACGCCAACCCGGTTCCGAACTTCTACCGGGTGACCGATGCGGCGGTGCTCAACTCTGCCCCGCATCGCGCCACCATGCTGCTGTTCCTGCAGGGCCAGCGGGGCGAACCTGGCAAGGAGCGGTTGATCAGCGCCTCCGTCCGGGTGGCCTTCGTGCAGAGTTCCGGGACCTGGCGGGTCGATGACCTTTCCGTCGTGAGTAAGCCAATGCCGGCCGAGGGGGACAAATGAGTCCGCGCCGCCGTGTCTCCAGCGAGTCCACACCACTGTTCGTCGGCCAGCCGGTTCCGCGCCGTCGCAGGCCTCCGCTGGTGATAGCCAGCGCCCTGGTAGCCACCGTGGCGGCGCTGGCGGTCTGTGCCCTGACACTGGTCACCCACGAACATCACCGCCGGGCGGCGCTGAAGAACGTCGAAGTGCTGGCCGCGGTGGAGTCTTTCATGACGATGTTCACCTCGCCGGATCCTTTCCACGCCAACGACTATCTCGCCGCGGTCATGGAGCACGCCACCGGTGAGTTCGCCGATCAGTACCAGGAGAAGGCGAATCAGATCCTGATCGCGGTCGCGCGCAGCGAGCCGACTACCGGCACAGTCACAGCGGCCGGTGTCGAGCGATGGAATGACGGAGGCAGCGTCAACTTGCTGGTAGCCGTCGAGAACACCGGCAAGTCTCCGGACGGCAAGCATGACGTGAAGATGGCAACCCGATGGATAGCGACGGCGCAGAAGGAAGGGGACCAGTGGAAGATCAGCAATCTGAACCAAGTGCTGTGACCGACGAGTCCTCCGGGGCGCAGGTCGAACCCGCCGCCGAGGCGGTCGACGAACTGGAAGCAGCAGCCGACGAGCTGGACCCGGCGGTTGACACCACCGAAGCGGACCCGGACGCCCAAGCTGAATCCGACGAGGAGCAGGACCTCACGCCGTCGGTGGCCGAGCGCCCTGCGCGGCGCAAACTCGGTGTCCGGGTGGTGGGAGCGGTCTCGGCCGCGGCGTTTGTGGGCGCTGCGGCGTTCGCCGCCGCAGCGTCGCAGCCATATCTCATGGACCGGGCTGAGGTCGCCACCAAGCTGGACATCGCGCGGACCGCGGCCAGGGCGATCCACACGCTGTGGAACTACACCCCGGAGAACATGGACACCCTTCCGGACCGGGCATCGGTCTACCTCAGCGGTGACCTGGAAGCCCAGTACCGGAAATTCATCGACGCGATCGCCGACAGCAATAAGCAGGCGAAAGTCACCGACACCACGGAGATCGTCGGCGCCGCCGTCGAGAACCTCAACGGGCCCGAGGCCACGGTCATCGTGTACACCAACACCACGGCCACCAGTGAGCTGAGCCGTTCGATCCCGCAGATCAAGTACCTGACTTACCGGCTGCACATGAAACGGGACCAGAACCGGTGGGTGGTCACCCGGATGCCTACTATCACTTCGCTGGACCTCACCCCGCGCCTGCAGGGCTGAGCGCAGGCCCGTCACACAGATAGCGGGGGAGCATGCCGATCGCGTCGCCGTTGTCGAAGCGGCGCACCGTGGCCGCATTGCTCTTGCTGACGTTCGCCACCGGACTCGTCGACGCGGTCAGCGTCTTGGTGTTGGGCCGCGTGTTCGTGGCGAACATGACGGGCAATGCGATCTTCCTGGGCTTCCTGTTCGTTCCGGGTACCGGCTTCGATCTGACCGCTGCGATCGTCGCGGTCGGTGGATTCCTCGCGGGTGCGATCATCGGGGGCAGGCTGTTCCGGATCTTCGCCGAGGAGGACCCCCGGCGTTGGCTGACCGTGGCATTGGGTCTGGAGGCCGCCCTGCTGCTGCTGTTGGCCGGGCTGGCCGGTGTGGGGGTGCTGCGTTACGACGGAATCAGCAAGCTGGTCCTCACGGTTGGGCTGGCTGTGGCGTTCGGAGTACAGAACTCCACGGCTCGCCAGTTCGGGGTCCAGGAGCTCTACACCACGGTGCTCACCTCGACGATCGTTGGTATCGGAGTGGACAGCAGGTTGGCCGGTGGCGGCGGTGGTCGTCAAAGGCTGCGCTACACGGTGGTTTTCGTGATGATCTTCGGTGCCATAGTGGGCGCCACGTTGACCCATGTGGTGGTGGCTCCGGTGATCGCCTTAGGGGCGGTGGTGGTGCTGATAAGCATGGCGCTGTTCCGCTACGGCTAGAGCGCCGACGGGGTTCAGTCGATCAGGATCCGCCGTACTCCGGGCGCAGGATGGACCGCAGCGCCTCCAGAGGAATGTGCGCCTGGACGTTTCCGCCGTCCATGTACCACTGCATTTGGTTGTACTGGATCGGGCTGTCGTGACTGACGGGGTAGTCGGGCATATACAGAATCAGCTCGTCCGGCGTTAGCGCCCAGGATCGGTAGCCTCCCGAGAAGACCTTGTCGGGGGTGAAGCGTTCCGCGACAAAGGGATAGTCGCCCGGCCGATGCTCCCAGAACGCGCGATCGAGCGCCTCGACGATGTAGGGCTCGCCCAGCTGTGGGATGGTCGCCAGCGGATCCACACCGGGTTTGGTGATGTCGGCCAGCTGCAACTGCCGGCCACCGGCCATGTCGAAGGTGAAGGTCCGGTAGGCGTTGTTGATGTACGGACCGTCGGAGTGGTAGTCCTCATGGAAGACGACGGTCAAGGCATTGCCATGCTGGAAGACGTCGTAGTTCTCATTGCCCCAACTGTCAGCGACCATCGACGCACCCTTGCTGCGCCAGTTGCTGAACAGCTTCGACAGGTAGTCGCGGATGGGCGGACCGGCGACGGGATGGTCGACCAGATCGCCGGGCACCGCCATCCGGATGTAGCGGGTCGCCAGGCGTTCGGAGTGCACGTCGGTGGTGCAGTAGTGACCGTCCCAGTTGCCGCCCAGCCCACTACAGAACGACGGCGCCGAAGCGCTGACGGCAGGGGCGGCCGACACCGCACATGCCGCGGCGGCCAGAGTCGCCAAGAGTCGGGGCGCCCACATAGCTTGCCTCCCTAGGGCAGTTCGACTTTGCTCGCCAGCCATCGGCCGTCGACTCTCGTCATCGTCATCTTCATCCGGGTGCGGTCCACCCGCGGGTCCGGGCGGTTGGTGTTGGTGACGGCCTGGTTGACCATCAGCAGCACCACCACTTCGTCCCGCGAGCCCGACTGCACAGCCGACTGCACCACGGTGCCCTGTGCAGTCGCCTTGTTGTCGATCAACAGTTGCCGCAGCTGCACGCTGGCCTTGGTGTAGGTGTCCTTGAAGTCCCCAGTCGCACCATTGAGGACCGCGGCAAAGTCATCGTCGACCTTGTTGGAGTCGATGCTGGTCAAGACCTGGGCGTAGTGCACGGCAGCATCCTGCGCTGCCGACTCCGCCGCGGCGACCCGATGCTGTTGCCACAGCTGCCATCCGAGCCCGGCGACCAAAGAAAAAACGGCGACGACCGAGACGCTGTAGCCAAACCGGCGAAACAGGCGCACCAGATACCGCCGTAGAACCGCCAAGACGACCTCGGTCGTTTCCTCGACGGCCATCGGCTTTGGCCCCTCAGTGGTCGGCTCCACCTCCTCGGCGGCATCTTCCGTGGCGGCCTCGTCGGCCGGCTCGGCAGTCGGTTCGTCAGCGGTGCTCACCGCGCGGTCTCCTCGGGCATCAGCGTGGCGGATCGATCAGCAGCGGCGGACCGCCATAGGGAGTGGGAATCGTGTACCGGCCCTTGGGCGTCGGGTCAGTGGTGGCCGACAGGTCAGCACCCGGTGGGGGGCCGGCCGTATCGTCCCCGGGCGGGCGCGGGGCATTGTGGGCGCCGCGGACCAGTACGGACTGGTCGGTGTCGCGGCAGTAGCCGTACAGGAACGGCTCGGGGTAGTCCGCCTGGGACGGCGGCCGCCGCGGCGTGCCGTACTCGCAGGCGTAGCGGGGGTAGATGTCGACCGTCGCCCACAGCCCGTCCTCGCGGATCGCCGTGCCGATGGCCTCTACCGTCGAGCCGCGGTAGTTGGGGAACAGTGCGTTGAGCGCCGGAGTCCGAACGTAGAGCAGTTGAGCGGTGGTGACCAGGTTGCCGAGCAGCCCGACCATGGTGTCGGAGTTGTCGTCGAAGAGTCCGTCCACCGCCGACAACATCCCCGGTGCCTGATCCAGCAATCGGTTGTATCCACCGATCATCGGCGTGATGCCCTTGAGCACCTTGTCCAGGTTGCGCGACGTCGCGGCCATGCCATTGTTCACGTCGCTGAGCATGGTCAGCACGACACGGCTCGACTTGAGCATGCTGACGGTCTCCGGCAGCACCGAGTCGAGTGTGGAGATCAGGAAAGAGCCGCCATCAATGATGTCGGTCAGCTTCTGCGGGCCTTCGCCGGACAGGCTGAGTTCCTTCTTGATCAGCTCGAGCTTGCTCGGATCGGTTTGCGCCAGCATGCCATCGGCGTCGGCGAGCAACTGTGACATCGGAATCGGTGTCGTCGCGCGATCACGCGATACGACACTGCCTGCAGCGAGAAAGGGCCCCGAGCTCGACGGAGGGACGAAGTCGATGTACTGCTCGCCGGCCGCCGACAGGCCCGAGACCCGCACCGCGCTGGAGGCTGGGATCTTCACTGTGGAGGCGATGTTGGCGACCGCATCCACGCCAGCGCTGGTGATGCGCAGCGACTCGATGCGGCCCACCGGGACGCCACGCACCGACACGTCCTGGTTAGCCAGCAGTCCGCCGGAATCGGGCAGCGCGATCGTGATCTGGTAGGTCGAACGGGTGGGGTCCACCTGCAGTGCACCCACCAACAGGTAGCCGACCGCCACCACCAGCGTGGTGGCCAAGGCGAGGCTGGACAACAGATTCTTTCGCTTATAGCCGGCCCGGACCAGCGCCACGACGCGGCGGCTCAGTGCGTCGATCATGGTGTCGGCCCCTGTCCTGGGGGGCCGGGCTCGGTTGCCGCGGCGTCGATCTCGGCCGGGGTCGGCGGTATCGGCGGGCCGACCGCCATCCACGGGGCCTGCCCCATGTCGGAGTCCGGGCCCCGTCCGACCACGCGTTCCTGCAGACGCCACAGGGTGAACTTGATGGAGCCCGCCAGCTTGGCCCAGTCGTAGCGCTTGGGGCCGTGGAACGCGGGGTCGCCCTTGAATCCGGCGTCGGGCATCGACCCCCACACCAAGCGGTCGACGCTGGCGTGAAGCGAGGCGCCTCCGTTGGGCATCATCTTGATGAACGGCGCCATCAGCCTGTTCAGGGCGTAGAGGCTGGTGTTCGGGTCGGTAGCCACGTCATTCCATGCCCCGGCAAGCACATTGGCGTCTTTGATGAAGCTGTGGCCCGAATCGTCCGTTCCGGCGAGCGAGGGGAATCGCGCTAACTGTCGGCTGGTGGCGCCCAATTGTTCCACCAAATCGGCAATCTGGCTGGTGTTGTCCGCGAGAGTATCGGTCGCGGGGCCCGCCGCGTTGAGTACGTCGGTAAGCGCGGCGCTCCGCGAATCGAGCGCATCGGCAAGCCGGCTGGTCTCGCGGAGCGCGGACTCGATCTCGCCCGAGCGGGCGTTGAGCTTGGACAGCAGATCGTTTGACTGGTTGAGCAGCTTTCCGAAAGCCTTGCCCTGGTCCCCGGTCGCCTTCCCGGCCCCGTTGACGAGGTTGGTGAAGTTCTGCACGGCTCCACCGTTGACCAGCAGGGCCGCCGAGCTCAGCACCGATTCCACAGTGGCGGCTGACGCCGTGGATTCCAGGCCGATGGTGTCGCCGCCCTTGAGCAGCGGGGCGGAGGGATCACCTCCAGTGGGCAGCTTGATGGCCACGAAGACGTCACCGAGCGGTGTCGCCGAGCGCAATTCGGCGGTGCTTCCCACCGGAATCCGGACACCGTCCATGATGCGCAGGGTGGTGACCGCGGTGTAGTTGCGGGCGACCATCGATTCCATCTGGCCGACATCGGCACCGGAGAGCTTCACCTTCGCGTGCCCGGGGAGGTTCAGAGCGTTGGCGAAGACCGCGGTGAGCAGGTAGCCGCCGCTGCCGATACCCGGCGCCGGCAGGGGCAGGCTGTCCAGGCCGCTGGTTCCGCAGCCGGCCGACGAGGCGACGACGGCACCGCACAGCAGTGCCGCAATCGACTGCGATACCCGTCTGCGTCGTCGCGTCACGTCTACTGTCCCATCATCGAAAGGCCGTCCAGCACGTAAGTAAGGCCGAAGTCCGGTCCGTAGTCCGCCAACGTTCCTGTGCCGCAACCCAATTGCCGCAGGTGCATCATATTGCACAGTTCCTTGGTGCTTTGACTGTCGATCAGGACCTTGTCAACCAAGACGTGTAGGCGGAACGCGCCGTTGTTGGTGTCGATCGCGTTGTAGAGGTTCTCCATGGTCAGCGGCATCACGTCGATCAGCTCGGCCAGGTCGCGCTGCTTCTCCACCAGGGTGGTCACCGCGGTGTCGCCGTTGAGGATGCTCTGCTTGAGATTGTCCCGATTGGCCTGCAGCAATGACGTGGCCTGCGTGACGATCTCGTTGAACTTACGCCCGGTGCGACCCGTACCGAAGTCCTCATTGGCCAGCATCTGACTCAGTTGCCTGGTGGTGGAACCGAATTGACGTAGTTTCGCGTCATTGCGGGCTGCAGCGTCCATCAGCGAGCTGAGGTTGGTGATGATCGAGGTCAACTGGTCGCCGGTCACCTCGCCGTGATCGGAGCTGAGTCGCAGGGCCCGCGACAACTCGCTCAGTGCCGCTTTGATCTTCTCTCCGTTGCCGTCGGCGATGTCGGCGCCGGCGTTGATCACGTCGGCCACCGGACCGTTACCCTTGCCGTCGCCGCCGAGGGACTTCGAAACCTTGTCGAGCATGTCCACCACCCGGTCGAAGGCCACCGGCGTCCGGGTGCGGTTCAGCCCGATGGTGGTGTGGTCGGCCAGTACCGGGCCACCGGAGTAGGCCGGGGTCAGCTCGATCTGACGGGCGGTGAGGATCGAGGTGTTGATGGTCACCGCGTGCACATCCGCGGGGATCTTCACGCCACGGTCGACGGTGAACTCGGCCTCGACGTACTCGCCCTTCGGGGTGACCTTCTTGACGGTGCCCACCGGCATCCCGAGCACCGCGACCACGTTGCCCTCGTAGAGTCCCGCGGCGCTGTCGAACTGGGCAGTCACGGTCAGATGCCTGCCGAACGGGTTGAGCTGGTAGGCCGCGATCGCGGCGACGACCAAGGCGCCGGCCACCAGTGCCGCCAGGAGGGCCCGCGTGCGGCGGCGCCCCGTGCCGGCCCGAGCCGGGGTGGCCGGGGGAATCGCCGAGCCGTCGTCTGCCGACTCTTCGATCGGGTCGTCTGCCGCGGTGGTCGGTGGCGCGCTCATTTGCAGTCCTTGAAGTACTCGATCATGCCGAACTGCTTGGCACGTCCGCTGATGGCGCACATCCACGAGTCGATCGCGATTCCGTTGCCGGCGAAGAACTCAACGGCCGGGCCATAACCGGTGGCGTTGGTGATACCCCGCAGTGGCGGCGGCGCGGCCTGGATCAGGCTGCGCAGCATGTCGTCGTGCTGGCCGAGCATGTCCGACAGCGCACGGAGATTGGCCAGCATGTCGTCGAGCATCGCCCGGTCCTTGACCACCACATTGTTCAGTTGGCCCGCCAGCGTGGTCAGCGCAGCCAGCATGGCGTGGAAGGTGTTCTGCCGAGCCACCAGTTCGCCGATGAAGTCCTGGCCTTGATCGACCAGATTCCCCAAGCTGGTCTGCTGGTTGCGCAGGGTGTTGGCCACCCGTTGAGTGCTGGCAAGCAGGGTTCCCAGCTCCTCGCGCCGATCCGCGGTGATCTTCGCCAGCGTGTGCAGATTGGCCATCGCCTGCGGAACCACCGGGGGAAGCCCACTGAGCTGCTGGCCCAGTACGGCAAGGGACTGCCCGAACTGATCGGAGTCCACCTGGTCGAATGTCGTGGTGGCGTCGTCGAGCAGCGACTCCAGGTCGTAGGGAACCTCGGTGTTGGTCAACGGGATCCGCTTGCCGGGCAGGGCTCCGGGACCGTCGGGCTCCAGCTTCAGGTAGCGCGACCCGAGGATCGTCATCACCTGGATCTTGGCCCGGGTGTCCTTGCCCATCGCGACGTCGTTGCGCACGGTCAGGCCGGCCACCACGTGGTCGCCGGCCAGCCGCATGCTGGTCACCCGGCCCACCTCGATGCCCGCCACCATGACCGGATTGCCCGGAGTCAGCGCGGCCGCCTGGGCGAATTCAGCGGTGTAGCGGGTGTAGCCGAAGCCGATCACCTTGACGAAAAGCGCCGCAGCGACCACGACAGCCACCACCGCCAGCGCCCCGAAACCCAGCCAGGTGGTGTTGTACGACTCCAGTGGCCGAGTGCGCCACTCGCGCAGGAATTTCCGAATCGGCGTGGTGATTGCGTTACCCATCGGCGGTGTTCCTGCATCGGGGCGTGTGCCAGGCCAGATTCTCCTGGGTGATCGGACGGGCATTGCCGGGCGTTGCGGCGTTGACGATGATCGTGGTGACGTCGTTCAGGCCGGGGAAGAATCCGGTTGCGTTGAGGTCGCACAGGTAGGACGTGCCGTAGGCCCCGTCGCCGAACGTCCGGGCCAGACCTTTGAGCATCAGCGGCAGGTTTGCGCCGGTGAATGCGAGCTGCGGCTCGATGCTCGCCATGTGCTTGGTGAACCCGGGCTCGCGGTTGATCATCTCCTCCAGGGAGGGGAACACCTCGTCGGAGACGCGCGCCAGCTGCCGCGTCACCTGCGCCAGGGAGCCGACCGAGGACTGCAGGGCCGGACGACGCGAGTCCAGGTCGGCGACCGCTCGCCGGGCCTGGGTCAGGGCGTGGTCCAGCTGATCGTTCTGTCCGGCGATGGTGCCGGTCAGCCGGTTGAGGCTGCTGATGAGGCCGCCGAGCACCTCGTCTCGCCCGGCGAGCGTCGCGGTGAGCGTCGACGACTGATCCACCAACGCGGTGATGGACGCCTGGTCGCCCGAGAGCGACTCCAGGACACCGCGGGTCAGGTCGTCCGCCTGCTTGGGGTCCAGCAGTGACATCAGGGGCTTGAAACCGTTCAGCAGGGCGCCGACGTCGAAGGACGGTTCGGTGCGGTCCACGCCAATGACGCTGCCGCGGGGCAGGACTCGTTCTTGCTCGGGCTCTCCCGAGCTCGCGCCCAAGGAGAGCCCGAGGTAACGCTGGCCGATGATGTTCTGGTAGGTCACCGAGGCGACGGTGTTGCCGTACAGCTTCTGATCGCTCTGCACGATGAACGAGACCTTCGCCAGTTTCCCGTCCAGCGCGACCTTCTCCACCCGGCCTACCCGCACCCCGGCCATCCGGACATCGTCGCCCTCGCGCAAGCCGTAGACATCGGTGAACACGGCGGCGTAGGGGGTGGTGGCTCCGGCCACGTCACGGCGCAACGTGGCGTAGACCAGCCAGGTGAGCACCGTCGAAACGATCATGAAGAGGCAGAGGCCGATCAGGGTTCCGCGGAACTTCACTTGCGCCCTCCCGTGCCTGCCGGGACGAATGATACTGCGGTGCCACGCGCGACGGGGCCGAGCAGCAGCTGCTCGGCTACCGATGCCGGCGCGCCTTTCCCGGTGATCAGGCCGAGCTGATTGCGCTCAACCTGGCTTCCGACCGGTCCGACATTGCCGCTAAAGGACGCCGGCGCCGCCGGCTGCCATTGCGGGGCATGGGGCTGGGTCGGGATGGGT
>NZ_MVHH01000049.1 GCF_002086515.1 Mycolicibacter arupensis
GTCACGGGCAACAGGACTCTAAAACAGGATGGCCCCGTTCATTGGGGACATGCCACTTGCACCGCGTGACGGCACGCAGTTCGCGACCCTCGCGACAGACCTGCTACCTGACCTATCGTTCTTCACGTACACGGCGCAGTTCTTCCCTCGATGGACCTACAAGAAGGTCGAATCCACGGACGGTGAACTGGCGCTCCACAACAGCAGTGGCGACGTCGACGAGTACGGCTACCGCCGCGTCGACAACATCACCGACGGCATCCTGGCTCTCTACCGCGAGGCCATCGGCGACCAGGTGACCAAGGACGACATCTTCTACTACGTCTACGGCCTGCTGCACGATCCGGCCTACCGGACGGGGGTCTGCTGCACGGATTGGTGACATCTTCACCTGATTGTGCAGCGGAGCCCCGTTCCTGCAGCCCGGGGGAACTCCGTGCCGCGTGCGATCAGTCGGCACTAGCGACAGACTGTAGGTGGATAGAGGTGCCAAGCGCCGTCAGCGAGGAACGTAGACACATGACCCACAATGAAACGAACATCTCAGAAAGTGGGCCATTATGGCCCGATATCACCGAACTGTTCCAGGGGCCCGAAGATCGGGCATGGGCTGCCGACCGAGACCGCTTAGTGCACGACGTGGGTGACCCGTGGAGCAGACATGATGGCAAACCCAACGGCCCCGACGACAGGTGAATACCGGTCGGAATGACGCCGTTGCTCAGGTCTAAGTTTCGGCGGGTCGTCGAGGGCTGCCGGCGCGATGCGCCCGAGAGGGCCGACGGAGTGGCATATTTGGTCATTATCGGCGCGGAGGACGACCCGGCCGGGGCGCACTGCAGGCACCAGACGATCGAGTAGGAGTCTCGTGGGCGTCAGAGTCGAAGCCTGTCCAACATGGCGCTGCTCGGACTCTTTTGCGTCCGCCAGGGCTGAGGATAGGAGTCGGGATGGCGCAGCACCCGTGCGTATTGTGCCTTCAAACTCGCCAGCAGCATCGGGCGAAGATCGCCGTCATCCGGCGCCACCGACAAAGCGCATAGAAGAACTTCAACGGCGGTGTCGTAGTCATCGTATTTGATCGCGGAATAAACCGTCCGAGACTTCCAGATCAACGGTGGCCATCCCTCTGCTGTGCCCGAATAAGCTTTCGAACCCGCAGGAGACGCGATGGGTTTCGCTTCCGCCACCAGTTCCTCCGGCAAACCGGCATACCGAGGGGGTTGCATCATCTCGACTTCGGAATCGCCTGCAATCCAACAAAGCTCAGACCCCGAGGTAAGTACGCCACGCATGTCGCACTCAGCGAAGACGTCGTCGCTCGGTTCGAGGCCCGTCCATGCCGTAACAGTTGTACCCAATAGCTCTGATTCTTTGATGTCCGTGTTCTCACTGGTCGGGAGGAGGTTGACGTGCAGCAGCTTTACGCGGGAGAAAGCGGGGGTCCGGTCCAGTCGCAACGGGGTCTCCTTGAAATGAACTTCATGGCAGGCAGAGCCAACGAACGGCGACGCTAGCAGGAGGCGCAGACCGAACCCCAACTGGCCGCACCGTCAACACATGCTCAGTGTGATCGCCGACTACCTGCGGAACCGGTACCTCATCAGCGCATTCTCGGGCTGGCCGAGGAGATGACGACACGAGGTGAGACAACCAGCATCGCCGCAGTTCAGCGCATCGTCGTATGACACGGAGCCGGCAACCCTACACTAGTATTACCCCGGCATTGCTCGTAGCCTTGTTCGCGGTGGGCGTCGATAAGTTGTTGGCATGTCGGCAGATAACGACGTCGCCCCGGCGGTGAAGTCCCGGCCGACCAGGTCATCATGCGCCGGCGGACCTACAGGGGTACGGACCCTCCCTGCCGAGGGCACCTATCAGAGTTTTGATTCGCAGGAGCGAAATTAGGCCGCCGAGAAATATGATGGCCAGCAAGAAGTGCGTCGTAGCACCGAAAATGAATGCAGGGCTGCACTTTGGAACAGTCGCTAGCGAAGCTAGGGCTACAGCGATCGACGCTAGGCCGATGGCAAAGAAGGCCGCTAGGTTCGCGGCGGCGAGGCACCGGGGTTGTCTGGAAACGCGCGAAACTCGATCGCCGGCGTCTGAGCCGAGCTGGTTCTTTTGCGGATCGGAAAGTCTTTCTTCGCCGTGTAGTAGTTTCTGCTCCAGAATGCGGATGGAATTCACCCTCACGGATGCCAGCACCAAAAGCTGCACCTGGTAACACAATAAACCCCAGAGCGGGATTCCGATGAATGCCAGTGCCCACGCGTTTTTGATAAAGTTTGAGCCGAGCGCAGCGAACACGAGAGCTCCGTACGTGGTGATCACGTAGAGGAGATTCATGTTGGCTTGGTAGATGGCGGAGCCATCAGCGCGGTCCGCCAGATAGATCGTCGAGATCGGGTCGTCGGCCATTGTGTGGAGCGTTAGCCTCTCTGGCAGCGATCGCCGCCACCGGAAACGTTCTGAAAAATTTTCTGCGCCAGCCCACCTGGCGATGAGGGTACTGCAATGTTGCGGTCGCGCCAGGGATGCGCTCGATATCACCGCACAAGTTCTTGCCAGTCGTCCTCGACATACTCAAGGAGATGCGGGTCTGGTTTGGTCGTCGACACGACGCCGGACACGAGCCGCTCGACAGCGCCGACACCGCGGACGCCCAACACGATTGGTTATTACCGGTGGCCACTGCTGTACGAGGGTTGCCGTAACGGGCGTGGGTTTCCCGCGACTGCGTGGTTCTCGCCAGGGATCCGTGTTGCCGTGCGAGATCGACAGTTTCTTCTTAGCCAGCCGTTGCACTCGCTCCCTCTGGACTCACCCGTCGAATAAGGTGCTGTCGCCCGGCCGGCTCCAGCGGTGATCCGCCGCCTAACTTGGTGAAGGCCGCGAAGGCGTCGTAGCGATAGCGGCTGTCGGCGTTGCGCAAATGCCGTAGGACTGGCCCCGACAAGGCGAGGCTCAGGTTAGCGCGCGGGGGTCAACCCCATCGACGTTGAGGACATCGATGTACCGCGCGAAGGCCTTGTCGACCTCGCTTTTGATCTGGACGAGCGTGCCTTCTTCCATGCGGTAGGTCCGGTTCGGATCGCCTTTGAATGAGAGCCAGTTGAAGCTGGTCGTGATCCACTGGTCGTCGAAGATCAGGATCTTGGCGTGGGTGTTCTGCAGGCGGACGATCCGCAGCTTGTCGTATCGAGCCGCCAGGTTGTTGAGCCTGCGAAGCGCAAAGTCATCCGATCCGCTGTCATCTGGCCCGTATCCGTGACCGATATGCACTTCAACGCCTGCTCGAAGCCGTCGCTCAAGGGCAGCAACGAAATCTGTGTTGACCACCCCGCCCTTGACCCAAGGTGCGATGATCAGCAGTCGCTTCTTGGTGCCGTTGAGCGCCTTAGTGAGCAGCTGCGGGTGCTCATGGACGTCGACACTGCGCACCGCAATGTCCTCGATGCGTTGCGGAATCTCGACGGATTCGTCGCCGTCTCGGATCCTCAACTCGCCAGCGGCCCTGAGGATCTCGACCTGATCGCCCGTCACCCGCTGGTCCTCGAGCTCGGGGGCTAGAGTCGGACGAGGCTCCGAGCGTGCTACAACGATCCCAAGTTTGACGACGGCATCCGTGGCCGCAAGTTCCAGTCCATGGTTCGGCTGAAGGTCTCCATCAACGCATAGCCCCAGTTCCACCTCGCCGGAGTCAGGATCGCCATAGATCAGCAGTTGGGCCGGCATATACAGGTGTAGGTTCTGTGCCGCGATCTTTCGAACGCGCAGGACCTCCACTTTCCGCGTCCGGTCGTCGCGTGACTCGACCAGCTCGTTGAAGCGTTGCACGGCAAGGTCGTCTAGGTTGACGCGCGAGCTCTTCTTGGCCGGCAGAAGCACGAGGCCAGCTTCCAATGCGTCCCGCTTCTTGAGCAGGCTGGAACGCGTGTAGTCCTCGGCGTTCCAGACGAGCCGATCGAACGGCACGTTGAGTTGAGTCAAGATTGGCTGTACCGCTTCGGCATTGCGCGCGGCTTCTAGCCCCAGCGTCGTCAGGCCAAGTTGTCCGCTCCAAGCCTTGGTGAGGTTGTTTGAGCTGATCTGGTCGGCGACTGTGGTAACGACCTGGCTGCGCTGTAAGCCAAGGAGTGCAGCGATCTCATCAATCTCACGAACCCCGGCGTGCACGAACCGCAGAATGAATTCTTCCAGCAGGGGGAGCGGCTTGCGTTCTTGAGCCAACACGTCCACGCGGAGCATCGTGACCGGTAGGGCGGCATCGACCACCCTAATCAGCTGGAGACCCGGCCTGTGGTCGCCGAACCGGCGCCGAATCATTTCGGCCGACGTAAGACTCATCGCTCCGCCGTCCGCAGTTCGCAGTCGTCCGGATGTGTCTCGACATAGGTCAGGACCTTCTTCAAGGCACCGGTTGTACCTCTGACGAAGCCAGCGTCGCCGACGATGGTGAGGCCGAATCGAGCTCGGGAGAGCGCAACGTTGATTCGTCGCCAGTAGTCGGGGCCGATGAAGCCGAGTTCAGCCCTGGAGTTGCTGCGCGTCACAGAGAAGAAGGCGACATCCGACTCACGCCCCTGCACGGCATCGACGCTCATAACCGTGATCGACAGGTGCCGCAATCGGTTACCAAGGGGAGCAAGCTGCTGTTTTAGGTCGGCGACTTGCGCAACGTATGGCGCGATCACAAGGACATCTAGCCGTTCACGGTTCCTCGGCAGGCCGACGACCTGCTTGTCGATGGATCCGTTCAGCACCGTCAGTCGATCGACGACGATGCGAGCCTCGGCACGGTTCGCGAAGCTCTTGCCCCTGCCCTGGGGAGCTGCTTCTCGGCGAGCCTCGCCGTGTGCCGACGTATCGAGCCACAGTACGGGCTTGCCGTAACCCAGAGAATAGCCGTCGAGCCCGCCGTCATTGGGGGAGCGCAACTGCTCTTTGTAGAAGCAGGTCGAGATCATGTCACCGATCGGGCGGATCATCCGGTACTGCTGATTAAGCATCACCTGGGAGTGTTCCGGCAATCGGTCCGTCAGTCTTTGGAAGAGCGTTTGTTTGACATATTCGGGCAGAAGCTGGTGGTCATTCATCAGATCCTTGTTTCGCAGCAGGTCTTCGTCGACTGGCGGCAGCTGGTTTGTGTCACCGACGACGACCCAGCGCTTGGCTCGGGAAATCGGCACCAAGGCTTCGGTGAGGGTTGCTCGAGACGCCTCATCGACGATGCACAGGTCGATGTCGAGATGCCGCACGGCGGGATGCCTGAGGTATCCGACACAGGTTCCAGCGATAACGCTCGTCTGGTCGAGGAACGTGTTTGCGAGGCCAGGATCCGAGGCGATCCGCTGCAGCCATTCGCCCTGCAACTGGAGCCGGGTTAGTAGCTGCTGCGCCTCGCTGCTTCCACCTATGAGGGCATCTACAGCAGTCATAGTGTCCTCTGCAGTCATCTCGACTGACAGAGTCAGGTCGCTGCCCAGCTCGGATTGCGCCTCGGCTAGTAACTCATCTCGGAGGTCAGCCAGCGCGTCGACCCTGTCTTGCACCGATGTTGTGGAGGTTGGCTCTGACAGGGATGTTGCCAACTCCGACCGCTGATCTTCCTCGTCATCTGGACGCGCGGCCTGGAGGTGGTCGAGTTGTGCCAGGGCGGCGGACAACTGCTGTAGCGCCAATGCGGCTCGCAGATGTGACGGTGGCAACCCCGCTTCAGTGGCACGTGCTCCGAGGTGACTCTCCGCGTTCTTGCGCACTGCTCGTGCCCAACGCTTCATCTGAGCATCGAGCAGAAAGTGCCGCACTGATTCATCGACGCGATTCGGGTCAGCGCTTGCGAGCCTGACCATGCTGGCTTGACCGCCGTCGGCAAGTCGCTGCAGTGCGTTATCCACGGCGACGTTCGTCTGCGAGGCGATGAGCACCCGTGCCTCGGCGTTTACCCGCAGTGTCTGCTCAACGAGCTCAGCGATGAAGCTCGTCTTGCCTGTACCCGGTGGTCCTTGGACAACGAAGATGTCAGGCGATCCCATCGCTGTCTCGATGGCCTGGCGCTTGCGTTCGTCCAGATTGCGGTTCCAGATTTGGATCGGAGCCGACTTGGGCTCCGTGTTGCGGCCGGGATCGAGCAGCAGCTCCCGTAGGTCCGAGCGGGCTGACTTGTCGCGCTGAACGTCGTCGACGGCCCTACGCTGCCGGTTCAGAGCCGCTTCGTCGGGGCCAAGGTGCGGATCGAGGACGGCCCGGTCGGGAAGTCCCTCCCACCTCCGAGCACTCAGGATGACAACTCGGTCGGCCTCGTGATCGATGACTTCGCCCCATCCGAGCTTTCGGTCGGTCACCAAATCTCGAACGCGCCATTCTGTGCCGACTAGATCGTGATCTACCGCGGTTTCTAGAATGAACGTGGCCTCGCGGCCCCGTGCCTGCCACTTTTTGTAGGGAAGTGGCTTCTTCTCTCCGCGGGCAAGCTCTTCGCGGGCATTCAGTACTCGACGCCAGATGTCGAATAGTTCGTCGCCGTCTCGCTCCCCTCCGTCAGTTGGGTCCGCGTGATCCCGAGCGGCGTAGAAGGCATCGACGGTGTCGATCAAGGTGGCGATGCCGGTCCTGGCTAGAACAGGATTGGCCGGCTGGCTAAACATCCAGTCGAAGATTTTCGGCACCAGAAGTGCTCGGCGCCTGTGATTTTCAAGTCGCTCGAAGTCCAACTCTGCCGCTTTGATGATCACAGCGCCGCTCTCGTCGGACTTCAAAGTGAAGCTCCAAGCCTCGCCGTCGATGCGGATGCTGTCACGCTGGGGTTCGCCCGACTCCTGGTCGTTGAAGAAGGAGGCGTAGACATCCCCCGACAGGTCGGCGTTTGCCTTGCCGATCGCCTCCTGTCGTGCGTCATCGCTACCCGCCAGCGCTCTGACCGCCGATTTCGTAAGACGCAGCCAGACGGGATTTCGCGCGAGCTGCTGTTGCGCCCGTCTGCGCTGTTGGATGGCCTTTAAGCCGCCTAGGAGGTCGCCGGCGTTCTTAGGCCGGGCGTCAGGCTGCGTGGCGATGCACGAGCCCAGCAGATGCCGAACATCAGGAGGAACGGGGATTGTCTCCAATGCCCGTTCGACACCTGCGAGGTCCTTAAGTTGCTCCTGGGTCATGCATTGAATGAGGAGAACACCCATTGAGTAGACGTCTCGCACGTACTGGATATCTGCGTTGAGTTCCGGCGGTGCGTACGGCTTCGAATGCCAGGCTGCGACGGTATGCGAAGTTGCTGGTGCCTCGCCCCGGATCTTCGCGATTCCGAAGTCTGCGAGCAGTGGAACGCCGGAGTCTGAGACAAGGACGTTCTGCGGCTTGATGTCTCGGTGCTCTATCTGCTTCAGATGGGTGTAGGCGAGCGCATCCACCAACGGCAGCGCTATCTCGGTAGCCAGACGATCCCACGAGTCCCAAGGCCCGGATGCCTTCAGAACATCGTCGAGGTTCCGCTCGACCCAGTCCAGGACGAGGACGTAGGTGGCGGTCTCGTCTATGCCGGACCAGCGGCAGCGCACGATGTTCGGGTGCGAAAGGTTCTTGAGCGTCGTCGCTTCGTTATTGAAGACCTTCCGGGTCACATCGTCGGACTGACCGGAGAGCAGTTTAACTGCAACAAATGATTCGTCGCGATCATCAATCGCCTTGCGAACGACGGAGAAGGTCCCGCTACGGCGCTCGACCTTCAGAAGCATGTAGTGGTCGGCAATGACGTCGGGCATGCCCAGACCTCCTCTTGTTGTCGACGCTGACTGACGGGAGATCCCTATCGAAACATGGCCGTCGGACACGAAGGCGTCTACCCCGAGTCCGGTGGACTCGCCCGGTGCTCGACGCTCGACTTGGTCGCCGGACTGCGACGGCTACAGATTCAACAACGAACCTGGGCGGACTCCAGGCAACTCTGCGATCCTTTCGGCGGACGAGACGCGCGCGGCGGTCCGCGCGCCTGGGGGATTGCTGTCGCCATGCGTACTTAACATCGTCATCATGACCGGAGAGGGCGATTGGCCCGAAGAGAAGACAGCCGGCGAAGAGCCGCGACAATCCGCTGCGGCGAACCCAAGTCGTAAGCCCGCTCGCGACGAGCGCGACCGAAGTCTTGAACGCATCGAGAAAGTTCTCTATGGGGTGCGACGTACGCGATCAGCCAAGCTGGCGCCTGATCGGTTCCTGACGCCGATCGACTACCTCATCAACCTAAATATGCAGTACCGCGCCCACCGCAGGGCGCTAGCCGGCTTCCGATGGGGCGATGAGGATGAGTGCACCGTTCCACCCACTGACCATGTTCGAATCCCGTCGCTGTTCGTCGTCGAACTCTTCCCACCGAGTGTTAAGGAAAATCTGGACCAAGCAATAAATCGAAACCGCTGGGATACAAAGCAATTACGAATGCTCGGCCGCCGCTATATGCCTACTCCCGACGAGGCTAGATCGGGAGCCCGCTGGACGTGGTGGAACCTCGGCGAGGTTGTACGTCGCGGTAGCAATGCCATCGGCCATGATGCCGTCCGTCGAAAGATGCCCAAAGAGTTCGATCGAGTCGAACTCAAAGCTCTTCAGATCGGCCAAGGGATCACGGCTGTCATGGCGAAGTTCGATCTTGATGACGACGCGATATCTCGGCTCGATGAGGCTTGGCACCGGGATTACCAGCCTGAAATGTATTGGGGTAAGCGGGGTGGGGAGTGGCCACGACCCTTGGACCCCGATTTTGTGGCGTTCCGAAGGGTGCAAGAGGAACGAGGTCGCCTGCATGGTGCTGCACGGCAATGGTTTTCCGCTAAGTGGCCCGGGTTTTTTGCAACAAATGGACAGCCGCAGCCTTTACTGGATGTCGTCCTGTTCGATGAGATAAGTGCCTACCCCGAGACGCGTCCAGCGAGAGGGGTTGATGGAGCTGTTCGCGCCCTCGGGCTTCCGCATACGGTCTACGTTCAGAGGTCGAGCAAGCTCCCGGCAATGACCATCGGGGAGCGGGATATACGAACTGACTCGGACATGGAGGATCGCCGAACGTGGGCGATTTGGGGCAACCGAACCGAGATCCTCGCCGGCCTCACGAAGGAGCTTACGTCCTATGGGCTTGGCCAGAATGACAGTTCGATCGCTTACTACGTCCGAGGCGCGGTTGAGGACTATTTTTTACGGTTGTCCATAAGCGAAATGCTGGAAGTGTGTCAGGGGCGGTACGCATCGATGCGAGACGCTGCCCGCCAACACGGCCAGCTGGGCCGCCTACGAGCTAGCTTGCTGACCCTCAGCGTCGACATGAGCAGCATTGACCGAGACATTCGGGCATACAACGGACGCGGCTGGCGGCGAGACCCGGCACAGTTCTTCTTCGAAGAAGCGCCGTTTCTCGTCGCCGAAGGCGTCGAACGCGGCCGTGAGATACGTGAGCCGATCAACATGAATGAGCACCTACTGAATGAACAGATGGGAATGCTCGAAACGCTGCTGGCCGCAGACGAGGATTATCGCGGCATTTTGACTGCGGCAGCGTCTCTGACGTCGTCGCTGGAGTCCCTTCGGGTGGCCAAAACGGCTGTATGGGTGGCGATCTCCTCGCTGGGCGTTGCCGCGGCTACTTTGCTGATTACGAATGTGTCAGACGACAACCTGTTTGGCGTCCTTGCGCGTTGGCTTGGCCGGCTTCACTGATTGGGACGGAGCCGCCAGCGCCATCATCACCCGGACGGTCGCCTCAGAGGTGCTGCCGGCTCGGGGCGACCAGATACCTGGCGGTCACGTGACGAAACGATGTGCGCGTCGCCGGTTGCCGGCGCACCGGGTCATCTCTGCATAAGCCGCAGATCGTAGATGTCCGTTGGCATCTGACGTGGGGCATTGTCACGGCATCTGAGGTATCGGCGTGTCTTTGCCAATCTATCTGGGGTACTGCCCGTAGCCTCGACTCAGTGTGCGCTGCAACGGTGGCGGCATGGCCGCAGGTCACTCGACCTGGCGGACCCGGGCATACCCCCAACCGCCCAGCACACCGTTCCGACACGTCGGACAGCCGATCTCGCCGGCCAAAAGCCGGGACTCGACGCAGGCCAAATCAACCTCTACCGTCACCATCAGTGCCTGCGAGCACTACAGCGCGGCACCCAGCGAGCCGACAAAGACTTTAGCGGGGTGTCGCGCACCCATCAGTTACCTCGTCACACTGATGGTGAACACGAGCCCAAGCAACCGGCAGATCCGGCCGACCGGCCTATCGGCAACCCCAGTGGCGAATCCCCACCCCGTGGTCGTCACCCAGAGAGACGGTCAACATCCGTTCTCGCTTGACCTGAGGCACTGTTTGCTGCCTGACCAGCGGTTGAATTATCGCCGGCCGGTGTGGTTGCGGGTTCCCTGTCCTTGTGTCGGTGGGAGGCGAGGAAGTCGTCGACGATGCGTGTGCAGTCGTGGGCAGTCATGGTGCGCAGGCCGGTCATCCGCGCGAAGGCGAATGGCCCGATGAGTTGGCACAGTACGAGTTCGACGTCGAAGTCGCCGAGTTCAGCGCGGGCTTCGGCGCTTTGCAGTATGGCGTCGAAGGGTTGTCGGTATTGGTCAATGACTCGTGCGCGCAGGGCCCTAGGGGCGTGCTCGGTACTGGCGTGATCGGTGGTTGCGGTGGGGCCCAGGGCGAGCCAGGCCAGCGCGGTGACGTGCAGCGGGGCGTCGTCGAATAAGGCGGCCTGGCGGGTGAGCAGTTCGATGAGCCGTTCGCGCAGCGTTCCACTGGCGGGTGCAGGCGGGGTGACTTGGGGCAGTAGCCGCTCGAAGGTCGCTGCAAGCAGCTGCGACGAGCTGTTGAAATGACGGTAGAGGGTGGTGCGAGCCACCTTGGAGGCTTTGGTGACCGCATCAATGGTGACGGCCTCAACGCCGCCGCTGGTGAGCAGTGCGGCCGCTGCGTCCAGTAGGCGATTGCGAGACCGGATCCGGCGGGGGTCGATGTCGTCATCGTCCTTGCTGTCATCGTGGCCGAACTGCAACCGGCTGCTCACCTCGCTCACCTCGCTGCTTCCGGGTTTTTGGCCGGCGTTGCGCGCTTGGGCCGATTATGGCACCAACGGTAGCCCAGCGAAACGGTTCGTCGCTGGCAGTGCCATCGTGTTCCGGATTGGCTCCGTGACACCCAGTGATTGCTACCGCTAGTAGTGTAGCGCTACCAATAGTACCATTTGTGCATCGCTCGACGGTTGATGGAGGCGCCATGTACACCCAATGGATCCAAGCGTGCACTGTGCAGCGGGTGTCGCTGCGTGGCGGGCTGATGTTGGGCTTCGATGACGGCAATGAGGTGGTCATCTACAGTCCGCTGCTGCTTACGTTGCCCGCTGTCGGTGACTTTCCGATCGAGGCAGTGTTCATCGACCCCGCCCGGGTCGCGACTCATGAGATCCCACTGCTGGACTTCGCCGGCGCGGTGTGCACGCAGGCATGGTGCGGTGATGGCGGTGCGCTGCACCTTGGCTTTTCGAGCGGACACGGCATCGACGTTGACGCCCATCCGGAGGTCACCGCCTGGGAGTTGTACGGCCGGCACCATGGCTACATGGCGTGCCTGCCGCAAGGGCGGGTCCGGGTGGTCCGCTATGACGTCCCCGAGGCCTACGACTCCGAGGTAGATCTCGCCGCACGTCGTTAATGGTTCATTCCGCAATGGCCTACGCCGGGCCGCGCGTGGGGCCCGGAATAGCACCCGTTTCGACCACTGTGGCACTATGAGTAGCGTAGCGATATCGAAAGTTTCGTTTGATGGGGGGTGGGGTGATCGACGGCGATCGGGACTTCTCGGGTACCACAGCGACACTGCCGAAACGGACTGGCGGTTCGGCCCCTGCGGCCGCTTCCAGCGAGTACAGCGTGCGATTGGCCGCCCTGGCCGGGTTCACGGTGCGACACAAGGCGCTGGTGATGGGGGCATGGGTCGGCGTTGCGCTCGTGCTGGCGCTGCTGTTTCCTCAGCTGGAGACGGTGGTGCGGCAGCAGTCGGTAAATCTGCTCCCCGGCGATGTCCCGTCGTTTCAAACGGTGGACCGCATGAGCGCGGCGTTCAGCGAACAGGGTTCCAAAACGATGGTGTTCGTGGCGATGGAAGACCCCGCCGGGTTAACCCCCGCGGTGCGGCAGCACTACGAGCAGCTCGTGGCGCGGCTCAGCGCCAACACCGATCACGTCCTGCTGGTTGAAGACTTGCTGGCCGACCCTGTCACCGCGGCCCACGCGGTCAGCAACGATCACCAAGCTTGGTATCTGCCGGTGGGTGTGGCTGGCACCCTGGGTGACCCCACCGCGGCCGCCTCCGTGCAGGCGGTGCGCGATATCGCCGCTGGGGTGTTCGCCGGCACGTCGACCACAGCGTATGTGACGGGGCCGACGGCGACCTTCAGTGACATGATCGCCTCTGCCGAGCATGACCTGCTGCTGATTTCGATCGCGACTGCCGGCTTGATCGCGCTGATCCTGCTGATCGTGTACCGGTCGGTATTCACCGCGCTGCTGCCGCTGCTGGTGATCGCAGTGAGCCTGGCCGTTGGGCGCGGTGTGCTATCGGTACTGGGCGAGCTGGGCATGCCTGTCTCGCAGTTCACCGTGGCGTTTATGACCGCGATCCTGCTGGGTGCAGGCACCGATTACACCGTATTCTTGATCAGCCGCTATCACGAGCAGCGGCGCACACACGTGCCCGCCGACCAGGCCGTTATCCACGCTACCGCCAGCATCGGTCGGGTGATCCTGGCCTCGGCGGCCACCGTCGCGTTCGCGTTTTTGGCTATGGTGTTCGCCCGCCTGAGTGTGTTCGCCGCGCTCGGCCCTTCGTGTGCGGTCGCAGTGCTGATCGGATTCGCAGCCACCGTCACACTGCTGCCGCCGGTGCTGGCGCTCGCGTCCAAACACGGCATCGGCGAACCCAAATCCGATCGCACCCGCCGGTACTGGAACAGCGTCGCGGTCGCGGTGGTCCGGCGCCCCGGCCGGTTATTGATCACCAGCCTGGTCATATTACTGCCCTTGGCAGGAGTCGCAGCGACAATGAAAATCAGCTACGACGACCGCAAAGGCCAGCCCGCCAGCACCGCGAGCAACCAGGGCTACCAGCTGCTGGACCACCACTTCGGCAAAGATATCGTCATCCCTGAATTCCTGGTGGTGGAAAGCCCCACCGACATGCGCACCGGTAAGGGGCTGGCAGACCTCGACGAAATGGCCTCCCGCATCTCCCAGATCCCCGGCGTCACCAAAGTCTCCGGGATCACCCGGCCCACCGGAGAGCGCCTCGAACAGGCCCGACTCTCGTGGCAGAACGGCCAGATCGGTGACAAGTTGGCTGGCGCCGTCGCCGACGGCAACGAACGCAAGGACGACCTCACCAAGCTCACCGACGGCGCCGACCAACTCGCCAGCGGGCTCGCACAGCTTGACACCACCCTGCGCAGGGCTTTGACACCACTGACCGGGATACTGGCTCAAGCTCAGTCCGCGGGCGCTCAGGCCCAGCAGTTCCGACCGTTGCTCCAACAGCTTTCAGCGACCGCCCCGGCCATCGACCACGCAATCCAATCCGGCCCCGGGCTGCGACCTTTGGCGGAACAAGCCCAAAGCGCCATCACAATCCTCGACCCCCTCGCCGCCGCCCTCAACACCTCCCCGTGGTGCCTCACCACGCCGCAATGCGCCCAGATCCGTGATCAGGTTCAGATTCTGGTGAGCTTGCGCGACAGCGGATTCTTCACCGAGGTCGCCGACCTCGGTGACCACTACAACCCCACCAGCAACGCCACCGTGGCTGGCGCCCTCACCGATGTCCAAAACGCGGTGACCGGCCTGGACAAGGCCTTCGGAGCCCTCGGTGATCCCACTGATCTGGCCGGCAACATAGGTCGACTCCAAGACGGCATCAGTCGACTCGCCTCGGGCGCCCAAGCACTGGCAACCGGCGTGCACACCTTGGCCGACAGCAACATCGAACTGCTGTCCGGGATGAGCCAGATCGCCACCCAACTGCAGAACTCGGCTCGCGCCAGCGCCTCCTCAGACTCTGCCAGCGGCTTCTACCTGCCCGCCAACGTCTTCGAGAACCGCCGATTCGCCGATGTGGCGAAACAATTCCTGTCAGCCGACGGCAAAGCCGCACGCTTCGCCATCGAATCGACACCCGACCCCTACAGTGGCGCAGCAATCCGCCTGGCGCACGAGATCGTCGACGTTGCCAACGCGGCGCGCCCCAACACATCACTGGCAGACGTCACCGTCTCGGTTGCCGGGTTCCCCGCCGTCAACTCCGACATCCAACGGCTGCTGCGGGCGGACTTCGCCCAACTGGCCATCGCCACCCTGCTCATTGTCGGCCTCATCCTCGTGGTGTTGCTGCGCGCCGTGCTGGCCCCGCTGTACCTGCTGGGCACCGTCGTGTTGAACTACCTGGCCTCACTCGGCATCGGCGTCCTGATCTTCCAATGGGGACTCAACTACGAAATCGCCTGGCCGGTGCCGCTGTTGGCATTCATCATCCTGGTAGCAGTCGGCGCCGACTACAACATGCTGCTCGTCTCACGGCTGCGCGAAGAATCCGGACCCAACATCCGCGTCGGCGTACTACGCACCGTCGCCAACACCGGCTCCGTCATCACCTCAGCCGGCCTGATCTTCGCCGCCAGCATGTTCGGCCTCACCACCGGCTCGATCGCCATCATGATCCAGGCCGGCCTCATCATCGGCTGTGGGCTCCTCCTCGACACCTTCCTGGTGCGCACCCTCACCGTCCCCGCCATCGCCACACTGCTGCGCGAAGCCAGCTGGTGGCCCAACGTGCGGCACCGTCATCGCGGCCGACGGACCCGACAAGTTGCTGATCGTAGATCCACTAGCGAATCGGCCAGGCATGGTCAGGATGGTCAGGGCGTACCGGGAAGCGGTGAACGAGGCTGATGGGACCGAGCCGACGGCACGAGCGCGGGCTCGTGTCTCATGCTTCGGGTCCCAGCCGGAGCCAAGCAGTGTTCCTTCTGGCCGACAGCCCGGGCCCGCGCTCGTTCCCCGCCACGAAAGTCCACTTACCCCAGTTCAAATGGCAAACCATCCGCTGCCGATTGTCACTTGATCTGAGGCACCGCAGGTCAGCGTCCCCGACCTGCCTCAGATAGATCGACAACGGACAGTAGAACGGCCGAAGAAATGACACGAACTTGAGACAAACCCAGATGACAACACGTGAGACAACCTGCATCGCCGCAGCTCAGAGCGACACCGTATGACGCGCAGCATGAGAACCTACAAATGTGTAGGGTCTCACGCTCCGTGTCATTTTCTCAACGGTGGTGTCATGTCCTTGTCATGTGTCTCACGAACGTGTCATGCGGGTAGACGCATATTTCGGAGTGTTCGCCGACGGGACCGGGGTAAAGGGAATCCCAACTCCAATTCGGGTCGACCCGGCACCGCAGTCACTGACCAGAACTCCCGAATCAGACAGAGCCACAGCCCATTTGCTCACACTGTCGCGATCGCCGGCTAGCACCAGCGCCTTGAGTCCGAATCGGGTGCGCACGACCTGGGCGATGTCGGTGAACGCGACCGGGCCGCTAGGGGCACTTAGGGTAGGGTACCCTATATACGTACCTATACGGGTATACCGCATATGTTCTGTTCACAGTTGGCGTGCGCTCGCTCAAGGCGCACGCACATACTTAGCAAGGGAGATGTCGTGTCATTAGTTCTTGGATCCGCTCCGACCGGATCCGGCGCCGCCAGCACGAGCCGATTCGCGGCAGCAGGTGTCGCCTTGGTAGGAACCGGCCTGATTCTCGCCAATCCGGCCGTACCCGTTCCGTCCGATATTCAGCACAGATATGTTCACCTGACCGCTGGCGCCGACGACTTCATGGGCTGGTCCTCGGTATTCGAGCGGGCGGGGGACAACCTCGACGCATTGCTCAGCAACTCCAACATCCCCACGCTGCTGGAGCAGATCGGCGGCAACCTGAAGGACTACGGCCAGCTGATCATCGGCATGGAAAACGTCCCGCTCGACGCGAGAATCGTCGATGGAGAACCCATGACCAGGTTCGTCACCTCGGGGTTTGCAGGTATCGGCGATGCGTTGCAGAAGATGATATTTGGAGTTGAAAGCGACCCCTTCAAGTACCCGGGGCTGGAAACTCTGTTCGAACGCATGGCCGACTACGCCGCGGACGGCAACGCATTCGGGGTCTTCAACGACCTCAACCTCTGGACGCTCTACGGACTCGAGGACATCGGGAAGGCCATGGCTCCCGTGCTTTCCATTCCCGCCCGGATGCTGGAGAACCTCTCGAGCGCCGTTTCCGAGTTTGTCGGACCCCTCGACGCGTGGTCCTTCATAAAGGAATTCAGCGGGACTCAGATGGAACCGCTGATCGGGGTCTTTTACCAGCTGGCGAACACCATCACACAGGCTGTCGGCGGAGACCTGAATGCGCTGCTCAGCGCCCCCGCCGATCTCATGAACGCCCTGATCAATGGGTGGGAGGTCCCCGACACCCCAAACGTGTTCGTTGGGCTGCTCAATGACGGAAGCCTCTTGGACGCGCTGCTGGTGGACTGGCCGGCACGGCTGGCCGAAGCGCTTACGGTGGGCACGGCGGATCTGCCGACCAACGCGGCCAGCGCCGCAGCGGACGCCGTCGACCCCGGCGCCTTCCTGGACCTGTTCGGGTCCGGGGACGTGCTGAGCGGTCTCTTCTAGCGCTGGACGGCGGGCGGGACGGACTGCGACCGGTTCGTCCCGCCTCGCCGCGCCGAGGCAGACCGGCGCGCGCCCACCAGAGGGAGTGCGGCATCCACTGACGGCTTGCCATGAATACCCCATACGGGTATATGTTGGCGGTATGACTGCTCACCACGAACACGGTCACGCCATGCTGATGGACGCCGACGCCCCACCTCACGCCGACCACGCTGGACATGGTCACGGGGATCATGCCGCGCAGTTCCGGCGACTGTTCTGGGTGATGCTGGTACTCGCGATCCCAACCGTTGCACTGTCTGGCATGTTCGCGATGATCGTCGGCTACACGATTCCGGCGTTCCCTGGCGTGGCTTGGGCGGCACCCATACTCGGCACGATCATGTACTTCTGGGGCGGCGCGCCCTTTTTAACGGGCGCGGTCAGCGAGATCCGTTCGCGGGCACCGGGAATGCTGCTGCTGATCGGATTGGCGATCACGGTGGCGTTTGTGGCGTCGTGGGGCGCCAGCCTCGGCGTGCTGAGTCGCCAGTTGGAGTTCTGGTGGGAACTGGCGCTGTTGATCGTGATCATGCTGCTCGGTCATTGGCTGGAGATGCGGTCCCTGGCGCAGACGACGTCGGCGCTGGACTCATTGGCGGCATTGTTGCCCGATGAAGCCGAGCGCGTCGAGGGTGACACGGTGGTCACTGTCGCGCCGGCCGACCTGCGGGTGGGTGATCTAGTGGTGGTGCGTCCGGGCGGTACCGTCCCGGCTGATGGCGCCGTGGTCGAGGGCGTCGCCGAAGTTGACGAGTCCATGGTCACCGGTGAATCGCGCCCGGTGCGCCGCTCAGCTGGGGATCCCGTGGTTGCCGGCACGGTCGCCACAGACTCCGGGTTGCGTGTCGAGATCACCGCGGTCGGTGACCAGACGGCGTTGGCCGGGATTCAGCGGCTGGTCATGCAGGCGCAGAACTCGTCGTCACGGGCGCAGCGGCTCGCCGATGTCGCCGCCGCGTGGTTGTTCTGGTTCGCGTTGGGTGCGGCGGTCATCACTGCGGTGGTGTGGGGTTTGCTGGGTTATCCGGATCAGGCGGTGACCCGGGTGATCACCGTGTTGGTGATTGCCTGCCCGCACGCGCTGGGGCTGGCCATCCCGTTGGTGGTGTCCATTGCCACCGAGCGGGCCGCCCGCGGCGGCGTGCTCATCAAGGACCGGCTGGCGCTGGAAAGTATGCGCACGGTCAACGTGGTGCTGTTCGACAAGACCGGCACCTTGACCAAGGGTGAGCCGGCGGTGACCGACGTCATCGCCCAAGCCGGTGCCCCTGACTTTTCCGAAGACCAGGTGCTGGCCCTGGCGGCCGCCGCCGAATCTGATAGCGAGCACCCGCTGGCTCGCGCGATCGTGGACGCCGCCCGCTGGCGCGAGCTGTCGGTGCCCAAGGCGAGTGGCTTCGCGTCGTCGCCGGCCATCGGGGTGACCGCCACGGTCGGCGGGCGGGTCGTGCACGTCGGTGGCCCCTCGATGCTGGCCGAGCAGCACCTCGACGAATTGCCGCAGGTGCAGCCGTGGCGCGACGCGGGCGCGATCATCTTGCACGTGGTAGCCGACGGCGCGGTGATCGGGGCGTTGAAGCTGGCCGATGCGGTGCGCGAGGAGTCCGTGCAGGCCGTCAACGCCCTACACCGGCTCGGTATCCGCGTCGCGATGGTCACCGGCGACGCCGAAGCGGTCGCGCACGCGGTGGCCAATGAGCTGGGCATCGACCGGGTGTTCGCCGGAGTGCGCCCCGAGGACAAAGCGGGAAAGGTGACCGAGCTGCAGCGCGAGGGCTTCAAGGTGGCCATGGTCGGTGACGGTGTCAACGACGCGCCCGCGCTGGCGCAAGCCGACGTGGGCATCGCGATCGGCGCCGGTACCGATGTCGCGATCGCCTCCGCGGGCGTCATCTTGGCCAGCTCGGATCCGCGATCGGTGCTCTCGGTCATTGAACTGTCCAAGGCGACCTACCGCAAGATGACCCAGAATCTATGGTGGGCAGGCGGCTACAACCTCGTCGCGGTCCCACTGGCCGCCGGTGTGCTGGCCCCGGTGGGCTTCGTGTTGCCCATGTCGGTGGGCGCGGTCCTGATGTCGCTGTCGACCATTGTCGTCGCGCTCAACGCCCAGCTGCTGCGCCGCCTAGACCTGCGCCCGGACGTCAGTGTTGCTGCGCTGCCTTCCCCGAGCGTTGGCCAAACAAATCAAGCACATGGCCGCGGTGGTGGCGAGCATCAGCAGTCGGCTGACGCGGGGCAGGGAGGCCGGTTGTACGGCCACGACGCGTGAGCCAGCAGCTGACGAGCAGAAGGCACTGCCGGACACGCCGCCGTGACAGCAGCGTGTGTACCGGCGTGGGCCGATCAGCAATGGTAGGAGCCCTAACCGGATGGCGGGCACCAAGGACGAGGGAGTGGACGTGACCGGATCGACGTGGAATGACCTTCGGCTGGACCGGCGGAGGTTTGTCACCGCCTCGCTGGTCGGCGGAGCCGGATTGGTGCTAGCCGCCTGTGGCCGCTCGACGAACCCGGCCGCGGCCAACCTTGATGCGGCGATCGCCGCTGCCGAAGCGGCCCGCCCGCACACCGGACGTACCGTGACCGCCACGCTGACACCCCAACCGGCGACCATCGACCTCGGCGGCCGGCTCGCGCAGACCCTCGCCTACGGCGACACCCTCCCCGGCCCGCTGATCCGGGCCAATGTCGGCGACGAACTCGCTGTCACGGTCGCCAACCGGCTCGATCACCCCACCTCGGTGCACTGGCACGGCATTGCGCTGCGCAACGACATGGACGGCGCTACCCCCGCCTCCGCCAACATCGCGGCCGGCACCGATTTCACCTATCGGTTCTCGCTGCCCCATCCAGGCACCTACTGGGCGCACCCACACACCGGCCTGGACGCCGACACCGGCCTGTACTTTCCGGTGATTGTCGATGACCCCGCTGAGCCGGGCAACTACGACGCCGAATGGATCGTGGTCCTCGATGACTGGACCGACGGGATCGGCAAAAGCCCCCAACAGATCTACGACGACCTGCGCGGCGGGCATCAGATGCCCTCGATGGACACCATGCCCGGTATGCCCGGCATGCCTGGCATGCCCGCCGCGTCGAGCGCTCTTCTGGGTGGGGACGCCGGCGACGTCACCTACCCGCACTACCTGGTCAACGGGCTCATCCCCGCCGCACCGACTGTCTTCGACGCCAAACCTGGGCAGCGGATCCGGATCCGGTTCATCAACGCCGGCTCCGACACCGCCTTCCGGGTGGCGCTGGCCGGACATGCCATGACGGTCACACACACCGACGGGTATGCGGTCGTGCCCACCGAGGTCGACGCGCTGCTGCTCGGGATGGGGGAACGCTACGACGTCATCGTCACCGCCGGCGACGGCGTGTTCCCGTTGGTGGCGCTGGCCGAAGGCAAGAACGCGCTCGGACGGGCGCTGCTGTCCACGGGGGCCGGTCCGCCGCCCGGCGCTGATTTTCAGCCGCCCGAACTCAACGGCCGGGTCGGCACCGTCGACATGTTCACCGCCACCCCGGCCGCCGGGCTGGGGCCGGCGAACTCCGACATCGACCTCGCCATTGATCTGACCGGTTCGATGATGAAATATGACTGGGGCATCAACGGCAAGCCCTACCCCGACAACCCGCCGTTGATCATCAAGCAGGGGCAGCGGGCCACCCTGAGGTTCACCAACTCCACGGCGATGTGGCACCCCGTGCACGTGCACGGCCATACGTTCCAAATCATCAAACCCGATGGCAGCCTGGGGGCGCGCAAAGACACCGTCATCGTGTTGCCCCAGCAGAAACTCAGCGCCGTGCTGGTTGCCGACAACCCCGGCGACTGGATGATCCACTGCCACAACACCTACCACCAAGACGCCGGCATGATGACCAGCCTCAACTACACCAGCTAATGTCGTGCGACGAGTCGCACCCGATTCGAGCGCGCCGCTGCGACGTGACGGGCACCTAGGCGCGCTACCGTCGCGCAGTGCGCCGCCACGAACGCCTGACGGATGGGCCTGTCGAAGATCGTCGAGCACTGGCAACTCGCTGACCGCGCGCTACCCGCACAATGCTGGGATCACCGAGTATTGGCCGGGGGATCCCGCAGCAACCAAGGTAGAGGTAGGTGCCGGTGCGCCCATCTACAACTTGGTACCCCCATGGGGTAGGTACCATGGCTGTATGACGCTGGCCGATCCTTTGCGTTCCCGCGGTCTTGGCCTTGGCCTGGTCGCGCTGGAATGCCGTCGATGCTTGGTCGTCGGGGCGCTATCCCGATGACCAAACGTGGTCGAGATCGGTCCGACAATGAGAACGCCGGGAGGCTAGATGACAACCGCACACGGATATTCGGCACAGAAGGACAACTACGCCAAGCGGCTGCGCCGCATCGAAGGCCAGGTGCGCGGCATCGCCAAGATGATCGAAGACGACAAGTACTGCATCGATGTCCTCACCCAGATCAGCGCGGTCAACAGTGCCATGCGCTCGGTGGCGCTGAGCCTGCTCGATGAGCACCTCGAACACTGCGTGACCCGCGCTGTCGCCGAGGGCGGGGGCGAGGCCCAGGCGAAACTGACCGAAGCCTCCGCCGCCATCGCGCGGCTCGTGCGCTCCTGATCGCCACTGCGAGATCGGGCCGTAGCGACCGGTCTGGGCGTGACCGCATCCGGCCATTTGACGCCGCAGAAACCTTGACACGCATACCCTACCTGGGTATGGTTGAAGCTATGAACGAAACTAAAGAAGCCGAAGCCACTTGTTGCAAAGCCGGCACCTGCAATTGCGGTGACGCATCGTGCACCCAAGGCCCGGGCTGCCAGTGCGGCCATCCCTCCTGCACCTGCAACGACTGATCAACCAGCACCGCGACGATTCTTCCCCCTTGGCCTGGATTCGCTAGCCGCGACAGAAGGCCAAGGGGTGCGGTGCTGGCCGAGTTCTGGCGCTTGAGTGATCCAGGCAACTTAGTCGGCTGTTCGGTGGAATATGGGCGATGCCGATGTTCGACCTCCACCGCTGCTGAGTGCCGCGGACCACGAACTTGATCTGGGCGGCGACAATGCCGCGTTCGCCCAGCAGACGCACCGCCACATCACCACCGCCCTGGCAGGACCGAAGGCGGCCCATATTTTTTGGGAAACATTCACCCAACGGAGCTGTCGAATCGGGCGGGCCAGCCGCTCGGCGCGGAATCAGCAGCAGACGAACCGTAAGGCAGATTTGATGGACACCGCGCAGGGCGCAGGCCGGTACAGACTCACGAGACTGTCATGTCCCGGACCTAAACAAGCAGCACCTTCGCTAGTGCCGGCGCCACGCGGAGCGTTCGCCAGGTCACGACGTCCCGCTTCGTGATCGACGACCTCGCGCTGCGGTGGATCGTCACCGCCCTGTTCGCCGCTGGCATCGCTGGATACGCGTATATCATTGCCGCACAACCGATCCGATGGACATGCACTGCCAATCATCTGCTGCACCTGGCGATGTCGGCGGCCATGATTGTGATGGCCTGGCCCGCGGGCATGAGCCTGCCGACAGCCGCACCGATGGCCTTTTTCCTCCTTGCCGCGGTCTGGTTCGTGCTCGCGCCCGGCCGGGTGTCCTCCGGTATTGCTGACCGCCTGATCAACAGCTATCACGCTGTGAAGATGACGGCGATGGCGTGGATGTACGCGGTGATGAGCGGCAGACTCCCGGGCCAGATCTGCCACCCGTCTGATCACACCGTGGCTTCTTCGTCGGGCATGCACATGGCAGGCATGGACATGTCAAGACCCGAAACATCCTGCTCTGCTGCCGAACCCGCGTGGATCACCACGGTCAATACGTTCGCGTCTGTCGGATTCTCCGTCGCGGCACTGTATTGGCTGTACCGGTACCTCGACGAGCGCAGAACCGAACCGGTAGCGCGCAGTGCGCACCTAGCCCGCCTCGCTCCGTTATGCCAGGCATTCATGGCTGCCGGTGCCGCCATCATGTTCGGCGTGATGCTCTAGAGCTACACCCGGTTCACTCAACGCCGCCGCGGCGCCGTCCGTGGCATCCGCGACGACATCACCAGCCGCGTCCAACCCCTCATCACCGCTGTCTCGTTACAGGACTCAGTGCCACTAGATGAGGTGACTGACAAATGCTGGGTGCGCCAGCAACACAACACCAAGGACGATCAGCATGGCCGCTGTTACTCGGGTGAGCCGATTACCGAAAGGGGTTACTTTCTCCAGCCAGATCAGCACCGAGAGCGCCAGCATCCATGCCAGTTGCATGGTGCCCAGGGCGATGAGCAATACGAACAGCATCCAGCAGGAGCCGAGACAAAACATGCCGTAGCGGCCACCGGCACGAAACGCCCGGGCCAGACCGTCGCGATGCGTCCCCTGCGGCAGGGATAAGGACGTCGGCGCGTGACAGTGCCGCAGGCATCTCGCTTTGAGCGGGGTGAGCTGATACAGCCCGGCGGCCCCCGCCACGGCGCCGGCGAGCCGGCCGGCCCACGGATCGGCGTGTGCCAGTGGTTCATTGAGGCGGCTCCACGCCAGAAACGCGGGGATGCCCGCGACGCTCCACAGGGCCAGGTAAGCGGCGACAAAGACTACCGCCGGGGCGGCGCTGTCGCCGGTGGCGCGGGTATAGCGGCGCACAACGGGCAGGACCGCAGGAAGCATCATCGCCGCCATCATGGCCGCCCACGCGATGAGGAAAGCGGCGAACGACATCGGTGCCATCGACGCCATGGTGTCCATGTCCATGTCCATGTCCATGGACATTTCGCCGCCGCTCATGTCGCCCGCGGTGACCACGGTCCACCACCAGCTCACACCCGCCACACCCAGCAGGGCTGCCGGCAACCAGGTATCGGTCCATGACCGCCCACGCACTTCGCGGCCGCTCATTGTCTAGTCGCGGGGATGGTGGGGCTCGCGGCGGCGTCAGCGTCCAGGTTGCTTTCCAAAATCCAACACACCGTGGAATGGTCGTGCTCGGTGGGCGCGGCGTGCGATGCGTGGTCGAGAAGCGTCTGCAAGTGCCCTTCGAGGGCCACGAGTTCGGCGATCTGCGCACGGACCTGGTCGAGACGTGTGTTCAGGACCCGGCGGACATGCCCGCACGGCGCCTCGCCGCGGTCGTGGATCGCCAGGATTTGGCGCACCTTCTGCAAGGTCAGCCCGGCCGCTTGGCCCCGGTGGATGAACCGGATTCGCTCCACGAACTCGGGTCCATAGTCGCGGTACCCGGACGCCGTGCGTGCCGGCGGTGGTAGCAGCCCCGAGTCCTCGTAGAAGCGAATGGTTTTGGCGCTGGTGTTGCTGAGTTTCGCCAACTCACCGATCTGCATGTGACCCATCCTTGACCTTCCAGTGTAGTGGAAGGTCAAGGATGGGTTCGTGTCGCCACACAAGCGAGGCCGGCGCACAGCGAGAGCGTCAGGCAAGCCGTCGTGTGGCGGGGCAAACGAATGAAGGGACTGCGAGCAATGGCATGGCATGGATTCGTGGTGAAAGCGGCGCCCACGGTGGTGACCGGGGTGGTGGGGGTCGCGGCCTATGAGGCGGTGCGCACGGTGGTGGCGAAGGCGCCGCTGCGTCAGGCAACCGTCACCGTGACCGCGTGGGGCATCCGCGCTGCCCGCGAGGCGCAGCGCAAGGCCGAACACGGCGCTGAGCAGGCTCGGTTGACGGTCGCCGACGTCGTGGCCGAGGCACGAGAGCACGCCGGGGAGAACATCGAGCCGATGACGGATTCGGGCGACGACCATGACCGCTGACGTCCTCACCGCCGCCGACGCCACGCTGCAGGTCATGTCGGACGCATCAGGGCGGATGCGGGTGCACGTCAACGGTTTTCGTGTCGACGCTGTTCGGGCCGTCGCGATCGAGGACACCGTCGCCAAGGTCCCCGGTGTGCAGGCGGTGGAAGCCTATCCGCGTACGGCATCGGTGGTGATCTGGTACTCGCCGAAGCTCTGTGACACCGCGGCCATGCTGTCCGCGATCGCCGACGCGCAGGACATCCCTGCAGAATCGGTGCCCGCACGGGCCCCACATTCGGCTCATGTGCGCAAGACCGGTGTGGTGCGCAAGATTGCCGGCGGGATCGCCGTGGCGTTGTTAGGCATGCGCCGTCAGGTGACGGACGCTCCGCCAGACGTCGAGGATCGCATCGGCTGCGGTTCCGGGCCGGTCGCCGCGTGCGGCAAGCCGTCGTCAGGTGAGCTCAACAGGCGCGAGCGGCGCAAGTGGTTGCGGCGACTGTGGCTGGCGATGCCGTTGGCGCTACTGGCGTCTGCTTCGACGATGGTTTTTGGTGCTTATCCGTGGGCGGGCTGGCTGGCTTTCGCCGCCACGGTGCCGGTGCAATTCGTCGCCGGGTGGCCGTTTCTGGCCGGTGCGGTACAGCAAGCCCGGGCGAGAAGCGCGAACATGGACACACTGATCACACTGGGCACGCTGACCGCGTTCCTCTACTCCACCTATGAGCTGCTCGCCGGTGGCCCGCTGTTCTTCGAGACCTCGGCGCTGATCATCGCGTTCGTCGTGCTGGGCCGCTATTTCGAGGCCCGAGCCACCGGCAAGGCATCGGAGGCGATCAGCAAGCTGCTCGAGATGGGCGCCAAGGAAGCCTGCCTGCTCGTCGACGGCCAGGAGCTTCTGGTCCCGGTCGCTCAGGTCCGAGTCGGAGACCTGGTACGGGTACGGCCCGGGGAGAAGGTCCCGGTTGACGGTGAGATCACCGATGGGCGCGCCGCCGTCGATGAGTCGATGCTGACCGGCGAGTCCGTCCCGGTCGAGAAGACGGCAGGTGACCGTGTTGCCGGGGCCACCGTCAACATCGATGGGCTGCTGACCGTGCGCGCCACCGCCGTCGGGGCCGACACCGCCCTGGCGCAGATTGTGCGCCTGGTCGAGCAGGCCCAAGGCGGAAAGGCCCCGGTGCAACGGCTGGCTGACCGGGTCTCGTCGGTGTTCGTCCCGGCCGTCGTCGGTGTAGCTGCGGCAACGTTTGCCGGATGGACGCTGATCGCCGCCAACCCGATCGCCGGTATGACCGCCGCGGTCGCGGTGCTGATCATCGCGTGCCCGTGTGCCCTGGGCCTGGCCACGCCCACCGCGATCACGGTCGGCACCGGCCGCGGCGCCGACCTGGGAATCCTGGTCAAGGGCGGCGAGGTTCTGGAAGCGTCGAACAACATTGACACCGTGGTGTTCGACAAGACCGGCACCCTCACCTGCGCCCAGATGCGGCTCACCGATGTGATTGCCGGCCAGCGGCGCCAACCTAACCTGGTGCTGCGGATCGCCGCCGCGGTCGAGTCAGGCTCCGAACACCCCATCGGGGCGGCGATCGTCGCCGGTGCGCGCGAGCTGGGATTGCAGATTCCGGCCGCCACGAAATTCACCAACCTCGCCGGGCACGGGGTGCGGGCGCAGGTCGACGGCCGGACCGTGCTGGTCGGGCGGCGCAAACTGGTCGACGACGACGATTTGCTGCTGCCGGAGCACCTCGCTGCGGCGGCCGAGGAGCTCGAAGAGCAGGGCCGCACCGCGGTGTTCGTCGGCCGAGACGACCACGTTGTCGGTGTGCTCGCGGTGGCCGACACCGTCAAGGACGACGCCGTCGACGTGGTCGCTCAGCTGCACGCCATGGGGCTGCACGTCGCCATGATCACCGGCGACAACACCCGCACGGCCGCCGCGATCGCCCAGCAGGTCGGCATCGACGAAGTGCTCGCCGAGGTGCTGCCGCAGGACAAAGTCACCGAAATCCAGCGACTCCAGGACCAGGGCCGGGTAGTTGCGATGGTGGGCGACGGCGTCAACGACGCCCCCGCGCTGGTACAAGCCGATCTGGGTATCGCGATCGGAACCGGCACCGACGTCGCCATCGAAGCCTCCGACATCACACTGATGTCCGACCGACTCGACGGTGTCGTGCAGGCGATCCAGCTTTCGCGGCAAACCCTGCGCACCATCCATCAGAACCTTGGCTGGGCGTTCGGCTACAACACCGCCGCGATCCCCCTTGCCGCACTGGGCCTGCTCAACCCGGTCATCGCGGGCGCGGCGATGGGGTTGTCCTCGGTCAGCGTGGTGACCAATTCGCTGCGGCTACGCCGCTTCGGCCGCGACGCCCAACAGGGGCTCGCCCAGGACGCCCCAATTCCCCGTCGGCTGATGGGCAAACTCCCGCCACACGGTGCGCTCCACACATAGTGGACATCGCTGTAGCAGGACGGTGAACCCGTGAAGGACGTTGGTATGCCACGACATCGGCGCTCGTTCACCCCGGAGCGCTTGTCAAGGCCGCGCACCTGGTGATCGATGCACACCGGCGGGTTACCGAGGTAGCCCGCGAACTAGACATGGACACGAGCCTGCTGCAGACATGGGTGCGTGACGAGCGGTGGCGGATGTCCACCACCCGCGGCGCCGACGCCAGGATGCTGGATACCCGTGGTGGACAGCCGGTTTCGGTGCACCCGCTGGGGGAGCTGGTGTGGCTACGGACGACCGTTGCCCAGCACGCCAAAGAAATCGCGTTCTTAGAAGAAGCCTTGCGCAATTTGTGGCCACAGCATCGAAGGTGAGCCGGCTCGAGCCGATCGCCGCGGAGTGCACTTACCGGGACGCGACCCGGATGGCCGAGCTGCTCAGCAACTCGACTTTCAAGTCACCCAAGCGAACACGGGTTACCCCAGATCAAATGACCGGGCATCCGAACTCAGTCAGCAAATCTCCGGCGTGCTGGCAAATCCGTCGCAGCTATCGACCCTTCTTCCCATGATGGAGGCCGATTTTCTGTTCCACGTTCAGGTGCTTGTGTCGAACCTGCCCCA